>NZ_JAMYSQ010000001.1:0-788539 GCF_040321995.1 Mesorhizobium sp. M0207
CGACGCACGGACCGGATGGTATTTTCGGGGCTGCACAGCCATGCCTCCGCAATAGGCAGTAAACCGCGCCCGGCCGGTGGGCCGCCCGCGAGTTGTTGGACTTCAGTTGCTGACCACTGCTTCGGCGTCTTCGGCCGTGCGGATCTTGATGCCCTTTTCCCTGGCATAGGCCTCGGACGACTTCTCGATGATCGGACGCAGCAGCTTCCAGTCGGGCGCAATCCAGTCGGAGACGACGTTCCACTTCTTGCCGTCCCACTGCTGGAAGGTCACGTAGCCGTCACCTTCGTGATTGTCCCAGGAGACGTTGATCGAGTGGAACAGGTCCTTGGCGCCCAGCGCCTCGACGCGTGCCGGATCGAGCTTGAGATGCTCGAAGCCCCAGCGGACTTCGTCGCCGGTGAGCGTGCGGTTGCCGAACTTGGCCTGCGCGATGCGGACCGCCTCGACATTGAGGATGCCGTTGACGATGCCGAGATTGTGGTAGACCGAGCCGATACGGCTCTTTTCCTCGAGATTGCCTTTGCCGGCGCCGTAGACCGTTTTGACGATCTCCTGGACTACCGGATACTGCTCGCCTGACGCCTGGGTGGTGATGGCCGTATAGCCCTTGGCGGCATCGCCGGCGGGGATCACATCCTCTTCCGAATTCGACCAGACATTGCCGACGATGTGATCGGCCGGGAAGCCGGTCTTCTGCGCGGTCTTGAGCGCAACCGGGTTCATCACGCCCCAGCCGCGCAGCACCACATAGTCCGGATGCTCGCGACGGATCGTCAGCCACTGCGCCTGCTGCTCGTTGCCTGGATGCGGAACCTCGATCTGCGACAGCTCGAAGCCGTATTTCTGCGACAGCAGCTCATAGATCGGAATCGTCTCCTTGCCATAGGGCGAGCCGTGATAGAGCACGACGATCTTCTTGCCCTTGAGCTTGTCGAGGCCACCTTCCTTGGAGGCGATATAGTTCACGATGCCCGAGGTCTCGCTGTAGGGATTGAGCAGCAGCGGGAAGACGTAAGGGAACACGCGTCCGTCCGTGGTGTCGGTGCGGCCGTGGTTGATGGTGATCAGCGGCACCTTGTCATCGGTGATGCGGTCGATCATGGCATAGGCGATGCCGACCGAAAGCGGGTTCCAGGCGGCGATGCCGGGATTGCTCTTCAATCGTTCATAGACCTCGACGCCCTTCTCGACCTCATACTGCGTCTCGCCCTCGCTCCAGGTCAGCTTGACGCCGTTGACGCCGCCGTCGCGGATGTTGATCAGGTTGAGATAGTCGATGAAGCCGCCGAAGAAGCCGGTGCCGCCGGCGGCATAAGGGCCGACGCGGTAGCTCTGCAGGGGAAAATACTGCTCGTCGGCGTGGACCGCCGTCGCGCCGAGGACGAAGGCCGTGGCGATCGCCGCTTTCTTGAGGTGACTGAAGAAGGTCATGGATTGCGTCTCCTGAGGTTGTGGTCCGTGAGAGGATGTCGAGCGGCGCTCAGCTGGACCTTGAGCCGATCCGTCGTTTCAGGCGGTCGAAGAGGGCCGACAGCCCGTTCGGTTCCGCGATGAGGAAGATGATGATGAGCGCGCCGAGCACGATGCGCTGGCTCATGTCGAGAACACCCGAATCGAACAGTCCGCCAAACAGGAAGGCGCCAAGCCGCGACAGGATGAGCGGAAAGATGACGATGAACGCCGCTCCCAGAAAGGCGCCGCGTATCGAGGCCAGCCCGCCGATGATGATGATGAACAGGATCTGGAACGAGCGGTCGAGATTGAAGCCGGCCGGCTCGACCGTGCGCAGATAGGTGAAGGCCCACAGCACCCCGGCGACGCCGATAATGAAGGACGAGATGGCGAACGCGAGCAGCTTGGTCTTCAGCACAGGGACGCCGATCACCCGCGCGGCGGTCTCGTTGTCGCGCACGGCGATGAAATTGCGGCCGGTCGCGCTGTTGACCAGGCGCCAGACGAGCGCCGTGAGCACGATGACCGTGGTCACCGAGAGCAGGTAGCGGCCCGTCGCCCTGTCGAGCGAGAAGCCCGCAACGGCAAGGTGCGGCGCCGAGATCACCCCGGAAGGGTTGTCGTTGGAGAACCAGCCGAACTTGGTCAGCGCCCACTGCACGAAGAACTGGGCGGCGAGCGTCGAGACGGCGAGATAGAAGCCGCGCAGGCGCAGGCTCGGCAATCCGAACACGACGCCGATGCCGGCGGCCGAAATCCCGGCCAGGATCATGGTCGCAGCCAGCGGCAGTCCTTCGACCCGAAGGTTGAAATTGTAGGCGGCGAAAGCGCCGACCGCCATGAAGGCGGAGGAGCCCAGCGAAAGCTGGCCGCAATAGCCGGTCAAAAGGTTGAGGCCGACCGCCGCCAGGCTGAGCGCAAGGAACGGCAGCAGGATCGCCTCGACGAGATAGCTCGACGCATAGGCGGGGATCAGGCCGTAGGCCACGGCAATCAGGGCGACGGGCAGAGCTAACCTCTGCCAGTCGATGGGAAGCCTTGCGGCATCGAGCGCTTGCACGGCCATCGGTCAGACCCTTTCGACAGTCTTCTGGCCAAACAGGCCGGAGGGGCGCACCAGCAGGACGACCAGCGCCAGCGCATAGGCGAACCAGCCTTCGATGCCGCCACCGACAAAGGGTCCGAGGTAGACCTCGGCGAGCTTCTCGCTGGCGCCGATGATGAGGCCGCCGACGATGGCGCCGAGGATAGAATCGAAGCCGCCAAGCACCAGCACCGGCAGCGCCTTCAGCACGATCAGCGACAGCGAGAACTGGACGCCGAGGCGCGCGCCCCACAAGAGCCCCGCGACCAGTGCCACGAACCCCGCGGCCGTCCACACCGTTCCCCAGATCCGGGGCAGCCGCAGCCCGACGGCGAGCGCCGCGAACTGGTCGTCTGCGACGGCGCGAAACGCTAGGCCGACGCGGGTCCAATAGAAGAATGCGCTCAAGCCGGCGACCATCGCCGCGGCAATGCCTGCAGCAAGAAGATCGAACGACGATATCAGGATACCGCCGACCTCGAACGGCGTGTCGTCGATGCCGAGATCGAGCCCGTGCACCTGCGTGCCCCACACCAACTGGGCAGCGCCTTCAATGATGTAAGACAGGCCAAGCGTGGCCATGAACAGCGTCATCGGCGAGCGATTGACCAGCGGCCTCAGCACAGTTCGCTCGATGGTGAAGCCCAGCGCAACCATGACCGCGAGGGTAATGAGCATTGAAAGCGCAAACGGGATGCCGCGTTCGACAAGGCTGACAAAGGTGAGTGCGGCGAACAGCACCATCGACCCTTGCGCGAAGTTCAGCACGCCCGACGTCTTGTAGATCAGCACGAAACCGATGGCGACGAGCGAATACATGACGCCTGAGAGCAAGCCACCGACCAGCACCTCGATGACGAAGAGGAAATCATAGTAGCTCATCAGATGCCCTCGCCATCTTCGCCTTCGGCGGTGCCGATATAGGCCCGGATCACCGCCGGATTGGCCCTGACCTCGGCCGGTGTCCCGTCGGCGATCTTGCGGCCGTAGTCGAGCACGGCGACGCGGTCGGAGAGCCCCATGACCACGCCGATGTCGTGTTCGATGAGGATGATGGTGACGTCGTGCCGGTCGCGCGCTGCGCGCACGAAACCGGCCATCTCGGCCTTCTCGGTCGCCGTCATGCCGGCCATCGGCTCGTCGAGCAGCAGGATCTTCGGCTCGGCGACAAGCGCGCGCGCCAGTTCGACCCGCTTCTGCAGGCCGTAGGGCAGCGTTGCGACCAGGCGATCGGCGACGGCCTCGAGATGCAGGAAGGCGATTGTCTGGTCGACCTTTTCAGCGATCGCGGCATCTTCGCGCCGGGCGCGCGGTAGACCGGCGATATGTTCGACGAAGCTGGCGCGCCGAGTGTGGACGCGGCCCGACGCGATGTTGTCGCGCACTGAAAGCCCACCGAACAGTGCCAGGTTCTGGAAGGTGCGCGCGACGCCGAGCCGTGCCAGACGGCTTGCCGACACCCGGGAGAAGGACTGGCTATCGATCGCGATCTTGCCCTGATCGGCGTGATAGAGGCCGCTGATGATGTTGATCAGCGAGGATTTGCCGGCGCCATTGGGACCGATCACAGCGCGAATCTCGCGGCTTTTGACCTCGAGGTCGACATCCCGCAGTGCCGTGACGCCACCAAAGGAAATGCTGATCCCGCCCAGCGCCAGGATCGCATCAGCCTTTGCCGACAGGCGCGCCGGGCGCGTGTCCTCGACGGGACCAGCACCAGCAAGAATGCCGGAAATTTCGGGCGCGCGCTCGTATGCGGCGGCTCCCAGCGAAGCACCAATCATGAAACGTCCCTGATTTTGAAGGCGTGCGGGCGGCGGCCTGGAGGCCGCGCGTGTCCTATTCCGCGGCGACGAGCTCCCTGTCGCGCGCCGCTTCCAGTTCGCGCACCAGAGGGATGACGCGCTTGCCGAAGAACTCCACCTCTTCCTGGAAATGCAGGAAGCCGAGCAGTATCAGATCCGCGCCGGCATCCTTCAGCTTGAGGATGCGTTCGGCAATCTGTTCCGGCGTGCCGATGAGATTGCTGCGGAAGCCGTCATTGTATTGGACAAGATCCTCGAACGAGGATTTCGCCCAGTTACCCTCGCCTTCCGGCGACGCCTTGCCGGCATTCTTGACCTGATCGGCGAAACCCTGCACCGCCTCCGGATTGGCCTTGGCGATGATCTCGTCGAGCACGGTGCGCGCTTCTGCCTCGGTTTCGCGAGCGATGGCAAAGGCGTTGACGCCGATCTTGACCTTGTGGCCATTGGCCTTCGCCTTGGTCTTGATGTCGTCAACCTGCTTCTTGATCTCTTCCGGCGTGTTGCCGTTGGTGAAATACCAGTCGGAAACCCGCGCAGCCATGTCGCGCGCCGCGCGTGATGAGCCGCCCTGGAAGATCTCCGGCTGCGGATCGATCGGCTTCGGCTTCATCGAGTAGTTGGTAAAGCGATAGAAGTCGCCCTTCAGAGTGAAATTGTCCTCGGTCCAGATGCCGCGCAGCGCACGGATGAATTCCTCCGAACGGCGATAGCGCTCGTCATGGTCGAGCCACAGCTCGCCGATGGCGGCGAACTCACCGCGGAACCAGCCGCTGACGACATTGACGGCGACACGGCCATTGGTCAGGTGGTTGATGGTGGCTATCTGCTTGGCCGCCAGCGCTGGATTCCATGGGCCGGGCAGGATCGCCGCGATGACTTTCAGCGTTGTGGTCGCCGCAAGCAAGGCATGGCTGAACGATACCGATTCGTGCTGGTTGTCGGCGCCATAGCCGGCCGTGAAGCGTATTTGGCTCAGCGCGTAGTCGAAGCCGTTGGCCTCGGCGATCTGGGCGAGCTTGCGGTTATAGTCGATGTCCCAGCCGGTCCGCTGCTCGATGTTGGAGATGACCAGGCCGCCCGAGACGTTCGGGACCCAGTAGGCGAATTTCACGTTGTCGGAATTCGAGGTCATTTCGTTCGTTTCCCCTTTTGATTGGCTTCAACCGACGCGCGTGGCGACGGCAGTGTTTGCATCACTGGAATTAAGCAAGGAAATCGCTTCGGTAGCGGCCCGTGAGATGCGCTCGATAATCGCCGCGCCGACGATCTTGGCATCGACGAAATCGTCGGGCGCGCCGTAGACGCCGGTCGGGACCGTGACGGCCCCGAAAAAACCGAACAATGGCCGGAGCTGATGTTCGAGAACCAGGCCATGGTATGGACTTCCGCCGGTTGCCGCGAGAAGCACGGTCTTGCCCGTCAGTGCACGATGATCGACGAGGTCGAACAGGTGCTTGAGAGCGCCGGTGTAGGACGCCCGATAGACCGGCGTTCCGACCACGAGCAGGTCGGCCTTCTCGACACGCTGGATGATCGCTTCGCCAGACGCGCCGAGCGCACGACGAGACAGCCCGGCGAAAATCGAAGGCGCCGCCTCGGTGATTTCGATCAGGCCGGTGTCTGCCGGGACGCGCAAGGCGACTGCCTTGACCAGCGCGTTGACCACCGCGGTAGTGCGCGATGGTGTGCTTACGCCGCCGGATATTCCGAGAACCGATAGCCTTGCCAACTCGTCAATCTCCCGGACCCTGCATGCGCATCGGGTCATTTCCAAACCGGGGCAGACGATATTCGACAAAATCTATAGAGATAAGGAACTACGTTCCGATTTTTCGGCCTCGCGGAGAAAAATGCCGTTCTGCTAATGGACGTAGCAATGTCCGTATAGCGAGCAGACCGAAGCTCAGGCCATCAATACGGCTTCGCATTCATCCATCACCATTTTCAAACGCGCCTAAGCCTTGGGCAATTAGGTTCGTTGCCATGACCAGTGAAACGATCGCGCCGGAATTGAAAACGACGACCCACCATTTACCGCCGGTCAGGAAGCCGTAGCCGTCGGCGACGGCTAGCCCCCAATCGGCGGAAGGCGGCTGGATGCCGAGGCCCAGAAAACTCAGCGTCGCGATCGAAAAGAACGCGTAGCCCAGCCGAGTGACGAACTCGATGAGGATGGTCTCCCTGATGTTGGGCAATATCTCCAGGAACATGATGGCGAGCGCGCCTTCGCCGCCAAGCCGGGCGGCGCTGACATAGTCGCGCTGCTTCTGCTCGCGCACGGCGGCGCGGACGGTGCGCGCCACCAGCGGCGCATAGGCGATGCCGATCACCAGGACGACGGTCAGGTTCGACGGCCCGATCGCCACCAGCGTCATGGTGACGAGAACGATGAATGGAAACGCCATCAGTGTATCGAGCAGCCGCGCGCCGATGGCATCGGTGAGGCCATCGAAATAGCCGAGCACCAGGCCGATGATGCTGCCGGCGGCAACGCCGACCAGCGTCGCCAGCGGCGCAACCAGCAGGATATCGCGCGATCCGGCGATAATGCGGGACAGCACGTCGCGGCCGAGCTGATCGGTCCCGAACCAGTGCGAGGCATCGGGCGGCGTCAGCATCGCCAGAAAATCCTCGGCATAGGGATCATACGGAGCGAAAAGATTGCCTGCTACCGCGCATACGACCCAGAACAGTAGCAGCAGCGTTCCGATCACGACCGATGGGGGCAGTCCGGAGAAGGCACTGCCGATCCTGCGCACCGCCGGAAAACCGGCCACGGCGCGCCGTGATGCGGGAAACTCCGTCAGATCCGTCATGGCGAGGTCCGACGGCGTTGCCGCGGATCGAGCAAGGCCAGCACGAAGTCGCCCGCCGCCGCCGAAAGAACAAAGATTGCCGCCATCACCAGCACCCCCGCTTCAAGCATCGGGAAATCTCGCGCCTTGGCCGCGTTCAGAACCAGATTGCCAAGTCCCTGGATGCCGAACAGCGCTTCGATCACAACCAGCCCGCCAAGCATGTATCCGGTCTGCGTCGCCAGCACCGCGATGGTCGGGGTCAGCGCATTGCGCAGCACGTGCCGAAGGATGATCTCGCGCCGCTCAAGCCCTTTCAGGACGGCGGTGCGTGTGTAGTCGGCGGCCATCGCCTCGATCACGCCGGCCCGCGTCATCCGGGCGATGTAGCCGGCAAGATTGAGCACCAGCGGCAGCGCCGGCAGGATCAGATAATAGCCTTGCGTCCAGAAGCCCGCGCCATCCGGCGCAACGCCTGAGATCGGGAACCAGTTCAGCCACAGGCCGAAAACGATGAGCAGCATCAGGCCGGACACAAAATCCGGCACGATGCCGAAGGAGACGCCCGCCATCACGATCAGCCGGTCGATGAGGCGGCCGGCGTTGAGACCGGCGATGACACCGCCGCCAACCCCGAGCGGAATGAGAAAGACCAAAATAATGCCGGCAAGGGATGCGGAGCGCTTCAGGCTCTCCAGCACGAACGGGGCCACCGGCGCGCGCATCGAAAGCGAGGTGCCGAAATCGCCTGACACCGCCTTGCTGAACCAGAGCCAATACTGGACGAGAACTGGCTGGTCGGCGCCCAGCCGCTTGTTCAGCTCCGCCACCGCCTGCGCGTCGGCAAACGGCCCGAGCATCACGCGGCCGACATCGCCGGGCAAAACCTGCCCGGCGAAGAAAACCAGGACACTGACAAGCCACAGCGTGAGGACAAGAGTGCCCACACGCGCTGACAGAATGCGGCCGGTCAGCATGTCGCGATCATGCCTGGACGAAGGAAACGCGATCGAGCAGCAGATGCGAGATTGCGGTGAAGCGCACGCCCTCGACCTTCGAGCTGACAATCCGGCTGTATTGCGAGAAGTAGCTGATGATCGCCGGCGTCTCGTCAAGCAAAAGCGTCTGGATCTTGCCGGCAGCAAGGCGCTGGGCATTGAGGTCACGCGCCTTCGAGTAGTCGAGCAGCAGCGCATCATAGCCGGGGTTGTTGAAATGCGCCGCGTTCCAGGCTCCCGTACTCTTCAGCGTGGCGTTGAGGAAGATGTCGGGCGTGCCGCGATGGCCGTAGTCGGTGATGCCGAGAACCGAATCCAGCCAAGGCGAGCTGCCGAAGGTCGCCGAGCCGTAATAGGCGTCCTGCGGCAGGACATTGAGCTTGACATCGATGCCGATCTTTTTGGCGAAGTTCTGGATGATCACCGCATAGTCGGGAATGTCATAGGCGCGTTCGGTGGTCAGCGTCACCTCGAAGCCGTTCGGCACGCCAGCCTCGCCAAGCAGCCGCTTGGCTTCCGTGATATCGTGCTTGCGCTGCGGCACCGACGGATCGGCCGAAGGGAAGATCGGCGCGAACGGGGTGTCGTTGCCGACGATGGCGCGGCCCTTCAGCAGCCCCTTGACCACCGCCTCGCGGTCGATGGTGAGTGCCAGCGCGCGGCGGATGCGCTTGTCGGTGAACGGCGCCTGGTCGGTTCTGAGATGCACCTGGTCATGCGAGCTTGCCTGCACGCTGAGCAGCTTGAAGTTGGGGTTGCCCTCGATCGCCAGTTCCAACCGCGTCGTGCTGGGGATGACGTCGAGCTGGCCGGCCTGCAGCGCCAGCACCTGCGCCTGCTCGTCGTCGAAGAACTTGATCTCGATGCGGTCGGGCAGTGCCTTCTCGCCCCAGTAATCCGGATTGCGCACGAAGCTGGCGCCTTGCTT
This sequence comes from Mesorhizobium sp. M0207, assembly GCF_040321995.1. Taxonomy (NCBI): domain Bacteria; kingdom Pseudomonadati; phylum Pseudomonadota; class Alphaproteobacteria; order Hyphomicrobiales; family Phyllobacteriaceae; genus Mesorhizobium; species Mesorhizobium sp. M0207. Next base: position 9,069 of record NZ_JAMYSQ010000001.1, read on the forward strand.
GGGACGGAAGGATTCGAGCTTGAACGGGCCGGTGCCGTTGAAAGTCTTCTCGAAATCGCCGGCATAGTCGGCCGGCAGGATGACGGCATTATAGACGTCGGAGGAGACATAGAAGGGAAAGTTGCTGTTGGGACCGTCGAGATCGAAGGCGACTGTCTGCTCGTCGACCAGTTTGGCGCCACCCTTGGACAGGATGCCCTTGTAGGCTGAGAGCGCCGACGAGCCGCTGGCGGGATCGACCAGCCGCTCGAAGCTCGCCACCACGTCCCTGGCGGTGACCGCGCGGCCATCGTGGAATTTCACCCCTTGCCGCAATTTGAAGGTCCAGCGGCTGGCTGTCTCGTCGGCCTCCCAGGACAAAGCGAGCTTCGGCTGGAGACCGTCCTTCGGATCGTCGAGGATCAGATATTCGCCGACCTGGCTGATCACCCCGATGCTGGCCGGATCGGTCACCGAAACTGGATCGATCGCCTTGGTCGGCTGACCGAGCCCGACACGAACCGTGCCGCCGGCGGCGGCCGCGGCGCGTGCGGCTCCGAACCCCTGCGAGGCGGCAAAGCCTGTCAGGCCGAGCAGTGCGGCGTATTTCAGGAGATCGCGGCGCTTGAGAAAGCCGCCCTGATATTCGTCGACGGCGACATTCCAGATGTCCCCCGACAGGCTGCGAAGTGCGTCGATATCCCTGCGTTTGGTCATGTTAAACCCTGCTTTGAAATGAAAATTAAAAATCTATGCGACGGGTTCGCCGTCGAGATGGATGCGGTCAACGGCCTGCGGATAGAAGGCGATGAGGCCTTTGATCTTCGGCATTTCGACGATTGGATCCCGGTAGCTCCAGGCGATGTCCGGGCGCACCGTTCCGTCGCTCAGCAGCCCCGACCAGTAGGAGGCAATGCCCTTGTAGGGACATCGCGTCGTTGTAACGGACGCCATCAGCCGCTCCAGCCGGATGTCTTCCGCCGGTAGATAGAAACGCGTCGGCAGATGGGTCTCGAACAAAAGCACCGGGCGGTGACTGTCGGCGATCGGCTCGCCGTCGAACCAGACCTGCACATGGCTCGTGCTTTGCAGCACATCAATGCGCGCATAAGGGTCTCGCGCATGGACGAAGACCTCTTCGTCCTCCTCGAACCATTGGTCGACGGCCTTCCAGGTGAAGGCGATCCGCCCGGCCAGGGACGCCAGCGCTTCGTCCGGCGGCGAGATGAACGCCCACGCCGCGTTGGCACTGCGCCTGTCGCCGCTGTCGATATCCCAATAGGCCGTCTCGCCACCGACTGGATGCGGTTCGCGATGCAGCGAGGGCTTCAGCACCGACGGATCTACCGCTGACGGCGGGAAGAAATAGATCGGCAGGAAATGGTTGGAGCGCAGCACCAGCACGTTGCGGCTGTCGGCGATGGTGCGGCCGCCGAATTTGACGCGCACACGCTTGGGACTGTGCAGGACATTGACGAGCTGCGGCGCGGTGGCTTCGCGAGGCTGCAATCTTGGCGCGACGGTCATGATCGTTCTCCCGGTCAGGACACGGCGCGTGCGTTGTCGCGCTGCTCGGCGAAGCGGTTTGCCGGCCGCGCCAGACCGAAGCGGTCACGCAGCGTTCCCGGCGCGTATTCGGTCGGGAACACGCCGCGGCGCTGCAGCTCCGGCACCACCTGCTCGGCGAAATTCACCCAGTCCTCGGGCAGCAGCGGGAACATCAGGTTGAAGCCGTCGGCGGCGCCTGAAACGAACCAGTCCTGCAACTGGTCGGCGATCTGTTTGGGCGTGCCGGCGACGGTCGGCACCGAACCGCTGTTGGCGAGCTTGCGGGCGATGTCGCGTAGGCTGAGATTCTGCTTCGACCATTCCTTGACCCGGTTGAGCGATGTCCGTCCGCCATTGAAGGTGCTCTCGTCCGGCAGCGGCGGCAGCGGCCCGTCTGGCGGATAGACGGAGAGATCGATGCCGCTCCAGCTGGACAGAAGGTCGATGCCGACCTGATCGGGCAACAGGGTCTGGAGGTATTCCTGCTTTTCGCGGCCTTCCGCCTCGGAAGCGGCGACAATCGGCAGAATGCCCGGCAGGATCTTGAAGCTCTCCGGCCGCCTGCCATAGCGGGCGAGGCGCTCGTTGATGTCCTGCCGGTATTTGATGCCGTCTTCCCTGGTGCTGTAGATGGCGAAATGCACGTCGGCCTGGGCGGCGGCGAAGTTCTTGCCGTCCTCGGACGAGCCTGCCTGGACGATCAGCGGGTGGCCCTGCGGCGGCCGCGAAACGTTGAGCGGCCCGCGCACCTTGAAGTGCTTGCCCTTGTGATCGATGGGGTGGACCTTGTCGGGATCGGCGAAATAGCCCGTCTCCTTGTCGATCAGCAGCGCCTCGTCTTCCCAGCTGTCCCAAAGCGCCTTGACGATATCGAGGAATTCGGCCGCGCGCTCATAGCGGAACGCATGTTCGATGTTGCCGTCGCGGCCGAAATTGCGCGCCTCCTCGTCCATGGCCGATGTGACGACGTTCCACGACGCCCTGCCCTTGCTGATATGGTCGAGCGAGGCGAACATGCGCGCAACATTGTAGGGCTCGCTGTACGAGCTCGACACCGTGGTGATCAGGCCGATGTGTTTGGTCACGCCGGCCAGTGCCGACAGCAGCGTCAATGGCTCAAGGCGGGCATTGGCGTAGTGGGCGACACCGCTCTTGACCGAATCCCAGATCGAAACGTGGTCGGCGACGAAGATGGTGTCGATCCTGGCCCGCTCGGCCGCTTGCACGAGATCACGGTAGAACTCGAAGTCCAGCACCTCCCGGCCCGGCGCCCGCGGATGGCGCCACGACATCCGATGATCGCCCTGCGGGTTGAAGAAAAATGCGCTGAGGATCATGTGGTCTCGAGCCATGCCGGTCTCCTTCCAGATCTGCTCCGGAGATTGTCGCACTGCTTCGGCAAGCGGCGACAATCGCTCTTGAGCCATGAAAGTTAGATTGCGCTCCGTCCTAATTCGAGTAACTTTATAGATATAATGCGTTGCGAAAGTGGAAGCGATTGCCCTCGATCGCGACGCTGGAAGAAAGTGGTTTCAAGCTCCCAATGTCCTCCTCGGTTCTGAACGTCGACCAGCTTTCCATCGCCTATGACGGGCGCAATGGATCGCATCCCGCCGTCAGTGGCGTCTCCCTGCGCATAGGCGAAGGCGAAGCACTCGGCCTTGTCGGCGAGTCTGGATCGGGGAAAAGCTCGGTGGCGCTCGCCATCCTGCGCTATCTGCCGAAGAATGCCCGCATCGCGGCGTCAGCGCTGGAGTTCCAGGGCCGCGAAATCCGCGACCTTTCCGCCGAGCAGTTGCGCCAACTCAGGGGAAATCATATCGCCGCCGTCTACCAGCACCCGGGCGCGGCCCTCAACCCAAGCATGACGATCGGCCGCCAGATCACCGAGACGATCATGCGGCATCGCCCGGTGCGCCATGACGAGGCGCGCGAGCGGGCTTGCGAACTGCTCGGGCGCGTTCGGGTGAGCCATCCGGAGCGGGTGCTGGGGCTCTATCCACACGAACTCTCCGGCGGCATGCAGCAGCGCGCCAACATCGCCATCGCGATTGCGCTCGACCCGTCGCTGCTGGTGCTGGACGAGCCGACGACGGCGCTCGACGCCAGCGTCCAGTCCGAGATCATCGCTATCCTCTCCGGCCTGCGCAGGGACCACAAAACCAGCATTCTGCTGATCAGCCACGACATCAACATGATCCGCCGCACCTGCGACCGGGTGGCGGTGATGCAGTCGGGAACCGTGGTCGAAAGCGGCGCCGCCGCCGACGTCTTCGACAACCCCTCTCACGCCTATACGAAGGCGCTGATCGCCTCGATCCCGGCGCTCAACTACACGAAGCGGAATGGAAGACTGGCGGAGACGGACGGCCTGCCATCGCACTCGGCGGTCCAGAATGAAGACGCGGGCCGGCGCAAAGAACGCCGAATCGCGATCGCCTGCAAAGGCATCAGCCATGCGTTCGGCAGCCAACTGGTGCTCAGCAATATCGATCTCGACATCGGCCACGGCGAGACCTTCGGGCTGATCGGCGAATCCGGTTCCGGCAAGTCGACGCTGGCAAGGATCGTCACCGGCCTACAGATGCCAGACGCCGGATCGGTCGAGCTGTTCGGCAGGACGGTCGCACCGCGCGTCGAGAAGAGAAGTATTGGCGAACGCCGCGATGTGCAGATGGTTTTCCAGTCGCCGGATCGCACGCTCAATCCGCGTAAGCGGATCGGCAGGATACTCGGCCGCCCGCTGCGCCGGCTCGCCGGCCTGCGCAGCAGTGAGATCAAGGCCCGCGTCAGCGATTTGCTGCAATCGGTTCGCCTTGCCGGCGCCACAGCCGAGCAGAAGTCGCGATCACTATCCGGCGGCCAGCGGCAACGGGCGGCCATCGCACGGGCCTTCGCCGGCGTGCCGAAGGTCGTCGTGCTCGACGAACCCACTTCGGCGCTCGACGTTTCCGTCCAGGCAACCGTTCTCAACCTGCTCAACGACCTGCAGCGCGACAAGGACACGACCTATCTGTTCATCAGCCACGATCTCAGGGTCGTGCGCTACATGGCCGACAGGATCGGCGTGCTGTACCGCGGCCGCCTGGTCGAAACCGGCTCATCCGACCAGATTTTTCACGGACCCAATCATCCCTATACGAAACTGCTGCTGGCGGCGTCTTCAGACGATGCAGCGCCGAAGATCATCTCTCAGGCCGACATCGCGGCGGGCCCGAGCCAGGGATGCGCCTTCGCCGGCCGTTGCTCGCTCGCTGTTGCCGATTGCTGGAAAGCCGAACCGCCCCTCAGCCAAGCTGGCGACGAGCACCTGATCGCATGTTGGCGGCTCGACCAAGGTTCATGAAGGACGGATCATCATTCTGAAGATCCGTCGCGCTCGCGAGGAAGGCGCGATGGAGCTGATCCCCGTCGCAAAGTGCCAAGAGACCGGGAGCTGCGGCCGTTCGAGGCGCGGATAGCAGGAAGCTTGGCGATCAGGCATCCACCGTAGTCACAGGCAAGCTCGCATGGTATTTCGTCTGAGGCTCGCTCCTTACAAGCCAATGTCTACAAGTTTGATAGACATTTGCTAAGAAGCCGGTCATACTGCCCGCTTCAAGTGCCTGACTTTTCGCCGTCCATGTTCGCAGGATCAGGAGATGACGATGACGCAGACATTTCTGGAAGCCGTTCCGGGCTGTATCAGGATCGTGATCGGCGCCCTTTTCCCGCCCATGGAGCGTTCACGTTATGCGCCGGATCAGGCGCAGGCGGACGACGCTTCTGATTCCGAGGCGAAATTTCGCCGCTCAGGACGGGATGAAGCCTTCTATTGGGGCATCGGCACTTGCGGCTATTGGGTACGCGCCCGTCGCATCCGGCCATAGACCAATCATCGAAATGCGGGGGTTACCTGGCAGCATTGGCTGGCTGCCGCGATCCAGGAGGAGACCGATGACCACACGCCTTTTACCCGTACTGCATGAGGGCCATGCTCCGATTCATTTGCACGGAGCCTTCGACGATGCCTTGGAAGCTTACCAAACCTGGATTCCGGGAACGGACGAGCCGCACGTGGAATTTGAGGACCAGATGGTGCCGATCAGTTCGGTCTTCGGCCGCATGCGGACCTGCACCGATATTCTTCCTTGGCGCATCGAGGGCGATGTCCTAGAGGTTGTCGGCAATGCACTGGTTTTCGGCGGCGAAAAGGCGATCACTTACGCCGATGCCGCTCTGGTCCTTCGCGCTTTGTGCGTGAAGCGGCTCCGGAGCGGCGACGTCGGCAACTAACAGGCGACGCTGCATAGGTTCCCGTCAAAGCCGGAGGAGCCGGGCACAAGGCAGCTCGGCTCCGTATCATTCAGCCGGTATGCGTCGCGATCTGCCCTGATAGCCTCTATTTGCTCAGTCGGTCATGCGCGGCGATGGCCATAGCTCTGCATGGTGCGGATAGACTGGTGCTGCGAGAGAGGATTGAACTCTCGACCTCTCCCTTACCAAGGGAGTGCTCTACCACTGAGCTACCGCAGCCGCCGATGGCGGGGCTTCTGCCATATCGAACCGGCAAGCGCAAGGCCAAGACAAAGACGGGTTGAAAGGCCGCACCGGGCGATCGTTGCGGACATGGCCGTGCCACAATGTTGGCTATCCCTTTATATGCACCGGCGGGTCGCCGGCCGGGGGCAGAACGATGAACGGCAAGACAGTTTCTCCGAACAAGGATGGATCACCGAAGAAGGATGGTTCAGCGAAAAAGGCCGGAACGGGCCGCAAGGACCGGCTGGCCGAGCAGTTGCGCGCCAACCTGCAGAAGCGCAAGGCGCAATCGCGCTCACGAAGAGCCGGCGACGCCGACAAGCGGCCGGAGGGGCTGCAAGCGGTGATGAAAAAAGATTAACGCGAATCGGCTATGTTGGTCGCCGGTACTTTGGCCAAGTCGGCGTGGGCCAAAGTGGGGAGTAGCCTGTTTCTTGAACCAAGCCGGCCAATGGTCTAGATGGCCGCAACAGACTCAACCGATTTAAACCGGCCTTGGCGCCGAGGGGACGCTCTTCATGGATCGCATCAGAATTGTCGGCGGCAACAAGCTTGCCGGAAGCATTCCGATCTCGGGCGCGAAAAACGCTGCGCTGCCGCTGATGATCGCCGCGCTTTTGACCGATGACACGCTGACGCTGGAAAACGTGCCGCATCTGGCCGATGTCGAGCAGCTGATCCGCATCCTCGGCAATCACGGCGTCGACTATTCGGTCAATGGCCGCCGCGAAAAGCAGCAGGAAGGCTATTCGCGCACCATCACTTTCTCGGCCCGCAACATCGTCGACACGACGGCGCCTTACGAGCTGGTGTCGAAGATGCGGGCGTCGTTCTGGGTGATCGGCCCGCTGCTGGCCCGCATGGGCGAGGCCAAGGTGTCGCTGCCCGGCGGCTGCGCCATCGGCACACGGCCGGTTGACCTCTTCCTCGAAGGCCTGCAGGCGCTGGGCGCCGATATCGACGTCGACACCGGCTACGTCATCGCCAAGACCAGGAACGGCCGGCTTGTCGGCAACCGTTATGTGTTCCCGAAAGTTTCGGTCGGCGCCACCCATGTGCTGATGATGGCGGCCTCGCTGGCCAAGGGCGAGACGGTGCTCGAAAACGCCGCGCGCGAGCCGGAGATCGTCAATCTCGCCGAATGCCTCAACGCCATGGGCGCGAAGATCTCGGGCGCCGGCACGGCGACCATCACCATCGACGGCGTCGAGGCGCTGTCGGGTGCTCGCGTCAGGGTGATCCCCGACCGCATCGAGACCGGCACCTATGCGATGGCGGTGGCGATGACCGGCGGCGACGTCGTGCTGGAAGGCGCGCGGCCCGACCTGTTGCAGACGGCGCTCGACATCATTTCGCAGACCGGCGCCGAGATCACGCAGACTAATTCCGGCATCCGCGTCAGGCGCAACGGCGCCGGCATTTCGCCGGTCGATGTGACGACGGCGCCCTTCCCGGCTTTCCCGACCGATCTGCAGGCGCAGTTCATGGGCCTGATGACGATGGCCAAGGGCAAGTCGCGCATCACCGAGACGATCTTCGAAAACCGCTTCATGCACGTCCAGGAACTCGCCCGGCTCGGCGCCCACATCACGCTGTCCGGCCAGACGGCGATCGTCGACGGCGTAGCGAAGCTGAAGGGCGCGCCAGTCATGGCGACCGATCTTCGGGCCTCGGTGTCGCTGGTCATTGCCGGCCTTGCGGCCGAAGGCGAAACCACGGTCAACCGCGTCTACCATCTCGACCGCGGCTTCGAGCGGCTGGAGGAAAAGCTGTCCGGCTGCGGCGCGGAGATCGAGCGCATTTCGGGGTGACCATAGCAGGCTCAGGTCGGCGCTGCCCCTCATCCCCCTGCCGGGACCTTCTCCCCGTATAGGGACGGGGAGAAGGGACGCCTCGCGAAGGATTTCGCCAATCTCCAGCGTTGCGGGAGGGTGCCGAGGTTGCGGCCAGCCCCTTCTCCCCGTCCCTATACGGGGAGAAGGTCCCGGCAGGGGGATGAGGGGCAGCGCCGACTGGGGCGATTGCCTGGACAAGACCTCCGGCGCGGTTGCACGAGCAGGAAAGACCGCCTAACAGAAGGTCGAATAATCAACTCGCAGGTGCGAATTCCGCATGAATGGCCTCAAGCTTGTCGCGCTCGACGATCAGGATCTGAGCATCATCTCGGCGCATGTCCAGGATGCCGTCATGAAGGTCAGCGATCTCGAATACCTGCCTTCGGTAAAGCGCTTCGTGCTGACCATGAACCGCTTCGTCTGGGAGGCGAAATCCGGCTTCTTCCGCCAGCACAATGAGCGGCGGCAGGCCGTGCTGCATTTCGACCGGGTGCTCGGCGCCAAGACCAGCGGCATTGCCCGCGACAAGCCGGACGAGGTGCTGTCACTGCTGGCGATCAGCTTTCTCGCGCTCGACAAACCGGCCGGCATCGTCGAGCTGATCTTTTCGGGCGGCGGCGCGATCATGCTCGATGTCGAATGCATCGAGGCGCGGCTTGCCGATGTCGGCGGCGCCTGGGAAGCGACGTCGCGCCCGGTCCACAGGGTCTGATATGATGGTTATCACGCTTCGCCAGTCCGACGCCGATTTCGAGCAGCGCTTTGCCGCGTTCCTGCTGACCAAGCGGGAAGTCTCGGCCGATGTCGACGCCGTGGTGCGCGAGATTATCGCCAAGGTGCGTGCCGAGGGCGACGCGGCGCTGGTCGGGTACACGCAGAAATTCGGCGGCGGCGACCTGGCCAGGCTCGGCATCGCCGTCTCCAGGGACGACATTGCCAAGGCTTACGAGGCCGCCGATCCGCAGACGGTCGAGGCGCTGAAATTCGCGCGCGAGCGCATCCGCGCCCATCACCAGCGGCAGCTGCCGCAGGACGACCGCTACACCGATGCCGCCGGCGTCGAGCTCGGCTCGCGCTGGACGGCAATCGAGGCCGTCGGGCTCTACGTGCCGGGCGGCACGGCGAGCTATCCGAGTTCGGTGCTGATGAACGCGGTACCGGCCAAGGTCGCCGGCGTCGAGCGCATCGCCATGGTGGTGCCGGCCTCTGGCGGCGAGGTGCCGCCGCTGGTGCTGGTGGCAGCCGATCTTGCCGGTGTCTCCGAAATCTACCGCGTTGGTGGCGCCCAGGCGATCGCGGCCCTTGCCTATGGTACCGAAACGATAAAGCCCGTCGCCAAGATCGTCGGCCCCGGCAATGCCTATGTCGCGGCGGCCAAGCGCCAGGTGTTCGGCACGGTCGGCATCGACATGATCGCCGGGCCGTCGGAAGTGCTGGTTGTCGCCGACGGCAGCAACGATCCGGACTGGATCGCCGCCGACCTCCTCGCCCAGGCCGAACACGATGTGTCGGCGCAGTCGATCTTGATCACCGACGACCGTGCCTTTGGCGCAGCGGTCGAACAGGCGGTGGAGCGGCAGTTGCAGAACCTGCCGCGCAGAGAAACGGCGGCGGCGAGCTGGCGCGATTTCGGCGCCGTCATCCTGGTGCCGACGATCGAGGCAGCACTGCCGCTGGTCGACCGAATCGCGGCCGAACATGTCGAGCTTGCCATCGACGACCCAGAGGCGTTCCTGGCGCGGATGCGCAATGCCGGTGCGGTGTTTCTCGGCCGCCACACGCCGGAAGCCATCGGCGACTATGTCGCCGGCTCCAATCACGTGCTGCCGACGGCGCGCTCGGCGCGCTTTTCGTCCGGGCTTTCGGTGCTCGATTTCGTCAAGCGCACTTCGATCCTGAAGCTCGGGCCGGAGCAGTTGCGGGCACTGGCGCCGGCGGCGATCACGCTCGCCAAGGCGGAAGGCCTCGATGCGCATGGACGCTCCGTCGCCATCCGGCTGAACATGTAGAAATGTCCGACTACGACCAAACCCGCGCCAGGCTGATCGATGTCGAGCTCGACGAGACGATCGGCCGCTCGACGCCCGATGTCGAGCATGAGCGGGCGGTGGCGATCTTCGACCTGATCGAGGAGAACCGCTTCCAGCCGGTCAATGACGACGGCGCCGGGCCATACCGGCTGAAACTGTCGCTGGCCGAGTCCCGGCTGGTGTTCGCGGTGACGCGCGAGGACGGCGCAGCCGTGGTCACCCACATCCTGTCGCTGACGCCGCTTCGGCGCATCGTCAAGGACTACTACATGATCTGCGAAAGCTATTACGATGCCATCCGCACCGCGACGCCAAGCCATATCGAGGCGATAGACATGGGCCGGCGCGGCCTGCACAATGAAGGCTCGCAGAGGCTGATGGACCGGCTTGCCGGCAAGATCGAGATTGACTTCGACACGGCGCGCCGGCTGTTCACGCTGGTTTGCGTGCTGCACTGGCGAGGCTGAAACTGGCCGCCCCGCTGCCCCGCCAGATCCTGCCCCGCTCGATCCTGTTTGTCTGCGGCATGAACGCCGTGCGCTCGCCGATGGCCGAATTGCTGGCGCGCAAGGTGCTCCCGCCTACCACCTTCGTCGCCTCGGCGGGAGTGCGCGGCGGCGAACGCGATCCGTTCGTCGATGCCGTGCTGGCCGAAGAAGGGCTGTCGCTCGGCGAACGGCACCCGAGAACGATGGATGACCTCGAGGACGATTATTTCGACCTGATCGTCACGCTGGCGCCGGAAGCCCACCACATCGCGCTCGAACTCACCCGCTCGCTGGCCGTCGAGGTCGAATATTGGCCGATGCCCGACCCGACCGGCGTCAGCGGCACGCGCGAGCAGATCATGGCCGCCTACCGCGACGTGCGCGAGCGGCTGAAGGCGCGGATCGGCCGCCGTTTCCTCGGCAACGGGGCTGAAAACGCCGCGGATTAAGCATGTTCACAAGCGGGCGTTTATCATATAGGTTCCGCGCAACTTTCCGGCCGGGGCGCTGGAAGTACCCATCCAAGCAAAGGTATCGAATGCCGAAGGAAGAAGTCCTCGAGTTTCCGGGTGTCGTGACGGAACTGCTGCCCAACGCGATGTTCAGGGTCAAGCTCGAAAACGAACATGAAATCATCGCCCATACCGCCGGCCGCATGCGCAAGAACCGCATCCGCGTTTTGACCGGCGACAAGGTCCTGGTCGAGATGACGCCCTACGACCTGACCAAGGGCCGCATCACCTACCGCTTCAAGTAAGTTCAAGGACCCGGCCGGGATCGCGATGGGCATTTTGCAGAAGCTCGTGCTTGCCTCGGGTTCGCCACGCCGGATCGAGCTGCTGCAGCAGGCCGGCATCGAGCCGGACCGTGTGCTGCCGGCTGATGTCGACGAGACGCCGCTGCGCGCCGAGCACCCGCGCTCGCTGGCCAAGCGCCTGGCGACGCAGAAGGCCGAGAAAGCGCTGGCCTCGCTGAAAACCGAGACGGACTACGCGCCGAGCTTCGTGCTGGCGGCCGACACGGTGGTGGCCGTCGGGCGACGCATCCTGCCCAAGGCCGAGACGCTCGACGACGCCGCCAACTGCCTTGGGCTTTTGTCCGGCCGTTCGCACCGCGTCTATTCCGGCATCTGCCTGATCACACCTGGCGGCAAGCAGCGCTTGCGGCTGGTCGAGACCAGGGTGCGCTTCAAGCGGCTGCCGCGCGAGGAGATCGAGGCCTACATCGCATCCGGAGAATGGCGCGGCAAGGCCGGCGGCTATGGCGTCCAGGGGCTTGCCGGCGCCTTCGTCGTCAAGCTTGTCGGCTCCTACACCAACGTCGTCGGCCTGCCACTCTACGAGACGGTAGCGCTTTTGAGCGGCGAAGGGTTTAAGGTGCACGCCAACTGGCTGTCGGGTGCGCGGATATGAGCCCGGACGACAAGGTCACGCCGTTGCGGCCCAAGCGGCCCTGCCCCGAATGCGGCAAGCCATCGGCGCGCGAAACCTACCCGTTCTGCTCGACGCGCTGCAAGGACATCGACCTCAACCGCTGGCTGAAGGGGGTCTACGTCATCCCGGGCCGCGACGACGAGGATCAGAACGACGACCAGAAATAGCACCGTCCACCTGCGGTTTTCCACAGGCTTGGGACGGTTTCGCAGCCGCGATCGTGACCGATGATCGGCCTTGCGGACTGCCTGTCGTTTCCCGCCTGAAATCAATGTCCAGAACTTGTTCCATCCGGACACTGTCGGACGGAACAGGTTCTGGCGTTTTGTCTGAGCATGATCTTTTCCGAAAACCGGATTCCACTTTTCGGGATCATGCTCTAAGCGCTGGACAGGCCGGATTCCCGTGCTATAACCCACGCGCTTTCAAGGGGTGCCGACGGCGCTTTCATGAACCCGGTGTGCAGATTGCCGCCTACCGGAGCAGGCCCAGATAGCTCAGTTGGTAGAGCAGCGGACTGAAAATCCGCGTGTCGGTGGTTCGAATCCGCCTCTGGGCACCATTTTTTCCCTGTACGGCTCGGAGACATGGGTAACAGTTTGTACCTAAGACATGGGTGACAACCTCGCGCCGATCGGATTGTCGATGGCGTGCAAGAATTATCGGGACCATGGCGCCAGCGGCTCCTGCTCGGCCAAATGTCGATGGAGTGCATCTTCGGCATCTTGCATCTCGCTCTGGCCATAACCGCTCTACAGACCGAGGGCGCAGCCGTCCTTGCGCGGTTCAGAACCGCCCAGCAGGGTCCCGTTTGCCCAATCGATGCGAATGGCCTGCGCACCGCCGATCGGGTCCGTGGCGGGAATGATTTCGAAACCGCGTCGGCTAAGTTCAGCTACGGTTTCGCCAGCGAGCCCGTGTTCGGCCTGGACGTTCATGGTGCCGCTGACGGGGGTGACCCGCGGCAGATCAATCGCCTCCTGCAGATCCATCCCGAAATCGAGCACCTTCGTCAGCAGGTGCGCGTGGCCCATTGCCTGGTAGTAGCCGCCCATAACGCCGAAAGGCATTTCTGCCCGGCCGTCTCTCGCAAGCATCCCGGGTATGATGGTATGCAAAGGTCGCTTGTTCGGCGCCACTGCATTGGGGTGCCTGGGGTCAAGCGAAAAGCTTTGCCCGCGATTGTGCAAGACGACACCGGAGCGTGGCGAGACCAGGCCCGAGCCAAAGCTGTCGAAGACCGAGTTAATGAAACTGACCGCATTGCGGTCCTTATCGACAACGGAAATATAGACCGTGTCGCTGTGCAGCGGCATATCGAACGCCGGCAGGTCCGCGCGGGCGCGCTTTAGGTCAATCATGCCGGCCAGACGATCGGCCCAGGCATTCGACAACATCTCGGCCACCGGGACCTCGGAAGTGTCGGGATCGGCGACGAGCAGGTCACGCGCGGCGTAAGCGAGGCGTGTTGCTTCGATTTCCAGGTGAAGCCGGTCCGCGGATTGCGGGTCGCCGTGCGCTTCGAAGCGCGAGAGGATGTTTAGAATGAGCAGCGCGATCACACCCTGGCCATTCGGCGGACATTCGAACACATCGCAGCCTCGGAACGCCGTGCTGATCGGGGTCACGTATTCGCCTGTTGCCGAGGCGAAATCTTCGAGTGTGTGCAATCCGCCGAGCCCACGAAGATAGGCGACCATGTCGTCGGCCACAGGGCCAGTATAGAAGGCCTCGCGTCCCTTCTTGGCGATCAGCCGCAGCGTTGCAGCCAACTCAGGCTGGCGATGCACTTCGCCAACACGTGGCGCGCGGCCGTTTGGCAGGAAAATCCGTTTCGCGGCTACATCGGAGGCCAGAAGTTCTTCTTCCAACGCCCAGTCACGATGGACCCGCGGTGAAATGGCGTAGCCTTCCTCGGCGAAACGTATAGCGGGGGCCAGGATTTGATCGAAGGGCATATGTCCATGATCAGCGTGCAATCTGGTCCAGGCATCGATGGCTCCCGGGATGGTGACGGAGCCGGGAGAATTGCGGGCCACCTCGGCCATGCCACGTTCGAGGAACCAGTCAATTGTCAGGGCGGCGGGTGTCCTGCCCGATCCGTTGTAGGCGATGACCTCGCCGGATCCGTTTCGCGACAGAAGAGCGAAGCAGTCGCCTCCAATGCCGGTCGAGGCTGGCTCGACGACACATTGCACCGCGCAGGCTGCGATGGCGGCATCCATGGCGTTGCCGCCGGCCGCCATGATCTCGACCGCCGTCAGGGTCGCCGACGGATGAGAGGTGGCGGCCATGGCCTCGCGTGAAACGACGACCGAGCGCGTTGGTTTCTCAAAATTTCGCATGCTATGCCCTTCTGATCGTGCTCAAGAGGCGGCGTCGCTCATCGTCGAGGGGCGGTGCCGCAGATGCCGCGACATCCAGTATTCGAGTGCCGCCAAGGCACGGATGATCGCGAAGTTCAAAGCGAGATAAATGGCGCCCGCGCAAATGAAGACTTCAAAGGCGCGGTAGGTCTGGGAGATCAATCCCTGGGCAATTCCAGTCACCTCCATCAAGGTCACGATGGAAGCCAGAGACGTGCCCTTGATCATCAGGATGATTTCATTGCCGTAACTCGGCAGCGCCTGGCGAAAGGCCAGCGGCAGGATAACGTGCCGATAGGTCAAACAGGTGGACAGGCCGACAGACCGCGCCGCCTCGACAAGGCCGCGTGGCACCGATTGAATCGCGCCGCGGAGGATTTCGCTGCCATAGGCGGTGGTGTTGAGGGTCAGCGCGATGATTGCGCACCAGTAGGGTTCGCGGAAAACGGCCCATAATCCAATTGCCGACAGTTGGTGCCGGAACTGACCAAGGCCATAATAGGTCAGAAAAATCTGCACCAGCAGAGGCGTGCCCCTGAACACGGCAACGAAGCCACGGATCGGCAAGACGACGAAGGGCGATTCCGATTGCTGGGCAAGCGCCAATGTGACGGCAAGAACGAAGCCGGCAACGATGGAAGTCAGGGCCAGTTCCACCGTGAGCGGCAGGCCGGCGAGTAGCTTCGGCAGGATTTCGAGGAAAAAACTGAAATCTATCATGCCGACCGGACGCGCCACGGCGCCTTCCGTTCCAGACGGTAAAAGGCGTGGCCCGTGACGGAAGCGATAGCCAGATAGAGCAAGGCTGCAGCAATGTAGAAGATGAACGGTTCACGGGTCGAACCTGCAGCGATCTGCGCCTGGCGCATCAGTTCAACGAGGCCGATTACCGATATCAGCGAGGAGTCCTTCAGAACCAACTGCCACACATTGCCGAGACCTGGCAGCGCGTATCTCAGGAGCTGGGGAAAAATAACCTGTCGCAGCCGCTGCAGCCGGTTGAGACCAAGCGCGCAAGCGGCATCGTGCTGTCCCTGGTCGATGGCGACGTAAGCCCCTCGATAGACCTCGGCTTGATAGGCGCCCGAGATGATCGCGATAGCCAAGGTTCCGGTGGCAAAGGCCGGAACGCCGACGAATCCGGACCCGCCCAGGCTATGACCAAGCGAGGTCAGGGCGACGCTACCTCCATAGTAAAGCAGATAAATGGTCAGAAGGTCGGGCACGCCCCTGAAAACCGTGCAATAGCCAAGGGCCAAGAACCTCAATATTCTGGAGTTGCGGAGACGCCCGGCCGCTGCCAGCCCGCCAAATACAGCGCCAAGCGCAAAGCCCAGCACAGACAGGAGCACTGTGACCGAGGCCGCCATGAGAAGAGCAGCCCCCCAACCTCCGTGCTGGAAACCAAGCAGCCGGAATGCGTCAACCATTGATACCCCCGGCATTGATGCCCCGGCAGGACGAACGGCTCAGCTCCGGAACGTGGTCAGGAATGGCCGTTCGCCGGCAAGCGCTTACTTGACTGGAGTAACGTCGCTCTTGAGCCATTTAAGCGACAGAGTTTTGATCGTGCCGTCGGCGGTCGCGGCGTCGATGGCGCCGTTGAGCATGTCTTTCAGCTTGGTGTCCTCTTTGCGGATGCCGGCCCCTGAGCCAAGACCGAAGAGACCCCCGACAAATCCTGGTCCTGCAAGCGTATAGTCGCTGAACTCCGGCTTGCTCAGCGTGGCGGCCAGCGCTGTCTGTTGCGCGAAGAGCGCGTCGATGCGACCCGCGGCAAGATCGAGATCGTGTTGCTCGGTGGTCTTGTATTCGCGAATCTCGGCGACGTCCGAGAAGTATTTTTTCAGGAATTCCAGGTTCGCCGTTGCAGCCTGAACTCCAATGATCTTTCCCTTCAGCAATGGCTTGAGCTTGTCGATTGCCGCCTGCGAAGTGGCTTCATTGTCCAGCTTGAACCGCTCGTTGGAAATGCCGAGCTTGCCCAGTTCGCTATCCTTGGCGACCGCGAAACCTGAGGGGTCAACCGCATATGGCTGGGTAAAATCAATGACCTTCAGACGTTTTTCAGTGATGAACATGCTCGCCATGATCACGTCGAACTTGCCGACGGTCAGCGCGGGGATCATGCCGTCCCAGTCCTGTGCGACGATCTTGCACTCGATCTTCATTCGCCCGCACAGATCATTGGCGAGATCGACTTCGAAGCCGTCCAGCTTGCCGTCGGCTGTTGTGAAATTCCAGGGCGCGTAGGCTCCTTCGGTGGCAATGGTAATTGCCTTTGGTGTTTCTTGTGCAACGGCGGCCTGGACCAGGCCGAACAGGACCGACGCAATGGCTGCGATGCGGCTAATTTTCATGTCATTCTCCTCTTTTTTGCCGGTACGGCAGTTCCCTTTCGTCGTGCCGGATTATCTTTCGGCTTCAACGAGTATTCCCTAGCGGCGGCCGGGACTTGCGAAGTTGGCCAGAAGCGGCGCTGTCTCGACGATATGATCCCGCATGACGATCTCAGCCTTGCCGGCGTCACCTGACCGCAGCACGTCGATCAGGATCTCGTGCTCGGCACGCGCGCTGGCGGGCTTGTCGACATAGTCGAACCAGATGCGCAGGTAGGGTTCGATCACGACGTGCAGGCTGGCAATCTGCCGGACGAGTTTGGGTCGGTTGCTCAGTTGGCAAATCTGCAAATGGAAGGCCTGATGGCGCACGACCCAGTCGCTGCTGCCGGTCTGGCTGGCGCGCTCCATGCGGTCCAGCTGGCGTTCCAGTTCTTCAAGCACTTCGGCATCGATGTGCGGCATGGCAAGCCTCACCGCCAGCCCTTCGAGCACCGAGCGTATTTCAAAGGTTTCGTAGATCTCATCGAGGGTAAGCCCGGCGACGATGCAGCCACGGTTCGGGCGAATGACCACAAGACCTTCCGCGGCCAGTTGGCGGAATGCTTCGCGAACCGGCATGCGGCTCATGCCGATTTCCGTCGCGATCTCTTCCGGGATCAGCCGGTCCCCGGCCCGGTAACGCCCCATCCTCAGGGCCCGCTGAATGTGGCGATAAGCCTCCTCCTCGGCGGTCGTGATGCCCAACGGCTCGATTGCGTCAGCTGCCATGTCCCTGGTCCGATCAGAGCGTATCTGTGTATCCACTTATCCAGTTATCGAAACCTGTGTCAAGCACCGATGCTTGGGCGCTTTAGAATTTCTCTTGTGAGAATAAGCACTTGGCAGGGGAAATCGGGCTAAGCACACCGTGATCGGCTAAGCCGCTGATCGGCCTACTTTTCAACGTCCGGCAAAAGGCCCGCCGCTCCATTTGCGAAGCGGCGAGGCCCCATATTCGGGGACGATTGCCGGGATTTCCCGGCATTGCCTGCAGTGCAATTCAGGTGCCAGATTTGTTGATCCAAAACGGGTCACCGCACCGGAGGCGCCAACGCGGACCTTCCGCGATCACGCTACTGCCGCGCTTTGCCGTTCCTGCTATGTTACTTTGCGGCGGACGTAATTTTTCCGCCTGGCCGGCGCCCCATCAGGCAACTTACCCCAACGCGCCCCCCAGTGGCGCCGGCCAATTTCCCCTTATTGGGGCACGGGCGCGCCGATTCCGTTATGCGCTTTCGAGCTATGGCAATCCGCCGGCGAGCCGCCTTGTCCAGCTTGCAACCATCAGTCCGCACGCGATTCCCGCGCAGTCGGCGACCCAGTCGAATAGATCCGGGTCGCGCCCTATCAGTCGCACGGCCTGAAGCCCCTCGATCGCCGCGCCCGTGAGAACGAGGAGTACGATCAGCTTCGCCTTGCGTTCCGGCCAGCCGAAACTTCCGAGAGCCGCCAGGACGACGAAGGCGGCGGCGTGATTGAGCTTGTCGTGATCAGACGTGAAAGCCAGGCCAAGGCCCCGCAGGACTTGCTCCGGCAAAAGGGCGAACAGCAGAACGCCGGCAAACGCGGCCGTAAAGGCAAACCTTGCCACGATCTGATAAGAATCCAGGCGCGACAAGGATAGAATGGCCTTTCGTCCGAAATCTGCAGGGAGCATCGGCCGCTGAATCGAGAGCGAGTGCTGCGTCCAATTTCCGCCGTCGGGGCGTCCGGTGCATCGTCAGAATGAATGAATGCATCGGGTCAGCCGCTGGGCAGACCGAACTGCTGGGAGGGCTCTGCAATGGTGCGGCTTCCGCGATCACGCAATTACCTGCTGCGCCGGCGCGGCTACAATCTGGCTGCGGCGGACCTGATTTCCGCTTGGCCGGCGCTGCGTCAGGGCACCTTACCCCATGCCACACGAAGCGGCGCCGGCCAGAATTCCATCGATTGCGTGATGACCGACCCGCGTCAAAAAAGCCCGCCGCCCTGTCGGACGACGGGCTCCGTTGCCTGGGCGCCAGGGCGCCGCGGTAGCGACAGATGTTACTAATGCTCCCGCAGGCCTCCAATATGCTGCTGCCGAACGGCGTTGCGCATCGGCTAAACAAACGAAGCCCGCGCCTCTGGCGGAGGGCGCGGGCCGATCGGGTTGCACCCGATCTGCAGCAGAAACCTGGGAGGTTCCCGCTGCTTAAGATAACAATTAGAGATTTCTAATGTTCCGCGCCAGGGGAAGATGCCGCTGCACCAGAAATCTGATGCTCGGCGCGATGATGATCGAGCCGTCAGTTCGTGCGCAAGTCGATCCGGAAAATCCGCTCGTCGAAGTGCCGCGTTTCAACGGCAAAGGTCAAAGCCACTTCAAGGACCAGACCGCCACGGTCGTCCCGGACCTTGACTGCAATCCTGCGATGAGGAAGGCCATCCCTGGCCATCTCGGCCAATGTGCGAAGGGCTTCTTTCCTGACCAGCGGGAGATCGTCATATAACGTTCCCTGATCGTCGGAATAGACAATTCCGTCTTCATCGGAATCGAAGAAGTAGCGGGGCATTGCGCTTGGCCGAAGCGGCGGCATCCGGGCACGTTGTCGATAGCTGGCCGGATCTCGGCCGATCGCGATCAGTGCCTTTCCACCGTTGGCTTCGCCGCCAGCTCACTTGCGCTCGCGCAATGCCTTCACCGCCTGCGAGAGGATCATCCGGTCGCCGCCGGTCCTTTTGATCAGCTTGCTCACCTGGCTGGGCGAAACACCATTTTCCCGCGCGAAATATTCGACCTCATAATATTCATCCGCCGAAACGCGATTGCGGTCGCTGAAGTCTCGCTTGCTCTTGTCATCGGCCATTTCCGCTCTCCTCGCCCCTTCTCTTCGCTTCAGGGGGTCAACTTTGGTGCACACAGCAATTTGAGGGTTCGCCCGCCACAAAGTGACGCGCGAACCCTTATCGGCGCAGGAAGGGACAGTGCTGCGCAGATGCCGGGTTCGATCGGAATGGAAACAGCCTGGACCGGTGCGAGCAACCGTCGACCTTTTCCATGGAATCCTCCCGGAACGTGCAGCCAGCAACGGCCACGCGCCGCCACGGTTCCGGGTCACGCGGCAAACCCACCCTTTGCGCGCAAGGATCAGACTTAGGTCCTGCGGCAACACGTCGGTTGGTCCCTGCCGGGCGGGACCGAAGCCCCGTCGACGGAACGTTTTCAGCTGCCTTCCGTTCGAGTGAGCCTTGGCGTGAAGAGCGGACCGAGTTCGCAAAGGAGACGACCATGAGAATGCATCTTTCCACCGCGGTGGCGGGATTTTTGCTGCTGGCAGGCATCGGCGCCGCTGCGGCGCAAGACGTTGTCATCGAACCGCAGCAGGAAACGATCATCAAGGAGTATGTGAAAAAGCAGCCGCTGGCCTCGGTGAAAATCCCTGGGGTGGAGCTCAATATCGGCTCGACGCTCCCCGATACCGTCGAGCTTCATGAAGTCCCCAACGTCAAATACCGCTATGTCGTCGTCGACAACCGCACCGTCGTCGTCGACCCAGGCACGCGCAAGATCGTCAAGATCATCGAGTGACGTGAAAGCTCGGGCAGTCGTCGCCCGCCGCTCGGAAATGAGCGGCGGGCGACGTATGCGTTAGGCGGTTCCTCGGCGTCGTCGCTCAGCAGGAACCCGCCGTACCGTCGAGGCGGGGGCCTCACAGGCAGTTTCAATGCGAACAATCAGCAGACTTTTTGATTCCCATGACCAGGCGGCGCGAGCCGTCGAAGCACTTCAGGCGGCAGGAATTGCGCGCCACCAGATCAGTATCATCGGACCCTACGACGACGAAATCGGCGCCGTCTTGCGCGGTCCAGGCACCGGTGCCGCCCTCGGCGCGGCGGCGGGTTTGTTGGCCGGCCTCGGCGCCTTCGATATCCCCGGCATCGATCCGCTCGGCGCGGGATGGCTGGCATCGGTCCTCGTCGGTGCAGTCTTGGGCTGCGTTGCCGGCAGACTTTTCGGCGCATTGTCCGATATCGGCAAGCTGCCAGGCAAGCCGGATGCCGCACAAGGTGTGATCCTGCTGCTGGCGCATGTCGATGAAAGGCAGGCAGACAGCGCACAGGCGGTGCTTGGGGCTTCCGTTCAGGCAACGCAGTCCTTGGCCAGGGCGGCATGAAGGTTCAGCTCGGGCAAAGCGCTTGACCAGGCCGCGCAGCGGGGCGGCGATCCAATCGCGAATTCAAAAATCTCTGGCAAGCCGCCGCCAGAAAGTGTTGAACACCGTGCCGATCACATTCGGCGAGCGGTTGCGCTCGGCGAGGCTTGATGATTTGCTGTCGGTTTGCGGAGAACGAATAATGCATGAGCCTGTCGGTCAAGACGAATATGGGTCGACCAGCCCGTTCGATCCGGACGATCTGTCGAGGTTGAACGCAATCGGCCCGAGCGCCGGCAGCAACGATTTCGAAAAATACGCAGTCGCCGTGATCATCGTGTTCGGCGCCCTGATCATCGGTGGCCTGATGGCTGCCGGCTTGAGCTTCGGGCGCCGCAGCACCTTCTTTTTCGCGCTTGGCGGAGCCACCGCGGCATGGATATCCGGCAATGCGCTTCTGCTCGACCGGCCACGCATCTACGCCCTGTTCGTCGGCATCGCGGCGCTGATGCTGATAGCGTCGACGATCGCGCTGGTCACCTGATTCAGAGCGAAATTGTTGACCATGATCTTATCCGAAAAACCGATTCCCACTCTTGGGGTCTAATACCCGATAGCCTTGCCGGATGCGGCGCGGCTGTCGATGGCGCCATTGTAGCGGGCGCCGCCGCCCTTCTCGATTTCCGCCAGGCTCTTGCCGCCGACCAGGATGCCGGTCGCCTGGCCCCAGGTCGTGTCGGCAAGATCGAGGTGGTAGCCCATGCCGGTGAGCAGCTTTTCGGTATCGGGCGACAGGCCGAAACGTTCGATATAGACCGTGTCAGGCAGCCATTGGTGATGGATGCGCGGTGCGTCGATGGCCTCCTGGATGTTCATACCGTGGTCGACGACGTTGACGATCGCCTCCAGCGTGATGGTGATGATGCGTGAACCGCCGGGGCTGCCGATGACCATGAACGGCTTGCCGTCTTTGGCGAGGATGGTCGGGCTCATCGAGGACAGCGGCGTCTTTTTCGGCGCGATCGCATTCGCCTCGCCCTGGACCAGGCCATAGAGATTGGGCACGCCGGGTTTCTGGGTGAAATCGTCCATCTCGTTGTTGAGCAGGATGCCGGTGCCGGCGGCGACAACGCCGGCGCCGAAAGAGCCGTTCAGCGTGTAGGTTACCGCGACGGCATTGCCATCATTGTCGATGATCGAAAAATGCGTCGTCTCGTTGCTCTCGCCAAAACCCTTCGGCATCAATTCCTGCGAGACGCCGGCCCGGAACGGATCGATCTTTTCGCGAATTTCCCTGGCGTAATTCTTGTCGAGCAGTTTTGCGACCGGATTGTCGATGAAACCGGGATCGCCGAGCGCCGAATTGCGGTCGACATAGGCGTGGCGCATCGCCTCGACCATGACGTGAACCGTCTCGGCCGAACCGGCGCCGAGATAGGACAACGGATAGAACTCAAGCACGTTGAGGATCTCGCAGATGATGACGCCGCCGGAGCTCGGCGGCGGCGAGGAAATGATCTCGTAGCCGCGATAATTGCAGGTCACGGGCTTGAGCTCGCGCACCGCATAGCTTTCGAAATCAACCCTGGCCAGAATGCCGCCCTTCTCCCCACTCGCCCTGACGATGGCGTCGGCGGTCGCGCCTTTGTAGAAGGCATCCGCCCCGCGTTCGGAAATGGCGGCCAGCGAAGCCGCGAGGTCGGGCTGAACAAGACGCTCGCCGACAGCATAGGGCTTGCCGTCCGGCTTGAGGAAAATGGCCGCCGCCGCTGGGTCCCTTGCCAACCGCTCCGCGCCGCCCTGGAGCGAGGCCGCATCGCCCTGCTCCAGCACGAAGCCTTCCTTGGCAAAGCGGATGGCCGGCGCCAGCAAGTCCTGCCGCGACAGCGTGCCGTATTTCTCCCGCGCCATCTCGAAACCAGCGACCGAGCCCGGCACGCCGATCGCCAGATAGCCGTCGAGACTGGCGCCTTTTACCGGCTTGCCGTCCTTGTCGAGATACATGGTTTTGGTCGCGGCCAGCGGCGCGCGCTCGCGAAAATCGAGGAAGGTCGAGCGGCCGTCCTTGAAGCGGATGGTCATGAAGCCGCCACCGCCGATATTGCCGGCGGTCGGGTAGACCACGGCCAGCGCATAGCCGACGGCGACCGTGGCATCGACCGCGTTGCCGCCCCTCTTCAGCACCTCGACGCCGACCTCAGACGCAAGATGCTGGGCGGTCACCACCATGCCGTGCTCGCCCTTCGCCGGCTGCGGCGAGGCGGCATAGGCGAGGAAGGGTACGAAGGTCAGGGTGAGGGAAAGGCTTACGGCAATCAGCGTCCGGCGGAAATTGTGCATGGCCGTTCTCCGAGGCTTGGGGTGGGCCTAGGAAAGCGGTTTGGGGAGGTCGAGTCTACTGCGAAGATCGAAAGAATCGGGAGGGTTCGCACGCCTGTGCCGGTTCGCCTCGCAACCGCCGTTGCAATCTTCGGCGACTGCAACGGCATGGATCCTAGGGTCTCCGCTACGTCGCTTCGCTCCTGCTCCGCCCTAGGATCCATGCCGTAACTTCTGAGCGCCGCAGCGTTGGTAGCAAGGCCACGCTTCATCGCGGCTCTCAGAATTTTTCAGTTACACAGCAACTTTGTTCTTGCTTTGTGCCGGCAGCTATGCTATTAATTTGGATATGGTGCTAATTGGCTCCAACGACCCGCCCTTCGTGGCGGGTTTTCATTTTCAGCCAATATCAAACAATCCCGCCGCCGACGCTCGCCACGGCCGGCCGTTCCGCTGCAACCTTCGCCCGGTAGCCCGCGGCGCGGTAGGCGGCGACCGGATCGATGGCGCCGCCGGTCTTCAGCCGCGCCATGGCAAGGATAGGCCGCAGCCACTGAGCATGGTACAGGCGCAAGCATGGCTGATCCGAAGCAATCCCAGATCCACAACTTCAAGGACGTAGCCCGCGGGCCTGAACGCGACGACGAGAAGCCCTTGGGCGAGCGGCTCAAGAAGCTGGTGAAGTACAAGCGACAGAGAATTTGACGTGACCGACGAGCAGTTGGTTTTGGTAGCGATCCCATCGCTTGTGGCGGTTCTGCTCAATCGCGAACAGCAAAAGGGCTCGCCTTTGACTGAGGACGAAGTCGTGGCGATCAGGGACAGCGCCGCATGCATGGCGATGCCATACGACGTCGCCGCGCAGGTGGCGGAGAAGCGCGGCTATGATGACATCAGGCTTGAGAATGCTTGGGAAGACTGGAATGCGGTCCGCCCAAGCCTGGGCTTATAAACGCAACAATCGCGATTGATTCGCACCGACGACCCGCCTTAGGCGGGTTTTCGTTTTTCAGCCAATATCAAACAATCCCGCCGCCGACGCTCGCCACCGCCGGCCGTTCGGCTGCGACCTTCGCCCGGTAGCCGGCGGCGCGGTAGGCGGCGACCGGATCGATGGCGCCGCCGGTCTTCAGCCGCGCCATGGCAAGGATAGGCTCGACGTCGGTGCGATAGGCTGTCTTCAGCGTCTGCGTCGCCATCAGCGCGTCATTAGCGTCCTGGAAGCCTTCGAGCGCCTTGCGGTCGACCAGCAGCGCCTGCGCATAGGCGCGCTGCACCTCGACCGCCGACAACATCAGGCTTTCTATCGGATCGGTGACGTTATGGCTCTGGTCGAGCATGTGGGCCGGATCGAAACCTTCGGCACCGGCAAGCTCGGCATCGACCAGTTCATTGAAGACGAGGAACAGCCGGTAGGGATCGATCGAGCCGGCGTCGAGATCGTCGTCGCCATATTTCGAATCGTTGAAATGGAAGCCGCCAAGTTTCTTGAACTGGATCAGTCGCGACACGATCATCTCGATGTTGACGTTGGGGGCGTGATGGCCAAGGTCGACCAGACAGAACGCCTTGTCGCCAAGCTCGTTGGCGATGATGTAGTTGGTGCCCCAATCCTGCACGACGGTCGAATAGAAGGCCGGCTCGTACATCTTGTGCTCGGTGAACAGTTTCCAGCCGTCCGGCAGTCCGGCATAGATCTCCTTCATCGCGTCGAGATAGCGCTCGAATGCCTTGGCGAAATTGACCTGGCCGGGAAAGTTCGAGCCGTCACCGATCCATACCGTCAGCGCTTTGGAGCCCAGCGTCCTGCCGATCTCGATGCATTCGAGATTATGCTCGACCGCCTGCCGGCGTGTCGCTGCATCGGCATGCGACAGCGAGCCGAATTTATAGGAAAGTTTTTGGTCCCTGGCGTCGGAGAAGGTGTTGGAGTTGATGGCGTCGAAGCCGAGGCCGAAGCGGGATGCCGCCTGCTTCAGCCGGTTCGGATCGGCCTTGTCCCAGGGAATATGCAGCGAGACGGTCGGCGTCGCCTGCGTCAATTGCCGGATGACGGCGCAGTCCTCGATCTTGTCGAAAATATCACGCGGCTCTCCGGCGCCGGGAAAGCGGGCAAAGCGGGTGCCGCCGGTGCCGACGCCCCAGGACGGGATGGCGACGGCGAATTTCTCGACCTTGTCGCGGATGGCGTCGATGGCGATGCCGCGGCGGTCGAGGCGCTCGCCGAGGGACTCGTAGTCGCGCTTGAGATTGGCGTTGCGCGCGGCATTATCTTTCTCGACAACATCGGCGGAGATGATGGTTTCGGACACTAAAGTTTCCTCCCAAATGCGTTCGGTTGGCGCTGCCCCTCATCCGCCTGCCGGCACCTTCTCCCCGTATGGTAACGGGGAGAAGGGTAAAGCTCCGGCGTCGGCGCCAACCCTCAAACGACTGCTTATCGCGTAAAGCTCTGTGCGTTGCCGGCGTCGACGTTGATGATGTTACCGGTCGATTTGGCCGACATATCGGAGGCGAAGAAATAGATCGCCTCGGCGATGTCTTCGGGGAACACCGACCGCTTCAGCATCGAACGCGAGCGGTAGTGCTCCTCGAGATCGTCGGTCGACATCTTGTAGGCGGCGGCGCGCTGTTCCTTCCATTCGCCGCTCCAGATCTTCGAGCCGCGCAGCACGGCGTCGGGGTTGACGACATTGACCCTGATCTGCGCTTCCGCGCCTTCCAGCGCCAGGCAGCGTGCCAGATGGATTTCGGCGGCCTTGGCAGTGCAATAGGCGGCGGCGTTTGGCGATGCGGCAAGCCCATTCTTGGAGGCGACGAAGACGACGTTGCCGCCGATCTTCTGCGCCCGAAACAGCCGGAACGCCTCCCGCGAAACCAGGAAATAGCCGGTCGACAGGATGTCCATGTTCTTGTTCCACAGCGTCAGCGTGGTGTCCTCGATCGGCGCCGAGGAGGCCAGGCCGGCATTGGAGACCAGAATATCGATGCCGCCGAATTCGACCGCCGTTTCGGCAAAGCCGGAGATCACCTGATCCTCGGACGTGACGTTGATGACTACGGGCCGCACGAAATCCTTGCCATAGGCCTTGGCAAGCTCGTCATTGGCGCCGGCAAGGGCTGCTTCGTCGATATCGGCCAGCACGACGCACGCGCCCTCGCGCAGCAGCCGGTTGGCGGTGGCCCGGCCAATGCCGCCGGCGCCGCCGGTGACCAGCGCAATCTGGCCGGCAAGAGCCTTTGGTTTCGGCAGGCGCTGCAGCTTTGCCTCTTCGAGCAGCCAGTATTCGATGTCGAAGGCTTCCTGGTCGGGCAGGCCGACATAGGTCGAGACCGTCGAGGCACCGCGCATGACGTTGATGGCGTTGACGTAGAACTCGCCCGATATGCGCGCCGTCGCCTTGTCGCCGGCGAAGGTGAACATGCCAACGCCGGGCATCAGATAGACGACGGCGTTCGGATCGCGCACCGGTGGCGAATCCGCGTGCTTGCAGCGGTCATAATAGGCCTGATAGCCGACGCGATACTCCGCCACATCATCGGCAAGACGGGCAATGACGGCATCGACGTCGGGATTTTGGGGGTCGAACTCGATGACGAGCGGCCGGATCTTGGTTCGCAGGAAGTGGTCCGGGCAGGACGTGCCGAGTGCCGCCAGCGGCCGCAAATCCCTGGAATTGACGAATTCGAGCACGGCAGGGGAATCGTCGAAATGGCCGAGCTTGTGGCTGTTCTCCGAGATCAGGCCACGGATCCTCGGCATCAGTTTTGCGGCCGCGGCGCGACGCGCAGGCGCATCGAGGGATTTGACGACTTCGCCGCCGAAAATCGGCTTGCCCTGGCTCTTGCGCTCGAACCAGTCGATCGCCTGGTTGATCACCGAGATCGTCGTCTCGTAGCATTCCTTCGGCGTGTCGCCCCAGCTGAACAGGCCATGACTGGCCAGTACGACACCCTTGGCTTCGGGGTTTTCGCGGCAGAATTTCTCCAGCCACAGGCCGAGCTCGAAGCCCGGACGTTTCCATGGCAGCCAGCCGATCGTGTCGCCGAAGATCTCCTTGGTCAGCGCCTGCGAATCCTTGGCGGCGGCAATGGCGATGATGGCATCGGGATGCATATGGTCGACAAAAGGCTTCGGCACGAAGGCATGCAGCGGCGTGTCGATGGAAGCCGCGCGCGGGTTGAGGTTGAAGGTGCAATGGGGCAGATAGCCGACCATCTCGTCTTCATGTTCGAGGCCGCGATAGAGACCTTTCAGCGCGCGCAATTTGTCCATGTAGAGCGTGGCGAAGCCGTCGAGCTTGATCGAGGCGCTGTCGCCGCCCGAGCCCTTGACCCACAGCACTTCCACGCTCTCGCCGGTGAGCGGATCGTTTTGCCAGATCTTGGAGGAGGTGTTGCCGCCGCCATAATTGGTGACGCGCTTGTCGGAGCCAAGAACATTCGAGCGATAGACCAGACGTTCGGGCTCGCTCATTGCTTGCGCTTTTGCGTCATCCCAAAGATTGGCGAGGCGCGTGCCGGAGCGCTTGTCGAGCATAGGTATCCTCCCTTTGGGACACGCAAACGGCGCGGGTCCCTTTTGTACGAATTTCTACGCAAGCAGCGGCCTTGTCAATCACAAACGATCAATATCAGTCATATTGCATTGCACAATGAAATTATCTGATCGGAAATGATTGACACTGCGCGCTTTGGGTGACTAGATGCTCCGGCAGGGAGGAACCATGCACGAGAAAGAGCGCCACAGGATCATTCTGTCCGCCGTCCAGGAAAAGCCTGTGGTGACGGTGCAGGAGATGGTCGACCTGACGGAGTCGTCGGAGGCGACGATCCGGCGCGACATCGCGGCATTGCATGTGCAAAAGCGGCTGCGCCGGGTGCGCGGCGGCGCCGAGGCGCTTTCGCCGCCGCAGTTCATCGGCCTTGCCGGCCGGCCCTTTTCCGTCAACGAGACCATCAACGCTTCGCAGAAGCGGGCAATCGCGCGGGAAGCCGTGGATCTGTGCAAGGACGGCGAGCCGATCATCATCAATGGCGGCACCACCACCTTCCAGATGGTGCATTTCCTGACCGGCCGCCGCATGCCGATCTTCACCAATTCCTTCCCGATCGCGGAGCACTTGCTCAGGCACTCCAAGAACACGGTGATGCTGTCGGGCGGCACCATCTACCGCGAGCAGAACATCATCCTGTCGCCGTTCGACAATGACGTGACGCGCAATTTCTACGCGCGCCGCATGTTCATGGGCGCGCAAGGGCTGGGGCCGCTCGGTCTTATGGAAGGCGACCCGCTGCTGATCCAGGCCGAGCAGAAACTGATCGACCAGGCAGACGAATTGGTGGTGCTGGTCGATTCCTCGAAGTTCCGCAAACGCTCGAGCCTGATCCTGTGCGGCCTGTCGCGCATCGCCACGGTGATCACCGACGACGCCATCGAGGATCGCGAAGCCAAGATGCTGGAGACCGCCGGCGTGACGCTGATCATCGCCCGCACAACGGCAACCAACAAGGAAGAATCTTCGCTGCAGGCCTGAGAACCACTCACGCCCGCAGCGGCGATGGAATGCAACGCTCAAGGGAGGATATTCGATGAGCTTTCTGAAGAAATTGATGGTTACGGCGGCGTTCTCCGCCGCCATGTTCGTGAATGCCGCCTACGCCGAAAACGTCAAGATCGCGCTGGTGGTGAAGTCGCTCGGCAACGGCTTCTTCGACGCCGCCAACAAGGGCGCCGAAGAGGCGGCCAAGGAACTCGGCGATGTCGACATCATCTACACCGGCCCGACCAAGGCGACCGCCGAAGCGCAGATCGAAGTGGTCAATTCGCTGATCGCCCAGAAGGTCGATGCCATCGCCATTTCGGCGAACGACGCCGACGCGCTGGTGCCAGTGCTGAAGAAGGCGATGCAGCGCGGCATTACCGTCATCTCGTGGGATTCAGGCGTCGCGCCGGAAGGACGCCAGCTTCACCTCAACCCCTCCGATACCAACCTGATCGGTGAGACCATCATCAAGCTGGCCGCCGACTACCTGCCGGAAGGCGGCGATGTCGCCATCCTGTCGGCTTCTTCGACCGCGACCAACCAGAATGCCTGGATCGACGCCGCCAAGAAGGTGCTGCCGGAGAAGTTCCCCAAGATCAAGCTCGTCGCCACCGTCTATGGCGACGACGACTCGGCCAAGAGCACGGACGAAGCCAAGGGCCTGCTGAAGTCCTATCCGAACCTCAAGGCGATCATCGCACCGACCACGGTCGGCGTCGTTGCCGCCGCGCAGGTGGTGACCGATGAAGGCCTGATCGGCAAGGTCAACGTCACCGGCCTGGCGCTGCCGTCGGAGTTCAAGAAGTTCATCGACAATGGCGCCAGCCAGGCGGTTGCGCTGTGGAACCCGATCGATCTCGGCTACTCCGCCGTCTACCTCGCCCACGACCTGGCGGTGAAGAAGGAAGAGGCCAAGCCCGGTGCTACGCTGTCGATCGGCCGCGTCGGCAAGGTCACGCTCGACGACACCAACTCGGCTGCGATGGCTCCGCCCTTCCAGTTCGACAAGTCGAACATCGAAAAGTTCTCCAAGATCTATTGATCCTGGGACCTTCGAAACGGTGCGGCGGGGCTCAGGTTCCGCCGCGCTTTCAAACGAACCTTGCTACAGGGCTTGATACGATTATGGACACGACAGCCCAGCACGAAGTGGCACATGAAGCGCCTTTGTCATCCGGACCGCGCCTGACGCTGTCCGGCATCTCGAAAAGCTTTCCCGGCGTGCGGGCGCTGCACAATGTCGGCCTGTCGCTGTATCCCGGCCAGGTAACCGCGCTGATCGGCGAAAACGGCGCCGGCAAGTCGACGCTGGTCAAGATCATGACCGGCATCTACCAGCCGGATGCTGGCACGATCAGCATCGACGGCCAGCCGGTCACACTGCCCAGCGCCCACGCCGCGTTCGGGCATGGCATCACCGCCATCCACCAGGAAACCGTGCTGTTCGACGACCTGACGGTGGCCGAAAACATCTTCCTCGGCCATGCGCCGCGCACGCGTTTCAAAACCATCGACTGGCGCACCATGCGCAAGAATGCCCGCGAGGTGCTCGACACGATGGGCGCCGGCCATATCGACGCCGACGCCAGGCTGAAGGATCTCGGCATTGCCAACAAGCACCTAGTCGCGGTTGCCCGCGCCATGTCCATCGACGCGCGGATCGTCATCATGGACGAGCCGACGGCAGCGCTTTCGATGAAGGAGATCGAAGAGCTTTTCCTGCTGATCGAATTCCTCAAGAGCGACGGCAAGGCGATCCTGTTCATCAGCCACAAATTCGATGAGATCTACCACATCGCCGACCGCTATACCGTGTTCCGGGACGGCGAGATGGTCGGCGAAGGCCTGATCAAGGACGCCGGCCAGAGCCAGATCGTGCGCATGATGGTCGGCCGCTCGGTCGATCACATCTTTCCGCAGCGCAAGGCCGAGATCGGCGCGCCGGTGCTGGCCGTCTCCGGCCTGTCGCACCCGACCGAGTTCGACGACATAGGCTTCGAGCTGCACAGGGGCGAAATCCTCGGCTTCTACGGCCTTGTCGGCGCCGGGCGCAGCGAGGTGATGCAGGCGATATCAGGCATCACCCGCACCAGCGGCGGCACGATCACGCTGGAGGGTAAGGCAATCGCGCCGAAATCGGCGGCGGATTCGATCGACGCCGGCATCGTCTATGTGCCGGAGGAGCGCGGCAAGCAAGGCGTGGTGATCGGCCTGCCGATCTTCCAGAATGTCTCGCTGCCCTCGCTCAAACGGACATCCAAGTCCGGCATATTGCGGCTGGCCGAAGAGTTCGCGCTGGCCCGCTCCTACACCGAGCGGCTCGATCTGCGCGCCTCCTCGCTCAGCCAGGACGTCGGCACGCTGTCGGGCGGCAACCAGCAGAAGATCGTCATCGCCAAATGGCTGGCGACCGCGCCCAAGGTGATCATCCTGGACGAGCCGACCAAGGGCATCGACATCGGCTCGAAGGCGGCCGTGCACGGCTTCATGGCCGAGCTCGTCGCGCAAGGCCTGTCGGTGATCATGGTGTCGTCCGAATTGCCGGAAATCCTCGGCATGTCGGACCGCGTCGTGGTTATGCGCGAGGGCCGCATTGCCGCGGTCTACGACAATAAAGGGCTCGACGCCGAAACCTTGGTCAGGACGGCAGCGGGGATCGCGGCATGAAGGCTCTTCTCAAACATCGCGAGGTCTGGCTGCTGGCGGCAATCGCCGTGCTGATCGGGCTGATCTCCACGCGGTTTCCAGGTTTTGCCGATCCGGCCAACCTGCGCCAGGTGTTCAACGACACGTCGATCCTGATGATCCTGGCGCTCGGCCAGATGGTCGTCATCCTGACCCGCTCGATCGACCTGTCGATGGCTTCAAATCTCTGCTTCACCGGCATGGTGGTGGCAATGCTGAACGCCGCGCATCCGGCGATCCCGATCCCGCTGCTGATCGTCATCGCACTTCTGGTCGGCCTGGTGCTCGGCGCCATCAACGGCCTGCTGGTATGGCGGCTGAACATTCCCTCGATCGTGGTAACGCTCGGCACCCTCACCATCTACCGCGGCGCCACGTTCGTCATTTCAGGCGGCGCGTGGGTCAACGCCGACCAGATGAGCGCTGAGTTCATCGGGTTGCAGCGCGCGGCTTTCCTCGGCATTCCGGTTCTGTCCTGGATCGCCCTGCTGGTCATTGCATTGTTTTTCCTCGTGATGACGCGCACCGCGCTCGGCCGCTCGATCTATGCCATTGGCGTCAACCCGACCGCATCGGTCTATGCCGGCATCGATGTCGGCCGGACGAAATTCATCGTCTTCTGCATCTCGGGGATGATCGGCGGCCTCTGTGGCTATCTGTGGATCTCGCGCTACGTCATCGCCTCGGTCGAGGTCGCGAATGGCTATGAGCTCAATATCATCGCCGCCTGCGTCATCGGCGGCATTTCGATCGCCGGCGGCATCGGCTCGGTCGGCGGCGCCGTGCTCGGCGCGCTGTTCCTCGGCATCATCTCCAACGCACTGCCGGTGATCAACATCTCACCCTTCTGGCAGATGGCGATTTCAGGCAGCGCCATCATCCTGGCCGTGGTGCTCAACGCGCGCGGCGAACGCCGGCAAGGCCGCATCATTCTCAAAAAGGCGGAAGCGGCATGACCGATACCCCTGCCCCACGCCACATTCCCGATCGGCTCGACAAGCCGTTCACCGCGGCGGTCTTCTCCTGGGAGGCGCTGCTCGTCGCGGTGGCGGTCGCCATCTTTGCCATCAACAGTTTTGCCTCGCCCTATTTCCTCGACCCATGGTCGCTGTCGGACCTGACCTTCAACTTCACCGAAAAGGCGCTGATCGCGCTGGCCATGGCGCTGCTGATCATCTCCGGCGAAATCGACCTGTCGGTGGCCGCCATCATCGCGCTGGCGTCAACAATGATGGGCATGGCGGTGCAGGCCGGCGCCGGCACGCCTGAACTGGTGGCAATCGGCCTCGTCGTCGGGCTCGGCTGCGGCGCCTTCAACGGACTGCTCGTCACCAGGCTCGGCTTGCCGTCGATCGTCGTCACCATCGGCACGATGAGCCTGTTTCGCGGCATTGCCTTCATCATCCTCGGCGACCAGGCCTACAAGGGCTATCCCGCGAGCTTCGCCTTCTTCGGCCAGGGCTATGTCTGGTGGGTGGTGTCGTTCGAACTGACGCTTTTCCTGATCGCGGCAGTCGTCTACTGGTTCCTTCTGCACCGGACGAGCTTCGGCCGCCGGGTCTTTGCCATCGGCAACAACCCGGTCGCGGCGCAGTTTTCCGGCGTACGCGTCGGCCGTATCAAATTCATCCTGTTTTGCCTGACCGGCCTGATGGCGGGCATCGCCTCGGTGCTGATCACATCGCGGCTCGGCTCGACCCGGCCGTCCATCGCACAGGGCTACGAGCTGGAAGTCATCACCATGGTGGTGCTTGGTGGCGTCAGCATCCTGGGCGGGGCCGGCAGCATAGTGGGCGTCGTGCTCGCGGCCTTCATCATGGGGCTGGTGACCTTCGGCCTCGGCCTGCTCAATGTGCCAGGGATTGTTATGTCGATCTTCATCGGCCTGCTGCTGATCATCGTCATCGCGCTGCCGATCCTGTGGCGGCGAGTACGGCGGGAGCGCTTTGCCTGATGCCGGAGAAATACGCGTTCAAGATGAAGCTCAATCCGGGCATGAAGGCCGAATACAAGAAGCGCCACGACGACATCTGGCCGTCGCTGGTCGCGCTGCTCAAGCAGGCCGGTATCTCCGATTACTCGATCCATCTCGACGAAGAGACCAACACCTTGTTCGGCGTGCTGTGGCGCCGTGACGACCACGGCATGGACGAATTGCCGAAGCATCCGGTGATGCAGCGTTGGTGGGCCGAGATGGCGGACATCATGGAGACCAAGCCGAACAACGAGCCGGTGGCGGTGCCGCTGGAAACAATGTTCCATATGGAATGACCCGCCACGTCGCCGTCATCGATATCGGCAAGACCAACGCCAAGGTGGCGCTGGTCGATCTTGCCGCAGCAAGCGAAGTCACGCTGCGCAGGATGGTGAACGAGCCGGTTCGGCAAGGCCCATACCCGCACCATGACGTCGAGCGGTTATGGGCGTTTATCCTTGGCAGCCTGGCCGAGATCGACTGCGAGCAGCGCATCGATGCGATATCGATCACCACCCATGGCGCAACGTCCGTGCTGGTCGACGCATCAGGCGAACTGGCGCTGCCGGTGCTCGACTACGAATTCGATGGTCCGGATGCCTTTGCCGGGGACTATGACACGATCCGTCCGGCGTTCTCCGAGACCGGCACGCCGCGCCTGCCGGCCGGCCTCAATCTCGGCGCGCAGCTGTTCTGGCAGCAGAAGCGCTTTCCGGCGGATTTCGCCAGAACCGCCGCGATCCTGATGTATCCGCAATACTGGGCCTTGCGCCTGACCGGCGTCGCCGCCAGCGAGGTGACTTCGCTCGGCTGCCACACCGATCTGTGGAACCCGTGGAAAGCGGATTTTTCGTCGCTGGTCGACCGGCTGCAATGGCGCCGGCTAATGGCGCCGGTGCGGCAGGCCAAGGACCGCCTCGGGCCGATCCTGCCCGCGCTTGCGACACGGACCGGGCTCGACCCGCAAACGCCGGTGTTTTGCGGCCTGCACGATTCCAACGCCTCGCTGCTGCCACATCTCCTGTCCGACCGACCGCCTTTCTCCGTGGTCTCGACCGGCACCTGGGTGGTGTCGATGGCGGTTGGCGGCAACAAGATCGCGCTCGACCCGGCCCGCGATACGCTGGTCAATGTCAACGCGCTCGGCGATCCCGTGCCGTCGGCGCGCTTCATGGGTGGCCGCGAGTTTTCCGTGCTGACCGAGGGCCAATCGGAGAACTGGACGGAAGACGATGTTGCCACGGTGCTGGCGCGCAAGACGTCCCTATTGCCCTCGACCCAACAGGGTTCGGGCCCGTTTCCGCATCATACCGCATCATGGCTTAACGCGGACGGTATGAGCGTCGGCCAGCGCTTTGTCACCATCTCGTTCTACCTGGCGCTGATGACCGCGACCTGCCTCGACCTGATCGGCGCGGACGGTCCAACCATCGTCGAAGGACCCTTCGCCCGCAACCGGCTGTTCACCCGCATGCTGGCTGCGGCGACGGCGCGTGGCGTCATCGCCTCCGAGGCCGCCACCGGCACCGGTATCGGCGCCGCCTTGCTGGCGTCGGACCAGGGGACACCGCAAGGCAGAGGCGAAAGGACCGAACCGTCGGCCGATCCACTCTGGACAAGTTACGTGCGCTCCTGGCGTTCAGCGGTCGACGAACGAGCCTGACCGCCGAGCTCATGGCGCCCTGATGTCCGGAGATGCCTAGCCCGCATAGAGCAATCCTTGCGGGTCGATCTCCGGCTTGCGGCCGGCGACCACATCGGCAAGGAACTTTCCCGAGCCGCAGGCCATGGTCCAGCCGAGATGACCGTGGCCGGTGTCGAGGTAGAGATTGTCGTACCGCGCCCGGCCGATGACCGGCACAGAGTTCGGCATCATCGGGCGAAGTCCAGCCCAGAGCTCGGCCTTGCTCTCGTCGAAAGCGCCGGGGAACAGGTCCTTGGCGGTGTTCAGGATCGAGTTGAAATCGCGTGGCTTGAACGTGCGGTCGAACCCGGTGAACTCCGCCGTCGAGGACATCCGCAGCCGATTTCCCAGCCTGGAATAGCCGATCAGCCGGTCCTCGTCGGCGCCACCCATGATCGGCCCCTTGCTTTCATCTTCCAGCGGAACAGTCACGGTATAGCCCTTCACGGGATAGACGGGCAGATCGATGCCGTAGCGGCGGCCGAGCAGACCGCTCTCCGGCCCCATGGAAATGACCACTGCGTCACCTGCCACCGGGCCGGCCGAGGTCATCACGGCGCGCACCCGATCGCCGTCGATGTCGAGGCCTTCGACCGTGGTGCCGTAGAGGAATTGGACGCCGAGTTTCTCGGCGGCATAGGCAGCGAGGTTCTGCGTGAATTGACTGGAGTCGCCGGTCTGGTCGATCGGCGAATAGACGCCGCCGGCTATCTTGTCCTTGGCGCCGGCAAGGCCGGGCTCGAGCTCGACCAGCCGGTCGCGGCCGACGATCTCGATCGGCAGGCCGTGTTCGCCGAGATAACGATAATTGTCGGTGCCGGTATCAAAGCTCTGCTGCGAGCGGAAGAAATAGAGAATGCCTTTCTTGCGCTCGTCATAGTGGATGCCGGTTTCGGCGGAGACGGCGTTGATGCAGTCGCGCGAATAGAGCGCCAGACGCAGCTTGACGTCGGTGTTGGCGCGCATGCGCTTATGCGTGCACTGGCGCAGGAAGCGCAGGCTCCAGGCGAAAAAATACGGATCCAGGCGCAGCCGCACCTTGATGCCGAGATCGTGGTTGTAGAGGCCGCGCAGGAACGTCTTCAGCGCGGCGGGCGAGGCCCAGGCGGTGGCATCCCCGGGCGACACCAGGCCGGCATTCGACCGGCTGGTGCCGCGTGCCGCCGCCGGATGGCGCTCGATCACCGTCACCTCATGGCCGTCGCTGGCCAGATAAAAGGCCGCCGCCGTACCGACGACGCCGGCCCCAAGCACCAGGATTTTCATTCCGCCCCCAGCCCGCTGAACCAACCTTTGCGGAGAGCCCACTTCACCCCAGAGCCGAATTCTTGCTGGTCAGGATGCGCTCCCAGGCAAGCGCATCGGCAACGATCTGGTCGAGGTTGTCGCGCTGCGGGGTCCAGCCGAGCTCGCCGCGCGCCAGCTCCGAATTGGCGACGACCGCGGCGGCGTCGCCGGCGCGGCGATCGCCCATCCGCACGTCGAAATCATGGCCGAAGACGCGGCGGACGCTGTCGATGACCTCGAGCACCGAATACCCGTGGCTGTAACCACAATTGGCGACCAGGCTCGATCCGCCGGCACGCAGCCGCTGAAGCGCCAGCCGATGCGCCGCCGCCAGGTCGCTGACGTGGATATAGTCGCGCATGCAGGTACCGTCCGGCGTCGGATAGTCGGTGCCGAACACCTGCATGAAGGGGCGCTTGCCGAGCGCCGTCTCGCAAGCGACCTTGATCAGATGCGTGGCACCGGGCGTCGACTGGCCGGTGCGGCCCTTCGGATCGGCGCCGGCGACGTTGAAATAGCGCAGCGCCGTATAGCGCAACCCATGGGCAATTGCCGCGTCGCGCAGCATCCATTCACTCATCAGCTTGGACAGGCCATAGGGCGATTCCGGCGCAAGCCGGGCATCCTCGCGCACCGGCTCCAGGCCGGCGCCGCCATAGACGGCGGCGGTCGAGGAAAAGATGAAATTGGGCACGCCTTCGCACACCGCGGTCTCGATCAAGGTGCGCGTGTTGCAGGTGTTGTTCTCGTAATAGGCAAGCGGGTCAGCGACCGATTCGGGGACCACGATCGAGCCGGCGAAATGGATGATCGCGTCGATCTTATTGTCGCGAATGATCGAAGCGACCAGTTCCCTGTCGGCGACGTCGCCGACGACGAGCTTTGCTTCCGGGGCCACCGCCCATTCAAAGCCGGTAGAAAGCCGGTCGAGGACGACGACGCTGTCGCCCGTGTCCAGCAATTCCCAGACCATATGGCTACCGATATAGCCGGCACCGCCTGTCACCAAAACCGTCATCCGCATCCTCGCTATTTATGATTTATCGGAACTGTCTCAATCGTCGCCGTACTGGAAAATCCGCCGCCAGGCCATTAAAACCTGCGGTAACCAGTCTCATCGGCGCGTGGCATTGTCCTGAAACAAGATTGATCCACATCAAGGGAATAGGCCACGTTCCGTGGTCGTTAGGAACAGGCTCGGGGCGTGGCATTTTGACCAAAAAGGCCAGGTGGACGACGAATGGGCCAATGACTATGATCCCGCGCAAAACTGGGAAGGCGACATGAATTATCAGCGGTTTTTCGAGGAAGCGATCGACCAGCTCCATGCGGAGCGTCGCTATCGCGTCTTCGCCGACCTTGAGCGTATCGTCGGGAAATTCCCACGCGCCATCTGGCGCGCCAATGGCCGCGCCGAGGAAATCACCGTCTGGTGCTCCAACGACTATCTCGGCATGGGCCAGCATCCCGACGTCATTGCCGCGTTCCAGAAGGCGGCAGGCAAGATGGGGTCGGGGGCCGGCGGCACCCGCAACATCTCCGGCACCAGCAACCCGCTGGTCGAGCTCGAACTGGAGCTTGCCGACCTGCACGACAAGGAAGCGGCACTGGTTTTCACCTCCGGCTTCGTTTCCAACGAGGCGTCGATCTCGACCATTGCAAAGCTGCTTCCCAATTGCCTGATCATCTCGGACGAGCTCAACCACGCTTCGATGATCGAGGGCGTGCGGCGCTCAGGCGCCGAGAAGAAGATCTTCCGCCATAACGACGTCGCGCATCTCGAAAGCCTGCTGCAGACGGCCGGCCGCGAGCGCGCCAAGCTGATTGTCTTCGAGAGCGTCTATTCGATGGACGGCGACATCGCGCCGATCAAGCAGATCGTCGATCTCGCCGAGCGCTACAACGCCATGACCTACATCGACGAGGTCCACGCCGTCGGCATGTACGGGCCGCGCGGCGGCGGCATCACCGAGCGCGAAGGGCTGGCCGACCGCATCGACATCATCGAGGGCACGCTGGCCAAGGCGTTCGGCACGCTTGGTGGCTACATCGCCGGCACCAGCGCCGTGATCGACGCGGTGCGCTCCTATGCGCCGGGCTTCATCTTCACCACGGCGTTGCCGCCGGCGATCGCTGCCGCGGCAACCACCTCGATCCGCCATCTCAAGCGCTCGCAGGCCGAGCGCGATGCGCAGCTGCGTCAGGCGACGCGGACCAAGCAAGTGCTGGCCGCGGCCGGCCTGCCGGTGATGGAGTCGCCTACCCACATCGTGCCCCTTCTGGTCGGCGATCCCGAGCTCTGCAAGATGGCCAGCGACCGCCTGCTCGGTGTGCACGGCATCTACATCCAGCCGATCAACTACCCGACAGTGCCGCGCGGCACCGAGCGGCTGCGCATCACGCCGACACCGTTCCATTCGGACGCGTTGATTGCGTCCCTGCAGGACGCGCTGGTCGAGACATGGGATGCGTTGGGGATTCCTTACGGTTCGGCGGGCCGACCGTCGGTCGCCAAGAGCGACCGCGTCATTCCGTTGCTGGTGCCGAAGTCGGGCGGCTGAAGCCCGTTTGAAACTCTACTCCGGCGGCCATCTGACGCGGCTTTCTGCGCTTCCGGTGCTCACGGACCCAAATGTCCGCTGCGCTCCGGTTCTCGAAACCCACGCCAGCTGACTCGCCGGAGCGAGTTTGAACTCGGGGCTTCGAGGCAGCTCACATATTCTTCATCCATTTCGCCAGCCGGTGCGCGGCTTCCTCGAGCTGGTCGAGACGGCGGTGGAAGCATAGCCTGAGAAAGGATTCGCCGCCGGGGCCGAAGGCGGTGCCGGGAGCCAGGCCGACATTGGCGCGGTCGACCATGTCGAAGGCGGCAGCGCGGGAATCGGTGATGCCGTCGACCGCGAAGAACAGATAGAATGCGCCCTGCGGCACGGTGAACCGCGCCCTGCCGGTTTCGGCGAGAATGCCGCACACCAGGTCGCGCGCCGCCCTCGCCCGCTCCACCTGCTCGACGATGAAGGCGTCGCCCTCATCGAGGGCAACGACGGCGCCGCGCTGCATGAACTGCGCAACGCCGGACGTCGAATACTGGACCAGGTTCTCGAACACCTGCTGCAAGGCGGGATGGATCTTGATCCAGCCGATGCGCCAGCCGGTCATCGCCCAGTTCTTGGAAAAGGAATTGACGAACAGGATGCGATCCTCATCGGCCATGATGTCGATGAAGGACGGCGCGCGACTATCGCCGTAATGAAACAGCGAATAGATCTCGTCGGCGATGATCCACAGGCCCCTTTCGCGGGCAAGGTCGAGGATCGCCTGCAGCGTCTCCTTGTCGGCGGTCCAGCCGGTCGGGTTGGACGGCGTGTTGACGAACAGCGCCTTGGTCCGCGGCGTGATCGCGGCTGCGATCTTGTCGACATCGCAGGACCAGCCATTGCCCGACTGGTCGAGCGTGACCGCGACCGGCACGGCGCCGGCGACGCCGGCGGCGGCGGCGAAGTTCGGCCATGCCGGCGACAGGTAGACGAGTTCGTCGCCCTTGCCGGCCACCGCGTCGATGGCCATCTGGATGGCATGCATGCCGGAGCCGGTGACGATGAATTCCTCGTTGGCGAAAGTCTTGCCGAAATGCCTGGTGTAGTAGCGGGCGAGTGCCTGCCTGAGTTCGGGAATGCCCCGCTGCCAGGTGTAGAAGGTTTCACCGCCGGCGAGTGCCTTGGCGGCGGCATCAGTGATGAAGGCAGGCGTCGGCAGGTCGCCCTCGCCGGCCCAGAGCGGGATCATGCCGTCGCGGCCGCGGCCACGGTTCATGACGGCGACAATGCCGCTTTCAGGCGCCGCCCGCGCTTCGGCGCGCAGAGTATCGATCAGGGTCATGGATGGGTCCGTTTTCGTTTGCTCGACTGCTAGCGTGTTTCAGGGCGGACGAAAACAGAAAACCCCGGCCGCAGGCGACCGGGGTTTTGGTCCAGAAAGTTGCCGCAGGCGCTATTTTCTGGCGAGGAGATCGCGAATTTCGGTGAGCAGCGCGACGTCGGCCGGTGGCGGGGCAACCGGGGCGGCCGGTTTCTCGCGCTCCAGCCGCTGGCGCAGATTGTTCACCGCCTTGACCATCAGGAAGATGATGAAGGCGAGAATGAGAAAATTCAGCGCCACGGTGATGAAACTGCCATACGCAAAGACCGCGCCCTGCTTCTTTGCGTCGGCCAGCGATGTGGCGTTGACGGCTGAAGACAAGGGCAGAAAGTAGTTGTTGAAGTCCAGTCCGCCGAAAATCGCCCCGATAATCGGCATGATGATGTCGTTGACCAGCGAATCGACGATCTTGCTGAAGGCAGCGCCAATGATGACGGCGACGGCCAGGTCCATCACATTGCCCCTGGAAATGAATTCCTGAAATTCTTTCAGCATTCGACCCTCCTTGTCCTGACCGGCCGTGCTGCCGTCCACGCCTCGGCATCGACCGGTCGGCAGAATAGCAAAAACCTGCGGTTGCGACAGGCGCAAAGACGTGTTTCCCCGGCCTGGATTGCGCGAAGCCACAGCCATAATGCGCCGAAAGCCGCGATGGACTTGATCGCCAAGCTGTGATTGCGTCTGCAAGGCCGGATGAAAAAACCGGCGCAGGGAGGAAGTTCGAGGCGTGCAGGGCTGGTTCATCGTCATCATCGCGATCGCCTATGTGACGTTGCTGTTTGCTATCGCCAGCCTGGGCGACCGGCGCTCGACGTCATCGGGGCCTGGCCGCGCCCGGCCCTTCATCTATGCGCTCAGCCTCGCCATCTACTGCACCTCCTGGACCTTCTTCGGCTCGGTCGGGCTGTCCTCCGAGCGCGGCCTGGAGTTCCTCGGCATCTATATCGGACCGGTGCTGGTGTTCGTGTTCGGCTTTCCGCTGCTGCAGCGCATCGTCAGGCTGGCCAAGACCGAGAAGATCACCTCGATCGCCGACTTTCTCGGCGCCCGCTACGGCAAGAGTTTTGCTGTCGCGGCGATCGCCACACTGATCGCGACCATCGGCGCGGTGCCCTATATGGCGCTGCAATTGAAGGCGATCTCGGGCTCGGTCAGCCTGATGGTCGAGCACTATACCGGCTCGCCGCCGTCGTTCGATCCGTTCGTCAGCGACATCTCGCTGGTCGTTGCCATGCTGCTGGCGCTGTTTGCGGTGCTGTTCGGCACGCGCCACGCCGATGCCACCGAGCACCAGGACGGGCTGGTGCTGGCGGTGGCAGTCGAAACCGTGGTCAAGCTCGCCGCCTTCCTGGCAATCGGCCTGATGGTCATGTTCCTGATCTTCGGTGGGCCAGGCGACATGTTCGACCGGCTCGCCGAAAACACGCAGGTGCGCCAGGCGATGGGCTACAACACCTCGCTCGCCACCTGGCTGGTGCTGACATGCCTGAGCGGCTTTGCCATCCTGATGCTGCCGC
Organism: Mesorhizobium sp. M0207; assembly: GCF_040321995.1. Lineage (NCBI taxonomy): Bacteria > Pseudomonadati > Pseudomonadota > Alphaproteobacteria > Hyphomicrobiales > Phyllobacteriaceae > Mesorhizobium > Mesorhizobium sp. M0207. The sequence continues at coordinate 50,699 of NZ_JAMYSQ010000001.1, forward strand.
GCCAGTTCTATGTCACCATCGTCGAGAACCGCAGCGAGGCCGAGCTGCGCACCGCGACATGGGTGTTTCCGCTCTATCTGGTGGCAATCAACCTGTTCGTGCTGCCGATCGCGCTGGCCGGCCTGGAACTGGTCGGCCCCAGGACCAGCAGCGACCTTTACGTGCTGTCGCTGCCGCTGTTCAGCGGCCACGACGTGCTGGCCATGGCCGCCTTCATCGGCGGGCTGTCGGCGGCGACCGCAATGGTGATCGTCGAAAGCGTCGCGCTGTCGATCATGATCTCCAACGACCTGGTCATTCCGCTGTTCGTGCGCCGGCTGCTGCGGACCACGACATCCGAGAACGAGGACTGGTCGACGCTCATCCTCAATGTACGCCGGGCGGCGATCTTCATCATGCTGTTCATCGCCTTTCTCTACTACCGCGAGAGCACCAATAGCGCGCGGCTGTCCTCGATCGGCCTGATGTCGTTCGCCGCGATCGCGCAGTTCGCGCCGGCAATGATCGGCGGCCTGATCTGGCGCGGCGCCAACGGAAGGGGTGCCGCACTTGGCATGGTCGCCGGCATCGTCGTCTGGAGCTATACGCTGCTGCTTCCCTCGCTCGTCGCGCCCGATACCGGCATCCTCGTCCACGGCCTGTTCGGCTTCGATGCATTGCGGCCGCAGGCTCTTTTCGGCACCGTCGCCGAGCCGCTGAACCATGGCGTGCTGTGGAGCCTGTCGATCAACACGATTTTTTTTGTGTTCGGCTCGCTGTCGCGCGCCTCCGTGCCGCTGGAACGCATCCAGGCATCGATCTTCGTGCCGCGCGAGGCGGGGCCGCTGCCGAGCCTGCGCCGCTTCCGCACCACCATAACCGTCAACGACCTCAAGGACACGATCGCGCGCTATCTCGGTGTCGAACGCACCGAGCGGTCATTTCAGTCGTTCGAAAAGAGCGGCGGCACTTCACTGCACGGCAACGAACAGGCCAGCATGGATGTCATCCGCTTCTCCGAGCAGCTTCTGGCCAGTGCCGTCGGCTCCTCTTCGGCGCGGCTGATCCTGTCGCTACTGCTGCGCCGCAACGACCGCGAATCCAAGGACGCCTTCCGCCTGCTCGACGACGCCACGGAGGCGCTGCAGCACAATCGCGATCTGCTGCAGATCGCACTCGACCAGATGGAACAGGGCATCACTGTCTTCGACCGCGATTTCCGGTTGATTTGCTGGAACCGCCAGTACCGGGCGCTGTTCGACCTGCCCGACGAGATGGGCCAGGTCGGCGTCTCACTCGATCGTATCCTGCGCCACCTTGCCGAGCGCGGTGACATACCGGCAGACCAGCGCGTCACCATGCTCAACCGCCTGACCAGCTTCGTCAGCCCATGGCAGATGGAGCTGAAGACCAGCGGGCGCATCCTGGAATTGCGCTCCAATCCGATGCCGGACGGCGGCATCGTCGCCACCTACGCCGACATCTCTGGACGCGTCGAGCAGGATCTGGCGCTGAAGCGCGCCAACGAATCCCTGGAACAGCGAGTGAAGAGCCGCACCGCCGAGCTCACCCGCGTCAATGAGGAGCTGGCGCAGGCGCAGATGCTGGCCGAGGAGGCCAATCTCGGCAAGACCCGCTTCCTCGCTGCCGCCGGCCACGACATCCTGCAGCCGCTGAACGCCGCCCGCCTCTATTGCTCGTCACTGATCGAGAAGACTGGCAAGGGACCTGCCGGCAAGGCGGCGATGAACATCGAATCGTCGCTGGAATCGGTCGAGACCATCCTCGGCGCGGTGCTCGACATTTCGCGCCTCGATGCCGGCGCGATGAAGCCGGACGATACGAGCTTCGGCCTCGACGGGCTGCTGCGCCAGATCGGCAACGACTTCCGGCCGCTTGCCGCCGAAAAGAAGCTCGAACTCTCGATCATGCCGTCGTCGCTCAGCGTCATGACGGACCGCAATCTGCTGCGCCGGCTGATCCAGAACCTGGTCTCAAACGCCATTAAATACACGCGCCATGGCCGCATCCTGGTCGGCGTGCGGCGGCGCGGCGAATTGGCCGAGATCCAGGTTATCGACACCGGCATCGGCATTGCCGGCGACAAGCTCAACACCGTGTTCCGCGAATTCACCCGGCTCGACGAGGGCGCACGCGAGGCGGAAGGCCTCGGCCTTGGGCTCTCCATTGTCGACCGCATCGCCCGCGTCCTGCGCCTCGAAATCCGGATCTTCTCCAACCCAGGCAAGGGCACACGCTTTTCCGTGTTGCTGCCGGTGGTGGCCGTGCAGGCACCGCGGCGCGAGGCCGAGGCGAAGCCGCCTGCCCGTGCCGCGGCCTCGCTTGCCGGGCTCCATGTGCTCTGCATCGACAACGACGCCCGCATCCTCGACGGCATGCGGCTGCTGCTCGAGGGTTGGGGCTGCAGCGTCGACACGCTTTCCGGCGCGGAGGATCTCGAGAGGTCCGGCATGCATCGGCCGGACATCGTGCTTGCCGACTATCATCTCGACAACAGGACCGGCCTCGAATTGATCGCCCAGTTGCGTGCGATCCATGGCGAGGACTTGCCGGCCGTGCTGGTCACCGCCGACCGCTCCAGCGAGGTTCGCGCCGCTGCCGGCAGGCTCGACGTGCCGGTGATCAGCAAACCACTGAAACCGGCAATGCTGCGCTCGATGATGGCCAGGGTCAGGCCGCTGGCGTCGGCGGCCGAATAGGAATCAGCCGGCCGTCTGCAGCGGGTCGCTGCCGATTTTGGACAAAAGGATCACCGCCTGCGTGCGGCTGTCGACGCCGAGCTTCTGCAGGATGGCCGAGACATGCGCTTTGATCGTCGCTTCGGAGACCCCGAGCTCATAGGCGATCTGCTTGTTGAGCAGTCCCTCAGCCAGCATGCCGAGCACGCGCGTCTGCTGTGGAGTCAGCGCTTGCAGGCGCTTGATCAGGTCGGAAATCTCGGGATCGCGCTCGACACCGAGATCGACCCCGGCGGGTGCCGCGATGTCACCTGCGAGCACCGACTGCACCGCATTGCGGATCTCCTCCATGCTGGCCGATTTGGAGATGAAGCCGGAGGCGCCGAGATCGAGCGCGCGCCGGATCGTCACCGGATCGTCATGCGCCGAGACCACCATCATCGGCACCGCCGGATGGATGCCGCGCAGCGAAATCAGGCCGGAAAGACCGCTTGCCCCCGGCATCGAGAGATCGAGCAGCACCAGATCGACATCCTCATTGGCCAGGACCAGCGCCTTGGCGCTTTCGAAATCGCCGGCCTCGTGAATGGCGGCAACGTCTCCGATGCCCGCGAGTGCCTCCCTCAATGCACCGCGAAAAAGCGGATGATCGTCGGCAATGACGAATGTGTAGCCCAACGGTGATATCCCTCCCCGACTCCCATTGGCGATGTTCCGCCTTGCAGGATCTGAACGATTGTAACGCTACGCCTGCCGTCCGGCGTGGGCGGCTTGCTATTCCCGCCCCAGGTCTTTTTGCGAATTGCCTAGGTCTTTTGCGAATTGGGCTTGGCGCCGTCTTCGTCCTTGTCCATGTCCTTGACGATATCCATGAAGCTGCGCAGGAAGCGCTCCATGTAGCCCATCGTCTTGTTGAAATCCTCCTCGCTGGGCAAAGTCGATTCGAAACGGGCGGCAAGCGAATTTTCGAGCTTGGCGACGCGTTCGTCGAGCGCCTTCACCGAACTTTGCAGCCGGTCGACCTCGCCCTGGAAGGCGGCGCGCTCGTCGGCCGCCATCTTGCAGACGAGCTGGCCGGAACGCTCCTCGCAGAGCGACATGGCGCCGGTTTGCGTATCCATGCGGACATAGCCATTGGCCGATTTCTCCAACCGGTAGCGATCGGCTTCATCGGAAAAGGCCGACGCCGCGACAAGCGACACCAGTGCTGCGGGGATCAAGACGTGTTTCAGACGCATGTTTTCCTCCATGAGCCAGTCAGCGCAATCTATCACAGTTTGCGCCTGAAATGGGGACGAACCTGAAATGGGGAAGAACACGGGCCTGCCCTTCCCCGCGTGGTCGGTTCGGACTATAGCGCAACTATGTCCGAGATCATCTACAAGATAGTTCCCGAGGTGCTGTGGCGCGAGGCTGAAAGAGAAGGCCGCTTCACCGGCGCGCCTATCGACGTCGCCGACGGCTTCATCCATTTTTCCACCGCCGGGCAGGTTCGGGAAACGGCGGCCAAACATTTCGCCGGCCAAAGCCGGTTGCTGCTGGTCGCCGTCGATAGCGCGCGCCTCGGCGATGCGCTGAAATATGAGGTCTCGCGCGGCGGCGCCCTGTTCCCGCATCTCTATGGCGGGCTCGGCCTCGATGCGGTCGTTTCGGTGCAGGCATTGCCGCTCGGCGCTGACGGCCGGCATGAATTCCCGGCGCTGGAGGCCGAATGAGCGCGTTCGACCGGATCGGCCAGAAACTGCTGTTCACGCTCGATCCGGAAACCGCGCATGGGCTGTCGATTGCCGCGCTGAGATGCGGGCTGCCGGTCGCCGGTCGTCCGCCGCAGGACAACAGGTTAAAGGTCAGCCGTTGCGGGCTCGATTTCCCGAACCCGCTCGGCATGGCCGCGGGTTACGACAAGAATGCCGAAGTGCCGGACGCGCTGCTCGGCCTCGGCTTCGGCTTCGCCGAGGTCGGCACGATCACGCCGCTGCCGCAGACGGGCAATCCAAAGCCACGCATCTTCCGGCTGCCTTCGGAGGGGGCGGTGATCAATCGGCTGGGCTTCAACAATGAGGGCCACGCCGCCGCGGAGAAGCGCCTTGCCGCCCGCAAGGGCCGCCCCGGCATCGTCGGGATCAACATCGGCGCCAACAAGGACAGCGCCGACCGCGTCAGTGATTATGAGCGCGGCATGATCCGGTTCGCGCGATATGCCAGCTATCTGACGATCAATATCTCCTCGCCGAACACGCCGGGCCTGCGCAACATGCAGGCGCGCGACCAGCTTGGCGAGCTCCTGTCGCGGGTCATGGCTGCGGGTGCGGCGGCACCGGCAAAACCGCCCGTCTTCCTCAAGATCGCCCCGGACCTGGTCGAGCCCGAGCTTGAGGACATCGCCGCCGAGATCAGCGACAAGCAAATGGACGGCGTCATTGTCTCCAACACCACGATCGCGCGATCCGGCCTGCGCAGCGCCGGCCTTGCTGGCGAGGCCGGCGGGCTTTCGGGGAAACCCTTGTTCGAGCGCTCGACCATCGTGCTGGCAAGGATGCGAAAACTGCTTGGCCCGGATCCCACTATCATCGGCGTCGGCGGCGTTGATTCCGCCGAGACGGCGTTGGAAAAGATCCGCGCCGGCGCCGATCTCGTGCAGCTCTACACCGGCATGATCTATGCCGGGCCCGCGCTGCCGGGGCGCATTCTTTCCGGCATGGCCCGTTTCATGGACAGTCAAGGGCTGAAGTCGCTGCGCGAGCTTCGCGACAGCCGCCTCGATCACTGGGCGGCGAAACCGCTTTAGCGATCAGTTAAAGGCTGTGCGCGCCCGCAGCCGCAATATGGCGAGCAGGCTGAAGCCGCGTACCAGCAGGAAGACATGCAACGCCGCCCACAAGCCGTGATTGCCGAATGCCGGCGCCAGAATCAGCAGCGCGGCGCTGAACGACAGGAACGACACCAGCATCATGTTGCGCATGTCGCGCGACCATGTTGCGCCGATGAAAATCCCGTCCATCTCGAAAGCCAGCGCGCCGCTGAGCGAGGTGAACGCCGCCCAGGGCAGGTAGATGTCGGCAATGGCGCGGACGTCTGTCGCGGTCGTGATCAGGGCGACGAGATCGGCGCCCTCCAGCAGGAAGAAGAGCGTCGCCGCGCCCGCCAGCCCGAGCCCCCAAAGCAGCGTCAGCCGCACCGCCTGATCAAACGCCGTGGCGGCACGGGCGCCGATGGCGCGCCCGGCGAGCTGTTCGGCAGCGGTGGCGAAACCATCGAGGAAATAGCCGGCAACCAGGAAGAGGTTCATCAGCACGGCGTTGGCGGCCAGCGTCAGAGTGCCGAATTGTGCGCCTTGGCGCGTGAACAGCGCGAAGGCGGCGAGCAGCGAAAAGGAGCGGATCATGATATCGCGATTGAGCGACATCATGCGCAGGAATGCCGGCAGATCGAGGACGCGGTGGCGCGGCAGCCTGGGCGCCGCCCAAAAGCGCCGGCCGACAATGGCGAGACCCAGCAGCATGGCGACGAATTCGCCGGTGACCGTTGCCCAGGCAACGCCGGCAACGCCCCAGCCGAGCTCCAGGCCAAGCAGGAAGCAGAGGGCGATGTTGATGCCGTTCAGTATCAATTGCAGGATCAGCCCGAGCCCGCCCTCGCCGCGCCCAAGCACGTAACCGAGGATGGCGTAATTGATCAGCGAGAACGGTGCCGCGAGCATCCTGATGCGGATATAGACGTCCATCGCCGCGCTGACGCGCGGCTCGGCGCCGATGAACCATTGCCCGGCGGTGGAGACCAGCGGCGCAAGCGCGGCAAGGACGACGCCGGCGACGACCGCGATCAGCACGGCGCGCCAGAACACCGCCTGCTCCTCCAGCGCATCGCCGCGCCCGAAGGCCTGGGCGACGAGGCCGGTGGTGCCGGAGCGCAGGAAGTTGAAGGTGGTGAAAACGACGTCGAAGATCAGGGCGCCGGCCGCCAGGCCGCCGAGAAGGGCGGCGTCGCCGAACTGCCCAACCACCGCCGTGTCGACAATTCCGAGCAACGGCGTCGTCAGATAGGCAAGCGTCATCGGCACGGCGATGGCGAGCACCGAGCGGTTGGTGACGACGAAGGCCCTGGCTTCGGTGGTGTGGGCTTCGATGGGTAAAGCCTGCTCCAAACGCGTGTTGCTTCCTGTTGCGGCTTGATCGGCCAGCCGATGTGCCCCAGTTTGCGGACCTCGCGCAACCATCCACCCCGTTATGTTCAACCGAAATCCGCCTCTGGCGCACCGGCCGCCCCATGCCCCTGCAGATCGTTCATCATCCCGACTACGACGCCGGCTTCGCCGTCAACCACCGCTTCCCGATGAGCAAATATCCGCGGCTGATGGATGCGTTGCGGGCACGCGGCCTGGCGCAGCCCGAAGCGCTCAACATGCCGGAGGCGGCGCGGCCATCATGGCTGAAGCTTGCCCACGCGGCAGACTATGTCGACCAGGTGCTTGCCTGCAAAGTGCCGGTGGCGATCGAGCGCGAGATCGGCTTTCCCGTCGGACCGCGGGTTTCGCTGAGGGCGCAGCTCGCAACGGCCGGCACGGTGCTGGCAGCGCGGCTAGCGTTGCTGAACGGCATCGCCTGCAACACCGCCGGCGGCAGCCATCATGCACGGCGCGCGCAAGGCGCCGGCTTCTGCACCTTCAACGACGTAGCCGTTGCCGCGCTGGTGCTGCTCGCCGAAGCTGCTGTCCAAAACATTCTGGTCGTCGACCTCGACGTGCATCAGGGCGACGGCACGGCGGATATCCTGAACGACGAGCCGCGCGTGTTTACCTTCTCCATGCATGGCGACCGCAACTACCCCGCGCGCAAGATCGCCTCCGATCTCGATGTCGCCCTGCCCGACGGCGCCGGCTATGCAGCCTATCTGGAGCGGCTGGACGCCATCCTGCCGGAGCTGTCGGCGCGAAGGCGCTGGGACCTCGTCTTCTACAATGCCGGCGTCGATGTCCATGTCGAGGACCGGCTCGGCAGGTTGTCGCTCACGGATGACGGGCTGCGCGCCCGCGACGATATGGTGATCCGCCATTTCCGCACGCTTGGCATACCGGTATGCGGCGTTATCGGCGGCGGCTATTCGACGGATGTCGCAGCACTTGCTGCACGGCACGCCATCCTGTTCGAGGTGGCGGCGGGCTACGCCTGAAAATTCACTTCCGGTAGTTAGCGATCCTGAGCAGGATGAAGGCCGGCACGACGATCGCGGCACCGAGCAGGATGTAGCCGAGAAAGCGGTCGATGGCGTGGAAGCCCAAATTCCACAGGTCGATGAAGAATTTGCGAATGCCATAAAGCACATCCATCGGCGACCAGCCGAAGGCATTCATGACCAGCCCGACGAGGAACGACACCACAAGCAGCTTCAGGATCACCCGGAGCGGCGTATCGCCGAGAAAGCGGTTCAGTGCGGACAAGCCTGTCTCCACAGTCGGGTGCCGCGATTCGGGCACATGCCTAGAAATACGCAGTTGATAGCCCTGCATCAAGCCGAGCCCTCAAACCGGATTGCGCATCGGCGCCGGGCCATGATATCGGAGGAACCAGCGCGGGTATGATGTAATGGTAGCTTGTCAGCTTCCCAAGCTGAACGCGCGGGTTCGATTCCCGCTACCCGCTCCAGCTTTTGCCCCCGGTGCATTGCACTTGTTCTGGCCAAGCTGAAAACCAGCGGATTTATAGGCAGTTTTACGGCCCGGCTGGCCGTCTTTCATCTGTTTGGCCGATGTGCCAGTTCGTGGAATATCTCACATTGAGGGTCGGCGGGGCCTCGAATGACCCCAACCGGAAAGTCTACCCTTGGCCCGCTGGCTTCTGCTGGCGGGCTTTTTTTGAGCATCAGGCAATAGTGGCCGACGTGCATCGGCGCCGCTGCTGGCGGGCCTGTCTGGTCGTCTGGCCGGCCACGGGATGCGCTCCGCTTGCCGCTCCAGCCCTTATCCCACCTCCCGCAGAATAAAGTCGTGCAGCATCTTGGCTGCCGGTGACAGCGCGCGGTTCTTCACCGTGATCAGGCTGTAGGGCCTGACCTCGATGTCGAATTCAGTCTGGACAACATCGATGGCGCCGGCCAGGCCTTCCGGGTTCTGGATGAACTTCGCGACCTGGATCGAAACCGGCGCAATGGCGTCGGATTGCGCGACCATGACCAGAGTCAATAGCAGCGAGCTGGTGTTGAGGATGCGGTCCGGCAGCGCGATGTTGCGGTTCAAAAAGTTGCTTTCCATCGCCTGGCGCAGCGGCGAGCCGCCCGACTGGAAAACCCAGTCATAGGCGACGGTGTCTTCCAGCCGCACCGCCTTGCCCTTGGTCAGCGGGTGGCCGCGGCGCACGATCAGGCAGGCTTTCTCGACGCCGATGACGCGCGCTTCGAACAGCCGCGGATTGAGGTCGTCGGGGATGCGGGCGATGATGAAATCGTGGCGCGAGGCGATCAGCTCGCGCGCCAGGACGTTCGAGGTCTCGACCTGCATGGTGATTTCGATGCGCGGATAAAGGCGCCGGATCTCGCGGATCGCCGGCACCGCCAGCTCGATCGCCGGTGCTGTCACCGCGCCCAGGAATACTGAGCCGCCCTTGCCCGCCTTGAGCTCGAAAATCTCGCGGTCGACCTCGCGCATCTCGAGCAGGATCGATCGCGCGCGCCGTGCCAACGCCTTGCCATAGGGTGTCAGCGTGATGCCGCGCGGCAGCCTTTCGCAGAGCTTGACGTCGAGCACGGCCTCCATCTCGGCGATCATGCGCGAGGCCGCCGGCTGCGAGATGTTCATGACCTGGGCCGCGGCGCTCACCCGGCCGTGCTCGTCGAGGGCTGCGATCATGCGCATGTGACGCAGGCTCAAGCCGCTGCGCAGCAAGGTTCCGCCATCACCCGGGATCTCATCGTAACCGGCTGATATTCCGCCAGGATTTCGCAGCGCCGCCATGATTCTTCCCTACTCTTACGCCCGGCGCCCTGGCTGGATCCGGCTGCGTCGTCACTAGCCTAAGCCATATCAGTCTCGATATAGCAACCATCAAAGATCGCATTTGACAGTTATGGCAAAGCGACACACCCTTCGCGCGTCCTGAGGCTTGACGGTCGGTGACGAGGGAAACTCGTATCGATTGAACCAGAGTCTCGGGGCCGATTGGGAGGATACCGGAGATCGATTGACGGCAGCGGCGCGTTTGGCGCTCCTGCACGATTGCGCGGCCCACGAAACCCAAGGGTACGCGTCCATCAACCAGGGAGAGTTAATGTGAAGATTATCAAGACACTGGCCGCCGTCGCGGCCCTAGGTATCGCGGCCATGACGCTGCCGGCGCAGGCGGGCGAAGGCCTGATCGGCGTGCTGATGCCCACCAAGACCTCGCAGCGCTGGATCAACGACGGCGACGCCGTCAAGTCCCAGCTCGAGGCTCTGGGCTACACTGTCGACCTGCAGTACGCGCAGGACGACATTCCGAACCAGCTCAGCCAACTGGAAAACGAAATCACCAAGGGCCCGAAGGCGCTGATCATCGCTTCGATCGACGGCACCACGATGGGCGATGCCTTGCAGAAGGCGAATGACGCCGGCGTTGTCGTCGTCGCTTACGACCGCCTGATCAAGAAGACGCCAAATGTCGACTACTACACCACCTTCGACAATTTCGGCGTCGGCGTCATCCAGGCCAAATCGCTGCTCAAGGGTCTCGGTTATCCCGAGAAGAAGGGCCCGTTCAACATCGAGCTGTTCGGCGGTTCGCCGGACGACAACAATGCGTTCTTCTTCTATAACGGCGCGATGTCGGTTCTTCAGCCGCTGATCGATGACAAGACCCTCGTCGTGAAGTCCGGCCAGATGGGCATGGACAAGGTCGGCACGCTGCGCTGGCTGGCGGCAACCGCCCAGGCCCGCATGGACAATCTGCTCTCCGCCAACTACTCGGACGGCAGCCGCGTCGATGGCGTGCTCTCGCCCTATGACGGCCTGTCGCGCGGCATCATCGCTTCGCTGCGCGCCGTAGGCTACGGCACCGCCGATCAGCCATGGCCGATCGTCACCGGACAGGACGCCGAGACCGCTTCGGTCAAGGCGATCATCGCCGGCGAACAGTATTCGACCGTGTTCAAGGACACCCGCGAACTCGCCAAGGCGACGGTCGAACTCGTCGACAAGGTGCTCTCGGGCGGCAAGCCGGAAGGCCTCGACACCACGACCTACAACAACGACGTCAAGGTCGTTCCCTCGATCCTGTTGACACCGCACGACGTCGACAAGTCGAACTATCAGGCCCTGGTGGTCGACTCCGGCTACATCAAGGCCGAAGAGCTGAAGTAATCGCGGTTACAAAGCCTGGGGTCCTGCGCAGGCAGGGCCCCTTTTCGTTGGCGAGCCAGCCCGGTATTGTTTGCGGACCTCGCAGGAGTGGTATTCTCAATGGCATCGACGATTTTGGAGATGCGCGACATCACCAAGACGTTTCCCGGCGTCAAGGCGCTGTCGAACGTCAAGCTCATGGTCGAGGAAGGCGAGATCCATGCCGTGGTCGGCGAGAACGGCGCCGGCAAGTCGACGCTGATGAAGGTGCTGTCGGGTGTATATCCGTCCGGCACCTATGACGGCCAGATCATCTATCGCGGCGATGAGTGCCATTTCAAAGGCATCCATGACAGCGAGCGCAAGGGCATCGTCATCATCCACCAGGAGCTTGCGCTGGTGCCGATGCTGTCGATCGCCGAAAACATCTTTCTCGGCAACGAGCACGCCAGATACGGCGTCATCGACTGGAATGCCAATGAGGCGCGCACCAGTGCCCTGCTCAAGAAGGTCGGCCTCAAGGAAGACCCCAACACGCTGATCACCAATATCGGCGTCGGCAAGCAGCAGCTGGTCGAGATCGCCAAGGCGCTCAGCAAGGAAGTGAAGTTGCTCATTCTCGACGAGCCAACCGCGAGCCTGTCCGAAAAGGACAGCCAGGCGCTGCTCGATCTGCTGCTCGAATTCAAGCGGCAAGGCATCACTTCGATCCTGATCTCGCACAAGCTCAACGAGGTGAACCGGGTCGCCGACAAGGTCACCATCATCCGTGACGGGCGGACCATCGAGACGCTGGCCAAGAAGGACATCTCGGAGGACCGCATCATTACCTCGATGGTCGGCCGTTCGCTCGACGACCGCTATCCGCCGCGCGAGCCGAAGATCGGCGAGACCGTTCTCGAAGTGAAAAACTGGTCGGTCTACCACCCCATCCATGCCGAGCGGCAGGTCATCAAGGGTATCAACCTCAACGCCCGCAAGGGCGAAGTGGTCGGCATTGCCGGGCTCATGGGTGCCGGCCGGACCGAGTTTGCCATGAGCCTGTTCGGCCGGTCCTATGGCCGTCGCATCACCGGCGAGGTGTTCCTCAACGGCAAGCCGATCGACGTCTCTTCGGTGAGCAAGGCGGTGGAACACGGCATCGCCTACGTTACCGAGGACCGCAAGACCTACGGTCTCAACCTGATCGACCACATCAAGCACAACATCACGCTGGCCAACCTGCCCGGCGTGTCGCGCCACGGCGTGATCGACGATTTGCGCGAGCTTTCGGTCGCCAACGATTATCGCGGCAGGACCAATATCCGCGCCTCGAGCGTCTACCAGATGACCGGCAACCTTTCTGGCGGCAATCAGCAGAAGGTGGTGCTCTCGAAATGGCTGTTCGCCAATCCGGAAGTGCTGATCCTCGACGAGCCGACACGCGGTATCGACGTCGGCGCCAAGTATGAAATCTATACGATCATCGCGCGTCTCGCCTCCGAGGGTAAGGCAATCATCGTCATCTCGTCGGAAATGCCCGAACTGCTCGGCATCACCGACCGCATCTACGTCATGAACGAAGGGCGCATCGTCGGCGAAATGGCGGCAAGCGACGCCAGCCAGGAAAAGATAATGCGCGCCATCGTCCGCGGAGAAGGAAAAGCATCATGAGCACCGAAAGCGCTCCCGGGCCGCAGACCGGCGTTGCCCAGGATCTACAACAGGGACCTCGCATTGCCGTCTCGGCGCTGGTCACCAACCTGCGCGAATACGGGTTGGTGCTGGCGTTGATCGCAATCATGGTGTTCTTCCAGTTCACCACGTCCGGAACGCTGTTCAAGCCGGTGAACCTCAGCAATCTCGTGCAGCAGAACAGCTTCATCATCGTGATGGCGCTGGGCATGCTTCTGGTGATCGTTTCGGGCCACATCGATCTCAGCGTCGGCTCCGTCGCCGGCTTCATCGGCGCGCTGGCGGCGATGATGATGGTCATCTGGCCGCTTGGCCCATTGAGCAATCCGCTGGTGGTGTCGATCATCTGCCTGATCGTCGGTGGTGCGATCGGCGGGGCACAAGGCTACTGGATTGCCTATCACCGAATACCGAGCTTCATCGTCACGCTGGCGGGCATGCTGATCTTCCGCGGCATCTGCCAGGCGCTGCTGGGTGGCGGGTCTTCCGTAGGGCCGCTTCCCGTCGGCTTCAAGGCGCTCAGTTCCGGCTTCATTCCGGACCTGATCGGCCCATTGACGCTGATACCGCCAACCGTGAACGCCGCCGGCAAAACCATTGTCGGCAGCGGCCTGACGCTGCACCTGACGACGATCGTGATCGGCCTCGTCGCCGTGCTCGCCTATGCCTATTTCGGGCTCAGGGCACGGCGCACCCGCGAGAAGCATGGCTACGAAGCCGAGCCCTTCTCGCTGTTCGTCGTCAAGACCCTGGTGATCAGCGCGCTGGCGCTGTTTCTCGTCTACCAATTCGCCACCTATAGGGGCCTCCCCATCGTTCTCATGGTGATGGGCGTGCTGATCGCCTTGTTCGTCTTCGTTACCAAACGCATGACGATCGGCCGTCGCATCTATGCGATGGGCGGCAATGCCAAGGCAGCCCAGCTATCGGGCATCAAGACCGAACGGCTGACGTTGATGGTGTTCATCAATATGGGCGTGCTGTCGGCACTCGGCGGCCTGATTATCGCAGCGCGCCTGGGGCAGGCTGTGCCGGCGGCCGGCCTCGGCAGCGAGCTCGACGTCATCGCCGCGGTGTTCATCGGTGGCGCTTCGGCGATGGGCGGCGTCGGCCAGGTGATCGGCGCGGTGGTCGGCGGCTTCATCATGGGCGTCATGAACAACGGCATGTCGATCATGGGCGTCAATGTCGATTGGCAGCAGGTGGTCAAAGGCCTGGTGCTGCTCGGCGCCGTCGTCTTCGACGTCTACAACAAGAACAAGGCTTGAGAGGCAACCAGGAGGCATACGGGTCACATCGCGACGCTGCCGGGCGGCGCAAAGAAGTCCCCCCGAGGGACCTGATCCGCGAGCGCAATCCGGACGAAGAATTTCAACCGAGGCGCGGACAGGGTCCGGGCCGCGCAGGGTAGGGTTTGCCGAGAAAGGGCAGGCCAGCCCACAATTCAGAGAGGGTTACCATGCTGATCTCACAAATCCTCGACGACGCCGAGACGATCCGCGTCGTTGCCCGCAACGGCGGCAAGACCCGCGTCATCAACGGCGCCCGCAGCGTCTATTCGCTGGCGATGGAAGCCGCGCGTACCGGCAGCGGGCTTGTCGCCCTGATCGAGCGCAAGGGCTTCGGCGAAACCGTCGACCTCGACGCTGCCTACAAGAAGGGCCGGCTGCTGTCGCCGATCAACCATCCCGATCCGGCGCATCTCCATCTCACCGGCACCGGGCTGACGCATCTCGGCTCCGCCGCGACCCGCGATTCCATGCACAAGAAGCTCAGCACGGACGGCGAGGAACAGCTGACCGATTCCATGAAGATGTTCCGCATGGGGCTTGAGGGCGGCAAGCCGGCGAAGGGCCAGATCGGCGTGCAGCCGGAATGGTTCTACAAGGGCAACGGCACCATGGCGGTGGCGCCCGGGGCGGCGCTTATGTCGCCGGCCTTCGCCCAGGATGCCGGCGAGGAGCCGGAAATCGCCGGTATCTATGTGATCGGCGACGACGGCGCCCCGTTCCGCGTCGGCTTCACGCTGTCTAACGAGTTTTCCGACCATGTCACCGAGCGTGTGAACTATCTCTTCCTTGCCCATTCCAAGCTGCGCAACGCTTCGTTCGGGCCGGAGATCCTGATCGGCGATCTGCCGTCCGATATCCGCGGCGCTTCACGCATCCTGCGCGACGGCAAGCTGCTTTGGGAAAAGCCGTTCCTGTCGGGCGAGGCGAACATGTCGCACACCATTGGCAATCTCGAGCATCACCACTTCAAATACTCGGCCTTCCGCCAGCCGGGCGACGTGCATGTGCACATGTTCGGCACGGCGACGCTGTCCTTTGCCGACGGCATCAGGACCGAGGCCGGTGACGTATTCGAAATCGAGGCGCAGGATTTCGGCCTGCCACTGCGCAACCCGCTTGAAATCGAGCAGCCGGTGAAGGTGGCGGTGAAGGCACTTTGAGCCGGGCGTAGCCCGCAAGTGAGAGGAAGGTCAGCGCGCGGCGCGGAAATGCTTGGACAGTTTCAGGCCCTGTGCCTGATAATTCGAGCCGAGATCAGTGCCGTAGAGCGCCCGCGGCCGTTTCAGCATGTGCTCATAGACCAACCGTCCGACGATCTGGCCGTGGTCGAGGATGAACGGCACTTCGTGGCTGCGTACCTCGAGCACCGCCCGGCTGCCGGCGCCGCCCGACGCCGAATGGCCGAAACCCGGGTCGAAGAAACCGGCATAATGGACGCGGAACTCGCCGACCAGCGGATCGAAGGGCGTCATCTCGGCCGCGTAGAGCGGCGGCACATGCACCGCCTCGCGCGACACCAGAATATAGAATTCGTCCGGATCGAGCACCAGCTCGCCGGCACCGCTCTTGTAGAGCGGCTCCCAGAAATCGACGACATCCTGCGCGGCGCGCTTGTCGACGTCGACCAGGCCGGTGTGGTGCTTGCCGCGATAGCCGACCAGCCCGTCCTTGTCTCCGTCGAGATCGATCGATAGCGCGATGCCCCCGCCTGAGATGTTGGGTGGTTCGGTGGCGACCAACATTTCGGCGCGGTGCAACTCGTGCAGCTCGTTTTCCGACAAGAGCGCATTGCCGGTGCGGAACCTGATCTGCGACAGCCGCGAGCCGGTCCGCACGACGATCGGGAAAGTGCGCGGGCTGACCTCCAGGTAGAGCGGGCCTTCATAGCCGGCGGCGATCTTGTCGAACTCGTGGCCGCGGTCGGTCATTACCCGAGTGAAGATATCGAGCCGTCCGGTCGAGCTTTTCGGGTTGGCGGAGGCGGAAATATGGGCGGGCAGCGCCAGGCTTTCGAGCAGCGGCACGATGTAGACGCAGCCGGTTTCCAGCACGGCACCTTCGGCGAGGTTGATCTCGTGCAGCTTCAGCCGGTCGAGCTTGTCGGCAACCCTGTGGTCCGGGCCGGGCAAGAAGGAAGCACGCACCCGCCAGGCCTTGTCGCCGAGCCTGAGGTCAAGGCTGGCCGGCTGGATCTGATCGGCATCGAGCGTGCGCGGCGATTTCAGCGCGCCCGTCTGGAACAGCGCGGAAATATCCTGATCGGGAAGAATGCCTGTCTGCCGCAAGGGTCTGGCTCCGTTCGAACGCCGGGCGAGGTCTTGTTCTGTCGCAGGTCCGACCGTGGACGCGTTTGGCACCTGCTTGGTACAACCCTCTTAATCATGCCGGCAATTGACGCAAGCGTGGCGCGGGTCTAAAGCTCGTTATCCCGTGGTGATTTGGCCGGTCGGCTTGCAGCCACGTTAAACAAGTCGCTAAAGGACCGTCGGGCCGCAAGGCCATATGGACCGGTTGCGACTTTCGCGACCGGTTTTTTGTTGTTTGGACCAATTTTGGTGTTTGGATAGAATGATGACCAAGAAGCGCGACTGGAAGCCTCAGACCGCACTCGTGCATGCCGGAACGCTGCGTTCCGGCTTCGGCGAGACCTCCGAGGCGATGTATCTCACCCAAGGCTATGTCTACGAGACGGCGCAAGCGGCGGAGGCCCGCTTCAAGGGCGAGGAGCCGGGCTTCATCTATTCGCGCTATGCCAATCCGACGGTCGACATGTTTGAGAAACGCATGTGCGCGCTGGAAGGAGCCGAAGACGCGCGCGCCACGGCATCCGGCATGGCGGCGGTGACGGCAGCACTGCTGTGCAGCGCCAAGGCGGGCGACCATATCGTGGCGGCGCGCGCGCTGTTCGGCTCCTGCCGCTGGGTGGTCGAGACGCTGGCGCCGAAATACGGCATTGAGGCAACGCTGGTCGACGGCACCGACATCGCCAATTGGGAAAAGGCGGTCAAGCCGAACACCAAACTGTTCTTCCTGGAAAGCCCGACCAATCCTACGCTGGAAGTGATCGACATTGCCGCCGTCGCGGCACTTGCCAATGCGATCGGCGCCAGGCTGATCGTCGACAATGTGTTCGCCACGCCCTTGCAGCAGAAACCCCTGCAGCTCGGCGCCCACATCGTCGTCTATTCGGCCACGAAGCATATTGACGGCCAGGGGCGCTGTCTTGGCGGCATCGTTCTGTCGGACAAGAAATGGATCGACGAGAACCTGCATGACTATTTCCGCCACACCGGCCCAAGCCTCTCGCCCTTCAATGCCTGGACGCTGCTGAAAGGCCTGGAGACGCTGCCGCTACGCGTACGCCAGCAGACGGAAAGTGCCGGCCGCATCGCGGATTTCCTGGCCGAGCGCCCGCAAATCGCCCGTGTCATCTATCCCGGCCGTGCCGATCACCCGCAAGCGGCCGTGGTCAAGAGGCAGATGTCGGGTGGCTCGACGCTGATCTGCATGGATGTGAAGGCCGGCAAGCAGGGGGCCTTTGCCTTCCAGAACGCACTCGACGTCGTGCTCATTTCCAACAATCTCGGCGACGCCAAGAGCCTGATCACCCATCCGGCCACGACGACGCACAAGAACTTGACCGATGAGGCCCGCGCCGAGCTCGGCATCGGACCGGGAACGCTCAGGCTGTCAGTTGGCCTTGAGGACGCCGACGACCTGCTCGAAGACATCGAGCAGGCACTGAGGTTTGCCGGATAAGGGCTGGCCGAACAGAGGCGAGCGGGGACGCGCCGATCAGGCGCCGGACGGGGTCTCTTCCAGCTCCGCGACGGCCTTGGTCTGGATAGTCATCACATTGCCGCGCCAGTCGACGGCGCCGCTCAGCCATCCGCGCGCCCAAATGGCGGGAAGCATCAGGTCTCGCGCCATCATCGCCGGGATGGTGCGCAGCGACAGCTGCCATCCCTTGGCCGAGGCCAAGGCGCATTCCGGCAGGTAGGCCGCAACCAGCACGGCGATGGCGGTTGCCGGCAGGCTGACGCCGGCGTCAGCCGCCGCGATCAGCGCAAGCACCAGCGGCGGCGCCGCGCCGATCAGGATCTCGGGGGCGAAGAACAGCGCGAAGGTGACGCGGCGCAGCCGCGCCCAGCGCGCCTGCCGCGACCAGATCTCGCCAAGCGTGCGCCGGCCGAGCGGCTGTTCGAAGGGCGAGGCGACAAGATTGACCCGCAGTCCGAGCCCGTTGACCAGCTTGGTCGCGGCGGCGTCCTCGGCGATCTCGGCGGCAAGCGCGCGGATGCCGCCATTGGCGTCGAGCATCGGCTTGTTCCACAACATGCTCTTGCCCTGCGCGAAGCCGAGGCCGAGCGCCTCTCCAGCGTACTGCCAGCGTGCCTGCAGCGTGTTGAGAAAGGCGCATTCGACCTCCCCCCAGAAGCCGTCCGGCCGCGAGCCGATCGGCGTCGAGCAGACGAGGCCAGTGCCATGCCGCCATGCCGCCATCAGCTGCTGGACGTAGTCGCTCGGCATAAGCACATTGGAATCGGCAAGGATGACCCAGCGATAATGCGCCGCTTCCCAACCCTTCACGCAATTGTTGAGTTTTGGATTGCCGCTGATGCGGTCGTCACCGACTAGAAGGCGGGCGCGAATAGCTGGAAAGCGCGCCATTGCGGCGGTGATCGGCTTGACCACCGGGTCGTCGGCATGGGCAACGCAGAAGATGAGTTCGTAGCGCGGCCAGTCGAGTGAGAAGGCGCGCTCCAGCGTCTCTTCGGCAAACGGCTCGATGCCGCGTGCCGGGATGACGATCGATACCGGCGGCGCGTTGGCGGGCGGTGCGATCCTGGCTGGTCGCTTCAGCTTCAGCGAAGCTAACAGGATGCTGGCGAGATTTGAAAGAAGGAGGGCTATGGAAAGGAGGGCGGCTGCGAATGTCGGTTCCATCGAGATCTGGTCACTCCAGAAGTGCCGGCCGCATGACGGCCGTTTTCAACAATTCGACAGAACGCTGAGTCGCCCGGCACAAGCCTGCACACCATCATTGTCATGTGTCACTTAAATGACATTGTTTTTCGGCACCTGCGCTCGAGTCGGGCAAGGAGATGACGCGCATCGTTGATCAAACTGCGCTGAGCGTCGAAAGTTCCATCTACATTGCTTTGGAGCAGTTTATGTACAGCGCCGTCACCCGCAACATCGAAGTGCAGGTCAGGCCGTTCTATCTGGAGGATCACTCCGACCCGCCGCAAAACCGCTATGTCTGGGGATATCAGGTGACCATCGACAATCAGTCGGATGAGTTCGTGCAGCTTCTGTCGCGCTACTGGCACATTACCGACGGCACCGGCAAGGTCGAGGAAGTGCGCGGCCCCGGGGTCGTCGGCGAGCAACCCGGACTCAACCCCGGCGACAGCTATCAGTATACGTCTGGATGCCCGCTCTCGACGCCGTCCGGCATCATGGTCGGGCACTACACCATGCGCAACAGGCGGGGCGAGACGTTCGACGTCGCCATCCCCGCCTTCTCGCTCGACTTGCCGGGAATGCGGCGCACCGTCAATTGACGGCCGTCATCCGGCCGCTGCAAACTCCGCCGGGTCGAAGTCATATTGCTTCGAGCAGAATTCGCAGGCGACGTGAATGCTGCCATCCTCGGTGCTGTCCCTGATCTCCTCGGCGGAAAAGCCTTCGAGGATGCCGTGGATCTTCTCCCTCGAGCATGAGCACTGGTCGGCGACCGGCACCCCGCCGAACACGCGGACGCCATGCTCGTGGAAAAGCCGGTAAAGCAGCCGTTCGGCACCGATCGTCGGATCGATCAGCTCGGTCGGTTCAATAGTACCAAGCAGCGCCAGCAGCTCCTGCCAGGAATTGTCGGTCGGGTCGTGGATTTCCTCACGCGGATCGCCGTCGCCACCTGGAAGGTCGGGTACGCGCATGCGCTCCGCCGATTGCGGCAGGAATTGTGCCAGCAGGCCACCGGCCCGCCATTGTTCGCGGGCACCGCCGACGCCGGGCGTCAGAAGCTTGGCAACCGAAAGCCGGAGGTCGGTCGGAATCTGCTCAGACTGGCGGAAATAAGTGCGTGCGGCATCTTCCAGTGTGACGCCGTCGAGCTGGACGATGCCCTGGTAGCGTTGTGTGTGGGCGCCCTGGTCGATGGTCAGCGCCAGGACGCCGCTGCCGAGCAGCGTCTGCGGTGACGTCTCGCCGGCAGAAGTCAAAGCCTGCAGCCGGTCGGCATCGAAGCGGGCATAAGCGCGCAGCGCGTGCGGCGTGGAGAAATCCGCGACCAGCATGTCGACCGGCCCGTCGGTGCGGGTCTGCAGAATGAACTTGCCCTCGAACTTCAGCGAAGTTCCGAGCAATACCGTCAACACACAGGCTTCAGCCAGGAGCCGGGCGACCGGCTCGGGATAGTCGTGGCGGCTGAGAATAGCATCGAGCATCGGCCCGAGCTGGACGGTGCGACCGCGCACGTCGAGCGGGCCGACCTCGAACGGCACGACATGGTCGTCGCCGGCGTAGCCGAATTCGCCGAGCTTGGGTTTATGTTCAGCCAATTGATGAGTTTCCAACATGACAAAGCTCCGGGGCGCGGCGATGCCGCCCTCCGGGGCGCATGCGACGAGACGCGCTCGATTTGCGTGATGCGCCTGAGATAGGCACCACCAACTCCCGGATCAAGGCGGCCCAGATCAAGGCGGCGCAGATCAGGCCGGCCCGGATCACCGCGGCTCGTATCAAGCGCCCAGGCACCAGGCCAGGACCGCCTTCTGGGCATGGAGCCGGTTCTCGGCCTCGTCGAACACCACCGAATGCGGTCCGTCGATGACCTCGTCGGTAACCTCCTCACCGCGATGCGCCGGCAGACAGTGCATGAACAGCGCATCCGGCTTGGCTTTCGCCATCAGTGCCGCATTGACCTGATAGGGCAGGAAGACATTGTGGCCGCGGGCACGGTGCTCCTGGCCCATCGACACCCAGCAGTCGGTGACGATGCAGTCGGCCTCGTGAACGGCCTCCTCGGGCGAACGGGTGAATTTCAGCTTGCCGCCATTGGCTTTCGACCAGTCGACATGCTTCTGGGCCGGTTCGCTGCCCTCGGGCACGGCGACATTCAGCTTGAAATGGAACCGCGCGGATGCCTCCAGCAGCGAATGCAGCACGTTGTTGCCGTCGCCGGTCCAGGCGATCGTTTTACCGGCCACCGGACCGCGGTGCTCTTCGAAGGTCATGATGTCGGCCATCAGCTGGCAGGGATGGGTCTCGTCGGTCAGCCCGTTAATGACGGGGACCGTAGCGTTTTCCATCAGTTCCAGCAGCCGGTCATGCGAGGTGGTGCGGATCATGATGGCATCGACGTAGCGCGACAGCACCTTGGCCGTGTCGGCAATGGTCTCCGAGCGGCCAAGCTGCATCTCGGTGCCGGTCAGCATGATCGTCTCGCCACCCAACTGCCGCATACCGACGTCGAACGACACGCGCGTGCGCGTCGACGGCTTGTCGAAGATCATCGCCAGCACCTTGCCTTCGAGCGGCTTGCTGCGTTCGCCGGCCTTGAGCCTTGCCTTTCGCACCGCTGCGTCGTCGAGCATGAAGCGCAGATCGCCTTCGGAAACGGCGGAAAGATCGGTGAAATGGCGAAGGGACATCAGGAATTCCAGGATTACTTCGCAGCGGCAGCGACGATGGCATCTGCCAGGCTCTTGGCGCCGGCACGAATGCGCTCGAGCGCTTCGTGGATCTCGGCGTCGGTGACGGTGAGAGGCGGCAGCAGGCGGATAACGTTGTCGCCGGCCGGAACCGTCAAGAGATGCTGGTCACGCAGTGCCACCGTGACCTTGGTGTTGGGCATCGCGCATTTAAGCCCGAGCATCAGGCCGGTGCCCCTGATGCTTTCGATAACATCCGGAAATTCGTCGGCGACGCCAGCGAGCCCCTGCTTCAACAGCAGTGCCTTGCGCTGGACGTCTTCGAGAAAGCCGTCTTCCAGTACCACGTCGAGCACGGCGTTGCCGACCGCCATTGCCAGCGGATTGCCGCCGAAGGTGGTGCCGTGCACGCCGGCGGTCATGCCGACCGCTGCCTCGTCGGTGGCGAGGCAGGCACCCATCGGGAAGCCGCCGCCGATGCCTTTGGCCACCGCCATGAGGTCGGGGGTGACACCCGCCCACTCATGCGCGAACAGCTTTCCGGTGCGGCCGACGCCGCATTGGACCTCGTCGAAAATCAGGAGCAGTCCGTGCTGATCGCAGAGCTGCCTGAGCCGCTTCAGCGATTGCGTCGGCACTTGCCTGATGCCGCCCTCGCCTTGCACCGGCTCGATCAGGATCGCCGCGGTTTCAGGCGTGATCGCCTTCTCGGTGGCATCCACATCGTCGAAACCGACCTGGTCGAAGCCGTCGACCTTGGGGCCGAAACCTTCCAGATACTTGTACTGGCCGCCGGCGGCGATGGTCGCCAGGGTGCGGCCGTGGAAGGCGCCTTCGAAGGTGATTGTGCGGTAGCGCTCGGGATGGCCCTTGACGAAGTGGTAGCGCCGCGCCGTCTTGATGGCGCATTCGAGCGCCTCTGCGCCGGAATTGGTGAAGAACACCTTGTCGGCAAAGCTTGCGTCGGCCAGCCGCTCGCCGAGCCGGCTCTGTCCCGGAATCTCGTACAGATTAGAGACGTGCCAGAGCTTGGCGGCCTGCTCGGTGAGGGCCGCGACCAGATGCGGATGGCTGTAGCCCAACGAATTCACGGCGATGCCGCCGGCGAAATCGAGATATCGCTCGCCCTTGTCGGTGACCAGCCAGGTGCCTTCACCGTGGTCGAAAGCCAGGGGTGCGCGAACAAAGGTCTCGAAAAGCGCCGAACCGCTCATTATATGCGTCTCCGGAACCGGAAAAATCAAAAAGCCGCCAAAGCGGCGGCCCTTGTGGCTTATCGTGTTTTTCGGCCGTGAAGTCAACGAAAAGGTCGCGCAAGGTCGCGCGGCAAGCCCCCCAGCATAACGCCGGCTCCTAAGCGACCGGGCAAGTTGGGGAAAACCGAAAAAACCGATTCGTGTTGGCCTTGGGACTCTTGTCACCGAGTCAGCGCATAAGGTAATTGTAGCAGAGAAATAACTAGATTTCGTGCGGCGGACCTAATCACCCGATATATGTGGTGTCTGCCCGGCAGAAGCCGGGTCGGGAATGGATTCCGATTGCCGCACGTTTCAGCAGGAGCGCGGTCTCATGAACTGGACTGACGAGCGAGTCGAACTTCTCAGAAAATTGTGGTCGGAGGGCCTCAGCGCCAGCCAGATCGCCGCACAGCTTGGCGGGGTCAGCCGCAATGCGGTCATCGGCAAAGTGCACCGGCTGAAACTGTCCGGTCGCGGACGCACGACCGCCTCACCGGCACGCCAGAAGAAGACGGTGCAGGGATCGACGATCCAGAAATCGGTGTCCCGGGCAGCAAGCGCCACGCGCCATGCCACCACCTCGATGTCGATCGGTGCGACCGCGCTCAAGGCGCAGTTCGATGCCGAACCGGTGGCGCGCCACTATATCCGCCCGGTCGAGAACGTCGTCGTGCCGATCTCGCGGCATCTGCAACTTGTCGAACTCAACGAGCGCACTTGCAAATGGCCGAACGGCGATCCGCTTTCGGAAGACTTCCATTTCTGCGGCAACGACGCCGCCGAAACCGGCCCCTACTGCAAGTACCACGCCCGCGTGGCGTTCCAGCCGGCATCGGAGCGGCGGCGGAGCAGATAGTTAGGGGAATAGGGGAGTAAGGCAGTACGGCAGTAGGTGAATTGTAGAGAAGCGCGCTCCCGAAGCGATAGCCTACTGCCCTACTGCCCTACTGCCCTACTGCCCTACTGCCCTACTGCCCTACTGCCCTACTGCCCTACTGCCCTACTGCCCCCGCTTCAAAGCCACCCATTCTTGCGAAACCGCCAGTAAAGAAACGTGCAGATCAGGGCAATTGCCGCCAGGACGGCCGGGTAGCCATATTCCATCCTCAGTTCCGGCATGTCGCTGAAATTCATGCCGTAAATGCCGGCGAATGCCGTCGGCACGGCCAAGATTGCGGCCCATGAGGCAAGCTTCTTGGAGATCGCCGTCTCCTGGCTTTGACCGACCAGAAGGCTCGCCTCGAAGGCGAAGGCGAGAACCTCACGCAGGCTGTCGATCTTTTCCTGGACAGTGCGGATGTGGTCGGTGACGTCGCGAAACAGCGGGTGCATGGCTGTGTGGATTTGCGGCAGATCGGCGCTGGTGAGCCGCCGGCAGACCTCCACCAGCGGCAGGGCCGCATTACGCAGGCGCAAGAGATCGCGGCGCAGCATGTAAAGCCGTTCGATATCGGAGCCGGTCATCGGTTTCAGCAGAACCTTGTCCTCGATCGCCTCGACCTCGTTTTCGATCTGCTCAAGCACCGGCATATAGTTGTCGACGATGAAATCGAGAATGGCGTAGAGGACGAAATCCTCGCCCTTGGCAAGGGAATGCGGGCAGCTTTCCCAATGCTGGCGAACGGCGGCGTAGGAGGTCGACGGGCCATGCCTGACGCTGACGATGTAGCCCGCGCCGACGAACAGATGCGTCTCGCCGAAGGTGACGCGGCTGTCGATCAGCTGCGCCGTGCGGGCAACGATGAACAGGGCATCACCATATTGCTCGATCTTCGGTCGCTGGTGCGGATGCTCGGCGTCCTCGATCGCCAGCTCATGCAGATGGAATTGCGCCTGGACGCGCAGCAACAAATTGCGGTCGGGCTCCAGCAGTCCGATCCAGACCACGTGGCCCGGCTTCCCGGCCCATTCGCCGGCTTCCTCGATCGGAATGTCGGCGATGCGCCGCCCAGCCGTATAGACGCCGCAAGCGATTATACCGGACATCGGCGGCGCAGGAGCAAACTCGCGGACATATTCCATCGCAGCCTCCTGAAGGCGGGGCCTTCATCGCGGAACTGAGAAGTCGGCGCGTCGAAAGCTTAGCGCAATTTTCTGTCGGGTGGCGAATCCGAAATTCGCATCAGTGCTGAGAGAACTCACTTCGCTGGTTGGGTTGCGGGAAGAATAATCTTGTCCGTCTTATCGCCCTTCGGACGATCGGCCGGCATCTGATCGCCGGTGACGATATAGTAGATCGTCTCGGCGATGTTGGTGGCGTGGTCGCCGATGCGCTCGATGTTCTTGGCGCAAAACAGGAGATGTGTGCAGGGGGTGATGTTGCGTGGGTCTTCCATCATGTAGGTCAGCAATTCGCGAAACAGAGAGGTGTACATGGCGTCGATCTGGTCGTCGCGGTCGCGCACGAAACCGATTTTCTCCACCGACCGCGACGCATAGACGTCGAGTACTTCCTTGAGCTGGGTCAGTGCCAGATTGGCCAAAGCCTCGAGGCCGCGGAACAGGCTGTTCGGCTGGCGCCCGTCTGCGACGGCAACCACCCGCTTGGCGACGTTCTTGCCGAGGTCGCCTACCCGTTCGAGGTCAGCCGAGATGCGGATCGCGCCGACGATTTCGCGCAGATCCGTCGCCATCGGCTGGCGTTTGGCGATGATGATGATCGCCTTGTCGTCGATCTCGCGCTGTCCCTCATCCAGAACCAGGTCGTCCCGAATGACTTTCTGGGCAAGCCCCGGATCAGCATTGACCAGCGCCGCGACGGCCTGCTCGACCATGCGCTCGGCATGCCCGCCCATCGCCGCGATGCGCTTCGACAGATATTTCAGCTCCTCGTCATAGGCGCTGACGATATGCACGGACTGCATGGACGAAATGCCTTCCCGGGATCTCGTGGTTGAGTCGTTCCCTCGAATCCCCGCTGATACGCTAGCCGGATGACAGAAAAAAGAAACGGCCCATTATGTGCTAGAGATAGTACTACGCTAGCGAGCCGGCAAATGGACCGTGAACGCCGCACCCTTGCCGACCTCCGACCTGATGGAGAGTCTGGCGTTGTGGCGGGTCAGGATATGCTTGACGATGGACAGGCCAAGGCCGGTGCCCTTCTGGGTTCGGCTGTTCTCGACGTCGACACGGTAGAAGCGCTCGGTGATGCGCGGGATGTGCTCTTCGGGGATGCCGGGGCCGAAATCCCTGATGGTGACGTCGATGCCCGGTTCGGGATCGCTGTCGCTGCGTATGATCGACACCACGACACGTCCGCCCGACTGACCATATTTGCAGGCGTTTTCCAGCAGGTTTTCGAAGACCTGGAAAAGCTCGTCCCGATCGCCGGCCACGTCGAGCGGCCCTTCCGCGAAATCACGCTCGATGACGACGCCGTTTTCCTTTGCGAGCGGCCCAAGCGAATCGATGACGCTGTCGATGGCCTGGCGCAGATCGACCTCGGTTCCCGGCTTGAGATAGGGCTTCATCTCCAGGCGCGACAGCGACAGAAGGTCGTCGATGAGGCGCGCCATGCGGCTGGTCTGGTTCTGCATGATCTGCAGGAACTGCTCGCGCGCCGCGGGGTCGTTGCGGGCCGGCCCGCGCAGCGTCTCGATGAAGCCGGCGATCGAGGCGAGAGGCGTGCGCAGCTCGTGGCTGGCATTGGCAATGAAGTCGGCACGCATTCTGTCGATCCGGCGCGCCTCACTCTGGTCCTTGAACACCAGCACGTAGAGATCCGTGGCATGGCCGACTGAAGACGCGCTCACCCGATAGGCTCGTTCGACCGGCAGCTTTTCTATGTAGTCGACGCTGTCCGAAGCGACGTTGCCCGCCAAGATGCTATCCAGCAAGGCCTGCATTTCCGGCGCGCGGAATTTCAGCGACAGCGACATGCCGGGGGCAATCCCACCGAAGGCGGCAAAGGCAGCGGCGTTGGCGTGGACGATGGCGGCGGAGCGATCGAAAATGATCAGCGGATCGGCAACCGCCGCCGCGAGATATTCGCCGGAAAGTTGTTGCACGCCCGACTCGATGGCCGCGGCATTTTCGGTCGATTGGCGGGCGATGCCGGCCGGCAGCATCGCAGCGGCAACCAGCACGGCGCCAGCCAGCAGCACCACATAGCCAGACATGCCGGCAAAACCATAGACCATCAGAACCGCAACGAGACCGGCCGCCAGCAGCCAGCGGCTGTTCCACAGCCGCATGGCGACGGTTTGCGCCCTGCCTCTCCGCTCTGTGCCGATGTCGGCCATTTGCGCTCCGTCTGCGGCCACTTCAAGAACTTCTTGCTGGACCGGCGCTAGAGCGCAGTGCGTCCAATTGGGCGCACAAAGGACGCTCTACCTCTTTATCTGCTGCATCGTTCTTTCCGAAAATCGATTCCGATTTTCGGGCCGATGCAGTAAGGCTCCCAATAGCACGAGTCCGGAAGCTGGAAAGGTTCGCCTCGATGAAAAACGCCAACGAAAGCCCCGCCGCACCCTCATCGGGGCCGCTGAAGATCATGATCGACGGCAAGGAGAGGGCGTTCGACATCGAGGCCCCCGCGCTTCCCGACTGGGTCGAGGACCGCAAGCTCACTGCCGGCGGTTACCCTTACGACAAGAAGATGAAGAGCGAGGAGTATGACGAGAGGCTAGAGAAGCTGCAGATCGAGCTGGTCAAGGCGCAGGCGTGGCTGCAGTCGACAGGCAGGCGGGTAATGTCGCTGTTCGAGGGGCGCGACGCTGCCGGCAAGGGCGGCACGATCTTCGTTTTGCGCCAGTATCTGAATCCTCGCACGGCGCGCAACGTGGCGCTGACCAAGCCAACGCCCACCGAGCTTGGACAATGGTACTTCCAGCGCTACGTCGACCACTTCCCGACGTCGGGCGAATTCGTCACCTTCGACCGCTCCTGGTATAACCGCGCCGGCGTTGAACCGGTGATGGGATTCTGCACGCCCGAGCAGCACGAGCAATTTCTGGACGAGGTTCCGCATTTCGAGCGGATGATTCGCAACGAGGGCATACATTTCTTCAAATTCTGGCTGAACATCGGCCGGGAAACGCAGCTCGAGCGATTCCACGACCGCCGCTGGAGCCCGCTGAAGAGCTGGAAGTTTTCGCCAATCGACATCGCCGGCATCAGCAAATGGGACGAATACACCAAAGCGCGCGACCTGATGGTCGAGCGCACGCACAAGGAGTTCGCGCCCTGGATCATTGTGCGGGCGAACGACAAACGGCGCGCGCGGCTGGCCGTCATGCAGCGCATTCTCCTTTCGCTTCCCTATGACGGCCGCGACCTCGACGTCATCGGCAAGGAGGACAAGAAGATCATCGGCGAAGGGCCGACTTTCCTCGAAAAATAAGCTCACCTCATCGATACGCGGCTCTCATGCCGCCAGCCGGGCAATCCGCTGCAGTCGCTTCAGCGTGGTGTCGTCCTGCAGCGCCTGCTGGAAAAGCGAGATCTCCTGATCGATACGGTCGCAGAGCGCGCCGGTGTCGCCCCTAAGCAGGTCGCGCGTCTGTAGCAGCGCCGCGACAGGCTTCTTGGCGAGTTGCCTGGCTCTTGCCAACGTGGCTTCCTCGACGCTGCCGTCCGTCACAATCTCGCCGACAAGGCCCAGTGCCCTGGCATCTTCGGCGGCGAGCGTGTCGCCCAGGCAGAAGAAGCGGAACGCCCCGGCATAGCCGAGCTTCTGCGGCGCCAGAATGCTGGTCGCCGCGTCCGGCACCAGGCCGAAATCGACGAACGGCACCCGAAACGTGCTCTTGCTCGAGGCGATCACCATGTCGCAGTGGAACAGGATGGTGCAACCGACGCCGACGGCGTCGCCGTCGACACAGGCAAGGACCGGTTTCGGAAACGTCGCCAGCGTGCGGAACATATCGGTGACGGCGGCGATCAGTCGCCGATGTTTGGTGGCGTCGAGAAATTCGGAGAAATCGGCACCGAGGCAGAAGCACCCGGCCAAGCCGCGCAGGACCACTACGCGGACGTCGTCGTCGACAGCGGCTTCGTGGAATGTCCTGGCCAGGCTTTCATAGGCCCGCCTGTCCAGCACCGGGCGGCCGTCACCCGACGATACCGTGACGATCAGCGTGTGATTGCGGAATTCTGCTTTTGAGTGAACGTTCATGGCCTCTCTCCAATCTCACGAGGCGCGTCTCTGTCCGAGCATGTCCGGATACCCTCTGGCCAGCACCGGCGCAAAGTGGTTGCGGCGCGAACGCACCACGTCGAGCGTGTGCTCGTTGAAGGTGAGCAGTGTGGCAACCACCTGCTGGTTGCCATAGGTACGCTGGTAACCGAGCGGCGTTGCCAGGAAATGCAGCTGCAGCGCGCGAAGCACCCACATCGGCTCGAATTCGATGATCACCTGGTTGACGTTGCGCTTCAGACCCCACTCGACGAAGCCGGCGATCAGCTCGGTGCCGACCGTCGACACGCCGCGCCGACCGTCGCGGAATCCCGGCGCAACCGCATAGCGGGTCAGTTCATAGACATTCGGGCCCGACGGTGGGGTTCCCTCATAAAGGTCCGCCAGCACATCGGTTAGAAGATGGGCCCGGGTTGTCGGCAACATCCGCTGATAACCGGCGAGCTCGCCATTGCGGATGACGATCTGGTGCACTGCCTCGTCGTGGTCGAATTGATCGATCTCGAGGCCATCAGGGCGCTGCAGATCGGTCCATCCCATCTCTTCGACGAAAACTCTGTAACGCAAACGATGAACTGCCTCCCAGAGGTCGGGCCGTTCCATCAATTCCTGGGTTGTGAGGGAAAAAAGCATTTGCCGTCTCCTAGTTTCAATAGGAAGATACGGCCGTGCTTTCCCAAAAAAATTACGCGATCACGCAAGCAAGAATTTCTAGGCCGGCGCGGCCGACCTAGTTAATATAGCCGCGCCTTATCGCTTCCGCGACGGCCTGGACCCGGTTGACGGCACCGAGTTTGCTTTTGGCGTTAAGAAGGTGTTTCTCTGACGTGTGTTCCGAAATGCCGAGAATTTGTGAAATCTCCCATTCGGACTTGCCAACAGCAGCCCATTGCAGGCATTCGCGCTCACGCGGCGTTAATTCGACATGATCGATGGTTTTGCCCGCCATGGTGTGGAGCTGCATTGCGCGGCCAATCGCATAAGTCGAGACCAGCGACACCAACCCGAACTCGGCGCTCGACAATTCGACAGCCTCGCCGCCTAGCGACACCATGACGATCTGGCCATCGAGCGTGATTAGCGGGAAGGCCAACCCGTCGCGCAGCTTGAATTCCCCGGCATCGCCCATCACCTCGCCGCCGCTCTTGCCGATGCGGATGCCCTGAGATGCTTCCCGCCACTGGAATGGCGCTTGAAGCTGCTTCATGTGGCTGACGACGGGGTCGTGATCGACGTAGTTGCGCGCGACGTAGCGCTCAAGCCATTCAGCCGGCCAGTCGCAGAGCAGCACATGGTCCTTTTGCTGGTTTCTCGGCGTGCCAGGTTGCGGAACCGTCCCGGCCATCAGCGCCGTCAGCCCGAACCCGCTTGTTACCCCCAACAGCTTTTCGCAGACGGCGGCGGCTGTGCCGGCGTGCTGCAACTGATCTATCAACTCCAGCGTACGATCGAAATGACCCATCGCAACATCTACCCCATGTTGCCTTCCGCTCTTGAGGCCAATGGCAGTGATCAACCCGCACCACGCCATCAACCCCGGACTGCAAAGCTGCCTCCCCCGTGCGTCCTACTGCTCCTCTTCAGCCGGCATCACGCAGTCACTTGCAAACTCACTAAACAATATCCCTAAATTGCAATGATGAAACCAAAAACCGTCGCACCTGTGTTTTTTTCGTACAAAAACCTGTGTTATTTCGTACGAAAGCCGGGGCAAGACCGAACGGAGTCGTCGCGTGGCGTTTCGGCGCATATCCATTTCATTGATCTCGATATTGATCGGAGCGCAATCGCTTGCGGCTGCTGCGCTCGCCGCGGAGCCGCAGGTGCCCGTGTTCTGGGACGCCAAGGAGCGGCTGCCAAAGCCGGACCTTTCGATGCTGCCGCGGCTGCGATTCCTGACCACCACGGATTTCCCGCCGTTCAATTTCCTCGATGGGGCAGGCCGGCTGTCGGGCTTCCATGTCGACCTGGCGCGCGCCATCTGCGCCGAGCTCGGCGTTGCCGAAAAATGCCAGATCCAGGCGCTGCCCTGGGCCGAGCTCGAAGGTGCGCTCGGGAAAGGCGAGGGCGAAGCGATCATTGCCGGCATCGCCGCGACGCCGGAGTCGCGGTCGAAATACGCATTTTCACGCTCCTACCTGCAATTTCCGGCCCGCTTCATCATGCTGAAGACACAGGCGCTGACCGAACCAATGTTCGACAAGCTGCGCAGCAAGCGTGTCGGCGTGATCGCCGGCTCCGCGCACGAGCGGGTGCTGCGCGATTATTTCGGCGACGTCCAAATCGTCCCGTTCGCAAAGCCGGAGGAGCTTTATGGCGAGCTGAAAGCCGGCAAGATCGACGCCGCCTTCGGCGACGGCATGCGTTTCGCCTTCTGGCTCGGCGGTTCGGATGCAGCGGGCTGCTGCCGCTTTGCCGGCGGCCCCTATCTGGCGCCCGAATATCTCGGCTCAGGCATGGCAATCGCCACCAGGGCCGACGATCCGGCACTGGCCGCCGCTTTCGACTACGCGCTGCAGGAAATCTCGGTGAAAGGCACGTTCGCCGAGTTCTATCTGCGCTATTTTCCCGTCAGTTTTTTCTGAGCTTGGCCGCCGGCTCAGGTCAGCGTGCGAAGGCGGGCCTTGGCGGCTCGCGCAATGGCGGCGACCGTCAGCGCATCGAGGTCGAGTTCCCGGCGGACGAGCTGCAGAACGCGTACCTCCTCCAGGCGCATTTCGAGATCGACAGCTGCGACCTCGAAGGCGGCGGCATAGGCGGTGTCACGCAGGCGTTCGGGCAGCGCCTCGGCGACGCGCGCCAGGACGCCCTCCAGCCCATCCTTTTCATGCAGCATTTTCTGGCAGGCCTGGGCGACCTCGACCAGCCGCTCCTGGTTGAAATCCTCAAACACCGGCCAGGATCGAACGACGTCGCCGATCCGCGCCAGTTCGACGTCGGTCATGTCGCGGTCTGACGCCGAGGTGATGACCATCAGGTAGATCATGGCTTCGTGTGGCGACAATGGCATTTACAACTCCTTGAGATGGTCCCGAAGTTAGGAACGAGGGACCGGCGCCGCAAGGAAAAACAGCCGCGATCGTTGGCGCTCCGATCACGCCTTGGAAGTTGATCCATCCTGACTATCGGGACGGGGGCTTCTTGCCTGATCACGGTCCTGCCCGAAAACCGGGTTCCACTTTTCGGGATCATGGTCTAGAGCATGCGGCTGCCGGCATCGATGCTGGCAACGTTGCAGGAATAGCATCATGGCCGAACAACAGCCGATCGATCTCAGCCCGGAAGTCCTCGCCGCCGCCGCCGAAAGCAAGGCGTGGCCATTCGAGGAAGCGAAAAAGATCGCCGCCCGCTACGCGAGCAGCGGCTACCCGGAAACGGTGCTGTTCGAGACCGGCTACGGCCCGTCCGGCCTGCCGCACATCGGCACGTTCGGCGAGGTGGCGCGCACATCTATGGTGCGCCACGCCTTCCGCGTGCTGACTGAAGACAAGGTCAAGACGCGGCTGCTGTGCTTCTCCGACGACATGGACGGATTGCGCAAGGTGCCTGACAATGTGCCTAACAAGGACATGCTGCGCGCCTACCTCGGCAAGCCGCTGACCAGGATACCGGACCCGTTCTCCAATGAGTATCCGTCCTTCGGCGCCGCCAATAACGCACGGCTGCGCACTTTCCTCGACCGTTTCGGCTTCGATTACGAATTCGCTTCCTCGACCGACTATTATACTTCCGGCCGCTTCGACGCGACGCTGCTCAAGATGCTCGAGCGCTTCGATAAGGTGATGG
The DNA here is from genome assembly GCF_040321995.1 of Mesorhizobium sp. M0207. Lineage (NCBI taxonomy): Bacteria > Pseudomonadati > Pseudomonadota > Alphaproteobacteria > Hyphomicrobiales > Phyllobacteriaceae > Mesorhizobium > Mesorhizobium sp. M0207. Next base: position 83,469 of record NZ_JAMYSQ010000001.1, read on the forward strand.
CAATTATGCTGCCGTCGCTGCGCGAGGAGCGGGCGCTGAGCTATTCGCCCTTCCTGCCGATCCATCCCAAGACCGGCATCGTCATGCAAGTCGCGATCGACGAGCGCAAGCTCGACGCCGGCACCATCGTGTGGCGCGACCCGGACACCGGCGAGCGCTTCGAGACGCCGGTGACCGGCGGTCATGCCAAGCTGCAATGGAAGCCAGATTGGGCGATGCGGTGGGCAGCACTCGGCGTCGATTACGAGATGTCCGGCAAGGATCTGATCGATTCCGTCAAGCTCGCCGGGCAGATTTGCCGCGCGCTCGATGCTCCGGCACCGGAGGGCTTCAATTACGAGCTGTTCCTCGATGAGAACGGCCAGAAGATCTCGAAGTCGAAGGGCAATGGGCTGACCATTGACGAGTGGCTGACTTACGCGCCGACCGAGAGCCTTAGCCTTTATATGTTCCAGCGCCCGCGAACCGCGAAGAAGCTCTATTTCGACGTCATCCCGAAGGCGGTAGACGAATATTACACGTTCCTCTCTGCCTATCAGAGGCAGGACTGGAAGGAGCGGCTGGGCAATCCGGTCTGGCACATGCATGACGGCAATCCCCCGGCAGTCGACCTGCCGGTTCCGTTCTCGCTGCTGCTCAACCTGGTCAGCGCCTCGAATGCGCAGAACAGGGACGTGCTGTGGGGTTTCATTTCGCGCCACGCGCCGGGTGTGACGCCGACAACCCATCCCGAGCTCGACCGGCTGGCCGAATATGCCATCCGCTATTTCGACGATTTCGTGAAGCCGGCGAAAGTGTACCGTGCTGCCGACGCGGTCGAGCGCGAGGCGCTGACCAAGCTTTCGGTAGCGCTCGCCGCGCTGCCGGCTGATGCCGACAGCGAGGCAATCCAGAACGCTGCCCTCAATGTTGCGCGCAAGATCGAGCGCTACCAGGACCATTCCAAGCAGAGCCCGGAGGGCGGACCCGGTGTCTCCGTCGCCTTCTTCCAGATGATCTATCAGGTGCTGATAGGTCAGGAACGCGGACCGCGCTTCGGCTCCTTCGCCGCGCTCTACGGCATCGCCGAAACGCGCGAGCTCATTCAGCGGGCGCTGGCTGGTCAACTGGCGGCATGAGGACGCCGTCTTGCTCCTCCAGGATCGAGCTAGGCGCTACAGGCGCGGATCGCGACGCAGCAGCCGGGAGCGGCGGCAGGCCTGAAACGCTCGGCGCCGGCCCGAAGACGCCTTTTTTTGCTGCACGCGCCTTCTCGCCGGCTTCTGCGTAAGGGCCGCCCTTGGCGGCGCGCGCCCAGCCATTTTCGACCAGCCATTGGCCGATATCCTGATTGCCGATCCGGCACTCGGCGGCGATCAGATCACGACCGCCTTCGGGCGGCACGGCACAGACCACCGCACGACTGCGGAGAAAGGCGCGGAAGGCCGTTCGCGCCCGAATGCCGCAATTCCAGGACTCGCCGCCGTCGGTGCAAGTCTCCTCCTGCTTGACGATGTCGATACCGGAAACCGCAATCGAATAGCCCTTTGCTTCGATGACCCCGGCGGCCGACGCGACGGGCTGGAATAGTTTCGTGCCTTTCCAGTCGTCAGGCATTTTCGTTTTTGGCGGCTTGGGCGGTGCGGCCAATGCCAGATCGCTCAACGGGGCGCGCGGCTCTATCCGTTCAAGCTCGTTGGAACCGGGCTGCGGCGGCACCACGATTTCTGGATCGATTGCCCTCGAATGCGCCGCCTGCTTGGCCGGAACTGGTTTCGGGATGGCCGACGTAGCCGGCGCGGCGGGCTGAGGTTCAGCGCCGACCTGGATTTGCTCCCAGGGGCCGCCGCCTTCGCTCTGGACGGCGCGGCCGCCGGCGACAATTGCCGTGGCCATCGCCGGGATCGCCAGAACAGCCAAGGCAAGGTGAGGCAGACGCACCGGCCCCGCGCCTACTGGCTTGCCCAGACAATCCGCGCCACCCATTCGATATTGTGCATGGGGATGTCGCGGTCCGGGTGATCGGGATTGAGGGAGACCAGCGCGATCGACCTCGGTGTCTGGCGGTCGAGCACCTTGGCCATCACCTCGCCGGCATTGGTCTTGACGACGACGCGATCACCCTTTCGTATGGTAGCCCCTGGCTCGACGATCAGGACATCGCCATTGCGATAGAGCGGCAGCATGGAATCGCCCTGGACCTTCAAGGCATAGGAGGTTTCGGTTGCCCGTGCCGGAAGCTCGATAAGGTCCCATCCCTGCCCCGCTGGGAACCCGGCGTCGTCGAAGAAGCCACCGGCGCCCGCCTGGGCGAAGCCGAGCAGCGGCACCGACGATCTCTGCACGGGTAGTGCGCCGGAATTACCCCGACCCTCGACCAGCCCCGCAAATTCGTCCAGCGAGGCGCCGGTCGCCTCAATGATCTTGGCCAGCGATTCGGTCGACGGCCAGCGCGGCCGTCCATCTGAGGACAGCCGCTTCGATTTGTTGAAGGCGGTCGAGTCGAGGCCTGCGCGCCTGGCCAGTCCGGAGGCCGAAAGCGAATAACGCTCGGCGAGAGCGTCGATGGCGGCCCAAACGCGGTCGTGCGAGAGCACCTTGCTCTTCCTTCGAAACAGGAAAAAATACCTTCCCTGTTCTACCCCTTGGCCGCCATCTTGTCCACCGCCGAAGACGGCGTCAGGCCGCCTCCTTGGCCTCGTCCCTGGTATAGGGATCGAAGCGCTCGTAGAAGGTCTCGCCCTTCTCGGCCATATCAAGCAGCAGCTTCGGCGCCTTGAACTCGGTGCCGTATTTCTTCTGCAGGCGCTTGGCGAGTTTGACGAATTTCTTAGCGCCGATGCCGTCGATGTAGGACAGTGCACCGCCTGTATAGGGCGCGAAGCCGAAGGCCAGGATCGAGCCGACATCGGCCTCGCGTGGGTCGGTAACGATGCCCTCTTCCATCACCCGTACCGCCTCAAGCGCGATGGTGACCAGCAGCCGCTGCTTCAGTTCCTCATAATCCACCTGCTCCGGCGCCAGCTGCGGGTAGAGATCCCTGAGGTCTGGCCACAGCTTCTTCTTGGCCGGTTTTGCCGGATAGTCATAGAAGCCCTTGCTGTTCTTGCGGCCCAAGCGACCATGCGTGTCGACCATCGTGTTGATCAGCGCCATCTGCTTCGGATCGACCGCCTTGTCGCCGAGGTCGCGCATGGTCTGCTTCATGATCTTCTGGGCAAGGTCGATCGCAGTCTCGTCGGTCAACGCCAGAGGACCGACCGGCATGCCGGCGGCCTTGGCCGCGTTTTCGATCATCGGCGCCGGAACACCTTCGATCAGCATCTTGTAGGCTTCCGACATGTAGCGCAGCACGCAGCGATTGACATAGAAGCCGCGCGTATCGTTGACGACGATCGGCGTCTTCTTGATGGCGCGGACGAAGTCGATCGCGGTGGCCAGCGCCTTGTCGCCGGTCTTCTTGCCGAGGATGATCTCGACCAGCATCATCTTGTCGACCGGCGAGAAGAAATGAATGCCGATGAAATTCTTTGGCCGCGCCGAATTCCTGGCCAGCGATGTGATCGGTATGGTCGACGTATTCGAGGCGAAGATCGCCGACTGCTTGAGCACAGCCTCGGCCTGTTCGGTGGCATCCTTCTTGACGGCCGAGTCCTCGAACACCGCCTCGACCACAAGATCGCAGCCGGCAAGATCCGCGTAATCGGCCGTCGGCGTGATCAGCGACAGCAACCGATCCTTGTCCTGCGGCTTGGCACGGCCCTTTTTCACCTGATCCGAGATAAGGGTCTCGGAATGCGCCTTGCCCTTGGCGGCGGACTCCATGTCACGGTCGAGCAGCACCACCGGAATGCCGGCCTTGGCCGTCACATAGGCAATGCCAGCGCCCATGAAGCCGGCGCCGAGTACGCCGATCTTCTTGAACTTCGTTTCCGGCACACCGGCCGGGCGGCGCGCGCCCTTGTTCAGTTCCTGGAGCGACACGAACAGCGAACGGATCATCGCTGCCGCTTCCCTGGTCTGCATAATCTCGGTGAAATAGCGTTGCTCGATCCGCAGGGCGGTGTCGAACGGCACCAACAAGCCCTCGTAAACGCATTTCAGGATGGCGGCAGCGGCGGGATAATTGCCATAGGTCTCGCGGCGCAGAATGGCGATGGCCGGGGGCCACAGATTGGCACCGGCCACCGAATAGATCGGGGCGCCGGGCAGCTTGAAGCCCTTTTCATCCCATGGCGCCACCGGTTTCAAGCCGTTCTTGATCATCGCCTTGGCGGTTTCGACCAGCTTGTCCGGCTCGGCAATCTCATGGATCAGGCCCATCGACTTGGCCTTCTGAGGCAACAGCGTCTGGCCGGACGTCAGCATTTGCAGCGCCTGCTGCTGGTCGGTCAGCCGTGGCACGCGCTGGGTGCCGCCGGCGCCCGGAAAAATGCCGATCTTCACTTCGGGAAGCGCCATCCTCACTTTGTCTGAATCGGCCGCGACACGGCCATGGCAGGCGAGCGACAATTCGAACGCGCCGCCCATGCATGTGCCGTTGATCGCCGAAACCCATGGCTTTCCCGAAGTTTCCAGCTTACGGAACAGGCCGTTCATGGTGCCCGCATTGTCGAACAGGGCCTTGGTCGCCTTCTCCGGGTCCTTCGCCTTGTCGGCGGCGAAGGTCGCCAGCATCTTCTGCAGCATGGTGATATCGGCGCCGCCCGAGAACGTATCCTTGCCGGAGGTGATCACCGCGCCCTTTATCGCTGCATCGCTCGCCACTTTGTCGACGATGGTATTCAGTTCGAGCACCACCTCCTCGGTGAAGACGTTCATCGAACGGTCCGGCATGTCCCAGGTGACCAGCGCAATGCCGTCGGCGTCGATGTCGAGGGTGAAATTGGTGTAGCTCATCATCTCTCTCCGTCAGACGCGTTCGATGATCGTTGCGGTGCCCATGCCGGCGCCGATGCAAAGCGTCACCAGCGCGGTGTTGAGGTCGCGGCGTTCCAATTCGTCCAGTACCGTACCGAAGATCATCGCACCGGTGGCGCCGAGCGGATGGCCCATGGCGATGGCACCACCATTGACGTTGATCCGATCATGCGGAATGTCGAATGCCTGCATATAGCGCAGCACCACCGAAGCGAAGGCCTCGTTGAGCTCGAACAGGTCGATGTCCGACAACTTCATCTTCGCCCGCTTCAACAGCTTCTCGGTGACGTCGACGGGGCCGGTCAGCATCAGCACCGGTTCGGAGCCGATGTTGGCGAACGCACGGATGCGTGCGCGCGGCTTGAGGCCGAGCGTCTTTCCCGCCTTTTTCGAGCCGAGCAGCACGGCCGCCGCGCCATCGACGATGCCGGAGGAATTGCCGGCATGGTGGACGTGGTTGACCTGTTCCACCTCGGGATGCTTCTGCACGGCGACGGCGTCGAAGCCGCCCATTTCGCCCGGCATGACAAAGGACGGATTGAGTGCGGCTAGCGACTGCATGTCGGTCGAGGGCCGCATATGTTCGTCGTGGTCGAGGATGGTCAGGCCGTTCTGGTCCTTGACCGAGATCACCGAATTCTTGAACCGGCCCTCGCCCCACGCATTGGCAGCACGCTTCTGGCTTTCGACCGCGTAGGCATCGACGTCGTCGCGCGAAAACCCGTATTTGGTGGCGATCAGATCGGCCGAGATGCCTTGCGGCACGAACCAGCCGGGCAGGCCGACCGACGGGTCCATGAACCAGGCGCCGCCGGAGGCGCCCATGCCGACGCGCGACATCGATTCAACGCCACCGGCAATGACGATCTCGTCGGCGCCTTGCGCGATCTTGGCGGCGCCGAAATTGATGGCGTCGAGGCCCGAGGCGCAGAAACGCGATATCTGCATGCCAGGCGCCTTGGTGTCGTAGCCGGCCTCGAAAGCAGCAGCACGTGGCATGACCGCACCCGCCTCGCCAACCGGATCGACACAGCCGAAGATGATGTCGTCGACGGTACCGGTGTCCAGCCCGTTGCGGTCGCGGATGGCCTCGAGCACCTTGGCGCCGAGCCGCACCGCCGGCACTTCGTGCAGAGAGCCATCCTTCTTGCCCCTGCCGCGCGGCGTGCGCACGGCATCATAGACATAAGCTTCGGCCATTTTCCTGCTCCTTGGGTTTGCCGAAAAGTCGCTCAGAGCGAGCGCCCGATCAGCAATTTCATGATCTCGTTGGTGCCCCCGTAGATGCGCTGGACGCGGGCGTCGCGAAACATGCGCGCAATCGGATATTCATTCATGTAGCCATAGCCGCCATGCAATTGAAGGCATTCGTCGACGACTTTTCCTTGCAGGTCTGACAGCCAGTATTTGGCCATCGAAGCCGTCACCGGGTCGAGGCCGCCGTTAACGTGGCGGGCAACGCAGTCATTATAGAAGACGCGGCCGATGGTCGCCTCGGTCTTCAATTCGGCAAGCTTGAACTGGGTGTTCTGGAATTCGATGATGGCCTTGCCGAAGGCCTTGCGCTCCTTGACGTAGTCGATGGTAAGCGCCAGAGCCCGCTCGACCATGGCAATAGCAGTGGTGCCGATCTGCAGCCGCTCCTGCGGCAATTGTTGCATCAACTGGACGAAGCCCAGGCCTTCGTCGTTGCCGAGCAGGTTCGAGGTCGGCACACGTACGTCGTTGAAGAACAGTTCCGACGTGTCGTTGGCCTTGAGGCCGATCTTGTCGAGGTTGCGGCCGCGCTCGAAACCCTCCACCTCGTCGGTCTCGACGACGATCAGCGAGATGCCCTTGGCGCCCTTCTCAGGATCGGTCTTGGCAACGACGATGATGAAATTGGCGAGCTGGCCGTTGGTGATAAAGGTCTTCGAGCCGTTGAGCTTGTACCGGTTGCCGTCCTTTTCGGCGCGCGTCTTGACGCCTTGAAGGTCGGAGCCCGCACCCGGCTCGGTCATGGCGATGGCGCCGATCAGCTCGCCGGTCGCCAGCCTCGGCAGCCACTTCTTCTTCTGCTCCTCCGAGCCGTAGTGGAGGATATAGGGGGCAACGATCGAATTGTGCAGGCCAATGCCGAACCCGTCGACGCCGACATGGCCGATCGCCTCGATGATGGCGCTCTCATGCGCGAAGGTGCCGCCCGATCCGCCATATTCCTCCGGCATCGAGGCGCAGAGCAGGCCGGCAGCACCCGCCTTCAGCCAGCTCTCGCGGTCGACCATTTCGTTCTTCTCGAATTCGTCGTAACGCGGCGCGATCTCTTCCGACATGAAGCGGTGCGCCATGTCGTAAAGCATGCCGACCTCGTCCGCCGCCCAGGCGGGCTTGGGAAGGCCAAGGATTTCGGCGGGGTGGGTCATGGTTTCTCCCTCGCGCCGACGTTCCCCTCCCCCTCGAGGGGAGGGTGGCCGCGAAGCGGCCGGGTGGGGTCGCCGATGACTTGCTCGACCTTATCTTTTACAACCTGCGCCATGTGCCACGGCATTGCGATCATTTTCCTCCAAGGCATGCATCAGAATGAAGGTCGGCGCACTGCACGCAGGACCCCTCCCGGCCCTTCGGGCCACCCTCCCCTCGAGGGGAGAGGAACGCCGAAGCTAGAACGCTTCCGCCGGCAGTGCCATCAATGTGTCGGCACCGCTGGAGATGCGGGCAAGATGCGCCGACGTCTCCGGCATGATCCGCTCTATGAAGAAGCGCGCCGTCACCAGCTTGTGGTCGTAGAAAGACGAAGCGCCGTCGGCGCCATTCGCCAATTTCGCTGCGGCCACCCTGGCCATCTGCGCCCACATATAGCCCAGCGCCACCAGGCCGAAGAGATGCATGTAATCGGTCGAGGCGGCACCGGCGTTATCGGGCTTGGCCATGCCGTTCTGCACCAGCCACATCGTCGCCGTCTGCAGATCGTTGAGGCCCTTCTTCAGCGCCTTGGTGAAGGGCGCCATCGTCTCGTCGGTGCGGTTTTCCTCGCAGAACTCTCCGACTTCCTTAAAGAAAGCCTGGACCGCGCGGCCGCCATTCAAGGCCAGCTTGCGGCCGACGAGATCGAGCGCCTGGATGCCGTTGGCACCCTCATAGATCATGGCTATGCGGGCATCGCGGACGAACTGGCTCATGCCGTGTTCTTCTATATAGCCGTGGCCGCCGAACACCTGCTGCGCCATTACCGCGTGATCGAAACCCTTGTCGGTGAGCACGCCCTTGACCACCGGCGTCATCAGGCCGGTATAGTCGTCTGCGACCTGGCGATCTTTGTCGTCACCGGAGCGGTGAGCGATGTCGGACTTGATTGCCGTCCACAGCGCCAGCGCGCGCCCGGCCTCGTTGAACGCCTTCATGGTCATCAGGCTGCGGCGGATGTCCGGATGGACAATGATCGGATCGGCCTTCCTGTCCGGCGCCTTCGGTCCTGACAGCGAGCGGCCCTGCAGACGGTCCTTGGCGTAGGAAACCGCATTCTGATAGGCGACCTCCGATAGCGAGAGGCCCTGCAGGCCGACGCCAAGCCGCGCCTCATTCATCATGGTGAACATTGCTTTCAGCCCGCCATTGGCCTCGCCGAGCAGCGTGCCTTCAGCGTCGTCGTAATTCATGACGCAGGTCGAGTTGCCATGGATACCCATCTTCTGCTCGATCGAGCCACAGGAGACGGTGTTCTTCTCGTCCGGATTGCCTGAGGCATCGAGCTTGAGCTTCGGCACGATGAACAGCGAGATGCCCTTCACGCCATCCGGCGCGCCCTCGATACGGGCCAGCACCAGATGGACGATATTGTCCGACATGTCATGCTCGCCGGCAGAGATGAAGATCTTCTGACCGGAGATCCTGTAGGTGCCGTCGCCATTTGGGACGGCCTTGGTGCGCAGCAAGCCAAGATCGGTTCCGCAGTGTGGCTCGGTCAGGTTCATGGTGCCGGTCCAGGCGCCCTCGACCAGCTTCGGCAACCATGTTGCCTTCTGCTCTTTGGTGCCATGGGTGATGATCGCAGCGATCGCGCCTTGCGTCAGGCCGGCATACATCATCAGCGACATATTGGCCGACACCATGTATTCGGCAACCGCAGTGTGCACCGCGTAGGGCAAGCCTTGCCCGCCAAACTCGACAGGTGCCGCGAGCCCCATCCAGCCGCCTTCGCGATACTGGTCGAAAGCTTCCTTGAAGCCTTTCGGCGTCGTTACCGAACCGTCGTCATGGCGCATGCAGCCTTCCACGTCGCCAACGCGGTTCAGCGGCTGCATCACGTTTTCGGCGAGCTTCGCGCCCTCGGCAAGGATGGCCTCGAGCACATCCGGTGTGGCGTCGGAAAATCCGGGAAGATTGGAATAACGCTGATATCCCAGCACTTCGTTCAGCACGAACAGCGTGTCCCGGACCGGCGCTCTGTAGATCGGCATGCGTTTCCTCCACCATGCGGTCTTGGCCCCGAAATCAGCCCCAGCATATGAGGATGGCAGACGGACCAACGTTGTGGTCGAGATAACAAATATTGACGTTTGCGTAAACGTCAATTCTGCGCTGCGGCAAATTTTCTCCCGCGCGCCAGGACGACAAACGACAAAGCACGGCAAACGACGAAGAACCGCGCAGCGAAAGCCGCGCGGCTCCTATTCGTCACAAATCGAAAGCTTAGTTTAGCTCGCCACACTGGCCTGCGGCGTCGAGCGCTCGATCAGCATTTGCCGGACGGTCGACATCGAAGCACTCAGTTCGCTGATGGCATCGTCGATCAGCGCCCGCTGCTTCTGCAGGCGGGCAAGCTGCTTCTCCGACTTGTCGAGCGCCAGCCGCAATTGCTTGGTGTTGGAGCCGTTCGGATCGTAGAGGTCCATCATCTGCTTGACGTCACGCAGCGAGAACCCGACCTTGCGGCCAAGCAGGATCAGCTTCAGCCGGGCCCTGTCGCGGCGTGTATAAAGACGGGTCGAGCCGTCGCGCTGCGGGTTGAGCAGACCCTTGTCCTCATAGAAACGCAGCGTACGCAGCGTCACTCCGTATTTCTTGGCCATTTCGCCGATGCGGACAAGCTCTTCACCGGCTTCGCTCGACATATCGTTGGTGTTGGCCGCGGCTTGGCCGGGCGAAATAAGTTTCATGGTCACTGGCTTTCCCCGTCTGGTGGCGTCGCGGTCGCCGACCTTGCGTCGCCTGAGTGAAAGCGGGGGCGTGCTTCCACTCGTGGTTTCAACAAACAAATCGCAAACGGCGTAATCCGCTCATTTACGTTTACGTCAATTCTATATCGATAGCCGCCTCAGCACGCAAGAGTGTTCTGGTCTTGCAACTTTATGCCGCAGCACCAGCGGACAACCTAAAAGGTCGTCGCCGATTTCGGGAGCGATCATGCGGCTGATCAAAATTCTACAACGTCTTTTGCGCGTCCAAAAAAGACACCCGGCGCCGTCGGCAGCCAGCCGACAAAGTTGCAACTTCTTAAGCTTGGTTAACGCGTTGTTTACCACGTTGGGGCGAAATGTGCGCATGTCGGTTACCCGTGTCTATCCTGTACTGAATTTTTCACGGTTTTTCGGAGCGCGGATGAGACCGGGAAGCTCGTCTTCCACTGCAACAAGCCAAGCAGTCGCCTTCGTCCCGGCAGGACTTTGGGAACCTGGTGAGAGCCAGCAATTCTGAAACGGGCGCATTAATGAACAGCAAGCGGTCCTACCTCGATACACTCAACGCTGGCAGGCAACGCCGGCCGCACACGACGCTTGAAGAGCTCAACCGCTCCCTGGAAACTCTGGAGCAGCGGCTGGAGCGGACGCGCGAGGAGACGGCAAGCCACGCCGATCCGCGCCGACCAGCGGCAGAACCACGCTATCCCAGCGCCCAACCCTATGGCCAGCAGCGCCGGTATGAGGATCCACGCGCGCAGGGGCCGAAAGGTCCAGCAGCGGCTTTCGACCAGAATTACCAGGCGATCGCCCGCGATATCGACCGGGTGCGGGGCCAGGAGGACGGCGTCGCCCTAGCCGGCAAGATCGCCGGGGAATTGCGCGGCCTGCGCGAAGAGTTGCGCCAGCAGATGACCTCCGGCATGCAACGCGAGTTCGAGGTACTGCGGAAGAATATTGAGCGAGCCTTCCAGTCAAATGGCGGCGGCAAAGGCAGCGCCGAACTCAGCGTCGAATTCGAGCGGCTTTCCGGCGCCATCCAGACACTGGCCGAAAAAAGCGACGACAGAAGCGTCAATATGCTGCGGCTCGAGCTTGAGCAGGTCAAAGCCGCGCTCGATACGCTAGCGCGCGAGGAGAGCGTGCAGGCGGTCGGACGCCGCTGGGACGATTTCGACCGCCGCTGGAACGCTTTCGAGGATCGCGTCGAGGCCGATCAGCGCAAGCGTTCCGATGCACCCGGCCTGTCGGCGCTGACGGAGCGGCTCGAACAGATCAGCAATGCCGTCAGCAATCTGCCGGAATCGCTGTCGCTGCGCTCGCTCGAGGAAAAGGTCCGCACGCTTGCCGGAGCGGTCGACCATTTCGCCCGCCAGCAGGACAATCGCGGCGGCGACACATTCAGTCAGATCGACGAGCGGCTCGACGAGATTTCCCGCGCGATCGTCGCCTCGACGGTTGCCGCGCAAGCCAATTCGTTCGACCCCGAGCCCTTCGAACGCATCGAGAAGCGGATCGATTCACTGGCCCAGCAAATCGAAGAAGTGTCGCAGGATCGTCCGGGTCGGGAGGTCATCGACCGTCTCAACACATTGTCGAGCCGCGTGGATGAACTGGCCGGCCGAGCCAATCTGCCGGAACAGGCGATGGAGCGCCTTGGCAGGCAAGTCGCGCTTATTGCCGACAAGATCGACCACGCACCTGCCATGCCCGACGCCGACTACATCTTCCAGGGGCTCGAGCAGCGCTTCGACGTGCTGTCCAGCATGATGGAACGTCGCCAGGGCGACGCAATCGAACAAGGCAACATGCTGTTTCGCGACCTTGAGCGCCGGTTGGACGAGGTCGCCGACAGGCTGGACCAGCGCATGCCGCAGGTCGATAGCGCCGGCATCATGGATGCCATCGACGCCCGCTTCACCGCGCTGGCCAAGCGGATTGAGACGCGCGTTCCAGATCCCGCCAACGAGGCGGCGATCCGTGGCCTGGAGAGCCGGCTCGAAGACATCTCAAGCCGGCTGGATTCGTCCGCGGCACAGGTCGCCAGCATCGACCCGGCGTTGATCCGCAGCCTTGAAGCGCAGGTCGCCGGCCTGACGGCGCATCTTTCCAAGCCCGGCACGCCGCTGCCGGAATTCGACGACATCAGCCCGCGTCTCAACGAAATCGAGAAGTCGCTGGCCGGAACCCGCGATTCCGTCCTCGGCGCGGCGCGCGAGGCGGCTGAGAGCGCCGTCCGCTCACTGGCCGGATCAAGCGCCAACACGGCGGCCGTTACCGGCCTCGCCCAGGACCTGAAGACGCTCGAGGCACTGACGCGGCGTTCGGACGAGCGCAATTCGAGAACGTTCGAGGCTATCCACGATACGCTGCTCAAGATCGTTGACAGGCTTGGTTCATTGGAGACGGGCGAACCGGCAAGCGCTGAGTTGAGCAAGCGTTTCGGCCGGCCATCCAAGATCTCGGTACAGGACGCACCGTCGATGGACCTCGACCAGCCGCTGCCGTTGACGGGCAGCATGGCCGATCTCGACGGCCGCGCCGCGGCGCTCGTCCGCGACGAGCCAGGTCCGCGTACGCCAGCCGAGGCCGCCGCCGCCGCAGCCCTGGCGGCTCTCGGTTCAGACACGACGCGTGAAAAATCCGAGCAAGGCGGCGGCAGGAAATCGATGTTAGGCGGGCTGGCGCGCGCCTTGAAGGGCAAGAAGGACGCCGAGATGCCGCCGCTTGCAGCCTCGGCGCAGAGCGCCGAGATACCGAGCGTCGATCTCGACGAGCCCCTCGACCCCAAGCTCGCCAACCGGCCACTGGAACCCGGCTCCGGCGCACCCGACCTCAGCGCCATCATGAAGCGCGTGCGCGACGAGCGCGGGCAGCCGACCCGGGAAGGCGGCGCTGAGGCGGCAAAATCGGACTTCATTGCGGCAGCCAGACGGGCTGCGCAAGCGGCGGCTGCCGAGGCGGACGCCCTCAAGCGCCAGTCGACGATGAAAGGCCCGGTCAAGGCACTCAGGATCGGCGACCTGCTCAAGGCGCGGCGCAAGCCGATCCTGATGGGGGCAATCGCCATCATGCTGGCGCTTGCCGGCCTGCAACTGGGCAAAGCCTTCTTCTCCGACCCGGTCGAAGTTACCAACAATGAGGCGGCACCGGCCGTGGCCGTACAGCCGGTGGAAACCAATTTGGCCAGCGTTGCCGGCGAGCCGAAGGCGGACGCGCAGACGACACCACAGGAGAGCGCGCCGTCGCCCACCGTCAGGCAGGCAGAGCCATCCGCATCGATGACCAAGGACGACACGGCGGCGCAAACCGGCCCCGCTACACCGGCAGCCGAGACATCGACGGCGCCCTCGGCTTCCGCGGAGTCCGCTGACCTGGCGGCGCAAGACACCGCGGCCGCAGTGCCCACGCCGGCAGCGGCGACGGCCAGCGACGCCGAGCCAATGGCTGCCGCGCCTGCTATAGCCACCGCTGCGACGCAGGACACGACCGGCACGGTGCCACCGGCGGATGCTGCCGCGGCAGGCGTTGCCAAGATCGACGTTCCGGCCGATGCCGGTCCGGCCGCCCTGCGCGATGCAGCGGCGGGCGGCGACGCCAAGGCGCTGTTCGAGATCGGCTCGCGCTACGCCGAGTCTCGCGGCGTCAAAGAAGACATGGCGGCGGCGACCAAATGGTATGAGAAAGCTGCCGAACTCGGTTTCGCGCCGGCAGAATACCGCATCGGCAATTTCTACGAGAAGGGCATCGGCGTCGCACGCGACATCAAGAAAGCGAAAACCTGGTACCAGCTTGCCGCAACGCAGGGCAATGCCAGCGCGATGCACAATCTTGCCGTGCTGTTTGCGATGGCGGCGGATGGCGTGACTGACAATGAATCGGCAGCGCGCTGGTTCCAGGCGGCGGCGGATCTCGGTGTCAAGGATAGCCAGTTCAATCTCGGCATCCTCGCGGCGAAGGGCGTCGGCATGAAGCAGAACCTCGAGGAGAGCTACAAATGGTTCGCACTCGTCGCCAAGACCGGCGACAAGGATGCGGCGGCCAAGCGCGACGAGATCGCCAAGGCACTGAGGCCCGAGCAGCTGGAGCGTGCGCGGGCCGCGGCTGAACTGTGGAAGGCCAAGCCGCTCGATCCAACCGCCAATTCGGCCGACGTTCCTGAATCGTGGCAGGACGGCACACCGCAGACGACCGCCGGCATCGACATGAAGAAAGCGGTCCAGAACATCCAGCGCATTCTCAACAAGAACGGCTACGAGGCCGGCAATCCCGACGGGATGATGGGCCAGAAAACCAAGAACGCGATCATGGCCTTCCAGGCCGACAACGATATGAAGGCAACCGGCGCGATCGACGAAAAGCTGGTCAAGGCGCTGCTTGCGCGTAAATAACGGCGGATGCGTCGTTTCCGCGACGCCCTTGCCACAGATTTGCCTGTTAACTGATTGAGTTGTTTTTTGTTTCGGCGGTGCGGCGAAGTTTGACTTCACGGCCCGGCCGGCGCAAGAACGAGATAGCCTTCTGACGCAAAATGCCCGCAACGGTTGCATTCGCCAGGAGGCAAACTGATCGAGACTGACGGGTGGGCATCTATCTCCCGATCGCGGAAATTTCCGTCAACATCTTCGTGCTGCTGGCCATGGGTGCGGCGGTGGGTTTCCTGTCGGGCATGTTCGGCGTGGGCGGCGGCTTTCTCATTACGCCGCTGCTGATCTTCTACAACATACCGCCGGCAATCGCGGTCGCCACCGGCGCCAACCAGGTCATCGCTTCCTCCTTCTCCGGCGCCCTGTCGCACATGAAGCGCGGCACGCTCGACTTCAAGCTTGGCGGCGTGCTTTTAGCCGGCGGCATCGTCGGCTCGACTGGTGGTATCTATGTCTTTGCGCTCCTGCGCCGGCTCGGCCAGCTCGACCTGTTCATCTCGCTGCTCTACGTCGTGCTGCTCGGCACCGTCGGCGGACTGATGCTGGTCGAGAGCGTCAATGCGCTGCGCGCCACTCGCAGCGGCGCCGCACCGGTGTTGAAGAAGTCCGGCCAGCATAATTGGATCCACCGCCTGCCGCTGAAGATGCGGTTCAGGGCCTCGAAGCTCTTCGTCAGCGTCATTCCGGTGCTTGGGCTGGGTGCGGCGATTGGCTTCCTGTCCTCGATCATGGGCGTCGGCGGCGGCTTCATCATGGTGCCGGCCCTGATCTACCTTTTGAAAGTGCCGACCAACGTCGTCATCGGCACCTCGCTGTTCCAGATCATCTTCACCTCGGCTTACACCACGCTGGTCCACGCCACCACCAACCAGACGGTCGACGTCATGCTCGCCTTCCTGTTGATGGCAGGCGGCGTCGCCGGCGCGCAATATGGCGCCAAGGCTGGTCAGAGGCTGCGGGGCGAGCAACTCAGGGCGCTGCTGGCGCTGCTCGTGCTGGCGGTAGCCATCCGGCTTGCCATCGATCTTTTCGTCACGCCGCCCAATCTCTATTCTCTGTCCGGCGTGGGCCTGAGCTGATGGCCGGCCTAAGGACGCTCGCGGCCGCCGCCTTGCTGTCGCTGCTGGCTGCTGCGCCACCGGCGAAGGCGCAGGCGCCACTAACCGAAAACATCCAGATCGGCCTTTCCACCGACAATGTCTCGATTACCGCCGGCTTTTCCGGCGCCGACCTGACCATTTTCGGCTCACTGGAAAATGCCGATCCGCTTGTCGCGCGGCAAGGGCGCTACGACGTGATCGTCGTGCTGGAAGGCCCGGCTCGGCCGGTCGTCGTGCGCCGCAAGGACCGGGTGCTCGGCGTCTGGGTCAATCTGGAGTCGGAGACCTTCAAAAACGTACCTGTCTCCTATTCGGTGGCGACGACGCGGCCGCTGCAGGACGTCACCGATCCGAACAGCTACAAGCAGCTGTCGCTTGGCGCCTCCAACCTCTATTTGCAGCCGGCCGACGCGGAGGACAGCCCGGCGACAATCGAGGAGTTCACCGCCGCGCTGCGCGAACGCAAGGCGGCGACCGGCCTCTACAGCGAGAATGTCGGCGGTGTGCAGTTCCTGTCGCAGAACCTGTTCCGCGCCACCGTCAGGCTCGCCCCAAACGTTCCGGTCGGCACCCATAAGGCCCGCGCCTTCCTGTTCAAGAGCGGCTTGTTCATCAAGGAAAGCTCCGCCCAGCTCGAAATCCGCAAGTCCGGTTTCGAACAGTCGATCTTCCGCGTCGCGCACGACTATTCCTTCCTCTACGGTGTCTTTGCCGTATCGCTGGCCATGCTGACCGGCTGGCTCGGACGACTGGTGTTCAGGAAAGACTGAACTCTCGTAAAAGTGGTTTCCCTTTCCGAGGGTATGGGTTAGACCGCGACCCCCGGCCCGACCGGATACGAGCTGCTGCTCCCCAAATCAGAACTACAGGAACGCACGATGCGACCAGCATTTGCCGGTATCGACTTCGGCACTTCGAATTCCACCGTGAGCGTGGTCAGGAACGGGCAGCCGCGGCTGGTGGCGTTGGAAGACGGCCAGGTCACGCTGCCCAGTGCGGTATTCTTCAATTTCGAGGAGAACCGCACCTATTTCGGGCGACGCGCCCTTGCCAACTATACGGACAGTATCGAAGGCCGCCTGATGCGCTCGTTGAAGAGTGTGCTCGGCAGCTCGCTTGCCCACGAAAAGACGCGCATCAAGGCGCGCTCGATCGGCTTCATGGAGATTGTCGGCCTGTTCGTCGGCCATCTGAAAAAGAAGCTGGAAGAAGAAGCCCATGACGCGGTCGACAGCGTCGTGCTGGGACGGCCCGTGCAGTTCGTCGACGACGATGCCGAGGCCGACGCCAAGGCGGAGCACGAACTCGAAAACGCCGCTCGTGCCCACGGCTTCAAGCAGATCGCCTTCCAGTTCGAACCGATTGCCGCGGCACTCGACTACGAACAAAAGGTGACGCGCGAGGAACTGGCGCTGATCGTCGACATGGGCGGCGGCACGTCCGACTTCTCAATCGTGCGGGTCTCGCCCGAGCGCGCCCGCTCGCTTGACCGCAAGGACGACATCCTGGCCAGCCGCGGCATCCACATCGGCGGCACCGACTTCGACCGGCTGCTGAGCATCGCCCATGTGATGCCGCAGCTCGGCCATCTCTCACCGACCAAGGATGGCAAACGTAATCTGCCGGCGAGCTACTTCATCGACCTGGCGACGTGGCAGCGCATCAACCTGGTCTATACCGCGAGGGCGATGACGCATCTGCGCCAGATCCGCTACGAGGCGGAGCACGCAGACCTGGTCGACCGCTTCATCCACATCATCGAGCATCGTTACGGCCACGCGCTGGCGGCGCTGGTCGAAAAGGCCAAGATCGAGCTGACGGACCGATCGTCGGCCGATGTCGAGGTCGCGCTGCCCGAGGTGAGGTTCACGGCAGAAATCACGCGCAAGGGTCTCGAAGCCATCATAGCCAGGGACATTGAGCGTGTTGCGGCTACGGTCGAGCAGACCATCCGCGACGCACAGGTGAAGGCCTCGGACATCACCG
Organism: Mesorhizobium sp. M0207; assembly: GCF_040321995.1. Classification (NCBI taxonomy): domain Bacteria; kingdom Pseudomonadati; phylum Pseudomonadota; class Alphaproteobacteria; order Hyphomicrobiales; family Phyllobacteriaceae; genus Mesorhizobium; species Mesorhizobium sp. M0207. Next base: position 101,037 of record NZ_JAMYSQ010000001.1, read on the forward strand.
CGGTGTTCCTGACCGGCGGATCGACCGCGATCCCGCTGGCCAGGCAGCAGATCCTGGCGCTGGTGCCGCAGGCGTCGGTAATCGAAGGCGATGTGTTCGGCTCGGTCGGGCTTGGGCTGGCGCTCGACGCGCAGCGGAAGTTCGGCTGATCGGCTTAAAGCGGCGCGAATCTCTCAGCTTTGCCGCCAAGATGCGCCTTGAGCGCCATCTGGGCCAGGCTTGGCTGCCGGTCGCGATGCGTGATCATGGCAAATTCGCGCTTCGGCAGATCGACCGGCACGGAACGCAGACTGCCTTCGGCGACCGCGCGCGCGACGACGAGTTCCGAAATGATGCTGGCGCCGGCGCCGGCCTCGACTGCCTGGCGAATAGCCTCATTGCTCGGCAATACCAGGAATATCTGCAGGTCCGCGAACGAAATCCCGTCGCGTCGGGCAAGGTCCTCCAGCACCTCGCGCGTGCCCGACCCGCCTTCGCGAATGATCCAGCGAAGCCCGCCAAGGTCGGGATGTCCAGGCGAAACTTCTGCGATCTCAGGGTGCGAGCGCGCCACGACCAGCATCATGCGATCGATATCGACCTTGGCACGGCGCAAAATGTCGGATTCGGTGCGCCCCTCGACCAGGCCAAAATCGGCTGCGCCATCAAGTACATTGGTCTCGACCTGCCTGGTGTTGCCAATGCTCACGCTCAGCCTGACGGCAGGATAGGCTTCGTGGAAAGAGGCGAGCCGGCGCGGCAGCCAATAACTGGCGATAGTCTGGCTGGCAGCGATCGAGAGACTGCCTGATATCGTCTGCGCGACATGCTCCAGCACATTGTGGGCGGCCGCAGTCCGCTCGAGGACCGCCTTGGCCTCGGGCAAGAATCGGCGTCCGGTCTCGGCGAGCTCGATATTGCGGCCCACTCGGTTGAACAACTGGACGCCGTGCTGCTGTTCGAGCGAGCGGATGGCGGCGGATGCGGCCGACTGTGAGATGCCCAGCAACTCGGCCGCTTTGGTCATGTGCGCCCGTTCGGCGACGGCGACGAAGATCCGCAACTGGTCCAGGGTCATTCCGACACTAAGAAGCAAATCCGATTGGAATTACAAGAGCAAGTTGTTAGACGGATCGGTCGCTTTTGTTCTAAATTTTGACCCGAAATTGGAAAAAAGTCGCGCCAGAGCAGTCGAGGGTAGAGTTGGTGGGGCGGTTCAAATCCGTGTTTGCGCACTGGACCCGCAGCCTGCGGCGGCGGCTCTTGGGTGAACGCTATCGGCCGGAAGAGCATTACATGCGCGGCCCCGGCCCGAAGACGAGAGCCAAGGTCGCGGAGCGCAAGAGCATCACCGGATCATGACCAACAACCTGCTGCGCGGAGCCAATTCGGCACCATCACAACGGCCGCTTGCCGATACGCGCGCGCCCGCTGAAGGCGACGGCGTCGATACGTCGCCCGATGTCTCCGACAGCATCGCCAAGACGACTTGCTACATGTGCGCCTGCCGCTGCGGCATCGACGTCCATGTCAAGGACGGCAAGGTCCGCTACATCAACGGCAACAAGGATCACCCGGTCAACCGCGGTGTGCTGTGCGGCAAGGGCAGCGCCGGCATCATGCAGCATTACAGCCCGGCCCGGCTGAAGAAGCCGCTACTGCGCACCGGCCCGCGCGGCTCGGGTGAGTTCCGCGAAATCGAGTGGGAGGAAGCCTTGTCGATCGCGACAGAACGGCTTTCGAACATCCGCCGAACCGATCCGAAGAAACTTGCCTTCTTCACCGGGCGCGACCAGTCGCAATCGCTGACCGGCTGGTGGGCGAGCCAGTTCGGCACGCCGAACTTCGCGGCCCATGGCGGTTTCTGCTCGGTGAACATGGCAGCCGGCGGCCTCTACACGATTGGCGGCTCGTTCTGGGAGTTCGGCGAGCCCGACTGGGACAACACCAAGTATTTTATGCTGTTCGGGGTTGCCGAAGACCATGATTCCAATCCGATCAAGATCGGCCTCGGCAAGCTCAAAGCGCGCGGCGCCAAGGTGGTTTCAATCAATCCCTGCCGCAGCGGCTATAATGCAATTGCCGACGACTGGATCGGCATCCGGCCCGGCACCGACGGCCTGTTCGTGTTCGCCCTCATCCATGAATTGCTGAAGGCTGGCCGCATCGATCTCGAGTACCTCTTGCGCTACACCAATGCCCACATCCTGGTCGTTCAGGAGCCTGGAGCTGTCGATGACGGGCTGTTCATGCGCAATGGCGACGGCAATCCGCAGGCTTGGGATAGGGTGGCGAAGATGCCTGTCAATGCCAGCGATGCCGACGCGAAGCCCGCATTGACTGGCAGCTTTCTCGTCGACGGCCGCCGCTGCGTGCCGGTCTTCCAACTCGTCGCCGACCGTTATCTGGACGAGAGCTATTCACCGGACGCCGTCGCTGACCGGTGCGGCATCTCCGCCGACACCATCCGACGCATTGCCGCAGAACTCGCCCATGTCGCCTTCGAACAGCAAATCGAATTGCCGGTGGCCTGGACGGACTGGGCCGGCCGCCGGCACGAGACCATCAAGGGCCGCCCGGTGTCGATGCATGCGATGCGCGGCATCTCGGCCCATTCGAACGGATTTCACACTTGCCGGGCCATTCATCTGCTTCAGGTGCTTCTCGGCACGGTGGACGTGCCGGGCGGCTTCCGCTTCAAGCCTCCCTATCCGCGGTCCGCGCCGCCGGGTCCAAAGCCCGCCGGCAAGAATGTGAAGCCGATGACACCACTCGAAGGCATGCCGCTCGGCTTCGTCTGCGGGCCGGAAGACCTGCTAATCGACGGAGGCGGCAAACCGATCCGTATCGACAAGGCCTACTCCTGGGATGCGCCGCTGGCCGCACACGGGCTCATGCACACGGTTATCCGCAACGCCTGGGCCGGCGATCCCTACAAGATCGACACTCTGTTTATGTACATGTCCAACATGGCCTGGAACTCGTCGATGAATACGGTCGAGACGATGGCGATGCTGACCGATATCGATGCGTCGGGCGAGTACAAGATCCCGTTCATCATCTATTCCGACGCTTATTATGCCGAGACCGTGCCTTTTGCCGATCTGGTGCTGCCGGACACCACCTATCTCGAGCGTCATGACTGTATCAGTCTGCTCGACCGGCCGATCAGCCATGCCGACGGTCCGGGCGACGCCATCCGCCATCCGGTCGTCGAGCCGGACCGCGACGTCAGGCCGTTCCAGACGGTGCTGATCGAACTCGGCGCGCGGCTCGGTCTGCCCGGCTTCGTTCATGACGACGGCTGCGCCAAATACCGCGACTATGCCGACTACATCGTCAATCACGAGCGCACGCCAGGTGTCGGTCCGCTCGCCGGCTGGCGCGGCAAGGACGGGGCCTCGGTCGGCAAGGGCGAGGTCAATCCCGACCAGTTGCAGCGCTACATAGATAATGGCGGCTTCTGGCACCAGGATTTCGCCGCCGATCAGCGCTACTACAAGATGGCCAACCGCTCGTATCTCGAATTGGCTGAGAGCATGGGCTTCATGCCGAAGGCCGAGCCGATCGTCTTCCAACTCTATTCGGAGCCGATGCAGCGCTTTCGCCTTGCGGCGCGCGGCCATGGCGGGGTGCTGCCGCCGGAGGCGGAGCGCAGCCGCATCGAGACCTATATGGATCCGCTGCCGTTCTGGTATGCGCCCTTCGAAGAGGCTGCGGTCGACAGCCAAGCCTATCCGCTGCACGCGCTGACGCAGCGGCCGATGCACATGTACCATTCCTGGGGCGGGCAGAATGCCTGGCTAAGGCAGATCACCAGCCAGAACCGACTGTTCGTGCACTACCGGACGGCAGCCGGCCTCAGCCTTGTCGACGACGATTGGGTTTGGATCGAGAGCATCAACGGCAAGGTCAAGGGGCAGATCAAGCTGGCCGACGGCGTCAACGCCGATACGGTGTGGACCTGGAACGCGATCGGCAAACGGCGCGGCAGCTGGGGGCTCAAGGACGACGCGGCCGAATCCAATCGCGGCTTCCTGCTCAACCACATCATCGGCGACCAGACCTCCGCCGATGCCAACGGCAAACGCTATTCGAATTCCGACCCGGTAACGGGCCAGGCCGCATGGTTCGACCTGCGCGTGCGCATCGTCAAATGCGCGCCCGAGGAAGCGGGCTTCACCGAACCGCAGTTCGAGCGGTTCCGCCAGCTGCCGGACTCTGAGCTCTCGCCCGACAAGCTCAGTTTCGGCGCCGAGTTCCGCATGAAAAGAGAAGCCGCCGAATGACTTGCCTTCCCGCCCATACCGACAAGAAGCTCGGCCTTGTCGTCGATCTCGACACCTGCGTCGGCTGCCAGGCCTGCGTTACCGCCTGCAAAGAATGGAACACCGGCGGCCATATGGCGCCGCTAACCGACATCGACCCCTATGGCGGCAATGTCGACGGCGTCTGGTTCAACCGCGTGCACAGTTATGAGCACATGACCGAGATGGGTGGGCGCTCGGTCAATTTCCCACGCTCCTGCCTGCACTGCGAAACGCCGGCGTGCGTCACGGTCTGCCCGACCGGCGCCTCCTACAAGCGGGCGTCGGATGGCATCGTGCTGGTCGACGAGGACAAATGCATCGGCTGCAAATTGTGCAGCTGGGCCTGCCCCTATGGCGCGCGCGAGTTCGACACCGATGTCGGCGTGATGAAGAAATGCACGTTGTGCGTCGACCGCATCTACAACGACAATCTGGCGGAAGAAGATCGCGTGCCGGCCTGCGTCGCTGCTTGCCCGACCAGCGCGCGGCATTTTGGCGATCTGGGCGATCCGGCATCCGCTATCTCGCAACTGGTGGCCGAGCGTGGCGGTGTCGATCTGATGCCGGAAATGGGCTATAAGCCGACCAACAAATATCTGCCGCCACGTGCCCACACCACCCGCGCCGCATCGGTGCCGGCGCCAGCGCTTGAAGCGGTGCGGGCCGAAGGCGGCTTTCTCGGCTGGGTCGACCGCATGCTCTCGAACTGACCCGTGCCTTCATGCATCCAGCCTTCTCCGTCGTCTTTTTCACCACGGCCACGGGCGCCGGTTACGGCCTGCTCGCGCTGCTTGGCGTGCTCGCTGGACAGGGCTTTATCCCGCCCGATTTCTGGCTTGGCCTCACCGGCATGGGGCTGGCGCTTGGCCTGATCTCGACAGGCCTGCTGTCGTCGGCCGGCCATCTCGGCCGGCCCGAACGCGCCTGGCGTGCCTTCTCGCAATGGCGTAGCTCATGGCTGTCGCGCGAAGGTGTTGCCTCGGTCGCCACCTTCGTGCCGGCGGGACTGTTCGGTATTGGCTGGGTGGTCCTCGGCCGTACGAGCGGCTGGGCGGCTGTCGCCGGGCTGCTCGCTGCCGTCGGCGCGGTCGCAACCGTCTGCACCACCGGCATGATCTACGCGTCGTTGAAGCCGATTGCCCAGTGGCACAGCCGCTTCACCCTGCCCGCCTACCTGGTCTTTTCGGCGATGACCGGCAGCGTACTGCTCAACGCCCTGCTGCAGGGATTTGCCGCAGGCTCGAATATGCTTCTGGCGGCTGCCCTGTTGCTGACCGCGCTCGGCTGGGGTTTGAAGCTGGCGACCTGGCGATACAATGACAGGCTGGAGATCCCGACCAACGCCAACACCGCAACCGGGCTTTCCGGCGGCACGGTGCGGTCGCTGGAATGGCCGCATACCGAGGAAAACTATCTGCTCAAGGAGATGGGTTTTCGCATTGCGCGCAAGCACAGCGCTAAACTCCGCCAGACCACGCAGGTGCTGGCCTTTGCTTTGCCCGCGTTGCTGCTGGTCGCGGCGTTCGCCTTGCCGTGGCCCTATGCGGCAGCACTGTCGATACTCGCCCCAATCGCCCAACTCGCCGGAATGCTGGTCGAGCGCTGGCTGTTCTTCGCCGAGGCCAAGCACACGGTTACTTTGTACTACGGCAGGTAGGTTCAGCCCGGCCTGAGCATCGCGTGGGAAATCGCGAAAATGCGCTCTGTGCCAAGCATATAGGCCATCAGCGTTTCGCGGCGGAACAGCCCGGCATAGGCGCGATCGAGCACGTTGAGCGAGCCGGTATAGGCGCCGAAAGCCGGCATGATCATGCGGCCGCCATCGCCGGCAAAGCAACGACGCCGCACCGAACGGCCTTGCTGCACGATGCGGGCGCAAGGATGCAGGTGACCTGATATCTCGCCTTCCGCCCTCACCGCCGAAGGCTCGTGCCGGAAGAGCAGAGAACCGATGGCCAATTCGCGCACGGTTTCGCCCGGCAGGTCGGCCGGTGCTTCCGGGTCATGATTGCCGGCGACCCAGAACCAGTCGCGCCCGACCATCAGCCCCTCCAGCCTTTGGCGAAAGCTCGCGTGCATACGTGCGGCGCCGCCGCCATCGTGAAAACTGTCGCCCAGGCTGATAACGATCGCAGGCTGATAATCGGCGATCACCGCCTGCAGCCGGAGCAACGTCGCACCTGTGTCGTAAGGTGGGACCAGCGTGCCGCGCCTGGCCAGTGATGAACCTTTTTCCAGATGCAGGTCGGATACGGTCAGAAGCCGGAATTCGGGAAAATAGAGCACGCCGCGACGGTCGCAGATCGCGCGTTCGCCGGCGATACGGACAGCGCCCGCATCCGCCAGAGGCGCAGTCATGGCGAGCGCGACAGTCATTTCGTCCCCATGGCCTCCTCGACCAGCGTGGCTGCATCCATCAGCAGCGTGTCATCGGCCTCGCCATGCACCGGCATTTTGCCGATCTCGAGCATGATCGGCACGGCGAGCGGCGATATCTGCTCGAGGTTCTTATGCATGATTCGACCTTGGACGCGCGAGAGCATCTCGGCAAGTCTGCTGACATCCAAGAGACCGGTCGCGGCATCGGCACGCGTCGCCTGCAAAAGGATATGGTCGGGCTCGTGGCTGCGCAGCACGTCGTAGATGAGATCCGTCGACACGGTTACCTGGCGGCCGCTCTTCTCCTGCCCTGGGTGGCGTTTCTCGATCAATCCCGAGATCAGCGCGCAATTGCGAAAGGTGCGCTTCAACAACCAACTGCCGGCGAGCCAGGCTTCGAGGTCGTCGCCCAGCATGTCCTGATCGAATAGCGCAGCCAGCGACGGTTTCTTCGCCCTGAACATATGGCCCATATCGGCCAGCGACCATATGGCAAGCGCATAGTCGGTGGCGACGAAGCCGAGCGGCTTGGCTCCCGCCCTGTCGAGGCGGCGGGTGAGCAGCATGCCGAGCGTCTGGTGCGCCAGCCTGCCCTCGAACGGATAGGCCACCAGATAGTAGCGGTTGCCGCGCGGAAAGGTCTCGATCAGCAGATCGTCGCGTTTCGGCAGCACCGACTTGTCGGCCTGAAAGCGTAACCAGTCGGCGACCTGCTCCGGCAGCTTCTTCCAGCGCTGCGGATCGTCCAGCATGGCGCGGACCTGTTCGGCCAGGTACGTCGAAAGCGGGAATTTGCCACCACCGTAATACGGCACCTTGGCGTCGCTGCCGGGTGCATTCGAGACAAAGCACTCATTCTCGCGGATACCTTCGAAGCGCAGCACCTTGCCGGCGAACATGAAGGTGTCGCCATGCGTCAGCGTTTCGAGGAACGCCTCCTCGATTTTGCCCAGAACCCGGCCGCCACGCGAAGCCGCGCCTCTGCTGCCGGCCTGGACATAGCGGACGTTGAGCGCCGGCACTTCGATGATGGTGCCGACATTGAGCCGGTATTGTTGGGCGACGCGAGGATTTGAGACCCGCCACAGCCCGTCCTTGTTGAGACGAATACGGGCGTAGCGTTCATAGTTCTTCAGCGCATAGCCGCCGGTGGCGACGAAATCGATGACGCGATCGAATGTCGGCCGATCGAGATCGGCATAGGGTGCTGCCGTTCGCACTTCCTCAAACAGCGCATCGGCATGGAACGGCGCACCGCAGGCACAGCCCAGCACGTGCTGCGCCAGGACGTCGAGCCCGCCATTGACCAGCGGCGGCGTATCCTGGGCACCGAGATAATTGGCGTCGAGCGCCGCCCTGCATTCCAGCACCTCGAAGCGGTTGGCCGGTATCAGGATCGCCTTCGACGGCTCGTCCATACGGTGGTTGGCGCGGCCGATGCGCTGCGCCAGCCGGCTGGCACCTTTCGGCGCGCCGACATGGACGACTAGATCGACATCGCCCCAGTCGATGCCGAGGTCGAGCGTCGACGTGGCGACGATGGCGCGCAGGGCGTTCTCGCCCATTGCCTTTTCGACACGCCGGCGCTGCGCGGCGTCGAGCGAGCCGTGATGCAGCGCGATCGGCAAGGTCTCCTCGTTGACCCGCCACAACTCCTGGAACAGCAACTCCGCCTGGCTGCGCGTGTTGACGAACAGCAGGGTTGTCTTGTGGCGCTTGATCTCGTTGTAGATTTCCGGCGTTGCGTAGCGGGCCGAATGTCCCGCCCACGGCACGCGCCCCTCCGAATCGAGAATGGAGATGTCGGGCTTGGCGCCGCCAGTGACGACGATCAGTTCGGCCATCGGCCCCGGTGGATTCTGGCTGACCAGCCAGCGCCGCAATTCGTCAGGCTCGGCGACCGTCGCCGACAGGCCTATCGTCTGCAGGGCGGGCACAAACGAGCGCAGCCGGGCCAGCCCGAGCGACAGGAGATGCCCGCGCTTCGAGGTCACCAGCGAATGCAATTCGTCGAGCACGACATAGCGCAGGTCCTCGAAGAAGCGCCTGGCATCGGGCGCGGCAATCAGCAGCGCCAATTGCTCGGGCGTGGTCAGGAGAATGTCGGGCGGCGCCAGCTTCTGCCGCTGGCGCTTGTGTGCGGGCGTGTCGCCGGTGCGCGTCTCGACGGTGACCGGCAGCCCGATTTCTTCGACGGGTTTGCCGAGATTGCGCTCGATGTCGACGGCCAGCGCCTTCAGCGGCGAGATGTAGAGTGTGTGGATGCCTCGATGCGCCTGCCCCGGCCTTCTCCTCGGCCGGCCGGCCAGTTCGGTCAGCGATGGCAAGAACCCGGCCAGCGTCTTGCCGGCGCCGGTCGGGGCGATCAGCAATACCGACCGGCCGCCCTGGGCTTTGGCCAGCAAATCGATCTGGTGGGCGCGCGGCGACCAGCCCTTTTCCGCAAACCATTTGACAAATGGCTCGGGCAGGACGACGGCGGCATTCTGTTCGGCAAGGCGCGGCTGCTCTGTCACGCGCCAGACGTAGCGCGGCGGCGCGCAATCGCCAAGCAGAATCAGAACAAAAGGTGATCGATTCGCGCTACGGCCGGCGAAACCCGGTCGGTCCGCCATAAAGATAGCCGATACGGGCGACCGCCTCCCTCAGTCCTTCACGCGACACCAGCATGGTGTGGCCGTTGGCGTGGATCATGGTCTCCGGATCTGTCATGATCGCGACGTGGCCTTTCCAGAAGACCAGGTCGCCGCGCCGCAACCCGGCAAAATCCGGCCCGGGTTCGAGCGGCTCGCCGACGGTCGCCGCCTGCATGTCGGTGTCGCGCAGCACTTGCCTGCCAGCCATGTGCATTGCAAGTTGCACGAGACCGGAACAATCGATGCCGAAGCCGGAGACGCCGCCCCACAGATAGGGCGTGCCGAGAAACGCCTCGGCGACCGCGACGTAGTCGGGATGAACCTCGGCGACCGGCCTGAGATGACCCGAGATGACCGCCTGGCCGGACGGCAGCAGAGCATAATGCGTGCCGCGCGTTTCCGCTGAGCCCGTCACCGCCACCAATGACCCCATCGAGAGCTCCCCGCTCACCGGGAACCGCAAATCCGGTCCCGGATAGAGGAAAGTGCGCGGCACCGAGACAACATGGGTGGGCGCATGCTCCCGACCGCCCAGCACGGTGTCGGCGACATAGCCGACATAGCCGTCGCGCTCGGCCTGTATCCAGGCCCAGCCCTCAACGTCCTCGAAGACGAGGACGTCTTCGCCGAACAGAAGCTGGGTATCGACGCCGGCGTCCGGGCGCGGCGCCTTGCGGATGTCGGCGACGCAGGCTGATATGCGAGCCGGCCGGCCGGCGACGAAACGGTCGGCGGCGACCTCGCCTCGCAGCCTGGCGTCGGCGAGATCGGAGCGGAAGGCATGGAGGCGGGCATCCCTGGCGGTCAAATCGGCAACTCGTTCAAATGGGCAACTCTTGGGCTCTGGCAATGATAACATCGCCAAAGCGCTCGACAAAGAGCGCGCCTTCGACTGTGCGCCTGACCAGCACGTTGCGCTTGTCGAGCTCGTCGCGGTGGCGCGACACCAGTTTCAGCGCCCCCATCGTATCGAGCGCACGGGTGATCACCGGCTTGGTGACGTTGAGGCGGGCGGCTAACCCCCGTACCGTGTGGGGCGGCGGATCGAGATAGATGGTGAACAGGATCGCCGTCTGGCGCATGGTGAGATCGGGCGCGTCGTCGCGCACCTCCGACAGCACCACCTGTTGCCATAGTCGCAACGCTTGGCTTGGACGCATGATAATCGACATCCGTCCAGCATGACGGAAAATTGTTTCGGTTCCGTTTCAGTCAATAACCTTCGTCGGCTATGCCCGAGAATCAGCCGTAGCGGTTCGAAATGACCTGCTCCAGCGCCCGGATGCCTTGCGCTTCGCCACCGGCAAGGCCGTGCGGGCGGTCGAACGGGTTCCAGGCGAAGATGTCGACATGCGCCCAGCCGGCGGTCTTTTCCACGAAGCGCTTCAGGAAAAGCGCCGCGGTGATCGAGCCGGCGAAACCGTCCGGCGTGACGTTGTTGACGTCGGCCACCTTCGACGCCAGCTTGGCGTCATAGGGCTTCCACAACGGCATCCGCCATAGCGGATCCTCGACCGCAACGGAGGCGTCCGCCAGCTCGGATGCAAGCGTCTCGTCACCGGTATAGAACGGCGGCAAGTCGGGACCGAGCGCAACACGGGCAGCGCCTGTCAGCGTTGCCATATCGACCAGCATCTGCGGCTCTTCGTCATCGGCCAAGGCCAGGGCATCGGCGAGCACCAGCCGTCCTTCGGCGTCGGTGTTGCCGATTTCGACGGTAATGCCCTTGCGGCTCACCAGCACGTCGCCTGGCCGGAAGGCGTTGCCGGCTATCGAATTCTCGACAGCCGGGATGAGCACGCGCAGCCGAACCTTCAACCCGGTGGCCATGATCATGGAAGCGAGACCCAGCACGTTGGCAGCGCCACCCATGTCCTTCTTCATCAAAAGCATGCCCGAGGACGGCTTGATGTCGAGACCGCCTGTATCGAAGCAGACGCCCTTGCCGACCAGCGTTATCTTGGGGGCATTGTTCGGCCCCCAAATCATGTCGATCAGGCGTGGCGCGTCGGCAGAAGCCCGACCGACGGCGTGGATCATCGGAAAGTTGGCGGTAAGAAGATCGTCGCCTTTGGTCACCGATATTTCGGCCTTGTGCGTCGCGGCCAAGGTCCGGGCGGCCTTTTCCAACTGCCCGGGGCCCATATCGCTGGTCGGCGTGTTAACCAGATCGCGCGCCAGGAAAATGCCATCGGCGAGGCGGCGGATGCGGGCGGCGTCGGTGCCTGCCGGCAGCGCGAGGCGAAGCGTCTTGCCTGGCTTCTTGCCGTAGCGGGTGAAGACATAGCCGCCGAGCGCCACGGCGAGTGCCGTAAGCTCCGGCTTGGCCGGTGCGGACGCAAAATGCCACTCGCCTGCGGGCAAGGCTCTCGCTAGTGCGCCGATGGCCAGTGCGCCCTCGCCATCACCGGTGCCGAACAGGGCTCCGGCAATCGCGCCGTTGTCGCCAGGCATGATCAGCGTCCTGCCGGCCTCGCCGGAAAAGCCGTTGGCCTTGGCCCAGGCGACCAAGGATGGCGCAAGGCCCGCCGCCGCCAGAGCATCCTTCGCCACCAGATGGACCGGCAGCGCATTGCTCAATTCTTTCTCGACGAGTTCGACAGGCATTCGCTGGCCTCCGGCTTCCGAGTCGGCGTTTCTTAACTCTCCGTTAGGGTTAACAGAATATTTCTGCGGGAGGAAAGATGACCTCGCAAATGGTCACGCGCATGAACGGAGCCCTGGTGCCGATGCCGACCAACCGCAGGATGAACGCCAGCGCAAATAGGCTGATCACCACGGCGTTGATGATGGTGCTTGCTGCAGGCGTCGCCGGCTGCGGAACCAGCAAATTGACGACTGGCTCGATTTCTCGTCCAAGCGGCAAGCCGCTGGAAACAATGTCGGCGGGCGAACTGCACAACGCTACGATGGCGCTCGGCCAGTCCTATTCGAAAAACCCCAGCGACAAGCGGATCGCGACAAATTATGCCGCGGCGCTGCAGATGGACGGCGACGCAGACCAATCGCTTGCGGTGATGCGCAAGCTGGCGATCGCCTTGCCGAAGGATCGCGACGTGCTCGCCGCCTATGGCAAGGCGCTTGCCGCCAACGGACAGTTCGAGCCGGCACTCGATGCCGTGCGCCGCGCCCAGACGCCCGAATATCCTGACTGGAAACTGGTATCGGCGGAAGCTGCTATTCTCGACCAGCTCGGCCAGAAGGACGAGGCTCGCCAAGGCTATCGCAAGGCGCTTGACCTCAGGCCGAACGAACCGTCGATCCTTTCCAATCTCGGCATGTCGTACGTGCTGGAAGGTGATTTGCGCACAGCCGAAACCTATATGCGCTCAGCCGCCCAGCAGCCGAATGCAGACAGCCGCGTCCGCCAGAACCTTGCGCTGGTCGTCGGTCTGCAAGGCCGTTTCGACGAGGCAGAGAAGATCGCCTCGCAAGAGCTGTCGCCGGATCAGGCGCAGGCTAACGTCGCTTACCTTCGCCAGATGCTGGCGCAGCAGAATGCCTGGAGCCAGCTCAAGGACCAGGACAAGGCAAAGCCCGCCACCAACTGACCGCTTCGAGCGCCGAACCGGCGCGCGAATTCCGCAACATATCTAACGCAAAGAGCCGCGCTGCACCGGCAGCGTGGCTCTGGATCGTATCAGCGTTTCTGGCAACGCCGCTGGCGCTACTCGCTGCTTGATTTCGGCTGGTCGCCAAAGATGCCGCGCTGGCTCACCTGGATGCCGGCGGGACCCAAAATGATGGCGAACAGCACCGGCAGGAAGAACAGGATCATCGGCACGGTGAGCTTCGGCGGCAGCGCGGCCGCCTTCTTCTCGGCGGCATTCATGCGCATGTCGCGGCTCTCACTGGCAAGCACCCGCAATGCATGCGCCACGGGCGTGCCGTAGCGCTCGGCCTGAACCAACGCCTGGGACACCGACCTGACGGATTCCAGGCCAGTTCGGCTTGCAAGGTTCTCGTAGGCCTGCTTGCGCTCCTGCAGATAGGAAAGCTCGGCGTTTGTCAGGATGAATTCTTCCGCCAATGCCACCGATTGCGCGCCGATCTCATCGGCGACCTTGCGAAGCGCCGCTTCCACCGACATGCCGGACTCGACGCATATCAGCAACAGGTCGAGCGCGTCCGGCCACGCCATCTGAATCGATTGCTTGCGCTTGGTAGCGCGGTTGTTGACGTAGAGCACCGGCGCGTAGAATCCCGCATAGGCTACCACGATGCACACGAACAGCTTCACGAAAAGCGGCTGCTCGGGCAATCCGCCGAGCACGAACAGATACATTGCCGCCAATGCAAAGCCGATGAAGGGCAGGACGAGACGGAAGAAAAGGAAGCGCGTCAGCGGATTTTGCCCGCGAAAACCCGCCACTTTCAATTTCTGCAAGGTACCTTCATCCGCCAGCGCACGCCTGAGATCCAGGCGATCGACAATATTGCGCATGCCGACCGACTGTTCTTCGCGCAGGCCCTTGCGGCGGCGGTCGGCTTCGACTGCCAGCCGCGCGCGCTGCTTGGCGCGCAGCTCATCGCGCTCCAGCGCTACGGATTTCATGCGCGCCTTGAGCTGGTTCCCGCCAAAAGCGGGCAGCAGCGTGAAGACGGTCGCAAACACCGCGATGCCGACCAGCAGTGCGATCAGCAGGGACGGGTCGGTGAGAGTTCTGATGACGTGATCGGTCATACGCGAGTCCTAGACTTCGAAATTCATCATCTTGCGCATTACCAGGACGCCCATCGACATCCAGATGCCGGAACAACCGAGGATCAGATGGCCGGTGCTGGTGATGAAGAGGGGCATGATGTAGTTCGGGCTCGTCAAATAGACGAGAAAGGCGACGACGAAAGGCAACGCGCCGATGATCACCGCGGATGCCTTGGCTTCCATGGACAATGCCTGGACCTTGGCTTTCATTTTCTTGCGGTCGCGAAGCACGCGCGAAAGATTGCCCAGCGCTTCGGAAAGATTGCCGCCGGCCTGAGACTGGATCTGGATGACGATGCCGAAGAAGCTCGCCTCGGTGCACGGCATCGTTTCTGGCATGCGCATGGCCGCGTCGGGGATCGACAAACCCATTTGCTGCGAATCGACTATGCGGCGGAACTCGGTCTTGACCGGCTCGGGGGATTCGTTGGCGATCAGGCGCACGGCGTCGTTCAGGGGCAGGCCGGATTTTACCGCACGCACGATGATATCGAGCGCGTTCGGAAATTCGTTGAGGAACGCCTTGACGCGGTGCGCGCGGCGAAACGAGACGAACCAGCGGGGCAGACCCAAGACGCCGACCAGCAGCGCAGCCGGCAAGACCAGCAACGGTGCGCCGATGAAATAGACAAGAGCCGTCAAGACGACGCCGCAGACCGCCGAGTAGACATAGAAGCGCTCAAGCGAGATCTTCATGCCGGCCTGGCGGATTTGGATCTTCAGCGGTGGTTTCTTGACCAGGCTCTGATTGGACTTTTGCTTTTGATCGAGATCCTTCAGCGAATCCTGGACGGACTTGCGACGCTTGGCCGCTTCCGCCACGCGATCGCGCGACGCCTTGACGACGGAACGATCCGTCTCGGCGGTCTTGATCGATTCAAGCCGCTTGCCAACCTGCTTCTCGGTGCTGATCCGGTTGAACAGGAAAGCATAGGCCACAGCGCCGGCGCTGAAGCCGGCGAGCACGACGAATGCCAATACGGTGCCGTCAATTCCGAACATCGACCCTGGCCCCCACGCTTCCAGACGGATCAATCAGCGCGTTTCTCCATCGCCTCGAGCGCGACCGCGAGGCGCTGCTCCTCACCGTAGTAGCGGGCGCGCTCCCAGAAATGCGGACGGCCGATGCCAGTCGACACGTGCTCGCCCAGCAGCCTGCCGCTCGCGTCCTCGCCCTTGATGTTATAGAGAACGATGTCCTGGGTGATGATGACGTCGCCTTCCATGCCGATTACCTCGGTGATGTGGGTGATACGCCGCGATCCGTCGCGCAGGCGTGCAGCCTGTATGATCACGTCGACGGAGCCGACGACGATCTCGCGCACGGTTTTTTGCGGCAGCGTGTAGCCGCCCATGGCGATCATCGACTCTATGCGGTTGAGGCATTCGCGCGGGCTGTTCGAGTGGATCGTTCCCATCGAGCCGTCATGGCCGGTGTTCATCGCCTGCAGCAGATCGAACACTTCGGGTCCGCGCACTTCGCCGACGATAATACGTTCGGGGCGCATGCGCAGACAGTTCTTGACCAGATCGCGCATGGTCACTTCGCCCTCGCCTTCGAGGTTGGGCGGACGGGTTTCGAGACGCACCACATGCGGCTGCTGCAATTGCAACTCAGCTGAGTCCTCGCAGGTGATGACGCGTTCTTCGCGGTCGATATAGTTGGTCAGGCAATTGAGCAGCGTCGTCTTGCCTGAGCCGGTACCGCCCGAGATGACAATGTTGCAGCGGACACGCCCGATGATCTTGAGAATCTCGGCCCCTTGCGGAGAAATCGAGCCGAACTTGACCAGCTGGTCGAGCGTCAGCTTGTCCTTCTTGAACTTGCGGATGGTAAGTGCGGTGCCGTCGATAGCCAGGGGCGGTGCGATGACGTTGACACGGGAGCCATCAGGAAGACGCGCATCGCAGATCGGGCTTGATTCATCGACGCGGCGGCCAACCTGGCTGACGATACGCTGGCAGATGTTGAGGAGCTGCTGGTTGTCGCGGAAACGGATGCCGGTCTGCTCGACCTTGCCGTTGACTTCGATGTAGACGTTCTTGGAGCCATTAACCATGATGTCGGCAATATCGTCGCGGGCAAGCAGTGGCTCCAGCGGCCCGTAGCCCAAAACGTCGTTGCAGATATCCTCGAGAAGCTCTTCCTGCTCGGCGATGGACATCGCGAAATTCTTGATCGCGATGATGTCGTTGACAATGTCGCGGATTTCCTCGCGCGCGCTTTCGGGATCGAGTTTGGCGAGCTGCGACAGATCTATCGTATCGATGAGTGCGGCGAAGACCTGGCTTTTGGTGTCGTAGTAGGTTTCGCTCTTTTGGCGCTGGATACTTTTCGGCTCCGGCGCCAATGGCGGCGGCTCGACCGCACGGCGAACCGCCGGCGCGGCAGGCGCGCCGGATGGCGGCAGCGCCGCCGGCCTGGCAGCTACAGCCACTTCCACAGGGTTCGCGGCCGCCGGCGCGGCAGGCGCGGGTGCTGGCTGACGGAATTCCGGAATGGTCCGGTTGCCGTCGTCGCTGCCTCTTTTACCAAACATGATCGCTTACCAATTCCACCGCTGAGGCATCACTTCTTGTTGCGCGAAAGCTTGCCGATCAGACTGCCGAGGCCAGCCTTCTTCTTCACCTTGATTTCGCTGCGCCCTGTCAGCACATGGGCGATCTCGTTGATCGTGGCGACAACCGGACTCTTGGCATCCATCTCACCGAGCATACGTCCGTTGTTGGCAGCATTTCCGAACAAAAGCGGCTCGAACGGGATGACCGACATCGGCGAAAGGCCGAGCGATTCGGAGAAGTCGGACGGCGTAATCTCAGGACGTTTCGGCACACCGGCCTGGTTGATCACAAGCTTTGGCGCTGGGTCGTTCGGACGAAGCCGCTTCAGCATGTCGACCAGGTTCTTCGTGTTGCGCAGATTGGCAAGTTCGGGCGTCGCCGTGATGACGATCTCGTCGGCCTTGACCAGCGTGTTCTTGGTCCAGCCGGCCCACACGTGGGGAACATCGAGCACGAGGAGCGGCGCGCTACGCTGGGCTATGTCGATAAGCTGGGTGAAGGCGTCGGGATCGAAATCGTAGACCCGCTCCAGGGTCGAAGGGGCCGCAAGCAGCGACAGGTGCTCGGCGCATTGGGCGAGCAGCCGGTCGAGATAGACCTCATCGACGCGTTCCGGCGAGAAGACTGCCTCGGCAATGCCTTGCGCCGGATCCTGGTCGAAATTGATATTGGCCGTTCCGAAGGCGAGGTCGAGATCGGCGACAACCACTTCGGATTTGAAAAGGGACGACATGGCCCAGGCCACATTATGGGCTATGGTCGAGGAGCCGACGCCGCCTTTGGCGCCGATGAAGGCAATCGAGCGGCCGATCGGCTCAGCTTCCGGATCAACGAAGATCGAAGACACCACGCTGACGATGTCGGCCATCGATACGGGCGCGATGACATACTCGGAAATGCCCGAACGGATGAGTTCGCGGTACAGACCGACATCGTTGTAGTGGCCGACAACCACCACCTTGGAGGTCGGGTCGCAATGCTCGGAGAGCTGGGCGAGTTGTTCCAGCAACAGCTTCGGCTCGCTGCGCGATTCAAGCAGGATCAGGTTCGGCGTCGGCGCCGACTGATAGAATTCGATAGCGGTGGGGATGCCCCCCATATGCACCTTCAAATGGGCCTTGGCCATGCGGCGATCCTCGCCGGCGCGCTCGACCGGATTGGCTACGCCTTCGGTCTCGCAAAATGCCTGGATCGAAATGCGCGGGATCGGCCGCAACGCCTGCATCGCGGCAATATCCTGCTCCGAGGTTTCGCCGCCCGGTACCTCTGTGTCATAGGCAAGATTGCTCATTGTCATCACTTTCCGTGACTTGCGCGGCTTAGGGTTTGTTGAGCCTCAACACTCGTTAATATTCGACTTCCGAATTGCCGAGGAATTCGTCCGAAATACCTCTGTCACGATAGACGTCGATCACCGCGCCGCGATTTTCCGCGTCGATCGGCGTCGGCTTGCGTGGCCCGATCAGATCGGACGGATTGGCCATCTGGGCAGCCAGGTTGTTCTGATACGAACAGCCGAAATCGGCATAGTGCTTGTTTTCCGAAGTCTGCAGCAGGTCTTCGGGCCAGCGCCCGCATTTATCCGTCTGAGTCTTCACCGAGACGTAGGCAACACGAACCGGTGCGGACGCTTCGGCCGAAACAGACTGATAGGACCGCATGTCGATCCGCTTCCGGCTGATGCCGCTGGCTATGGCCAGCCTGGCGAAATCGCGGCCGGCCGCGGCCGCTGCGATTTCGTTGGCTGAGCCGCTCGGAATCTCGATCGTCAGCACCGGAGCCGCGCTCCTGTCGTATCCGTCCAGGAAGCCCAGGAGCGTGTCACGCTGGGATCTGGTCATGCCACGGTCGCCGGCGCCGACCGGAAGGTCGATCTTCTGTATCTTCTCAGCTATGACGATCGGATGGGTGGTGCGATAATCGTCCGGTATGGCACCCACCGTGACGCTGTCGCGATTGGCGCAGCCGGCCAGCAATGCCGCCACCGCGATCGCCATAATGGGAACGGCCGGCCGCCAGATTCGCGAATGGACTGACCGCGTCGCGGTGATCGCCCGTGCCTTCGATGTTGCCTTAGACATGACCGCTTCCCCGCTTACTTGTAGATAAAGCCGACAACGCCGTGGTAACGGCCGTTGGGCTTGTTGGTCTGCATGGTGCCGTAGACACGGTTGACGCGGCCAAGGAAAATGCCGGCGCCATCGCTGGCGGCGTTGAAATTGTCATCCGGCTTGGCAAGATCGTTGCGCGCCACCGGCTTCACCAGATAGGGCGTAATGATGATGACGAGCTCGGTCTCGTTGCGAACGAAATCCCTGCTGCGGAACAGCGCGCCAAGCACTGGAATCTTTGTCAGACCGGGCAAGCCGTTGACAGCTTGCCTGAGATCATCGCGGACAAGGCCGGCAATCATCATCGAGCCGCCCGAAGGCAGTTCCACTGTTGTGTCGGCCAAGCGCTTGCGGAGCGACAGGGCATTCATGCCCGGGCTCGTTACGCCTTCGGACAAAGACACAGATCCCTCCGTTGTCGGCTCGGAAACCGAGGTTCTGACTTTCAGGCTGATACGGCCGGGAGACAGCACCACCGGCTGGAATTCCAGGCCAATGCCGTATTCGATCTTCTCGACCGAATACGTCTTCAGACCGGTCTGGTTATCGTTTGATACGGCTTGGGAAACGCTGGTCACCATGTTGTATTCGCCGCCAACCTTGAAGGTCGCCTTCTCGCCGGATACGGCCGTCAATGTTGGTTCGGCGAGGGTTTTCATGACACCGGACTGTTCCATGGCATTGATGTAGGCCTGCAGCGTCGAGCTCCCGATAGAGAGGCCCGAGTTCGACAGCGACTTGCCCAAACCAGTGAAATTGTCGCTTACCGCGCCCCAGCTGATGCCGTTGCTGCTGCCGTTGCCCACCATGTTGACGCCGAGCTGCTTCATCACCGAGCGGCTGACTTCCGCGACCGTCACCTTCAGCGTCACCTGGTCGTCGCCGATGATCTGCAGCAGGTTGACGATCTTGCTGACGCGGCGCTCGGCATCCGGGTTATCGATCGCGACGCCGGCTTCAGCCGAACCGCCGGCAGCGGTCTGCGAGTATTGACCCGTGGTTGCCTCGCCGCCGGACACGAAAATAGTTGCCAGATCGGCCGCGCGCTTGGCGTCCAGAGGAGTGTCCACGGTTCCGGTCAGAACGACGTTGTCGTTCAGCAACTCGACCTTGACCTCCGATGACGGGATGAAGCGCTTGATATAATCCTCCAGCCCGGCGACGTCACGTTCGACCGCTAGGTCAAGGCTGACGATCTGCTCGCCATTCGAGCCAAAGACGAAGATATTTGTCTCGCCGACCGCCTTTCCAAACAGATAGATGCGCCTGGCGGTGCGGGTCACCGCGTCGGCTACAGCGGGGTTGGCGACGAGAATGTCGTAGGCATCGCTCGGGAGGTCGATGACCACCGACTTGTTCAGTCCGAGCTTAACCCGCTGGGTGGCGGTCGAAGCCGTCACCCTGGCATTGCCCGCCGCACTGGCATCGACAATGCCATATGCATTCGTTCCAAGGAGAAACAGGCCGATCGCCGCAGCCAGGATGAGCGGCAGTTTGGTTTTTAGCCTCATTTCCTTGCCCCCACTTCGGAAACTTCGCCCGACTTGATCAACCGCACTGTTCCGCGCCGGCCATTGCCGGAAACCAGGTAATCGGCTTCGCCCACATTCTTGTCCTGGCTGTCCTTGATCGAGCGCAGCGCCAATGTCAGGCGATCCGCCATCTGCTGTGCGACGGTGATGATCTCGGACTGCTGCGGCGTCAGTTCCAGGGTGGCGGTCTGGCCAACCCTGGTCTTCTTACCTTCCTCGTCCTCCTGAATGGTCTGGTCGATCGCCAGGACGCGAATGTTCTTCAGGATAGTTTCGGTCGTGAAGCCCGGACCACCGCCATTGGCGGGATCGGCTCGGCGGGTCATGATGACGTCGACGAAATCGTTGGGAAGAATAAAGCCACCGGCCGAGGTGTCGGCCGAGATGCTTGTGGCAACGGCCCGCATGCCGGAGGGCAGGATCGACGACATGAAGCTTTGCCCTTCACCGATCAGCTTCGAGCGCCGCAGCGGCTCGCCGGCGTAGAGCGCCACGCGAGCGACGGCGCCCTTCAGCTTGTCCAGCGCTTCAGGCTCGGCGGCGCGGGTGATGAAATTTGCGTTGATGCCTGCGGACGGCCATGACTCCCAGGAAATGTTGTTTTCAAGCGGACTGCCCATCGGAACGTCGCCGGAAAGAACAAGCACATCCTGCAGCGCGATCGCCGGCGCCTGAGGACCGGAATCGACAACCGGAGGCGGCGGAGCCACGACCATGTTCTTCGCGACATAGCCTGCACCACCGGCCGCGGCTATCGCCACGCTCAGAATAATCAATCGGGATGCTGGCATCTGTCCGAACCTCGCCTTGGCAAACCACGTAGCCAAGCGGGACTTTGCAGCGGCAATCGTCAAAACAAGGTTAATGTTATACTTACGATCGTGATTAATTTAACGTTTATATAAATTGGACCGACAAGCCCGGCCCGAAGGAAAACGTGGCCAACTCGCCTGCTCGGCGCCAACCGCGTAAAGTGAAATTCAGCCCGCCAGCCTGGTAAGTGCCCAGGCCATCAATGGCGAGTCGGAATAGGTGAGCAGACCGCCAATGCCAAGCGCGATGCCGTACGGAACGCCGGTCGCCTCATCGGCGAAATGGCGCAGGAACGGATTATGGCTTGTGACGGCGGCAAGCGGCGATTTTCGATAGGCGAGGATGGCTAGCGTCAGCAGGCCGCCGATGAATGTCGAGGCGACGAGGTATTCGATGAGATGGATGTTCAGTCCCATCCACATGCCAGTGGCAGCCAGAAGCTTGGCGTCGCCGCCGCCCATGCCGCCCAGCGCGAACAGGCCGAACGTCACCGCGAGAACCAGGCCGGCGGCGGCGAAATGCCAGCCATAGGTGGCCCAGTCCATACCGGTCAAAGGCGCAACCAAGGCGAAGACGACCACAAGCAACACCGGCACGCGATTGGCGATCGTCATCGAAAGCATGTCGGAGATCGCGGCAAAAAGCATGCAGAACGGAAATACGACGAAGATCACGGCTTCAAGCATCGGCGCGCCTATGACCCAATTGCATCTGGCCCCCAACCCAATCCTATTCGACTAACGACTGATGAGGCGCAAATTTCAATTCATACCAGGACTAAATAAGGGCCGCCAGTGCGGCGGCCCTTATTTCAGAACAAGCGAACCCGTTACGGTCAGCTACCGTTCACCTTAGTGGAGATGGCGGTGAACTTGGCGTTCAGCGAGTTGCCGAGCTGGCCGGCGCCGACCATGATGGCGAGTGCGATAAGAGCGGCGATCAGACCGTATTCGATAGCGGTCGCGCCGGATTCGTCCTTCACAAAACGTGCGATGAGGTTAGACATTCGAGCTCCTACTCCAATTGTTACAGCACTTCCGTCAACTTCTCTTGGTGGCTGATCGGATACTGCGAATCTAAGGAGAAGCTGTTTCAATCGGCTTAATAAACAGGCTTACCGATTCCTTTCCCGCTTCGA
Source organism: Mesorhizobium sp. M0207 (assembly GCF_040321995.1). NCBI lineage: Bacteria > Pseudomonadati > Pseudomonadota > Alphaproteobacteria > Hyphomicrobiales > Phyllobacteriaceae > Mesorhizobium > Mesorhizobium sp. M0207. Next base: position 123,202 of record NZ_JAMYSQ010000001.1, read on the forward strand.
CGACATTGCGTGGTTAACCCAGAACTAAAATACCCGCCGCCAGGGCCCCGGCCGACAAAAGGCGCAACAGGCGCAATTCGGCAAAGACGTTTCAGCCGTGCCGGCTAGACCCAATGCCGGTTCCGGCTTGATTCTGAATTCCAGCCGCTTAACGGTTGGTTCACCAATCTCGTTCATGTTCCGTTGAACAGTTTGCCAGGGGGCGCCTCAATGGCCGGGCCGAGATCATCATTTCCAGTTGCCGTGCTTTTTGCCGCAGCGGCTTTCGCCTTTCCAGCCAAGGCCGGCGCCGGCATCGAGGTGACGATGAACCAGGCAAAGATCATCAAATTGTCGCGCGCCGCCGATACGATTGTCGTCGGCAATCCGGCGATCGCCGACGCCTCCGTGCAGGACGCATCGACGATCGTACTGACCGGCAAGGGATTTGGCGTCACCAATCTCGTCGTCCTCGACCAGCAGGGCAATCCGATCGTCGATGAGCAAATAACCGTCGTGCGCCAGGCAGCGTCGTCGGTGCGCATCTATCGGCGTTCCGAAGTACAGACCATGTCCTGTGCGCCATATTGCGAAAGCTCGTATAAGAGCGATGCCGAGAAGGCCTCTGAAGCCGAAATGAGCGCCGTGCATTAGCTAGCCGACGTCTCCGTCTTTGGCGGGAACGTGCTTCGGTTATCGCCGGGTTAAGGCCTTCCCGTTGAATTTAACGGTCATTCCAACCGGACTTCAATCGGTTCCGACTAAGGGTGGACCGATACAGAAGCGGCATCGGCGGGCAGCGGACATGAGCAAGGCAGGACGAGCAGGTTCTCCAAGACGGTTTTTGGGCGACCGCCGCGGAAGCACGGCGATCGAATTCGCCATGCTTGCAATTCCTTTCGCGCTTCTTGTCTTCGCCATCCTGGAGAGCTGCATTTCTTTTGCCGCACAGGAAGTGATGGCAAACGCAACCGACGACATCGCGCGCCAGCTGCGTACCGGCCAATTAAGACCGACCGATGTGTCCGGCACCAAGCTGCGGGATATGATCTGCACCAAATTGGAGATCATGGTCGCCAAGACCTGTCCCGGATTGCTGGTGGACTTGCGCGAATATCCGACCTTCGCCGATGCGGCGCTGGCCGGTTTCAAGGTCCAGGATGGCGACGTCGTGCTGACCAAAGGCACGAGCACACAGACCTTCACCGTCGCACCTGGCCTGGCGGAGTCGAGAAACATGCTGCGTGTTTTTTACAAATGGCCGGTGATGACCGACTTCATGGCCGAATCGATGGCCAACCTGAAGGACGGCAAAACGCTGCATTTTGCTTCGATCACTTGGCAGAACGAGCCGTTCGACAACTGAACCACGTAGTCGCTTGAAAAGGGCAAAGCCATGATTCGTGCGGGGGCACAGCTGGGCATCGCAGGGATTTGTACAAGAGCAGTCCGACTTTGCTCGGACCGCCGCGGTATTGCGGCTGTCGAGTTTGCCCTCATCGTGCCTATCCTGTTGATCATGTACTTTATGACAATGGAGGCCTCGCAAGCCATCGAGACCAGCAAGAAGGTCAGCCGCATCGGCAGCATGGTAGCGGACCTCGTCACGCAGCAGCAGACCGTCAAGGCGGCCGATGTCGATGCCATCATGGCGATCGGCAGTTCCACGCTCCAGCCCTACAACCGCTCGAAACCGAAGATCATTATCACGGCGATACAGGTGACGAACGAGACGACGCCGAAAGTCCTGGTCGTGTGGTCGCGCAAACTGGTCGATGGCGTCTCTAGCGTCGACGCGGTCAAGGATTCCACCACAACGGTCCCTAGCGCGCTCAAGATCAAAGGCACGTTCCTCATCCGGGTCGAAAGCGATCTCGCCTACAAGCCAATCATTACCTGGTCGGCGGACGGCCAAAGCCGGTTCGGGTTGAGCTCGGTCTTCAATTCGATATCGATGGCGGAAACTTATTATCTGCGGCCGCGCAGGAGCCCGACCATTCCGTGCAGCGATTGCTGACGCCTGAAGCCCGCTAACCGGTCTGTTGCTATTGCTTGCGACCGCGGGCCGAGACTAGACGCACGATGGCTGCAGCCAGCACATAGTCCCTCGACCGGCAACGGTTCGGCGACGATACCGATACGGAACGTTCCGATAACATCGCGCCAATCGGCTCGCGCCAGGTTTGTGCAAGACGCATCCAGCAGCAAAGCCAGTACGGTGGCGAATGCTGTCAGGGCAAGCCTCATGCGAGCTCCGCGCCGCGCATTTCCATCCGCAGATCGACCATGCCGCGATTCGTCTCTCCGGGACCAGCACGCCAAGCCGTGCTGTTTGGGTTTCCGAATTGCCAATGGCGGCGCGGAACCCTATGTCTGAGCCAACACACAGGCAATGATGAACCTTTCGATGGCACGCGCCTTCCTTTTTGTCCTCGACTCCTTCGGCATCGGCGGCGCGGCCGATGCCGAACGTTATGGCGACACCGGCTCCAATACGTTCGCACACATCGCGCGGGCCTGCGCAGAAGGCCGCGCCGACCGCGAAGGCCTGCGTGCCGGACCCCTTCTTGTACCAAACATGCTCGCGCTCGGTCTCGGCCAGGCCGCGGCAACGGCAACGGGTTTCAGGTTTGAGAATGCCGGCAGTGCACCGCTTGCCGCCGCCTTTCACGGCGCGGCCCAAGAGGTTTCGAGCGGCAAGGATACGCCATCGGGCCATTGGGAAATAGCCGGCCTGCCGGTCCGTTTCGACTGGGGTTACTTCCCAGACAACATTCCTGCCTTTCCGGCCGAGTTGACCGAAGCAATGGTGCGTGAAGGGAAGGTGCCTGGCATCCTCGGCAATTGCCATGCTCCGGGCACCGAGATTATCGAACGGTTCGGCGAAGACCATATCCGCACCGGCAAGCCGATCTGCTACACTTCGATCGACTCCGTCCTGCAGATCGCCGCGCATGAGGTTCATTTCGGCCTGGAACGGCTTTACGAGTTCTGCAAACTGGTGCGCAGGCTCGTCGATCCGCTGAATATCGGCCGCGTCATCGCGCGGCCGTTTATCGGTGAAACCGCCGCCACGTTCGAGCGAACGCATAATCGTCGCGACTATGCCGTACCGCCACCGGAACCGACGCTGCTCGACCGGCTGACGGCGCGCGGCAGCCGGGTTATCGCGATCGGCAAGATCGGCGACATTTTCGCCCATCGGGGGATCTCGGAAGTCCGCAAGGCTGCCGGCAACATGGCGATGTTCGACAAAACGCTTGGTGCCATGGAAGACGCCCGCGACGGCGACCTCGTCTTCGCAAACTTTGTCGACTTCGACACCGAGTTCGGGCATCGGCGCGACGTTGCGGGATATGCCGCCGCACTCGAAGCTTTCGACCGGCGCCTGCCCGAGGCATTCGCACGGCTGAGGCCAGGCGATCTGCTCATCTTGACCGCCGATCACGGCAATGATCCGACGTGGCGCGGCACCGACCACACGCGCGAGCGTATTCCGATTATCGGGACACGGCCGGGTTTCAAAGGCGCAGACATCGGACTGAGGACAACATTTGCCGACATCGGCGAAACCGTGGCCGAACATCTCGGGCTGGCGCGCGGCCGTCACGGCACCTCCTTCCATGCCACGATAGGTGGCCATGCCTGAGCTGCCGGAGGTAGAGACAGTCAGGCGCGGTCTGCAGCCGGCCCTTGAAGGTGCCCGCATTGTCGGTGTCGAGGCACGCCGGCCGGATTTGCGGTTTCCGTTCCCCGAGAGATTTTCGGAGCGGCTGACCGGCAAGACGATTGCGGCGCTCGGCCGCCGTGCCAAATATCTGACAATGCACATGGACAACGGCCCGGTTCTGATCTGCCATCTCGGCATGTCGGGTTCGTTTCGCATCGAAACGGCCGACGAGAGCGCAACGCCCGGCGCGTTCCACCACGAACGCTCGAAAAACACTGCTCACGATCACGTCGTCTTCGACATCGCATCCCCTTCCGGCGTCCGCTCTCGCGTGATCTTCAACGACCCGCGCCGCTTCGGGTTCATGCTGTTTTCGGAAGGCGAGCCCGACATGCATCCGATGCTGGCGGGATTAGGCGTCGAGCCTACAGGCAACGCACTGGACGGCGCGCTGCTCGCTTCGTTGCTGAAAGGTCGCAAGTCACCGCTGAAAGCGGCACTTCTGGACCAGAGGCTGATTGCCGGGCTAGGCAATATCTACGTCTCGGAAGCGCTTTGGCGGGCCGGCCTGTCGCCGCTGCGCGAAGCGGGCACCCTCGCGAGAGCCGGCAAGAAAGCCAAAGAGCAAAGCGAACGCCTGGCCGAAGCAATCCGGTCGGTCGTCGCCGATGCGATCGCCGCCGGCGGCTCGTCGTTGCGCGATCATATGCAGACCGATGGATCACTGGGCTACTTCCAGCATTCCTTCGCGGTTTACGATCGCGAGGGGGAAGGCTGCTCCAAGCCTGGTTGTGGCGGCCACATCGAGCGTATCGTGCAAAGCGGTCGTTCGACTTTCCACTGCCGGGCCTGTCAGGCTTGAACCAGAACCGAGGAGGAGCAAAGCATGGGCTATGAAACCATCATCGTCGAAACCCGCGGCAAGGTCGGGCTGATTACGCTGAACCGGCCGCAGGCGCTCAACGCGCTGAATTCACAAGTGCTGGCGGAACTGGTCGCGTCGGTGAATAGCATGGGCGCCAATGCCGACATCGGCGCCATGGTCATCACTGGTTCGGAAAAGGCTTTCGCGGCAGGTGCCGATATCAAGGAAATGCAGTCCATCTCCTATGTGGATGCCTATCTGCAGGATTTCTTCGTCGGCTGGGAGGAATTTACGCGGGCACGAAAGCCGATCATCGCGGCAGTGGCGGGCTATGCGCTGGGGGGCGGCTGCGAACTGGCGATGATGTGCGACTTCATCATCGCCGCCGACACCGCCAAGTTTGGCCAACCCGAGATCACGCTGGGCGTCATGCCCGGCATGGGCGGATCGCAGCGCCTGACCCGCTTTGTCGGCAAGTCGAAGGCGATGGATATGTGCCTGACGGGTCGAATGATGGACGCATCCGAGGCCGAGCGTTCCGGCCTTGTCTCGCGCGTGGTGCCAGCCGGCGAGTTGATCGAGGAAGCGCTTAAGGCAGCGTCCAAGATCGCTGGTTTTTCCTTGCCGTCGGTGATGATGGCAAAGGAGGCCGTCAACCGCGCCTATGAGACGACGCTCACCGAGGGTCTGCGGTTCGAGCGCCGGCTATTTCATTCGCTGTTTGCGCTGGATGACCAGAAGGAAGGCATGGCGGCCTTCAGCGGCAAGCGGAAGCCGAATTTCACGAACCGATGAGATGACGAAGGCGCCGGTCAAAAAGAAAGCGCTGCAGCGTTGACGCGCCGGAAAAGCTGAACTATAAGCCGCACCAACCGAGGCGGCCCTGTGGCTGCCCGTTTGTTTTTTGCGCCCTGCGGTATCCCGCAAGCGCCCACCAGATCAGAAGAGAGGCACCATGGCCAATACCTCCTCGGCCAAAAAGGCAACGCGCAAGATCGCCCGTCGCGCAGCGATCAACAAGAACCGCCGCTCCCGCGTCCGGACCTACATCCGCCAGGTCGAAGAGGCGCTCGCGGCCGGCGACAAGGCGGCCGCACAGGCTGCCTTCAAGGTGGCCGAGCCGGAATTGATGCGCGCCGCGACCAAGGGCGTGGTGCACAAGAACACGGCATCGCGCAAGGTGTCGCGGCTGGCCCAACGGGTCAAGGTGCTGTCGGCCTAATATATCTTTTCCTGAACTGCGCTTCTTCAAACCCGGCCAATCGCGCCGGGTTTTTTTCGTTTGCCGGCAAGTACTTAAAAGAAAGCCCGCAAAATGGCGCTCCGCATGCATTTCAAAGTTCGAAATGCTTTGCCGGCGTATACATACCCGCTGATATTCGCAGCCTTCGAAACCGCCAATGCGAAAATTTCCGAGCGTCACAGATTACTGTTTTTTTTCAGAGGCTTACCGATGGTGATCCACAGCTTGTTCACATCGGCTGTGGCCGATAGGCGGCAATTGGCTGTCAAGTGAATTATTTCAGAAAATTTCGCGTTGTGTGGCCTTTTTCACATTCGCCGGAAAAGGGTTTGAATCACAATGGCTTTGTCAAAATCAACTGTTGCGGCATGGCGTTCGAAACGTCCCTTGCTAGTCAGATTCCTTAAAAATCCGTTAGGGGTGGCCTTGCCCTATCCACAGCGATTTCGGTAATGTCTGTCCATCGAAGGGACGGGCCCTTGGCCCTTGACCAGCCTGAAACCGGCCAGCTCAAATTGGCAGAGTTTACAGCTCGGATTCAACTCCGCGGACGGGGTTGGTTTGTCTTTTCGATACGGTAGGGGACTGGCGTAATTGTACATGGCAGGTCGACGGTGCGCCGGCGGTTTTTCGCCGGGCGGCATTTTGTTGCCCTGACATGACCAAAGCGGATCGGCTCTTCGGCGCCGGACCGACAACGAGGCGATTCATCAGCCCGGCGGCGGCGATGGTGTCGCAGCGAAGACACGGTCGCCGGAAACATGGATGCAGGAGGCGCATCCCCGGCGGAAAACAGGTACAAGAGACAAGGAACTCGATCATGCAGAGCGGCGGCATCGAAAGGGAGCTTACAGGCGACCTCCCATTTCCTGGAACGTTAATCGGAAGGAACGACATGGCGGCTTCCAATGAAGCTGAACAGAAGTTCGATCGGGTCAAGGCCCAGTTGAAGGCGCGTCTGGGAACCGAGGTCTATTCGAGCTGGTTCGGGCGCATGAAGGTCGCTGAATCCTCTAAGGGCATTGTCCGCATCTCAGTGCCAACCGCATTCCTGCGTTCATGGATCAACGGCCACTATCTCGATCTCATCACCGAGTTGTGGAAGCACGAGGATCCGGAAATCCTCAAGATCGAGATCGTGGTTCGCACCGCCACACGGCAGGGCCGCAACAGCGTCGAGCCAGAAGTGGCCCCGGCGCGCAAGATGACCAGGCAGACGCAAACCGCGCTCTCTGCGGGCACGGCGAGCCCCAGCAGGGTCGAACGGGTCCCGGTACCCCGCCCGGGGATGCCGGCAGAAACCGAGTTCCGGCACAATGTTCTCGGTTCGCCACTCGATCCACGCTATACTTTCACCTCCTTCATCGAAGGACCATCGAACCGAGTGGCTTTTGCCGCCGCCAAGGCGGTCGCGGAATCGCAGTCGAGCGCGGTGCGTTTCAATCCGCTCTTTCTTCACGCGACGGTCGGGCTGGGCAAAACGCACCTGTTGCAGGCGATCGCCGCAGAATCGCTGAAGCAGAATCCGAAATCGCGGGTCGTCTATCTGACGGCTGAGTATTTCATGTGGCGGTTCGCCACCGCGATCCGCGACAACAACGCACTGACGCTGAAAGAACAGCTGCGCGACATCGACCTCCTCATCATCGACGACATGCAGTTCCTGCAGGGCAAGTCGATCCAGCACGAATTCTGCCATTTGATCAACATGCTGCTCGACAGCGCCAAGCAAGTGGTGGTCGCTGCCGACCGGCCGCCGTCGGAATTGGAGTCGCTGGAGCCACGCGTCCGCTCGCGCCTCAACGGCGGCGTCGCGCTGGAAATGTCAGCCCCGGATTTCGCCATGCGTATCGGTATGCTCAAGCTCAGGCTTGCCACCGCCAAGCTCGACGATGCGTCGCTCGATATTTCCGAAGAGATCCTCAACCACGTCGCCCGCACGGTGACCGGCAGCGGACGCGAGCTCGAAGGTGCCTTCAACCAGCTTTTGTTTCGTCAATCCTTCGAACCGCAGATCACCATCGACCGCATCGACGAGATCCTTGGCCACATCTATCGTTCGGGCGAACCCAAGCGGGTGCGTATCGAGGACATCCAGCGCATCGTCGCGCGCCACTACAACGTGTCGAAGACCGAACTTCTGTCCAACCGGCGCACACGCACCATCGTCAAGCCACGGCAGGTCGCCATGTATCTGTCGAAGGTGATGACGCCGCGCTCGCTGCCGGAGATCGGGCGGCGGTTCGGCGGTCGTGACCATACGACCGTGCTGCATGCGGTGCGCAAGATCGAGGATCTTTCCGGTGCCGACAACACACTGGCGCAGGAACTCGAATTGCTGAGAAGGCTGATCAACGACCAGGCCTGACGGCCCGAAAAACGCCGGCTCGCGGACTCCGGCCTTTTTATCCCCAGAAAGCCCGTGCAGCCGGTCCGAACCGGTGGCGCGGGCTTGCGTTTGCCGGGTTTTTCCTGTCAGTTTACGCAGATTCTGAGCCTGTTCAGACCTTTCGCGGGGCGCCGCTTGCCGGAGACCCGTTCATTCATTCAAGCGAGCCTGTTTTGTCATGCGTGTTATCCTGGAACGGTCAAATCTCCTGAAGTCGCTCAACCATGTTCACCGCGTGGTCGAGCGGCGCAATACCATTCCGATCCTGTCGAACGTGCTGCTCAGCGCCGAGGGGGCCAGCCTTGAAATGAAGGCGACCGACCTCGACCTGGAGGTGACCGAGGCAACGCCGGCAAAGGTCGAACGTGGCGGGGCGACGACGGTCCCGGCACATCTGCTCTACGACATCGTGCGCAAGCTTGCCGACGGCGCGGAGGTGGCGCTGAAGACCGACGAAGACGGCAACGCCATGACGGTGACGTCGGGGCGCTCGAGCTTCCGCCTGCAATGCCTGCCGCAGTCCGACTTTCCCGAGCTTTCAGCCGGGTCGTTCTCGCATATTTTCCGGCTCGATTCCTTCGGACTAAAGGGCCTCATCGAAAAGACCCAGTTCGCCATTTCCACCGAGGAGACGCGCTATTATCTGAACGGCATTTATCTGCACACGCACGAGGCCGGCGGCAAGCTGAAGCTGCGCTCTGTCGCGACCGACGGCCACCGGCTGGCGCGCGCCGAGATCGATGCGCCGGCAGGCTCTGAGGGCATGCCTGGCGTCATAATCCCGCGAAAGACGGTCAGCGAGCTGCAAAAGCTGGTCGACGATCCCGATGTTGCAGTCACCACCGAGTTGTCCGACACCAAGATCCGTTTCACCATCGGCAGCGTTATCTTGACCTCCAAGCTGATCGACGGCACTTTCCCGGACTACCAGCGCGTCATTCCGACCGGCAACGACAAGAAGCTGATTATCGATCGCCAGAGTTTCGCCGCTGCCGTCGATCGCGTTTCGACCATTTCGTCCGAACGCGGCCGGGCGGTGAAGCTTTCGATCGCCGAAGGGCAGGTCACGCTTGCGGTCAACAACCCGGATTCGGGCAGTGCCACCGAGGAACTGGCGGCCGACTATTCGTCCGATCCGATTGAAATCGGCTTCAACGCCAAATACCTGCTCGACGTTGCCGCGCAACTGACCGGCACGGAGGCGAAGTTCATGCTGGCGGATGCCGGTTCCCCGACACTGATCCACGATATGGCCGACGAGACCGCGCTCTACGTGCTGATGCCGATGCGGGTGTAGGGCCCGAACGGGGCCATCTTGCTGTCGTGACCAGATCTGCAAAACCGCAGCAGACGTACATAAGTAAGCTCATACTTACGAATTTCCGCAACTATGCGGCGTTGGCAATCGACCTTGATCCCGGCGCTGTCGTTTTCTCCGGCGACAATGGCGCCGGCAAGACCAATCTGCTTGAAGCGATCTCGCTGCTCACGCCGGGCCGCGGCCTGCGCCGCGCACCCTATTCCGAGGTGGCGCGCGAAGGCGGCGACGGTGGCTTTGCGCTGCATGCCCGGCTTGACGGGCCGGAAGGCCAGGTCGAGATCGGTACCGGAATATCGGGCAGCGACGGCGAAGCCGGCCGGCGGGTGCGGATCAACGGCGCGACGGCACGCTCAGCCGAAGACATGCTGGAATGGCTGCGCGTGGTCTGGCTGACACCGGCCATGGACGGCCTGTTCCCCGGGCCGGCTGCCGACCGCCGGCGCTTCCTAGATCGGCTGGTGCTGGCGATCGATCCTGGCCACGGCCAGCGCGCGCTTGACTACGAAAAGGCAATGCGCGGCCGCAACAGACTGCTCGCCGACGGTTCACGCGACGGTGCCTGGTTCGATGCGATCGAGATGCAAATGGCCGAGACCGGCGTGGCGATTGCCGCGGCGCGTGCCGAACTGGTGCGCCTGCTCGCCGCCATGATCGACCGGCTGCCCGGCGACGGACCGTTTCCGCAAGCCGACATCGGCATCTCTGGCGAACTGGAAGGCGAACTCGGTATTTTGCCGGCCGTCGACGTAGAGGAACGGTTCCGTCGTGCGCTTGTCCAGGGGCGCGACCGCGACCGCACCGCCGGACGCACGCTCGACGGCCCGCACCGTTCCGACCTCGTGGTGCGCCACCGGCCCAAGGCGATGCCGGCCGAGCTCTGTTCGACCGGCGAGCAGAAGGCGCTGCTGGTCGGCATTGTCTTGTCGCATGCGCGGCTAACCGGTGAGATGTCGGGCATGACACCGATCCTGCTGCTCGACGAGATCGCCGCCCATCTCGACGGCGGTCGACGGGCGGCCTTGTTCTCGATCCTGGAGGAACTAAACTGCCAGGCCTTCATGACCGGGACCGATGCCGCGTTGTTTGACAGCCTCAAGGGACGCGCGCAATTCCTGACCGTCGATCACGGCACGGTCAGGCCGACCATTTGAACTTGGTTCATGGCGCACTTCTGAGCGGCATGCATTGATACCTGACAAGCTTTTTCCTCCGCTATATGGTCCGGCGATGATCACAGCCGCCCTCACCGATGAAGAGCTCGAACGCTACGCCCGCCACATCGTGCTGCCCGAGATCGGCGGCGCCGGCCAGCAGCGGCTGAAGCGGGCGCGGGTGCTCGTCATTGGCGCCGGCGGATTGGGAGCGCCTGTGCTCGAATATCTCGCCGCCGCAGGGATTGGCACTCTCGGTATCGTCGACGACGACATCGTTTCGCTTTCCAACCTGCAACGACAAGTGATCCACGGCACGGACATGGTCGGCATGGCAAAAACCGACAGTGCCAGAGCGGCGATCATCCGCATCAATCCAAACGTCGTCGTGGAAGAGCACAATTTCAGGCTGACCGTCGACAACGCCCCTACCCTCATTGCCCGTTATGACATCGTCGTTGACGGCTCCGACAATTTCGAGACACGCTACGCGGTGGCCGACGCCTGCGCCGCGGAAAGCCGGCCGCTCGTGCATGCCGCCGTTGGCCGCTTCGACGGCTCGGTCACCGTACTGAAGCCATTCGAAACCGGCCCGGACGGCAAGTTGAACCCAAGCTACCGCGATCTCTTTCCCGAGGCGCCGCCGCCGGGACTTGTGCCATCCTGCGCGGTGGCCGGCATTGTCGGGGCGCTGACCGGGGTCATCGGCACGCTGCAAGCCATGGAAGCGATCAAGCTGATCACCGGGATTGGCGAGCCGCTGGTCGGACGACTGCTGCTCTACGATGCGCTGGCGGCACGCTTCGACACGATCCGCTACAAGCGAACCAGCCCGTGAGCCTGCCTGCCGACGTTTCCATCGTGCAGCTTGCGGCCGATTTCGACCGTTGGGACGAGGTGCTGGCGCTGGTCATGCGCGCCTTCGCCTTTATGGACGAGGTTATTGACCCGCCGTCCTCGGCGCATCGGCTCACCGTTGAAAATCTCAGGGCTAGAGCGCTGGAGGAGACAGCATTCCTGGCACTGAAGGGAAACGAGATCGTCGGTTGCGTCTTCGTCCTGAAGCGCGCAGACGACCTCTATATTGGAAAGCTCGCGGTCGAGCCGACGCTTCAGGGACAAGGCATTGGAAAACAGCTGATGCAGGCCGTCGAAGATCTTGCCCGCAGCCGCAACAGGACCGCCATCGAGCTCCAGACCCGGGTCGAACTGACTGGAAACCACGCTGCCTTCGCCCGCCTCGGCTTTCGCGAAACCGAACGGACAGCACACAAAGGTTACGACCGGCCGACCTCAATCACCATGCGCAAGGTGCTTTTGTAAGCAAACGCTATCCAAAAGCGAGCAGGCAGCTGCCGCGACCAGAATTCGCTGCCACGATGGCCGGTCACGCCCGCAGCGGCAGCACGCGGTCGGGCGGGCGATGACCGTCGAAGAAGGCGCGGATGTTGATGATTACCTTCTCGCCCATGTCGATACGGCCTTCGAGCGTCGCCGAGCCCATATGCGGCAACAGCACGACCTTGCCTTTGTGGGCGAGTTTCAGCAGTTTGCTGTTCAGCGCCGGCTCGTGCTCGTAGACGTCGAGGCCGGCGCCGGCGATCTTGCCGTCATGGATGAGCTTGACCAGCGATTCCTCATCGATGATATCGCCGCGCGCGGTGTTGACTATGTAAGCTGACGGTTGCAGAAGCGCCAGCCGCCGCGCCGAAAGCAGGTGGAAGGTTGCCGGTGTCGATGGACAATTGACCGAGATAATGTCCATGCGGGCGAGCATCTGGTCAAGGCTTTCCCAATACGTGGCTTCCAACTCGTCCTCGATTGCCGGCAGTACGCGGTGGCGGTTGTGGTAGTGGATCGAGAGGCCAAACGCCTTGGCACGCCTGGCGACGGCGGTGCCGATGCGACCCATGCCGACAATGCCGAGCCGTTTGCCCCAAATGCGCCGGCCGAGCATCCAGGTCGGCGACCAGCCCGCCCATTTCTTATCGCCGGTCAGCACGTTGGCGCCTTCGGCCAGCCGCCGCGGTACGGCCAGCATCAGCGCCATGGTCATGTCGGCCGTATCTTCGGTCAGCACGTTCGGCGTGTTGGTCACGGTGATGCCTTTCTTGGCCGCTGCCGCAACGTCGATCTTGTCTACCCCATTGCCGAAATTGGCGATCAGCTTGAGGTTGTCGCCGGCCTGGGCAATCAGCGCCGCGTCGATATTATCGGTGACGGTCGGCACCAGCACATCGGCCTCCTTGACCGCAGCCACCAGTTCCGGCTGCGTCATCGGCCTGTCCTCCACATTCAAGCGGGCGTCGAACAACTCGCGCATGCGGGTCTCGACCGGGTCGGGCAATTTGCGCGTGATGACGACGAGGGGCTTCTTTTTGCCTGCCATTGTTTTCCTCGAACCCGATCTCGTTGAGACCTCTTTAACCAAGAACGGCGAAACTGAGAGCCGATCGCGGTACCGGTCATTCATGTAACAAGCGGTTCCGCCGAAGACAAAGAAAAAGGGGCGAAGGCCGATGGGCCGGTGCCGAAAGGAACGAAAGTGTCTGGTTTCGCGTCGCTCCGCCTGACCCTCAGTGCAGCATTCCTCGGCGCTCTCATCCATAGCCCACTGGTGATGGCGCAAAGTGCCGCCGCACCCGCCCAGAGCATCACGCTCGGACCAAGCGGCTTGCCGCTGCCGCGCTTCGTCAGCCTGAAATCCGGCCGCGTCAACTCGCGCGTTGGGCCGGGCGTCAATTATTCCGTCGACTGGATGTATATGAAGCCAGGCCTGCCGATGGAGATCATCCAGGAGTTCGATACGTGGCGCCGTGTGCGTGATGCCGACGGCTCGGAAGGCTGGATCAATCAGTCGCTGCTTTCGGGCCGTCGCACGGCGATCGTCGCCCCCTGGCAGCGCGGCAAGGACGCTCGCGTCAACCTCCTTGACGACCCGGCAAAAGACGCAGGCGTCATCGCGATCCTCGAACCGGGGGTGATGGGCACGATCAAGTCCTGCGATGGCCAGTGGTGCGAAATGACCTTCGACGGCCATACCGGCTGGCTCGCGCAGTCGCTGGTCTGGGGTGCCTATCCCGGCGAAAAGGTCAAGAACTGACTTTTCCGAACCGCAGGTCGGGCCAGCGCTGGAAGCACCGGATCCGGCATTTGTTTCGCTGATCTTCGGTTCGGGGATGGTTTAGCGGCCGATGCGGCCGAGATGGGTATCCTGGAAACTGCTTGACAGCTTCAAACCGTAGCCCAGAGCGCGGTCGATGGCGATGTGGGCGATCCAGATCAGCGCGACAGCTATCGCCATTGCATTGTCAAAGACGCTGCCGAGAAGCGCCAGCAGAACGGGCAAGATCAGTGTGTGCAAGGCGTTGTAGGCGACGGCCCCGACGCGCGGCCCGGCGATGTAACCCAGCATCGACAGGTCGGGCGCCAGAATGAGCACGGCAAACAGCCACCAGGAAACACCGGCGATTGCATAGAAGACAAGAGCCGCCACCGCGACGGCGACCCATTCGAGCCGGAGCGTCAAATCCAGGAATTTCATAAGATGCCGGTCAGTCGCAGCGTTTCGGACGCAGTCTCACCACGATATCGACATTGGCGATCTCCATGCCCTCCGGCGGCTCCGGCAGGTTGGAAACCGTCACCGGGCCGCTGTCGATATCGAAGATCCTGTTTTCGCCCTCGATATAGAAATGATGGTGATCGGAGGTGTTGGTGTCGAAATAAGTCTTCGATCCCTCGACGGCAAGGATGCGCAGAAGACCGGCCTGGGTAAACTGGTGCAGAGCATTGTAGACGGTGGCCAGAGACACCGGCACGCCGGCGGCAAGCGCCTCCTCGTGCAGTTCCTCGGCCGAAAGATGGCGGTCGCCCTTGGCGAAAAGCAGATCGGCCAGCGCGATGCGCTGGCGTGTCGGCCTCAGACCGGCCTCACGAACCCGCTTGTCCACAGCGACATTATCCTTCCGGCAACCCAGATCCATCTATCCGTCGCGCTCACAGTTCCGCCTCAGACAGGTCCAAAATGGCAGAAATTGAGCATCTGCCGAAACTGGACGTGTCCTGACATATATTCTGTCGACCGAATGCGATCAATAGCGCGCATTGACCCGGGCAGACGGGCAGGTTAAGCGCAAACGCCGGTTTCCGGCCTGAAACAGATTGTGTTAGGAAACCACCGACAAGGGCTCCTTTCGCGCGGGACGATCACGGGGACGAGATTGATGGCGGATCCGAAATCCAGCTACGGTTACGAGGAATTGCTTGCCTGCGCCCGCGGCGAGCTGTTCGGACCGGGAAATGCGCAGTTGCCCTATCCGCCGATGCTGATGTTCGACCGCATCACCGAGATCAGCGAGACCGGCGGTGCGTTCGACAAGGGTTTCATCCGCGCGGAATTCGACATCAAGCCGGATTTGTGGTTTTTCGCCTGCCATTTCATCGGTAATCCGATCATGCCGGGATGCCTGGGCCTGGACGCCATGTGGCAGTTGACGGGGTTCTATCTCGGATGGCTCGGTGAACCCGGCAAGGGGATGGCGCTGTCGACCGGTGAGGTGAGGTTCAAAGGCATGGTCACGCCTTCGGTCAAGAAGGTGGAGTATGGCGTCGACTTCAAGCGCGTGATGCGCGGTCGGCTTGTGCTTGGCATCGCCGATGGCTGGCTGAAGGCAGATGGCGAGCCCATATACGCGGCAACGGATCTGAAGGTCGGTCTGTCCAAGCAATCGGCCGCCGTCTGAACGAAGACCCTGCAGTACGACGTCTTGGACGTCTGATGAACGCTGTAGCACTTTAATTTTGCGCATGGTTCCATTCCGGAAATTGATTTCAGGTTCGGGGTCCGCTGGAAGGAGTTGCGAATGAGACGGGTCGTAGTCACAGGTCTCGGCATCGTGTCGTCGATAGGCAACAATGCCAACGAGGTGCAGACCTCGCTGCACGATGCCAGATCCGGCATCAGCTTCTCCGACTCTTTCGCCGAGCATGGCTTCCGTTGCCGGGTGTGGGGTGCGCCGACGCTGGACCCGTCGGGCATGATCGACCGTCGCGCCATGCGCTTCCTGTCGCAGGGTGCTGCCTGGAACCATGTCGCAATGGACCAGGCGATCGCAGACGCCGGCCTCGACGAGGCCGACATCACCAATGAGCGCACCGGTATCGTGATGGGCTCCGGCGGACCGTCGACCCGTGCAATCGTCGAGGCGGCCGAGACCACGATCAAAAACGGCAGCCCCAAGCGGATCGGGCCGTTCGCGGTGCCAAAAGCGATGTCGTCGACCGCGTCGGCGACGCTTGCCACCTGGTTCAAGATCCACGGCGTCAACTATTCGATCTCATCGGCCTGCTCGACGTCTGCGCATTGCATCGGCAATGGCTACGAGCTGATTCAGTGGGGCAAGCAGGACATCGTCTTCGCCGGCGGCCATGAGGATCTCGACTGGACGATGTCGGATCTCTTCGATGCCATGGGCGCCATGTCGTCCAAGTTCAACGACAGGGCGTCGGTCGCCTCACGCGCCTACGACGTCGATCGCGACGGTTTCGTCATTGCCGGCGGCGCCGGCGTGCTGATTCTTGAAGAGCTCGAGCATGCCAAGGCACGCGGCGCCAAGATCTATGCCGAGATCGTCGGCTATGGCGCGACATCGGACGGCTACGACATGGTGGCGCCGTCGGGCGAAGGCGCGGCGCGCTGCATGAAGCAGGCGCTCGCAACGGTGTCCTCGCCGGTCGACTACATCAATACGCACGGCACCTCGACGCCGGTCGGCGACTCCAAGGAAATGGGCGCCATCCGCGAGGTGTTCGGCGAGAAGATGCCTTTCATCACGTCGACCAAATCGTTAACCGGCCATTCTCTGGGCGCCGCCGGCGTGCAGGAATCGATCTACTCGATCCTGATGATGCAAGGCGGCTTCATCGGCGAGAGCGCCCACATTGAGAACCTCGATCCGGAATTCGAGGGCATGCCGATCGTGCGCAAGCGCATCGACGATGCAAGGATCGACACCGTTTTGTCCAATTCGTTCGGTTTCGGTGGCACCAACGCAACGCTGATTTTCCAGCGCTATTCCGCATAAGGATTTGCCGACCATGGACGGATTGATGAAGGGCAAGCGCGGGCTTGTCATGGGTGTTGCCAACGATCATTCGATCGCCTGGGGTATCGCCCGCAAACTGTCCGAACATGGCGCGGACCTCGCCTTCACCTATCAGGGCGAGGCCTTCGGGCGCCGGGTCAAGCCGCTCGCCGAGAAATTGGGCGCATCCCTGGTGGTGCCTTGCGACGTCGAGGACAGCGTGTCGGTCGCCGCGACTTTCGAGACTTTGGGGAAGGCGTGGGGCGGGCTGGATTTCGTCGTCCATGCCATCGGCTTTTCCGACAAGAACGAGCTGAAAGGCCTCTACGCCGACACGAGCCGCGACAACTTCATCCGCACCATGGTGATCTCCTGCTACTCCTTCACCGAGATCGCCCGTCACGCCGCCACATTGATGAAGGATAGCGGTTCGATGGTCACGCTGACCTATGCCGGTTCGGTCCGTGTCATGCCGAACTACAACGTTATGGGTGTCGCCAAGGCGGGGCTGGAGGCCAGCGTCCGCTATCTCGCCAACGACTACGGCCCGCGCGGCATCAGGGTGAACGGCATATCGGCGGGACCGGTACGGACGCTTGCGGGCGCCGGGATTTCCGACGCACGCCACATGTTCTCCTACCAGCAGCGCAACTCGCCGCTACGCCGTACAGTGACGATCGATGAAGTCGGCGGCTCCGCGCTCTATTTGCTGTCCGACCTGTCCTCCGGCGTCACCGGCGAAATCCATTATGTCGATTCCGGCTATCACATCGTTTCCATGCCGACGCTTGACGAATTGAAGCAGACCGACGGCGGGCGGGAATAGCGCGAGCGACGTATCGCCGGCTTGCCCCGCAGGATTTCAGCGTCGCGCCGATAAGACCTTGAACATGCCGTCGCGGGCGAGCTCCGCATGGCTGGAGAAGGCGGCCGCCAGCACCGGTTCGTAGGGAAGCTGGCGGTTTGCCACCATGAACAGCCGGCCGCCGGGCTTCAGCGCCTTGCCTGCCGCGCGGATCATGCCGGCACCGATTTCCGGCTCAGTCGCCCGGCTGCGGTGAAAGGGCGGGTTCATGACGACCACGTCGTAGCGGCGCTCGACCGGTTCGCTCAACAGATCTATCCAGAAGAAACGTGGCTCCACGCCTGTGTTGCCGACATTGGCCTTGGCCGCCTCCAGCGCCTCGAAATCCGCTTCGTAAAGGTCAAGCGCCGATATGCCGGGTGAGCGGGCGGCGACTTCGGCGGCGACATAGCCCCAACCGGCACAGAAGTCCGCAACGCTGCCACGCAGATCGTTGGGCAGATTTTCGACTAGCAGCTTCGATCCGGCATCGATCTTGTCGAAGGAAAACATGCCTGGGGCCGTGCGGAAGCGGTCCTCGACCACCAAGTCCGGATTGGCGGCGCGAAGCGTTGCCGCGGCAACGGTATCGGCCGGCCGGCGAAACCAGAAGGCAATGCCGTGATGCTTCGGCAGGTGGCCTTCGAGCGGCACAAGGGCGCCGACATGCTTGCGCAGGCTGGCGATTCCATCGTCCTTGCTGCCGGCGACGACGATCAACCCGCCTGGTGCTGCGCGTTCGACCGCTTCGGCAACGCGCAACTCGTTTTGGCCGCGATGGCGGCCAGCGAGCACAAATGCCGCGTCGAAAGCCTCGCCTTCGACCTGCGGCGTGACCGCGAAGCCGGACGCCTGCAAGGCGCGAAAGTGCGGCCTGAAGCCTTGGACAAGATGAAGCTTGGCATCAAAACTTTCGGGCAAGCGAAAGCCGGGCTCGGCACCGAGAAAGAGTATGCGTTCATCCTTTCGTGGCAGGGAGACAGCACCGGCCTCGAACGGATGGAAAAGCGTTTTCAGCGGCTCGGCGGACATTCACCACTCTTGAACTGCAAGGCTGTTGTTGAAACGCAAACGGGCGCGACCTTCCGGCGCGCCCGCTTCGATTGCATAGTTAGATCAGCTTAGGCGGCGTTTTCTTCGCCTTCGCTCTTCTTGTCGCGAACGATTTCCTTGCCGGTGGCCTGGTCGACGACCTTCATCGACAGGCGGACCTTGCCGCGCTCGTCGAAGCCCATCAGCTTGACCCAGACCTTGTCGCCTTCCTTGACCACATCGGAGGTCTTGGCGACGCGGTCATTGGCGAGTTGCGAGATGTGGACGAGGCCGTCACGCGGACCGAAGAAATTGACGAAAGCGCCGAAGTCGGCGGTCTTGACGACCGTGCCTTCGTAGATTTCACCGACTTCCGGCTCGGCGACGATGGTGTGTATCCACTTCTTCGCCGCCTCGATCTCCTTGGCATTGGCCGAGGCGATCTTGACGGTGCCGTCGTCCTCGATGTTGATCTTGGCGCCGGTCTTTTCGACGATCTCGCGGATGACCTTGCCGCCCGAGCCGATCACGTCGCGGATCTTGTCGGTCGGGATGTGCATGACCTCGATGCGCGGCGCGAACTCGCCGAGCTCGGCACGTGCGCCGGACAGCGCGTGGGCCATTTCGCCGAGAATGTACTGACGGCCATCCTTGGCCTGGTCGAGGGCGATCTTCATGATCTCCTCGGTGATGCCCTCGATCTTGATGTCCATCTGCAGCGAGGTGATGCCGTAGGCGGTGCCGGCAACCTTGAAGTCCATGTCGCCGAGGTGGTCCTCGTCGCCAAGGATGTCGGAGAGCACGGCGAAGCGCTCGCCTTCCTTGATCAGGCCCATCGCAATGCCGGCGACCGGCTTGGCAAGCGGCACGCCCGCGTCCATCAGAGCCAGCGAGGTGCCGCAGACGGTAGCCATCGACGACGAGCCGTTGGACTCGGTGATCTCCGAAACGACGCGCAACGTATAGGGGAACTGGTCGGCGGTCGGCAGCATCGGCCGGATGGCGCGCCAGGCGAGCTTGCCATGGCCGATTTCGCGGCGGCCCGGCGAACCCATGCGGCCGGTTTCACCGACCGAATAGGGAGGGAAGTTGTAGTGCAGGAGGAACTTCTCCTTGTACATGCCGGTCAACGAATCGACATACTGCTCGTCCTCGCCGGTGCCGAGCGTGGCGACGACCAGCGCCTGGGTCTCGCCGCGAGTGAACAGCGCCGAGCCGTGCGTGCGCGGCAGGACGCCGACTTCCGAGACGATCTTGCGGACCGTCTTCAGGTCGCGGCCGTCGATGCGCGAGCCGGTGTCGAGGATGTTCCAGCGCACGACCTTGGCCTGGAGCTCCTTGAACACGGTGCCGATCTGTTCGGACGTGTATTTGGCCTCTTCGCCTTCTGCCGGCGCGAACGCGGCCTTGACCTTCGCCTTGACGGCGTCGACGGCGGCATAGCGCTTCTGCTTGTCGGTGATCTTGTAGGCGTCGCGAAGCTCGCCTTCGACGATCTTGAGCATCTCGGCTTCAAGTGCGGAATAGTCCGGCGCGTTGAAGTCGCGCGGGTCCTTTGCCGCGACTTCAGCCAGCTTGATGATCGCGTCGATCACCGGCTGGAAGCCCCTGTGGCCGAACATGACGGCGCCGAGCATAAGGTCCTCGCCGAGTTCCTTGGCTTCGGACTCGACCATCAGCACGGCGTCGGCGGTGCCGGCGACGACTAGGTCGAGCTTCGATTCCTGCATCTCGTCGACATGCGGGTTGAGCACGTATTCGCCGTTGATGTAGCCGACGCGGGCGCCGCCAACCGGACCCATGAACGGCACGCCGGACAAGGTCAGGGCGGCGGAGGTGGCGACGATCGACAGGATGTCCGGGTCATTTTCGAGATCGTGCTGGACGACGGTGACGACGATCTGGGTGTCGTTCTTGTAGCCTTCGGCGAAGAGCGGCCGGATCGGGCGGTCGATCAGGCGGGAAACCAGCGTTTCCTTCTCGCTCGGACGGCCTTCACGCTTGAAATAGCCACCCGGGATCTTGCCGGCGGCGTAAGTCTTCTCCTGGTAGTTGACCGTCAGCGGGAAGAAATCGAGGCCGGGTTTCGGCTCTTTCATCGAGACGACGGTGGCGAGAACCTTGGTTTCGCCGTAGGTGGCCAGCACCGCGCCATCAGCCTGACGTGCGATCTTGCCGGTTTCGAGAATGAGCGGACGGCCGCCCCATTCGATTTCCACTTTGTGGTAATTGAACATGTCTTGTCCTTCGTATGCGGAAAGGGCCGCGCCGTTTCAGCGTGCGCGGATGCCCCTTTCCCTTGGCTTCCTTTCTCGGGCAGCCACGGGCAAGACAACGGGAAGCTCGGCTATTCAGCGCATTTGCCGCACGAGCGTCCTGCAATCCTGCCCCATGACCGTCCATGGGCGGTTTCGAGCGGCCCTCTGCTGTTTCGAAACCGGGTTGGCCAATCGATCCGAGTGGCCTTGCGCGTGAACCCGAAAACCAGGTTTTCGGAAAATATCCTGCGCAAATCTAAACTTCAGAGCGTCCTTTGCGCATCCAAACCGATGCGCGGCGCTCTACTTCCTTCATGGAGCCTTGGATGACCCGATGCTCCAATGCGCGACCGGCGGGCTCTCGAAAGAACCCGCCGGTCAATTCGTCAACGGCGCAGACCGAGCTTCTCGATCAGCGTCTGATAGCGCGCGTCGTCCTTGCGCTTGAGATAATCAAGCAGGCTGCGGCGCTGGGAAACGAGAGCGAGCAGACCACGGCGGGAATGGTTATCCTTCTTGTGGTCCTTGAAATGATCGGTCAGGTTCTTGATGCGCTCGGAAAGGATGGCCACCTGGACTTCCGGAGACCCGGTATCGCCCTTGGCGGTTGCGAATTCGCCCATCAATTCCTTCTTGCGTTCGGCAGTAATCGACATCGTGTTTTTCCTTGTCTGTTTGAGGAAACGGGACGCCCTCAGCCGGGATGTCGTCCAGCAGGGGCCGGTGCAAGCAACGCGTCAAAGCGCGAAGCTGCGGCGCATATAGTGCAATTCCGACAAAAAGGCCAGCCTAATTCACAAGCCGGCTTTTTGCTGCATAAACGGGCACTTCCGCCTAGTCAGAGCCATTTCTTCCATTTGAAGTACGCAAAGAGCCCGACCGCAACAAGCGCCATGAAGGCGAGCGACAGCGGATAGCCGTAATAGGCCTTCAGCTCCGGCATGTTCCAGGGCGAGGTGTCGGGGTCGAAATTCATGCCCCATACGCCGACGAGAAAGGTAAGCGGCATGAAGATCACCGAGACGATCGTCAGATAGCTGATGACGTCGTTGGTGCGCGCCTGGCTGAGCGACAAGTGCATCTCGATCAGGCCGGTCAGCATGTCGCGCTGGGTTTCGACCAGTTCGATCAATCGCAGCGAATGATCGAGCGTGTCGTTCAGAAATATCTTGGTTTCGGCCTTCACATAAGAGACGTCGTTGCGGATCATGGTCGCCAGCGCGTCGCGCATCGGCCAAAGCACGCCCTTCAGCACATTGGCATCGCGCCGCAATTCGTGAAGCTGCCGCATCTGATGCTTGTGCGCCTGGTTCAGCATTTGGTCCTCAATGCTGTCGACCAATTCGCCGGCAGCCTCGATCGGCGGGAAATAGCTGTCGACGATGGCGTCGATCAAAGCATAGGCGAGATAGTCGGCGCCGCGCGAGCGCAAGCGGTTGGGCACCGAGCTTGCGATCCGCTTGCGCACGGGATCGAACGGGTCGCCTTCGCGCTCCTGGAAGGTGACGACGAAGTTCCTGCCGAAGAAGACGGCGATCTGTTCGTAGCGATGCGCGGTGACATCGTCGATCATCCTGACGACGACAAAGGCATGGTCCTCGAAGAAATCCACCTTCGGCCGCTGGCCGGTGTTGACGACATCTTCCAGCGCCAACGGATGCAGGTTGAAGATCCGGCCGATCTCCTCGATCAGCTGGATGTTGGCGAGGCCTGTGCAATCGAGCCAGATAACCGGCCAATTGTGGCAATGGGTGTTGACGTCGTCGATGCTGGCATTGTCGATGGTCTTGAACTTTTCGGGCGAGATCAACGTCAGCCTGAGCTCGGAACGGCGTGCCGCCGGGTCGGCGATCAGCGTGCCGGGCGAAGCCCCGACCGGCGGCCTCCGTGTTTTGAGCGCCGCTCGTTTGTTGACCGTGTCAGCCTTTGCCATGTGCCCCCTCGAGTGCAGCGTCGAACGGCACTACAGCGCAGCGCATCCTTTCGGACTGCAAACGACGCCGTAGGCCTGTTGATTTAGCGCATGATCCTTTCCCAAAATAGAATCCGGTTTGGAGATCATGCGCCGGGCGACAGCTGTTACCCGACAAAGACCCGCTTTGGCTTGAACATGCCTTGCTCGATGGCGCCGATGGCGACCAGCTTGCCGCGCGCGGTGGCGCAGGCCTCCTCCGCTTCTACCGGCGCGTCACGGCCGCGAATGATGACCGGATTGCCAAGGCGGATTTTGGTTGCCGCATCGTCGCTGATCGCAACCTGCGGCAAGCATTCGAGCGCCGCGGCGGTGTCGAGCAGAAGGGCATCGATGGTACCGAAGTCGATCGGCGCGTCTGCTGCTTGCGGCTCGCCCTGCTCGCCGAAGCGGGCGGCCTCCAACTCGGCCAAGGTGACGAAATCTTCCTGCGTGAACGGCTCGACCTCGACCCGCCGCAGCTCGGCGATGTGACCAAAACAGCCAAGGTCGCGCCCCATGTCGCGCGCCAGCGAGCGGACATAGGTGCCCTTGCCGCATTCGACCTCGAAGATGGTGCGATCTGCCATGTGCTCGACCAGGTCGAGCCGGCCGATCTCTACCTCGCGTGGCGGAATGTCGATCGTCTCGCCATCGCGGGCAAGGTCGTAGGCGCGCTCGCCGGCGATCTTGATCGCCGAAAATTGCGGCGGCGTCTGCATGATGACGCCGGTATATTTCGAAAGCAGCGCCCGTACGTCGGCTTCCGCCGGACGGCGGTCCGAGCTTTTGGTCGCCGGGCCTTCGAGGTCGTCGGTCGAACGCTCCTCGCCCCAGGCAACCGTGAAGCGGTAGACCTTGGCGCCGTCCTGGACGTATGGCACGGTCTTGGTCGCTTCGCCGAGCGCGATCGGCAGCATGCCGGACGCTAGCGGGTCGAGCGTGCCGGCATGGCCGGCCTTTTCCGCCTGGAACAGCCATTTGATCTTGGCGACGGCTTCAGTCGAGCCCATGCCGACCGGCTTGTCCAGTACCAGCCAGCCCGAGATCGGCCGGCCCTTCTTCTTGCCGCGACGCGCCACTATTCGCTGTCCTTCCGGTCGTCTTTGTCTTTGTCGTCGGCGCTGAGATCGCGCGCCACTTCGGGCGAGTGCAGCAATTCGTTGATCTTCTGGAAATTGTCGTAGCTGGTGTCGAGCCGGAAGCGGAATTCCGGCATGTACTTCATCTGCCGCAGCGCGCCGGAGACACGGCCGCGGACGAACTTCGCATGCTTGTTGAGCGCTTCGACCACCACGCCGGCATCCTTGGCGCCAAGCGGCGAGACGAAGGCGGTGGCGATCTTCAGATCGGGCGACATGCGCACTTCCGAGACCGACACCACGGCATTCTCGATCAACGGATCGAGGATCTCGCCACGTTGCAAGGTTTCCGACAGAGCATGGCGCACCTGCTCGCCGACGCGAAGCATACGCTGGGATGGGCCAGCCGATGGTGGTCTTGGCATGAAAATTCTTCCTTCGCGCGGGTTCGAACCGCCTCAAACCGCTGACTTAACGCCGTTGGGCAGGTTTGGCTACCCTGGGCAACTGACCTTAATAGGTCTTCGTTCTACGACCGAGCCTGAGTTGCCCAGATTTTTATTTTCTCGAGCGCATCGGCGGGAACGACATCCCTTGGGATAAAAACGAAACGGGTACCGTTATCTATGAGGAAAAACAGGTAGTCGTTGCTCAGTTGCACCCGTTCTATCCTTCGATTCTTTATCGAGTTCTCGTCCAAAAACTGAATAATATACCCATCGAAGATCTTTACCGGTTCGGTGATATTGCCAATTTTCTTATTATTTACTTTCCTTTTAAAGAAACCAAAAAAACTACGAGCTACTATAATATATATAGTCCCCATCGCAATTGGGGCGAGAACGTAAATTGTCTCACTGGAGACCACGCCTTTTGAAAGGTACTCCAGCAGAGCGACGGCCAACGCAGATGTCCAGATAATCAAAAGAACTGAGGCTATCAAAATCAGCCAAGCAAGACCTGTGAGAATCCAACGCCTGGATCGACCATACCGCAGGTCGGAAAACGAACGCGCAGCACGTTTAAGCTGCGTATCATTTGTTTGGAAGGTATATTCCCATAGAGGGAACATACCTTCCAGATTTGAAGCGTCCTGGCCCATATCGGTGCCAAGCGCTTTACAGCGTCCTGGTCACCATCTCGACGCGGAAGCACTCGATGACGTCGCCGACGCGCATGTCCTCGTAGTTCTGGAAGGCCATGCCGCATTCCTGGCCGCCCGGAACTTCCGAAACCTCGTCCTTGAAGCGCTTCAGGGTCTTCAGCGTGCCTTCGTGGATGACGACGTTGTCCCGGATCAGGCGGACGCCCGCACCACGCTCGACCTTGCCTTCGGTGACACGGCAGCCGGCGATCTTGCCGACCTTGGTGATGTCGAAGATCTCGAGGATCTCGGCATTGCCGATGAAGGTCTCGCGACGCTCCGGCGAGAGCAGGCCGGAGAGCGCCGCTTTCACATCATCGACCAGATTGTAGATGATCGAATAGTAGCGGATCTCGATGCCTGCCGCAGCCGCGGCTGCGCGGGCCTGCGCATTGGCGCGAACGTTGAAGCCGATGATCGCAGCTCCCGAAGTTTCCGCCAGCGACACGTCGCTTTCGGTAATGCCGCCAGCCCCCGCATGGACGATGCGGGCGCGCACCTCGTCGGTGCCGAGATTGTCGAGCGCGGCGTTGATCGCCTCGATCGAGCCCTGCACGTCGCCCTTGATGACCAGCGGGAATTCCTTCAATCCGCTGGTCTGCAACTGCGACATCATCTGTTCAAGCGAGCCGCGCTGGCCGGCATGCCTGGCCACCGCCTTCTCACGCGCCAGACGCTGGCGATATTCGGTGATCTCGCGGGCGCGGGCTTCGTTGTTGACCACGGCGAAGCGGTCGCCGGCCTGCGGCGTGCCTTGCAGGCCGAGCACCTCCACCGGCATTGCCGGCGGCGCTTCCTTGACCTGCTCGCCGCGATCATTGACGAGTGCGCGTACCCGGCCCCATTCGTTGCCGGCGACGAGAATGTCGCCCGGCATCAACGTGCCGGTCTGCACCAGCACGGTAGCGACTGGGCCGCGGCCCTTGTCGAGCTGGGCTTCGATGACCACGCCTTCGGCGGTGCGGTCCGGATTGGCCTTCAGGTCGAGGATTTCGGCCTGCAGCAGGATCGCTTCGAGCAACTTGTCGAGATTGATGCCCTTGGTCGCCGACACCTCGACATCCAGCACCTCACCGCCCATGGATTCGACGAACACCTCGTGGCGCAGCAGTTCCGAACGCACCTTCTGCGGGTCGGCGTCATGCTTGTCGATCTTGTTGATCGCCACAATGATCGGAACGCCGGCCGCCTTGGCGTGATTGATCGATTCGATCGTCTGCGGCATGACGCTGTCGTCGGCTGCCACCACGAGGATGGCGATATCGGTCGCCTGGGCACCGCGGGCACGCATTGCCGTGAAGGCGGCGTGGCCGGGCGTGTCGATGAAGGTAACCTTGTGAGCGTTCTTCTCGACCTGATAGGCGCCGATATGCTGGGTAATGCCGCCGGCCTCGCCGGAGACGACGTTGGCATTGCGGATGGCATCGAGCAACGAGGTCTTGCCGTGATCGACATGACCCATGATCGTTACCACCGGCGGACGCGGCTGCAGGTCCTCGGGACGATCGGCGATGTTGAACAAGCCCTCTTCGATGTCGGACTCGGCGACGCGGCGGACCGTGTGGCCAAATTCGGTGGCGACGAGTTCGGCCGTGTCGGCGTCGATGACGTCACCAGGCTTCAGGATCTGGCCCTGCTTCATGAAGAACTTGACCACGTCGACAGCGCGCTCGGACATGCGCTGCGCCAGCTCCTGGATGGTGATGGTTTCGGGCAGGATCACTTCACGCATGACTTTCTCGCGTGGCTCGTTATGCAACGCGCGCTTGAATTTCTCCTGACGGCGGCGCATCGACGAGAGCGAGCGGGCGCGCGCATCCTCGTCGGAAAGCGCCGAATTCAGAGTCAGCTTGCCGCGGCGGCGGTCTTCCTCGCCCTTGGTCGGTTTGGCCGGACGCGCCACTTCCGGCGTAACCAGACGGCGCACTGGTGCGCCGGCACCGGTCCGCTTCGGTTTGACCTCTTCCTCGTCATCGACTGTTGCCAGTTCGGCGGCGAGCGGCGCACGGCGGCGCGCCTCTTCCTCGGCACGGCGGCGGGATTCGGCCTCGGCTTGCAGCCGTGCCTCTTCCTCGGCCTGACGGCGAGCCGATTCCTCGCGCTCGCGGCGGCGGCGCTCTTCGTCCTCGCTGCGGCGCTTGGCTTCCTCGATGGCGCGCTGGCGATCCTCGACATCGCGGACCTTCGAGCCCTCGAGAGCCCGGCGGCGTGCTTCCATTTCCTGGCGCGACAACTCGTTCAGCACCATGCCGCCGCGTTCGACCGGCGGCGGAGGGGGAGGCGCCTTGGGAGCTTCCTGCACGGCAGGCGCTGCCGCGACCGGCTTCGGCGTGAAGACGGACACAGGCGCTGCCGCCGGCTCCGGCTTGTCGCCGGGCAGCGAGAACTTGCGCTTCTTGGTCTCGACGACCACCGACTTGGTGCGGCCGTGCGAGAAGTTCTGGCGCACCGTGCCCTGTTCCATGCCGGGGCGCTTCAGCGTCAAGGTCTTCTTCGGCGTAACACTCAGCGTCTTGTCGTCGCCCGATTTCGTATCGCTCATTCCATATCCTCTGCGGCATCATCTTCGTCAGCAACGGCCGCAAGCATTGCCAGATCGTCCGGGGAACCGCCCCGATATCGGTCGAGCGCAACCATGCGCTTCTGGACCGCCCTGCCCGCGTCTCCCGCGAGAACGGCAGCATGTATCACATTTGTACCCCCCAATGCCAAGCTCAACTCGGCCTCGGAGAAAAGTTTGTAAGCGCGGATCGCAGGCCCGCCAAGGTGGACGGTTGCCCGTCGCGCCTGGCTTATCTTGCGGACGCCATCGTCGGAAGCCTCGGTCGCGTGGAGCACGAAAAGTGCAAGTCCGCCGCGCACGGCGCTCTCGACCTTGGTCGCTCCGAGCGCTATGGCGCCCGCCTTGCGGGCCAGGCCAAGCATGCCCAGAGCGGACCTGGAAAGTAGCGCGTCGACCATGCCGCCAAGATCGGCCGGCACGCTCACCTGCGCCTTAAAAGCACGGGCAAACAGATTTTTGGCCGCTGCCTTTTCTATATGTAGGCGGTCGGCCGTCACCCAGCAACCGCGGCCGGGCAGGTTTCTCTTGATGTCCGGAACGACGGCCGAACCCGGGCCGACGACGAAACGGATCAGTTCATCCGGTTCGGCTTGCCTGCGGGTGACGATGCAGGTGCGATCGTTCATCTCGTCCAAGGGCGGGTTCGGTGCGATGCGGTTTCACCTCACGCACCGACGGTTTCGTCAGCCGGCACGCCCTCGGCGGCAAGCTCGTCTTCGGTGATCCAGCCAGCCTTCAGGCGAGCGGCCAGGACCATCTGCTCGGCATCGGCGCGTGATACGCCGTGGTTGGCGAGCACACCCGGGAATACCTTCGTCTCGCCGTCCTTGCGTTCCTTCCAACCGGTCAGGTCGTCGGCGGCGTAGCCGGCGAAATCCTCGATCGTCTTCACGCCGTCCTCGCCGAGCGTCACCATCATGGCGGTGGTGATGCCGGGGATCTCGCGCAGCTCGTCCTTGACGCCGAGCGCCTTGCGCTTCTCGTCATGCTGGGCTTCGATCTTCTCCAGATATTCGCGGGCGCGGGTCTGGATTTCCGAAGCCGTGTCCTCGTCGAAGCCGTCGATCGACGCGATTTCGCCGGAGTCGACATACGCGACCTCCTCGACGCTGGTGAAGCCTTCGGAAGCGAGCACCTGGCCGACCATCTCGTCGACGTCGAGGGCTTCCATGAACAGCGACGACCGTTCGACGAATTCCTTCTGGCGGCGTTCGCTCTCTTCCTGCTCGGTCAGGATGTCGATATCCCAGCCGGTGAGCTGCGAGGCAAGACGGACGTTCTGGCCGCGGCGGCCGATGGCCAGCGACAGCTGATCGTCGGGAACGACGACCTCGATGCGCTCGGCATCCTCGTCGAGCACGACCTTGGCGACTTCCGCCGGCTGCAATGCATTGACAATGAAGGACGCCGCCGAAGGCGACCAAGGAATGATGTCGATCTTCTCGCCCTGCAATTCACCGACGACCGCCTGGACGCGGCTGCCGCGCATACCGACGCAGGCACCGACCGGATCGATGGAGCTGTCGCGCGAGATGACAGCGATCTTGGCGCGCGAACCCGGATCGCGGGCGACCGACTTGATCTCGATGATGCCGTCGTAGATTTCCGGCACTTCCATGGTGAACAGCTTCGCCATGAACTGCGGATGGGTGCGCGACAGGAAGATCTGCGGGCCGCGCTGTTCGCGGCGCACGTCATAGACATAGGCACGGACGCGATCGCCATACTTGTAGTTTTCGCGCGGAATCAGCTCGTCGCGGCGGATGATCGCTTCGCCGCGGCCGAGATCGACGATGACGTTGCCGTATTCGACGCGCTTGACGGTACCGTTGACGATCTCGCCGATACGGTCCTTGTATTCGTCATATTGCCGGTCGCGCTCGGCCTCGCGCACCTTCTGCACGATGACCTGCTTGGCCGACTGGGCGGCGATGCGGCCAAAATCCATCGGCGGTAGCTGTTCGGCAATGAAATCGCCGAGCTGGGCGTCCGGATTGCGCTCGCGCGCCGAGGAAATGGCAATCTGCGTCGCGTAGTCATCGACCTTCTCGACCACTTCCATCAGCCGCTGCAGCTTCATCTCGCCGGTGTTGGCATTGATGTCGGCGCGGATATTGGTTTCCTGGCCGTAGCGCGAGCGCGCGGCCTTCTGGATCGCATCGGCCATGGCGGCGATGACGATCGACTTGTCGATCGACTTTTCACGCGCGACCGCATCGGCGATCTGCAGCAGTTCAAGCCTGTTGGCGCTTACAACCATCTTCTTTCTCCCGAGCTTGTTGCCGACCTTTACGGCCGGCAGCCCAATCACATTTCCTGTTCGGTTTCGTCTTCCGCACCCTCTGGTGCGTCTTCGGGTTCGCCGCGGCGTTTCCTGGCTTCCTTGCGCGCCCGATTGTCCTTCGACAGCGCATCGCGGATAAGGTCGTCGGTCAGAATCAGCCGCGCTTCGGCAATCGCATCGTAGGGAACACGTACCGTCGGCTCCTCGCCGTAAGCGGCCTTGTCACGCTCGATCAGCACACCGTCCGCGTCGCTTTCGGCGATCTTGCCCTTGAAGCGCTTACGGTCGGCGACGAGAACCGACGTTTCCATCTTCACCAGATGGCCGGTCCAGGCTGCAAAGTCCGATTTGCGGACCAGCGGCCGGTCGATGCCCGGCGACGACACTTCGAGATGATAAGCCTTCTCGATCGGATCATCGACATCGAGCGCCGGCGATACCGCCCGGCTGACCTCTTCACAATCCTCGACCGTCATGGTGCCGTCCTCGCGCTCGGCCATGATCTGCAGCGTCAGCCCGTTCTGGCCCGACAAGTGCACACGTACCAAGCGGAAGCCAATGGCGCGCAGTACCGGCTGAACGATCAGCGCGATGCGCGCATCGATGCCGCTTTCGCGGATGATGCGGTCGTCGCCTTCGGTTGCCGTCACTGTCATTCGGTCCTGTCACTCGATTTCTGTCGGTCGGCAGGTAATAAAAAAGAGCGGGACCGGGTGGACCCACTCTTCGTCATACCGACCAAGAATTTGAAGCTGATATAGACGATCGTGGTCCTCGTTTCAAGCCCGTCCTGCATGACGGCAAGGCTCCGAGTCCGCAGCGCTGCTCCAAATGCATGGCGCCCATGCAGTGATCACCGTTTGAGCACCGGCCACGCACGACTATCTACGTTGCATTGCACAATTGGAGCGCTCACTGCGCTCGAAAGGGTCCCATCATGAACAATCGTGGATTTTTTTCAGCCATAGGCGATGTCTTTAGCGTGTTCGGCAGCGCCGTAGCCGCGTCGCGGGCTGTGGAACGCGGTCGCAAGCCGCGTGCGCATGATCTGCGCAATCTCGGCATGGAGCCGGCAGCCTTCAACAAGATCCGTCGCTTCTGAGCCAGGTGGCCGCCGAGAGCCTTCGGCCGGCTCGCCTTGTGCTCAGCTCTAATTTCCCGCCTATTTCCGCACGAAGGTGAGATAGGCGGGCCGTCGGCCTTCGCGAATGGCCTTGGCCTCATAGCGCGTCCCCGGCCAGCCATCATAGGGCCGGTGCCAGTCGGCTGCTTCGCTTGCCTGCCACGTGAAGGCGTCGTGCGCCCGGCAATGCAGGAGCGTCCAGTTCACATAGCTGTCGATATCGGACGCAAAGTGGAACTTTCCGCCGTGCTTCAGGACGCCCGCGAAGCGGTCGAGATTGACCGGGCTGACGAAGCGCCGCTTCCAGTGCTTCTTCTTCGGCCACGGATCCGGATAGAGAAGGTCAATGCCGTCAAGCGAAGCCTGCGGCAGCCAGTCCAGCAGACGTGTGGCGTCGTCGTCATAGACGCGCAGATTGGCAAGCGGCCGCTCCCGGACCGCCATCATCATCTTGGCCATGCCGTTGACGAAAGGCTCGACGCCGATAAAGCCGGTCGCCTGGCTTGCCGTAGCACGGTGCAGAAGATGTTCGCCGCCGCCAAAACCGATTTCGAGCTGGACAGCCGAAACTTCGGCTTCGAAAAGGCTGCGCAGGTCGGCCGGCGGTTCAACCGTCAGATCGAGCCTGTAGGCGGCGAAGCCGCTCTCCAGCGCCGCTGCCTGTTGTGGTCGAATGGTCTTGCCGCGCCGGCGACCGAAAAAGGCCTCGGTCGCACGGCTTGGCCGGTCCTTCGGATCCATAGGCGCCGCGGTTAGGCGGCGACTGCTTCGGCGACCGGTTCGGCGAGAGCATCCTTGAGCGCCTTGGCGAGATCGGTCTTCTCCCAGGAGAAGGATCCGTCGCGGCCGGCCTTGCGGCCAAAATGGCCGTAGGACGACGTCTTGGCATAGATCGGCTTGTTGAGATCGAGGTGGCGGCGGATGCCGGACGGCGACAGGTCCATCACGGCGCGCAGTGCACGCTCGAGTTTTGCCTCGTCGACCTTGCCGGTGCCGTGCAGGTCGACGTAGATCGACAGCGGCTGGGCGACACCGATCGCATAGGAAAGCTGGATGGTGCAGCGATCGGCGAGCTTTGCGGCAACCACGTTCTTGGCGAGATAACGCGCCGCATAGGCCGCCGAGCGGTCGACCTTGGTGGTGTCCTTGCCAGAAAAAGCGCCGCCGCCATGAGGCGCAGCCCCGCCATAAGTGTCGACGATGATCTTGCGGCCGGTCAGGCCGGCGTCGCCATCAGGCCCGCCGATGACGAACTTGCCGGTCGGATTGATGTACCAGTTGCAATTGTCGGCAATCTTCAGGTCGCCCAGTGCTTCGCGAATATAGGGCTCGACGACGTTGCGCACCTTCTTCGAATCCCACGTCTCATCGAGATGCTGGGTCGACAGCACGATCTGCGTCACTTCCGCCGCTTTGCCGTCGACATAGCGGACGGTGACCTGGCTCTTGGCATCCGGCCCGAGCCTGCCGGCATCACCGCTGCCTTCATGGCGCGCAGCCGCCAGCAATTCGAGGATCTTGTGGCTGTAATAGATCGGCGCCGGCATCAAGTCCGGGGTTTCGCGGCAGGCATAGCCAAACATGATGCCCTGGTCGCCGGCTCCCTCCTCGCCTTGCCGGTCGGAGGCGTTGTCGACGCCTTGGCCGATATCCGGCGACTGGCCGTGCAGCAGGACCTCGATCTTGGCTGTCTTCCAGTGGAAGCCGGCCTGCTCGTAGCCGATTTCGCGGATCGCCTTGCGAG
This sequence comes from Mesorhizobium sp. M0207, assembly GCF_040321995.1. NCBI lineage: Bacteria > Pseudomonadati > Pseudomonadota > Alphaproteobacteria > Hyphomicrobiales > Phyllobacteriaceae > Mesorhizobium > Mesorhizobium sp. M0207. The sequence continues at coordinate 155,931 of NZ_JAMYSQ010000001.1, forward strand.
CGACCGACTTGAACTTGGCCGGGTTGACGATCGGATGGCCGGCCGCATCCTTCAGGACGTTGCCCTCCTTGTCCTTCTTGAGCAGCGTCTCGGGGACGCGCACCTCGCCGGCGATGACAACGCGATTGGTCGTCGCAAGCGTCTCGCAGGCAACGCGGACCTTCCACGGGTCCATGCCGGTCTTTCTGGCTTCGCGATAGACGAGATCGACAATCTCGTCGGAGATGCGGTCGCAGACCTTGTCGGGATGGCCCTCGGCAACGGATTCCGAGGTGAAGAAGTAATTGTGCCGCGTCACGGGTGTCCCCTCTTGAAAAAAATATCGGCAGGCCGCCGATTTTGGCGCGCCAGTTGTTAACGGTGCCGGGCGTCGCTAGTCAAGCCATGCAGCCGTTCTGGCATGAATTTTGACGTTATTATCCTTGCATCCCGAGACGGCGGCAGGGCGCACTGCGATCAGCCCTTGCGCAACAGACTGAGGAAAACGGCTTCCAGGAAGCGAGTCGAGCGAAATCGATCTGCGCTTTAGCGCATCTGCGGAATGAACATCCCTCAATGCGCGCAGCCGCGAGAAATTGCATGCCCAGCTACGACGAGCCCTTCCTTGTTGAACTCTTCACGGGCCAGTCAATCGACTTCGTCGGTGGAAAGCGACTTCACCAACTCGATGATCTTGCGGCGCACTTTCACATCGGCGATCTTGACGAAGGCGCGATTCAGCTGGAGGCCTTCCGGGCTGCCGCAGAATTCGACGGCGGAGGTCATCGAAGCATCCTCGGCAAATCCACGGTTGCCCACGGGCTCCTGACCGGGCGCATCCTCGAAAAAGAAGGCGACGGGGACGCCGAGTATGGAGGCGATTGCCTGCAAACGGCTGGCGCCGACGCGATTGGTGCCCTTTTCGTACTTTTGGATCTGCTGGAACGTTATGCCGAGGTTTTCACCCAGTTTTTCCTGGCTCATTCCCAGCATATTGCGGCGAAGCCGGATGCGGCTTCCGACGTGGATGTCGATCGGATTCGGCTTTTTCTTGTTTTCTTCTGTCATTTTTTCCTCGCCGAATTTTTCCGGCTTTTTCTATTTTGCTGCCCAAACGACGCCGCGGCCCGTGCCCCAACAGAACGACCTTATCGACTTCGAAAATTTTCAGGCGCTTACAGTATGAGTTTCTAATGTGTCGGCTGTCAATTCGCCCGTAGCCTTTGCCTTACGTTCAAAATGCATGCCGCAACGGCAAGCAAAAACATGATCAGCATTCCGTTAATGCGTCGTTGGCCGGAGGAAACGATGGCTTGGTCGGAGATCGGCACACGCACATCGATCGCGCCGCGTGCATCGATTGCCAGCGCGTCGACGATGCGACCGCGTGGGTCGACAACGGCCGAAATGCCGTTATTAGCCGCGCGCAACAGGGGCACCCCATTCTCCACCGCCCGGATCTGCGCCTGCCTGAAGTGCTGGTACGGCCCCGGCGTGTCGCCGAACCAGGCGTCATTGGTGACGTTCACAATAAGCTCGGCTGACGTTGCGTCAACTGCGACCAGATCGGGAAAGATGACCTCATAGCAAATAAACGGCAGCGCCCGGATACCGCCGGGCAGCGCGATCGGATGCCGCTCATTGCCCGCCGCGAAGGTCATTGGACCGGCAACAAGCTGCTCAAGCCCGAAGCGGCCGAGCAGATCGGCGAAAGGCAGGTATTCGCCGAAGGGTACCAGGTGGACCTTGTCGACGGCATCGACGATTTCGCCCCTTTCGTCGATCGCCACCACAGAGTTGTAGTAACGGCTGCCGGCCGCCGAGCCGCCTTCCTCGCGAACGACGCCGGCGACCAGCATCTGGCCATCGCCAAGCATTTCTCCGATCGCAGGCAGGGCATCCGGACGTTCGGTGAACAGAAACGGCACGGAGGTCTCCGGCCACAGAATCAATTGCGGCCTGTCATGGCCGGGCTCCGGCGCCTTGGCCGAAAGCCCCATCATGGTGGCGAAGATACGGTCACGCACCGAGGTATCCCATTTTTCGGTAAGGTCGACGGCAGGCTGCACTATACGGACGTCAAGGCTGCGGGCGGCCGGCTTTTCGGGGGCGGCGAGCCGGATATAGCCGAAGCCGGCATGGGCGGCGACGAGCACGACAAGCAATGCCGCGCCGAGGCGGAGATGCCGGCGCGCCGCAAGCAGCGCCGGCAGCGCAAAGACGAAGACCGCAAGCGCGTCCATGCCGACCATGCCGGTCACCGAGACGCTCTGCATCAGCAAAGGTACCGGCATCGCCGCATAGCCGACGGCATTCCACGGAAAGCCGGTGAACAGGAAGCCGCGCAGCCATTCCGCCAGCGCAAAGCCGAAGGCGAGCGCGGCGATGCGTCCGATGTCGTTGCTCCACAACAGCCGGGCGACCACGGCGGCGAAACCATAGAAGAAGGCGAGCGCGAGGGGGATGCCGACCACCGCGAACGGCAAGGCCCAGGCAAAGCTGTCGGCCTCGACCAGAAGCGCCGAGCCGACCCACCAGAGACCGGCAAGAAAGTAGCCGAAACCGAACCACCAGCCGATGGCGAAGGCCGGACGCAAGCGCCGCAGAAAACCGTCCGAGGCTTCGCCGGTCGCGCCGTCGAGGAGCCACACCAGCAGGGGAAACGAAACGAAACAGACGGCGAAGAAATCGTACGGCGCCTGGGCAAGAACCGCCAGCGCGCCGGCAAGAAACGCCACCAGCGCGCGCCGCCAGCCCCAAAGCAGAATTATCCGGCCGGCCTGGCGCTCCATCTATGCTTCCGAGTCGTGCGAATCAGGAAGCAAGATTTATCAGGCCGCGGCCTTGGCTCCAAACCGGGCGACGTAGTCCGCTCATAGCTATCGATGCCAGCCTTGTATCTTCAGCCCGCCCAGCCGCTCAGCCTCTTCGCGTGGGACAGCGCCGACAGTCTGGGAAAAGGTCCAGACATGGCCTTCAGGATCGCGCGCGTGTTCTTGCCTGTAACTGAAGCCGGGCTGGCTATATGGTCGGCCCATTCGGAATCGACGATGATATAACCATCGCCGAACCTGCATCGCTGACCACCATGCTCGGCTCGAAGCCGAAGGCCTTTTCAAGCCAGGTCAATGCGGCCTGCGTATCCTCGTAGAAGACGCCGGAGCCCAAGGTCGAGTGCTTGAACGGGTCCTCAACCGGCATCGGGCAAGCCGCGTCTTTCAAGCCTGCTCGGTGCGGACGGCGCGGCGGCGGCGCTCGCCCTTCAGGGTCTCGACGATGCGCACGCGCTTGACGCGGCGCGGATCGGCGTCGAGCACATGGAACTCGAAGCCGGGTATGGCCTGCACCACTTCGCCGCGCGCCGGCACCCGGCCAAGCGTGTTGAAGATCATGCCGCCGATCGTGTCGACATATTCGCCGTGCTCGCCGGCGGCGAAATCCTCGCCGATCATCTTGGCGACGTCGTCGATCTCGGCCTTGCCGTCGACGATGAAGACGCCTTCGCCGGCCTGGGTAATCATCGGCTCGTCCTCGTCATGTTCGTCCTCGATGTCGCCGACCACCATCTCGACGATATCCTCGAGCGAGACGAGACCGTCAGTGCCGCCATATTCGTCGATGACCAGCGCCATCTGGGTGCGCGTCGTCTGCATTCGCCCCATCAGGTCGGAGGCGAGCATCGACGGCGGCACGAACAGCACCGGTCGGATCAGGCTGAGATCGCCTATGGTGCGCGCCAGATCGACCTGGGCGAGATCGAGAACCGTCGCGACCGGAGTTTTCCTGGTCGTCCTGCCCTTTCTGACGCGGGCGACCTTGGTGATGTGCGCCAGCACGTCGCGGATATGAACCATGCCGCGCGGATCGTCGAGCGTCTCCGAATAGACCGGCATGCGGGAATGGCCGGACTGCTCGAACAACCCCAGAAGGTCGCCGAGCTTCGTGGTGATCTCGACCGCCTCGATGTCGGCGCGCGGCACCATGACGTCCTCGACCCGCACTTCGCGCAGGCGCAGGATGTTGTTGAGCATGGCGCGTTCGCCGGGCGAGAAGGATTCTGCATCGCTCGCCGTTTCGGCAAGCGCACCGGCAATCTCCTCGCGCAGGCTGGTGCCGTTGCGGTGCCTGAAAAGCCCGAGCACGCGATCGAACAGGGAAGGACCGGCAGGCGATGCCTCGCTGGCGAAGCTGCCGGTCGTGGTACTCGGACTCGAGCCCTCTTCCGTCGTTTCGGAAGGCTTGATCACACTGCCGGCGTCGGAGCGGGCGGCAGTCTCTGGTTTGTCGTTCATCATCGTCCGGTCAATTGGTCTTTTGTAATTACGTGTAGGGATCGGGAATGGCAAGCCTCGCAAGTGCTGCGCGCTCTGTCGCTTCCATCAGTTCCGCTTCGGCATCCGTTTCGTGATCATAGCCCAGCAAATGCAGCAGGCCATGGATGACGAGATGGGAGATATGGTCCTCGATGGGCTTGTCTTCCAGTGCCGCCTCGCGCGCGACAGTCTCGGCGGCCAGCACGATGTCGCCGAGCATCGGCGGCAGAGGCCCGCCCCTGGCAAACGGAAAAGCCGGAAAAGACAGGACGTTGGTCGGCTTGTCCTTGCCGCGCCAGCCGGCATTGAGCGTACGGATATGGGCATCGTCGGAAAAGACGATGCTGAGCTCGGAACGGCCGTCCGCACCGGTTTCGGCAAAGGCGGCCGAGACGGCACGGTCGACAAGCCGCATCAGCGCCGCCTCGTCGGGCCAGTCGCCCGCCTCGATCGCGATATCGATCTCGACGGGAAGCGGTCCCCCCGCCTTTTGCTCCTCAGCCATGCGGCCGCATAATCGTATCAGCTTTCGACACCCAAGCCCCTGGCCAGCTTGCCGTCACGGTCGTAGGCCTTGACGATCTCGGCGACCAGCGGATGCCTGACGACGTCGCCTTCATTGAAGCGTACGGTCACCATGCCGGTGACGCCGTCGAGGATTCTCAGCGCCTCGACCAGGCCGGATTTGGTGTTTGGCGGCAGATCGATCTGGGTCGGATCGCCGGTGACGATCATGCGCGAGTTCTCGCCGAGCCGGGTCAGGAACATCTTCATCTGCATCGGCGTGGTGTTCTGCGCCTCGTCGAGGATGACGGCAGCGTGCGCCAGCGTACGGCCGCGCATGAATGCCAGCGGCGCGATCTCGATGACCTCAGCAGCAATCGCCCGCTCGACCTTGTCGGCCGGCATCATGTCGTAGAGCGCGTCATAGAGCGGCCGCAGATAGGGATCGACCTTCTCCTTCATGTCACCCGGCAGAAAGCCAAGCCGTTCACCGGCCTCGACCGCGGGGCGCGACAGCACGATGCGTTCGACCATGCCACGTTCGAGCAGCATTGCCGCATGCGCCACCGCCAGATAGGTCTTTCCGGTGCCGGCCGGGCCGATGCCGAAGACGAGTTCCGACCGCTCCAGCGCGCGCATATAGGCGTCCTGGTTGAGCGAGCGGGCATAGATGGTCTTCTTGCGCGTCGATATCTGGGCGGCGGACACCTTGCCCTTGCGCTCCAGCGTCGGCAGCGTCAGCTGGTCGTCGGTGGCGATCGCCATGCGCACGGCGCCGTCGACATCGGACTGGCCGATATCGGTGCCTTTCTGCAGAATGCCGTAAAGATTGTCCAAGGCGCGGCGCGCCTGCTCGGCGGCCGAGGAAGAGCCCTTGATGGTCAATTGGTTGCCACGCGAGCGGATATCGACGCCGAGCTTCTGCTCGAGCCTGGCCAGATTCTCGTCGAACTGGCCGTAAAGGGCGCTGGCAAGCTTGTTATTGTCGAAAGTCAGTACGATGTGCGCGATATCCGAGGCCCCGGAGGGTAGGTTCTGGGGCAGGTTCTTGACTTCAGCAGCGCTCAACCGTCTCTCCTCATCTGCCGAGGCCTTCAGGCCAATTCGGCGAACAGGCTGTTGTAGCCCGTCTTCGTGATTCGTACCTGGATAATGTCACCGATTTCGCCGTCCTTTTCATCAACAATAACCGGCTGCAGCCACGGCGAGCGGCCAACCTTCTGGCCGGCCTGGCGGCCCGGCTTTTCGATCAGCGTATCGATAGTCCTGCCGACCAGGCTTGCGCCGAAATGCTGCTGCTGTTTCAGAAGCAGCGCCTGCAGCCGCTGCAGGCGCTCGTCCTTGACGGCCTCCGGCACGTGATCGCCCATCTCCGCGCCCGGCGTGCCGGGGCGCGGAGAATATTTGAACGAGAAGGCCGAGGCATAGTTGACGTCTTCGACCAACTGCATCGTCGCCTCGAAATCCGCTTCCGTCTCACCGGGAAAGCCGACAATAAAATCGCCGGACAGTGCGATGTCGTTCCGTGCGGCACGGATGCGGTCGATCAACGTCAGATAGTCCTTGGCCATATGCCTGCGGTTCATCGCCTTGAGTATGCGGTCGGAGCCGGATTGCACCGGTAAATGTAGATAGGGCATCAGCGTCGGCAAATCACGATGGGCGGCGATCAATTCATCGTCCATGTCGCGCGGATGGCTGGTCGTGTAGCGCAGCCGCGCCAGACCTGGAATCTCTGCCAGCCTGAACAGCAGCCGGCCAAGGCCCCATTCCTCGCCGTCTTCACCTCTTCCGTGCCAGGCGTTGACATTCTGGCCGAGCAGCGTCACCTCGCGCACGCCGGCATCCGCCAGGCGCTCGGCTTCGGCGACGATCTGTGCCACCGGCCGCGAGACTTCCGAGCCGCGCGTATAGGGCACGACACAGAAGGTGCAGAACTTGTCGCAGCCTTCCTGAACGGTCAAGAACGCCGTCACGCCGCGCCTGATCAGTTCGGCGCGCTTCGGCTGCGGCAGATGCTCGAACTTGTCCTCGACGGCATAATCGGTCTCGACGATCTTTTCGCCGCTCCGCGCCCTCGCCAGTACCCCGGGCAGCCGGTGGTAGGTCTGCGGACCGATGACCAGATCGACAGCCGGCGAGCGGCGGATGATCTCGGCACCCTCGGCCTGCGCCACGCAGCCGGCGACGCCGACCAGCATTTCGCGCCCGGCCTTGGCACGCTCCGCCTTCAGCTCACGGATGCGCCCAAGTTCGGAATAGACCTTTTCCGCCGCTTTCTCGCGGATGTGACAGGTGTTGAGCAGCACCAGATCGGCCTCGCCGATGGCGTCTGTCGCGGCATAGCCGTCGGCCGCCAGAGCATCGGTCATGCGCTGCGAATCGTAGACGTTCATCTGGCAGCCATAGGTCTTGACGAAGACCTTTCTGGTCGCGGCAGGCGGAACGACCAGGTTTTCGGCGGCAGCGCCGATGTCGTCGCGTTCTATCGTGTTCAATTCCATTTCGCGGCTTCTAGCGCCTTTCCCCGACAAAAAACAGACGAATCTGGCCGGAACCTGCGCAGACTACCGGCTCGGGCGCGGTTCGGCGAGCGCCGCCTGCACCATCTCGCGCACCTGGCGTTCCATCTGCTTTGCCGTCTCCTTGCGGCTGGAGCCCTTGGAGAAAGCAATCGCCTCGCCAAAATGCACCTCGACGTCGAGGGCGCCCTCGGCCATCAGCACCTTGAGGTGCGGCATCAGCTCCTCATCGCCGATCCAGGCGGCAACCGGCCGATGCCGGCGGCCGAGCGGCACGCCATGCAGGCGCGTATAGACGATGGCCACCGGCTGGATGAAGACCTGTTCGGCCGCCCCTTCGGCAATCGCCATTGTAGCGGCGCCGAACAGCGTGCTCTTGAACGGCAGGATCATGTTGCCGTCGCCGGTCGAGCCTTCGGCAAACAGCACCATGGCGTCGCCCTTGGCCATCCGGCCGGCGATCTCGGTCGCCTGGTCGCCCGACGAGCGTTTGCGCTCACGTTCGATGAAGACGGTGCGTTGCAGCTTCGACAGCATGCCGATCAGCGGCCAGCCGGCCATATCGGCCCTGGCGATGAACGTCACATCGACCATCGATCCCAGCACCATGATGTCGGTCCAGGAGATGTGGTTGGCAGCAATCAGCAATGGGCGCTGGCCGGACAGCGCTCCCTTGACATGGATGCGCAGCCCCAGTGCCCTGACGATCATTGTGTGCCAGATCTTCAGGATGAAGGTCTCGCGCCAGAGTCCGGTCCTCATCGACAGTATCTGCAAAGGCACAAGCACCAATGAGCCGACGACAACCAGCCCCAGGGCCAGGAAAATCCTGATTTTTCCGATCATCCGTACCACCCCGGCGTTTGGCTAGCGAAGATCGCGGCGCATGACAAGCGCGCCGGTCGGGCCGTGCTCCGGCGACTTGTAATAGTTGGCGCGCTTGCCGACCTCGCGGAAGCCGAACCGCCGGTAGAGCGCGATCGCGGCGACATTGGTCTCGTCGACCTCGAGGAAAAGTGCCTCGGCGCGCTGTGCATGCAGTTCACGCAGCACCGCATCCATCAATTGCCAGCCGAGCCCCCGGCGCCGATGCGAGCGTGCCACCGCGACCGTCAGGATCTCCCCCTCGCCGGCCGCCAGCCGAGCCAGCACGAAACCGACCGGCGGCTTGGCACCCTGTCCGGTCTCGCGCGCGGCATAGCCGAACACCGTGTCCTGCTCGAGCAGCGCGGCGAATTCGTCGTCGGTCCACGGCCGCGCGAAATCCTCGCGATGCAGCACCGACATGGCCGCACTGTCGGCAACCGTCAGCGGCTCGATCGCATAGTCCCTGCGACGCGGCGGGAGGAATGGAATGCGCATCAGTTTTTTTGCCTAGATAGAATAAAGCCGGCCTGCGGCTTGGCGTCGGCGCCGCGCAGATAGAGCGGTTTCGGCTTTTCGCCCTCGCCCTTTTTACCGGCACGTTGGGCGGCGGCCAGCCGGGCATAGACGGCGATGTCGGCGGTGGCCGCCGTCCCGCCGAGATCGAAGCTGCGCCCGGCCGCCGCGGCAATTTGGGTTGCCGCCGTGCCGGCGAGAACCGCAGATCTGTCGACCGCCATGGCTGCTGCTTGCGAGAGCGTGGTCACGGCCGGACCAAAGATCAGAACCGACCTCTCATCGTAAAGTGCCGCATGGATCTCCTCGCGACCTGCATCGAGCGCGGCGAGCACGGCGCGACCGGGAAATGCCGCTCTCGCTTGCGCCGCCAGGGCCTCCAGAGTCGTCACGCCGATCGCCGGGATTTTCAGCGCCAGCGCAAGGCCGCGCGCCGCCGAGACGCCGACGCGCAGACCGGTGAAGGAGCCCGGACCCGTCGAAACGGCAATGGCGCCGAGGCCGGAATAGTCGGTTCTGCTGGTCCCCAACGCCTTTTCGATGACACCCATCAGATGCTCGGCATGACCCTTACCGAGATCGAGCACCGAACGGCCGAGTTCTTTCCCGGCCGCCGCTTCGTAGACGCAGGCGGCGCAGAGATTGGCGGCACAGTCGATGGCAAGCAATTTCATGAAGCGGCCGGTTGAGACAGTTTCGAAAACAGCTTCCCTCTGCCCGCCAGGGCTGATCCCCGCAAGGGAATAATGGATAAATCGTCAGGCGACTTGGCTTCGGCGCGGGTCCAAGAATGTAAGTTCCAACGCACGCAATCGCCACAATAGGTATCGGGACTAGCCGACCTGCTCGATACGCAGCACGTGATTGTCCCAGACATAGTCCGGCTCGGAATGTATCGAGCCACCGGACTCGACGATATCGCCGGCGCCGGTCGTCGCCATGAAGCTTTCCCCATCGGCTGCAACGCCGCAAACCTCGACCAGCGCCTTGGTGGCGACGATGCGGCCGCTGGCCGCGTCGATCACGGCAAGTGAATTGCCCTCAGGCGAAGACACCGCGATGGTGCCGGCAGCAGGGTTGGCGGCGACCGAGCCGATATAGTTCCTGAAGGCGGAGAGCACGTCCTGCGACATGTCGAGTAATTTCAGGTCCATGCCGCGTGCCGCGCGGCCGAGCAGTGGCGGACGATCGGTACCCGGCCCCCTGTATTGACAGCCGAACCAGACGGTGCCGGAGCGGTCGGCATCCATATGGCGGATCGACAGTTGGTGCAGCGCCGGCGGTAATTCGTGCTTTTCGGTGAGATCGCCGGTAAGGCGGTCGACCAGAACATAGGAAGGCTTCATCGTTGCGATATTGAGCTCGGCGCGGCCATAATCCGGATGCGTTTCGATGCCGCCATTGGCGACAGCGATTGTCCTGCCGTCGGAGAGAAGCAGAAGTTCGTGCGGGCCCACGCCGTAGGTCGGGAACTCGCCGATGCGCTTGAATTTCGCATGCGCGTCATAGACGCCGACGACGCCGGCGGCATTGTCGAAATCGTTCTCGGTTGCGTAGAGCAGCGTGCCATCGGCCGAGAACACACCATGGCCGAAGAAATGCCGGCCGGCAACGCTGGCAATGGTGTGCGGTTTATCGCGGCCGGTATGGTCGAAGACGACAGCAAAGGTGCCCGGCTGCCTGGCAAACACCACCGAACGCTTGGACACCGGGTCGAAGGTAACGTCGTGGCCCCGATCGGGCAGATCGATCGTGTGCAACAACTTGCCGGCCTCGGACAGGACGGCCGCGCCATAGCTGCCGTCGCGCTTGACGAAAGCGGTGGCGAAGACCGCGTCGGCGTCGATTGTCTTTGCCCACGCCGACGGCGCCATCGCCGCTACGAAACCAGCGCCTGCGGCCCTCAGGAAATCGCGCCGATCGATCAGCGGCGTCCTCATGATCAGTCACCATCCAATGACGAGAACCCGGCGGTCAGGCCGAATTCGGCGGTCAGCCTGGTGCCGATCAGGGTCGTCAGGCTGGATGTCACCAGCGAGAAATAGTCGAGCTTCTGGCGCAGCGCCGGATCGGCAAGTGCCTTGTCGATCGGTCCCCTGATCGCCTTGGCCGCCTCGATCCCGTTGGTGAGCTGGATGTGGACCGATTCTGCCATCCAGCGCGCATCGGGCGGCAGCGCGTCGCCAAGCTGCGAGGCCTGGAACAGCGTGTCCATGCCCGCCAGATTCCCGGTCAGCGAGCGGGCGGTGTTTTGCGAGCGCCAATAGATCGCCTGTTTCGGTTTGTCGGCCTCCGGCTTGGCGCCCAGGAAGCCTTTCAGGCGTACGTCGCGGACCATTTCCAGCTCGTTGATGAAGACGCCGACCAGTTCGGTCACCGCTTCGGTGCCGTCGTGGTAGAGCGCGTTCTGCGGACCCGGATTGGCCCAGAGCGCGGCAAAGCCGTTGGGCTCGTTCCAGGCATCGCCAACCTCGCCGGCAATCGTCTCGACATTGCCGGCAATGGCCGCACCGTAGGCGCAGCGATAGGCGTCGTCCCTGCCGACCAATTGACCGGCTCCGTCGCCGTAGAGGACGAATTCCAGTGCGCCGAGCCCTTGCATGGCGACGCTCTTTGTAGCCAGCTGGGCCGGATCGGCGGCTGTCGGATCCTTGCCGGCAAGTGCTGCCTGCACCTGCTTCAGGCCGATGCTCTTGCGGTCCGGCCAAAACAGCATGCGCTCAAGCCGGTTGTTTTCCGCGATCGGCCCGAAACGGATGATTTCCACCACCGACCAGGCATCCACGACGCCTGAGAATTCGGCGCGTGCCGCATCGAGAGTGTCTTGCGAAGGCGCCTGGCAAAGCGCGTGCATGGTCTTGGCCAAGCTGTCCGCATGGTCATGCAGTCTGGCATAGGCCGGGCGGACGAAGCCGTCGATCGCCCGCTGGATCACATCCGAAGCCTTCACCGCCGCGGATGCCGGCAGCGCACCGGCGAGGACCAGCATCAGAGCGAATGCAAGACGCTTCCGCATCAGAGCGACTCCAGAAACTTGATCAGCGCGGCGCGGTCGGCCGCATCGGCAGCGGCAAAGCGGTCACGCGCCTTCTGGCCCTCGCCGCCATGCCACAGAATCGCCTCGGCCAGGCTTCGTGCGCGCCCGTCATGCAGGAAGAAGGTGTTGCCGCTGACGGTCTGGGTGAGCCCGATGCCCCACAGTGGCGGCGTGCGCCATTCGCTTCCCGTGGCCTCGCCCACCGCCTGTCCGTCGGCAAGACCAGGTCCCATGTCATGCAGCAGGAAATCGGAATAAGGCCAGATCAGCTGGAAGGCCTGCGCCTTGTTCGGGGTGCCGCGGCGGGTGACGAATTTCGGCGTATGGCAGGAGATGCAGCCCATATCGTAGAACAGTTTTTTGCCGGTGAGCACGTCCGGTCTGTCGAGATCGCGCCGGGCCGGCACGGCAAGGTTTTGCGAATAGAAGGTCACGAGGTCCATGACCGGCGGCGGCGCTTCGACCGGACCGAGGCGCTCCTGTACACCGTTAGGTAGGCCAAGGCAGGTCTTTTCCGCGGCGCTGCAATCGCCCCAGTGCTTCGGCACTTCAGGCGTCGAAATGCCAATATCGCCGGCAAAAGCGTCCGCCGATTGCTGGCGGATCGATGCCGCCTGCGCCTTCCAGCCGAAACGGCCGAGCGTCAGTTCACCGCTGCTGGCGTCGCGTATTATGTTTGGCCTGCCGGAAATCCCGTCACCATCGCGGTCGGCCGCATCGGCACGCGCAAGGATGTCGGCAGGAGCGATCTGCTCGACCAGGCCAAGGCCGATCATCGGCGGTGTCATGCGCGGCGACAGCGTGGTGTGCGGATCGAGCGGCCCGTAGGCGAGACCCTCGACCGAATAGCTCGGCTTGCGCAGCGACACGACGCTGCCGTCCGCCAGTTTTACTTTTTGCTCCTGATAATCGACATGCATCCTGCCTTCGCCCTGCAGGCCGGGAACGGCTAGCTCCTGAAGTTGTGTGCCATAGACCGGGTCGGGAAAGTTGAGCACCTTGTGATCGGCGAGCGCGGCTTTCTCCTCCTCGGTACTGGCTTCCCTTGCCAGGCGCAGGAACATCGAGGTGGTGCCGCTGTCGCCTTGGGGCGGATGGCCGCGACCGTCCTTCAGATGACAGTTCTGGCAGGCGCGCTCGTTGAACAACGGACCGAGCCCATCCGAGGCTTGTGTCGAGGATGGCGAGGACACCCAGTTCTTGCGGAAAATGGCGTTGCCGAGCTTGAAGGTACCCTCTTCCTCGAAGCTGACATTGGCAGAGGATTGCGAGAAGGCGTCCTTGTTGACGTCCTTCTTCGAGGTGCCGGCGCCGCCCTGCATCAGCTCGAATTGCTCGGGCTTGGAGAAATCGCTGGTCGGCCTGGTGATGGCGATGACGCGCGCCAGATCCTTCGGCGTCAGATCCGTGCGGCTGGTGGCAACCCCCGCCGGTTGCGGCGCCCCGGCCAGCGCCGAGGCTGTGAGCGTCGCCACCACGGCAAGAAAGGCGCCGCGAAAGATACCGTATCGCGGCTTCTTCTGAGGCGGCAGGCCACAATGCCCGGCCGGCCGCAAGCGGCGCATGAAATCTAGGGGGCGCCGCATTCCGGCATGTCCTTATTCCGCCTCGTCGGCCGACGCTGCGTTGAGTTGGCCGTACTTTTCTTCGCCGATCGAGGCGAGCAGGTCGAGTTGCGTCTCGAGGAAGTCGATGTGATCTTCCTCGTCAGCCAGCAATTCCTCGAACAGCTTCATCGTCACGTAGTCGCCTGCTTCGTTACAAACCTCGCGCGAACGCTTGTAGGCGGTGCGCGCGTCATATTCGCCGGCCAGATCGGATTCGAGCACTTCCTTGACATTCTGCCCGATGCGCAGCGGCGCCACGGACTGCAGGTTCGGATGGCCCTCGAGGAAGATGATGCGCGCCACGAGCCGGTCGGCATGGTGCATCTCCTCGATCGATTCAGCGCGTTCCTTCTTCGCCAGCTTGGCGTATCCCCAGTCTTCCAGCAGCCGGAAATGCACCCAGTATTGATTGACCGCCCCAAGTTCCAGAAACAGAGCCTCGTTAAGCCGCTCTATGATCTGCTGTTCGCCTTTCATGGGTTCTGCTCCCGTATTGGACGCGCAGGCCTCTGACGCGATCCAGGTGTGAAACGATGTCCACGCCACTCGCCGCCGAGCGGGCATGGTAATTTTCGGTGACCCGAATGATCGTTTCGACCACATTTGGGAAGCAGCCGCAACAGCGACCGCGCTTGTGCATGGCGTGATAGACCTTCGCCGGCACGATCAGCTGCCAGGGGTCCTCATCCAGCAGTCCGACGATCGTCTGCTCTATCTCCTTTTCGGTGATGATGTTGCAATGGCAGATCAGCATTTGTCGCTCTGGCTAACGTTGCTTCGTTGCGTCGCGTGGCTGGTGGTTTCGATAGTCTATTGGAACACCTTGTCCGGTGAATCGAGGCTGTCCGAGCCCTCGAAGGCTATCGCATTGAGCTTCAGGGTACCGACGGCGCGTTCGATCGACTTGGTCTGATCGACCAGCCCGTCGATCGCCGCCTGCACAGTGGCATTGCCTTCCGTGTTGCCTTCTCCGATCTGCTGGTCATAGGCCTCGCCGGCAAGCACCCGCGCCTTGATGGCCTCCATCTTGGCGACGGTGACGTCCAGTTTGTCCGACAATTCCTTGTCAACCGCCGGGTCGACCGCCTTGACCATGTCGGCCACCGACGGCCCCTCGACGACAGTGCCGTCGAGCCGCTTGTAGCTGCCGTGATAGGCGGCACGGATGCCGATCGCATCGTAAAGATGGGAGTTGTAGGTATTGTCGGAGAAGCAATCGTGCTCCTCTTCCGGGTCGTGCAACAAGAGGCCGAGCTTCATCCGCTCTCCGGCGAGCTCGCCATAGGACAGCGAGCCCATGCCGGTGAAGATGGTCGAAATGGCGGCGTTCAGCTCGCCATCGACAAGGTTCTTGCGGGCGGCGCCGCCTTCCTTCCAGTCGTCGACCATATCCTTTAGATCGGAAACCAGAAGGTCGCTCGCCGATTTCAGATACTGTCCGCGACGGTCGCAATTGCCGCCGGTGCAATTGGCGAGGTCGTAATCGGTGTAGGGCCGTTCGCCGGCGCCCGGACCGGTGCCGTGTAAGTCCTGACCCCAAAGCAGGAATTCGATGGCGTGATAGCCGGTCGCCACATTGGCCTCGATACCGCCGGCCTCCTGCAGTGTGCCGGAGAGGAACTCCGGCGTCAGCTCGGTGGCGTCGACCTTCTTGCCGTTGATCTCGATCGACTTGTTGGCGATCACATTGGCGGTGTAGAGCGCGTTGGCGTCCGACTCGGTGCCGTAGCTCTTGGCGACATAGTCGATCAAGCCTTCGTCGAGCGGCCAGGAGTTCACCTTGCCTTCCCAGTCGTCGACGATGGCATTGCCGAAGCGATAGACCTCGGTCTGCTGATAGGGAACGCGCGATGCCTTCCAGGCCTCGCGGGCGGCGTTCAGCGTTTCGGCAGATGGCTTGGCGAGCAGCGCATCGACAGCCTTGTCGAGCGCCTCGGCCGTGATCAGCGAATCCTCGTATTTGGCGAGCGCAATGTCGGAATAGGTCTTGATGACCGCCTTGGCATCGGTTTGCGCCTTGGCCGGCAGCACGAACACAGCCGCCGTCAGCATCGCGGTGGCGCCGATCGCTGCAAGCCTGCCGCCATACCGCGCGGTCATCATCGTTCTCATGACTGTCTCTCCTCGGGAATCAATGAAATGCCGGCGCCGCGGCGGGCAGTTGCCAGCGGGCAAAGAAGGGTCGCGCCATCGCGCGGTTCGCGGAAGAAAGACACCGAAATGCCTCCAATCGAAAGGGTTCAAGGCCCAGACATCAAAGGGATGCGCTGACGCGCGAGCTTCCATAAAACGGCGAAGACGCCGGATGTCAACTGGTGGCATAGAAAAACTTCAATTGAAACAACAGTTTAGAATTATTCTAAACTAGAACTGTCAACTTTAACACCGACGTATGAGGAATGCCGGCGCATGACGCAGTTGACAGGCGGCCGTTCCGGGTGCGACCCGGATCGGCGCTCTTGCGGCGGCGCCGGACAATCGCCACCTGGCGAGACGTCCTAGATTTGGATGAGGAATCGGGCTGTTATGAAGAACGGGATCGTCATTGTCGGTGCGGGTCATGCGGGCGTGCAAGCGGCCGCCAGCCTGCGCGAAGAAGGCTATGACGGCCCGGTGATCCTGGTCGGCGACGAAAACGAATTGCCCTACCACAAGCCGCCGCTGTCGAAGACCTTCATCAAGGATCAGCAAGCAAAGCCGCAGCCGTTGCGCGGCGAGGCTTTTTATACCGGCAGCGCCATCGACTTCCGGCCAGGCCTCCGGATCGAGCGCATCGATGTCGGCGGCCACAGGCTGGGGATCTCGGGCGGCGGTGTGTTGCCGTTCGACCGGCTTGTCCTCGCCACCGGCGCGCGGCCGCGCCTGCTGCCGCTGCCGGGTTCGGAGCTTTCCGGCGTTGTGTCGCTGCGCTCGCTCGGCGATGCCCGCCTGATCCGCGAATTGAGCGCGCAAAGCGAGGAGGTCGTCATCCTCGGCGGCGGCTTCATCGGCCTGGAAATTGCCGCGACGCTCACCGCGGCAGGCCGCAAGGTTACGGTGGTCGAGGCGGTCGACCGGCTGCTCGGCCGCGCCGTGGCAGCGGTCATCGCCGGCCATGTGCGCCTGCGGCTGGAGGCCACCGGTGTGCGCATCCTTACCGGCACCACCATCGAACGGCTGGAGGACGAGAACGGCCGTGTTTCGGCTGCAATCACCTCATCCGGCGAAAGATTGCCGGCGCAGATGGTCGTCATCGGCATTGGCGTCGTGCCGAATGTCGAACTGGCCGAAGCCGCCGGCATTGCCATCGGCAACGGCATCCGCGTCGACCAGCAGATGCGTACGTCGGTGCCGGAAATCCTCGCCATCGGCGATGCCGCCTCCTACCGGCACTGGTTCACCGGCGGCGATGTGCGGCTGGAATCGGTACAGAACGCCACTGACCAGGCGCGGCTCGCCGCGCGCACCATCGTCGGCCACACCGACAATTACTCGGCAGTGCCGTGGTTCTGGTCCGATATCGGCGACATGAAGCTGCAGATGGTCGGCCTGATTGCGGGTGGCGACAGCCATGTCGTGCTGGGCGACGTGGCCGAGAACAAATTCTCGATCTACCACTATGCCGGAAGCCGGCTGCTCGGCATCGAATCGGTCAACCGGCCCGGCGACCACATGCTTGGCCGCAAGATGCTCGGCGCCGGCTTTTCGCCGTCGCCGCAGATTGTCGCGACCGGGCCGGGTGGACTGAAGGCGGCGCTCGCCGCCTTCCAGGAGCCTGTCCGCGCTGCGGGATAAGATCAAACCCAATCACCCTGAATGACCAAGTTCGACCGGGAGCTGACCTTCAAAATATATAGCGAAGTAAAGGAAACAGCGGTATTTTGACCAATTGAAATTCGTCGGGGGGTGCTCATGGCTCTATATGTCATTGGCGCAGGCATGGGTCGCACTGGCACATATTCGCTGAAGCTCGCGTTGGAGCATCTTGGGTTCGGGCCGTGTCATCACATGGCAGATGTCCACGCCAATCCCGAGCAGAAGGCGCTGTGGCGCGCCGCCGGACAGGGACAACTCCCGACCTGGGATGCGGCATATGCCGGCTATCTTTCCGCCGTCGATTGGCCAACGGCGCATTTTTGGCGCGAAGTGAGTGACCACTACCTTCATGCAAAGGTTATCCTGACAGTTCGTGACCCGGAAGCCTGGTATGACAGCATGGCGCAAACAATAGGGCTCACGATGGATGCTGCTACCAATGATCCACAGTCCTTTGGTGTGGCGGTGGTTGGAAACACTGTCTTTGGCGGTCGATTTGATAACCGTGATCACGCAATCGCTGTCTATGAAGCACATAACGCTTCCGTGAAATCAACGCTGCCACCTGAACGCCTTCTTACTTATCAGGCCTCCGAAGGGTGGGAGCCGCTTTGTGCCTTTCTCGGTGTACAGTTGCCTTCCGAACCGTTTCCACGCACCAATTCGACTGCCGAATTTCGTGCTCGCATAGGGCGTTGAACGGCGGCTTGCCACCTATCTCGGCCTTCGCCGCAGTTGAATCCTAGGCGATATCCTCGCCGCTCAGGCGGCGCAGGCCTCGCGGATCGAACTTTCCAGGATGTCGAGCGCCTCGTTCATGACTCCGTCCTGGATGGTGATCGGCGCGAGGAAGCGGATGACGTTGCCGTAGACGCCGCAGGTCAGCAGGATCAGGCCCTTGTCGAGCGCCTTCAGCCGGACCGCATTGGCGAGTTCCGGCGACGGCAGCCCCTTCGTCACATCGTTGAACTCGACCGCGTTCATGAAGCCGGGGCCTCTGATATCGACGATTTCCGGGGCTTCGTCGCGGATCGCTTGCAGGCGCTGCTTCAGCCGGTTGCCCAGCGTGTTGGCCCGGTCGCAGAGCTTCTCCTCGTCGATGACGTCGAGCACGGCATGCGCCGCGGCGACGCCGATCGGGCTGCCGCCATAGGTGCCGCCGAGTCCGCCGGGGTTCGGCGCATCCATGATCTCGGCACGCCCGGTGACCGCCGCCAAGGGGAAGCCGCCGGCCAGGCTCTTGGCCATGGTGGTGATGTCGGCCGCCACCTCGTGGTGGTCCATGGCGAACATCTTGCCAGTGCGGGCAAAGCCGGTCTGCACCTCGTCGGCGATCAGCAGCATGCCGTGCTGGTCGCAGATCTTGCGCAATGCGGTCATGAAGTCGCGCGGCGCCTCGTAGAAGCCACCCTCGCCCTGGACCGGCTCGACGATGATCGCGGCGACGCGGGCCGGATCGACGTCGGCCTTGAACAGCCGGTCGAGCGCAGCCAGCGAATCGGCGACCGACACGCCGTGCAGTGCAACCGGGAACGGCGCATGGAAGACATCCGCCGGCATGGCGCCGAAGCCGACCTTGTAGGGCACGACCTTGCCGGTGAGTGCCATGCCCATGAAGGTGCGGCCGTGAAAGCCGCCGGAAAAAGCGATGACCGCCGGCCGGCCGGTGGCGTTTCGGGCGATCTTGATCGCGTTCTCGACCGCCTCGGCGCCGGTGGTGACAAAAATCGTCTTTTTGTCGAACTTGCCGGGCAGCATGCCATTCAGCCGTTCGGCCAGCCTGATATAGCTCTCATAGGGCACGACCTGATAGCAGGTGTGGGTGAAGCGGTCGAGCTGCGCCTTGACCGCTTCGATCACCCTGGGGTGACGGTGCCCGGTGTTGACGACGGCGATGCCGGACGAGAAATCGATGTAGCGGCGGCCTTCCACATCCCAGATCTCCGAGTTTTCGGCGCGATCGGCATAGATCTGAGTGGTCATGCCGACGCCGCGCGAAATCGACTGGCTCTTGCGTTCGGAAATGGCTGAATTTGTCATCGTATCCCTCACCGGGCCGGCGCCCGCTCTCGTTTGATGGCTGTTGAGACTCTTCTGGGCTTATTTCAGGTTTTCCTCAAGTTGGCACTGGCGGCGGGTGATTGGGCCTGCCCGTCCGGCGGGCGACCTGACACAAAGTTGCCAAGTCCCGTTCCTTCGCGCCCCCTCTGTCCTGCCGGACATCTCCCCCACAAGGAGGGAGATTGGCAGCTTCGTCGGCAGCGTTCCTTCTATAACGTTGGCGATTGGCGAAATCAGTGGTGACAGCCAATCTCCCCACCCGTGGGGGAGATGGCCGGCAGGCCAGAGGGGGGCGCGAAAGAACACGACGCGGGGAATTGAAAGCAAGCCTACTCACGCCGTCCGCACGAACCCCTCGCTGGCCCTCAGCAAATTGCGCGTATAATCCTTGGTGACACGGCGTTCGACAAGATCGTCCGCGGTCAGATTCTCCATCGCCTCGCCGTTCTGCATCACCATCAGCCGTTCGCACATGTGGGTGATGATGGCTAGGTCGTGGCTGACCATCAGGAAGGTCAGCTTGCGGCGGCGCCTGATCTCTTCCAGCAGGTTCAGCACCTCCGCCTGCACCGAAGCGTCGAGCGCCGAGGTCGGCTCGTCGAGCAGCAGGATCGACGGTTCCAGAATCAGGGCGCGGGCGATCGCCACGCGCTGGCGCTGACCGCCGGACAATTGATGCGAATAGCGAAAACGGAACCCGGTGCCGAGGCCGACCTCGTCGAGTGCCCGCTGGATGCGCTTTTCGCCGTCGGTGAAGCCGTGAATGGCGAGCGGCTCCTGCAGCAGGCGGTCGACGGTCTGGCGCGGGTGCAGCGAACCGTACGGGTCCTGGAAGACCATCTGCACCTCGCGGTAGAACGCCTTGTCGCGACGCGCGCCGAGCGTTTTGCCGTTGACCGCGATGGTGCCTGATGCGGCCGGCGCCAGGCCGGCGATTGCCCTGAGCAACGTCGACTTGCCGGAGCCGGACTCGCCGACCAGGCCGAAGGATTCACCGGATTCGACCTCGAGGCTGACGCCTTTCAACGCGCGGAAGCGGTCGAAGACCACCTCCAGCCTGTCGACGGAAAGGGCTGCCGTCATGCTGCCCACTCCGGCTTGCGGTCGAGCACCGGCAGCGGGTGACGGTCGGCGCCGATCTTGGGCATGCAGTTGAGCAGGCCGCGCGTATAGGGATGCTGGGCGCGGCCGAGCTCCGAGGCTTTGAGCTGTTCGACCACCTTGCCAGCATACATGACGATGACACGATCACAGAAGGACGAGACCAGGCGCAGATCGTGCGAGATGAAGATCAGCCCCATGCCGCGCTCGCTGACCAGCCGGTCGAGGATGCCGAGCACGTCGAGCTGGACAGTGACGTCGAGTGCCGAGGTCGGCTCGTCGGCTATCATCATTTCCGGCCCGGCGATCAGCATCATGGCGATCATGGCGCGCTGGCCCATGCCGCCGGAAACCTCGTGCGGATGCAGGTCGAAGACACGGGCCGGATCGCGGATCTGCACAGCCTCCAGCATGGCCAGCGCGCGGTCGCGGGCTTCGGCCTTGGAGACCTTCTCATGCGTGCGCAGCGTCTCGACGATCTGGCGGCCGATGCTCATCACCGGGTCGAGCGAATATTTCGGATCCTGCAGGATCATGGCGATACGCTTGCCGCGCAGCGCGCGGCGCTCGCGCGCCGAGGCGGCCAGCAGGTCGATGCCGTCAAAAGCGAGCGTCTTCGCGGTCACATCGGCCTGCGGCGGGGTGACGCCCATGATGGCGCGGCCGGTCTGCGACTTGCCCGAACCGCTCTCGCCGACGATGCCGAGCCGCTCGCGGCCGAGCGAGAAGGAAACGCCGCGCACTGCCTCGATCAGGCCGGTGCGCGTCGGGAAGGTAACGCGCAGGTCGTCGACTTCGAGAAGCGTGCTCATTGGTCGCCACTCATTGGTCACCGCTTCGGGGATCGAGCGCGTCGCGCAGTCCGTCGCCGAGTAGGTTGAAGCCGAGGCTGACGATGAGGATGGCAAAGCCCGGAGCACCCGCCACCCACCACTGGTCGAGCACGAAGCGGCGGCCCGACGCGATCATCGCGCCCCATTCGGGCAGCGGCGGCTGCGCGCCGAGGCCGAGGAAGCCGAGGCCGGCAGCGGTCAGGATGATGCCGGCCATGTCGAGCGTCACCCTGATGATCAGCGAGGAGATGCACAGCGGCATGATGTGGCGAAGCACGATGCGAAACGGCGAGGCGCCCATCAATTGCACCGCCTTGATATAATCGGAATTGCGCACCGTCAGCGTTTCGGCGCGGGCAATGCGGGCATAGGGAGGCCACGAGGTGATGGCGATGGCAAGCACGGCATTTTCGATGCCGGGGCCGAGCGCCGCGACAAAGGCCAGCGCCAGGATCAGCTTCGGAAAGGCGAGAAAGATGTCGGTGATGCGCATCAGGATCGCATCGGTCCAGCCGCCGGCGTAACCGGCGACGGTGCCGACCAGCAAGCCGATGGGCGCGGCGATAATGGCAACCAAAACGACGACGTAGAGTGTCCAGCGCGAGCCGAAGATGATGCGCGAATAGATATCGCGGCCGAGATCGTCGGTGCCGAACCAGTGCGCCGCACTCGGCGCCAGGAGCCGCGAGCCCTTGAGGTCGCCGAATGTCGGTGAATAGGGCGCCAGCACATCGGCGAACGCCGCGACCACCAGCAGGGCGACGATGATGAGCAGCCCGAGAAACGCCAGCCGGTTGGCGGAAAAGCGCCGCCACCCCACATAGGCGCGGCCGAGCCTCGCCTGCACGCGCGACGCCGGCCGCTCGCTGAGCAGCCAGTCGCGGCGGGTTTGAATCGCTTCCGTGCTCATCCTGTCTTGGTCCTCATCCTGCCTTGGTCCTTGGATCGAGCAGCCGGTAGAGCAGGTCGGAGAATAGATTGATGGCGATGAAGACCGAGCCGATGATGATGGTGCCGCCGAGCACGGCGTTTATGTCGGCGTTCTGAAGGGAATTGGTGATGTAGAGGCCGATACCCGGCCACGAAAACACCGTCTCGGTCAGCACCGAGCCTTCGAGCAGCCCGGCATAGGACAGAGCGATCACCGTGACCATCGGCACCGCGGCGTTGCGCAGCGCGTGGCCCCAGATGATGCGCGTTTCCGACAGGCCCTTGGCGCGCGCCGCGACGATATATTCCTGGGTGAGTTCGTTCAGCATGAACGAGCGTGTCATGCGGCTGATATAGGCGAGCGAGAAATAGCCGAGCAGCGAGGCCGGCAGGATGATGTGGCGGAAGGCATCGGCAAATACGTCCCACTGCCGCTGCCAGAGTGCATCGAGCAGATAAAAGCCGGTAATCGGCGTGAAGGTGTATTCGTAGACGACGTCGAGGCGGCCGGGAAAGGCGATCCATTGCAGCTTGGCGTAGAACAGCACCAGCGCCAGCAGCCCCAGCCAGAAGATCGGCACGGAATAGCCGACAAGGCCGATGATCCGCACGATCTGGTCGATGATGCTGCCGCGCCGCACCGCGGCCAGCACACCGAGCGGCACGCCGATCACCGAACCGATCAGCGTCCCCAGCGTCGCCAGTTCGAGGGTTGCCGGAAAGGCGCGGCGGATATCTGTCATCACCGGATTGGTGGTCAGCACCGAAGTGCCGAAATCGCCGTTCAGGGCATGTTTGACATAGATGTAGAACTGCTCGACCAGCGGCAGGTCGAGGCCCATCTCGCGGCGCGTGCGCTCGACGACATTGGCCGGCGCCCGGTCCCCGAGCACTGCCAGCACCGGGTCGATCGGAATGACACGGCCGATGAAGAAAGTCACCGCGAGCAGACCTAGATAGGTCGTTATCGCGATAACCAGGAACCGGGCGATCGATGAGGCCACGGCAACAGCACGGGCGCCACCGCGCCCTGCCGTCACTTCGCTTTCAGCCACACTCATGCGGCGCGTCCGCCGGCGTCACTCTTTCGAGACGGGACCGACGAAGTTGGTGTCGAAGCTCGGGCCGAGCGCGAAGCCCTTGAGGCTCTTGCGCAGGCCGGCCACTTCCAGCTGCTGGTGGATGATGACGAAGGGGCTGGTATCGAGGATCTTCTTCTCGAGATCCTGGTACATTGCGGCGCGCTTGGCCGCGTCCTTCTCGACAAGGGCCGCTTCGGTCTGCTTGGTCAGGTCCGGGATGTCCCAGGCGTTGCGCCAGGCAAGGGTCTTGGTCTTGCCTTCATCCGAATTGTCGGGGTTGCTGGCGAAGGTCTGGGCATTGGAGTTCGGATCGAAATAATCCTGGCCCCACTGACCGATATAGATGTCGTGGTTACGGGCGCGGTATTTGGTCAGCGTCTGTTTGCCGTCGCCGGGGATGATCTCCAGCTTGATGCCGGCCTGTCCCAGCGTCTGCTGGATCGATTCCGCCATGCCGGTCTGCGGTTGGACGCTGCGCACGTCCATGGTGACGCTGAAGCCGTCGGCGAGGCCGGCCTTGGCGAGCAGCTCTTTGGCCTTAGCAACGTCGAGTTTGAACGGGTTTTCGTCCAGCTCGCCGAGCACGCCTTTCGGCAGGAAGGTCTGATGGATCTCGCCGATGCCCTTGAGGATGGTCGACCCCAGGGCGTCGTAGTCGACCAGATATTTGAACGCCTGGCGAACTTCGGGCTTGGCGAGGTTCGGGTTCTTCTGGTTGAGGCTGATGTAATAGACGGTGCCCTTCGGCGCCGAGGTGGTGGTGAGGTCGGCATTCTTGGCGATGGCATCGAGGTCGTTCGGCTCAAGATTGCGGGCGACGTCGATATCGCCGGCTTCGAGCGCCAGGCGCTGGCCCGAGCTTTCCTTCATATTGCGATAGATAACGCGGGCAAGCTTGGCTTTTTCGCCGTAGTAATTGTCGTTGCGCTCCAGCACGACGGCCTCGTTGGCCCGCCATTCGCGCATTTTGAAGGCACCGGAGCCGGCATAGCCGGTCTTCAGCCAGGCGTTGCCGAAATCATTGTCCCATTTGTAGTCGGCGCTCGGCGTGACCGCGGCGACATGCTCCTTAACCAGCTTGGCATCGACGACCGAGGCGACGGTCGCCGACAGACAGTTCAAGACGAAGCTTGGCGCATAGGCCTTGTCAACGGTGAACTGGAAGGTCGTATCGTCGACGGCCTTGGCTTTGTCGGTGACGTTGCCGCCATTGAGGCCGAGCTGGCCGATGATGAAGGCCGGGCTCTTGTCGAGCTTGATGGCGCGTTCGAACGAATAGGCGACGTCGGCCGCCGTGATCGGATTGCCGGAGGCGAATTTGAGGCCGGGCTTGAGCTTGAATGTGTAGGTCAGGCCGTCGTCGGAGACGCTCCAGCTTTCGGCGAGATCGCCCTTGACCTTGGATGTGTCGCTGAGGTCGAGGCGTACCAGAAGATCATAGGTGTTGCCGGTGACCTCTGCGGTCGACAATTCGAATGCTTCGCCCGGATCCATGGTGATGATGTCGTCGATGGCGAAACCCTCGACCAGCGTGTCGGCGGGCGTGACCGCGAAGGCAGGCGCACCGGCCAGAAGCAGCGCGGACATGGCCGCGCCCGCGAGCAAGAAGCGGGAGCGTAGAGCAAACTTTTCCATCATCATTTTAACTGTTCCCTGTTTTTGTTGACCTGAGTTCCCGGCTCAGAGTTGTGGCATTTCTTGCCGCGTCGAACGGTGATCCCCGGACCGTTGTCTCGGCAATTTTTTGTGCGGTTCCGGTTCACCATATCCGGCGGTTTCGAGCGCGGCAACGAGCATTTGCAGAACGGTCGATTGGGCCAGACCGGCGGTGCAAAAATCCGGCTATTTCAGCGCGGTAACCAGGTCGGCGTCGGGAAAGCAGGTAGCGGAACGGCCGTTGCTGGCCTGCCATTTGCCGATCGAGCGGCGCGTCTTGAAGCCAGGCAGGCCGTCGGCGCTGCCGACATCGTAGCCCTTAGCTTCCAGCGCCCGCTGCAGGGCGGCGATGTCGGAGCGGTAGAGCCCGCCGACCGCGCCCCAATTGCCCGAGAAATTGCTGTCGCCATGGGCGATGCGATCGGCGCCATGGCCGATGAACAGGGCATAGAGATCGCTGGTGTTATACTGCTTCAGCACATAGAAATTGGGGGTGACGATGAAGGCCGGGCCGCTACGCCCGGCCGGCATCAAAAGAAAGCCCTCGGCTTTCAGTTCGCTCGCCGGGAACGGTTTACCCGACACACGCCTGATGCCCATATCAGCCCATTGGGAAATCTTCTTGCCCTGGTCCGGACCTTCGAGCGAGCACGAGACGCTGTCCGGCACAGTCACCTCGAAGCCCCAGCCGCGGCCCCTGACCCAGCCATAATGGACGAGATAATTGGCGATCGATGCCAGTATGTCGGGCGTCGAATTCCAGATGTCGGTGCGGCCGTCGCCATCGAAATCGACGGCATGCTTGAGGAACGATGTCGGCATGAACTGCGGCTGGCCAAGCGCGCCTGCCCAAGACGATTTCATCGCGCCGACCGGGGCAAGCCCGCGCTCGACGATCTCGAGCGCAGCCAAGAGCTCGGTGCGGAAGAATTCCTTCTTGGTCGACATGAACGCCTTGGTGCCCAGCACCTCGAAGGCGTCATAAGGCATCTTCGCCGCGCCGAAGCCGCTCTCGCGGCCCCAGATCGCCAGCAGCACTTCGCCAGGCACGCCGTAGCGTTTCTCGATCGCGGCAAGAGTCCCAGCGTTGGTCGCCTCGCGGGTGCGGCCGCCGGCGGTCACCGCTCGGACTATCTTTTCAGCGAAATAGGCGCCCGGCGAACCGAACTCGGCCTGATGCTGCTTCTGCGGCGTCGTCGCCTTCTCGCCCGGCTTCACCAGGTCGGGCAGCTTCAGGTCCGGCCTGACGCCTTCGAAGGCGGCATCGAAGGTTTTCCTGGAGATGCCTTTGGCCTTGGCTTCGGGCCAGAGGTCGTTGCTGAGCCAGGCGTGGAACTGGTCGTCGATTTTTGCGGCGGAGACCGGGGTGGCGAGGAGGAAGGCGAGAAAGAACGCGACGGCCAGCCTGCGAAGTCGGCATCCTGTCGCGCCCCCCTCTGTCCTGCCGGACATCTCCCCCTCCAGGGGGGAGATTGGCTGTCGCGTCTGTTTTCGCCAATGTTCAACGTCGCAAGCTTGGCCGGGATATCGAGGCTGCCAATCTCCCCCCTCGTGGGGGAGATGTCCGGCAGGACAGAGGGGGGCGCGACGGAACGCAATCATCTCGGAAGCACTCTCCCCGCCGCTCGCCTCAAAACACCGTCCGCGAGCGCAGTGCGGCGGCCAGCGTGCCTTCGTCGAGATAATCGAGTTCGCCGCCGACCGGAACACCGTGCGCCAGGCGCGTCACCTTGATGTCGAAGCCGGAAAGCTGGTCGGTGAGGTAGTGCGCGGTGGTCTGGCCCTCGACCGTGGCGTTGACGGCGAGGATCACTTCCTTGACTTCGCCGCCGGCGACGCGGTCGACCAGCGAACGGATGTTGAGCTCATCAGGACCAATGCCGTCGAGCGGCGACAGCGTACCGCCGAGCACATGGTAGCGCACGTTCATGGCTGTCGCCCGCTCCAGCGCCCAAAGGTCGGCCACGTCCTCGACGACGATGAGCATAGTGGGGTCGCGGCGGGGGTCGGTGCAGATCATGCATGGATCCGAGGTATCGACATTGCCGCAGGTCGAGCAGATGCGCACCTTGTCGACCGCCTCGCCCATGGCGGCGGCGAGCGGCGCCAGCAGCTGTTCCTTCTTCTTGATGAGGTGGAGTGCTGCGCGCCGTGCCGAACGCGGACCGAGCCCCGGCACCTTGGCCAGCAGCTGGATCAGGCGTTCGATCTCGGGACCGGCGATTCGCTTCGACATCGCACCGGTTTAGGATTTTTCAACGCGTTTTGGAACTCTGCTGAGGCGGGCGACCGAGCAATCGCTTCAGGCTTGAATTCGCCCGTCACCCTTTTCCGGGCGTTGGCGCTGCCCCTCACCCGCCTGCCGGCGACCTCTCCCCGTATAGTGACGGGGAGAGGAACGCTCTTATCGACGGTTTCGCCAATCATCATCGTTGCAGAATGTACGCCAGGATTGCGGCCGTCCCACTTCTCCCCGTCACTATACGGGGAGAAGTGCCCGGCAGGGCGATGAGGGGCGGCGCCGACTCCTCGTATTTGTCCGAAGCGACTGCAAGCCACTAGGGCCCTCAGTTTTCTTCCAGTGGCCGGGTCTGGCCGGCGATCATCGCGCCGATGGCGTCGGTGTTCTCGGGCGTCGCCTCGAACGACATTGTCGGCTCTGCCGGCACGGCCTGGAAGGAGGTGACAGGCCGCTCGCTCACGGTTCCGCCAAAACGGGCCGCATCCGGCTCCTGCATTGGTTCCTGCAGCGCCACAAGCATCGGCTTCTCCGCCGTCGTCTTCTCCGGGGTCGCCTTTCCGGCGGTCACCCTTGTCTGCTTTGCCGGCAGCGATGCTGCGGCGGTCACATAGGTTGCCTTGGCGAATGTCGGCTTGACCTCGCGAGCCGGCTCCGCCGAGGCGACAAGTATGGCCTGAGCGGCAGGCGCTTGCGGCTTGGCCTGGGCCATGGCGACCACCGGCTCGTCCGGCAGCGGCTGCCAGTTGCGGCCGCGCTTTTCATAGAAGGCATTGCCGCCGGCGACCATGGTGTAGTGCATGTTCTTGTAGGGGAAGCGCAGGCCGGCGGTGTGGAAGAACATGGTATTCTTCAGCTTGGCTTTGCGCTCGCCCTTGAGCACCGCCTCGGCGGCTTCCTCGACGTCGGGCATCGCCTTCGAATTCATCGGCCGTGTCATGACGCCCGGCGCGAACTGCCCGCGCTCGCCGACGACCTGGCAGATGGTGTTGCCGTGATTGCCGGACCGCAACCGGTTCATCACCACCGTGCCGACCGCAATCATGCCGTCACGGCTCGACCGGTTGGACTCGAAGAACATTGCCCGCTCCAGGCATTCCTTCTCCTTCGGCGTGGAATTGTAGGAGCGCGAGCTCAGGAAACTCGGCGTAATGGCATCGGTCAGGCTGGACATGCCGTGCGAGGCGGTCTGACTGCAAGCGGCCAAAAACAGCGGCGAGATAACGACGCCGAGCCGCAACGGCGTCTTCCATCGGGTAGAGATCAACAGGTGTCCCCTCAATTCTGCTGCCAGCCCGCCCCTGGTTGCGGCAAGAATGAGACACTTTCAGGCAAAAAGATGGCTAAAGCGTTATTAAGTGTGGGGAGTTGCCTAATAGACACAGCTGGCGGTGGAGCGAGCACTGGGCCGCTGCACTCTTCGGCCACTGTAACGGCATACCGATTGACTAGCGCGTCGCGTTCGACCGGCTTATGCGACGCGCTTTAGGTTCTTGTTTTGATGCATGTCGTTATCGCAAAACCGCTGCACACTTTTGCGCGACATGCACTAGCCTTAGAACGGCAGTTTCATTCCCGGCGGGATCGGTAGGCCCGCGGTCAGCGCCCTGGTCTTCTCCTGCATGATCTGCTCGACCTTGGTCCTGGCGTCGTTGTGGGCAGCGAGAAGCAGGTCCTCGAGAATCTCGACCTCGTCCTCCTTGAACAGCGCCGGGTCGATCTTCAGCGACTTCATCTCGAATTTGCCGGTCAGCGTCACGCTGACCAGGCCGCCGCCGGCCTGCCCGGTGGCTTCCAGCGTGGCGATCTCATCCTGCATGGCCTGGAACTTGGCCTGCATTTCCTTTGCCTTGCCCATCATGCCGAGAAGGTCTTTCATCGCACTGTCCTTTGCAGCTGGTCCAGGTTGTTCAGGTT
The DNA here is from genome assembly GCF_040321995.1 of Mesorhizobium sp. M0207. Lineage (NCBI taxonomy): Bacteria > Pseudomonadati > Pseudomonadota > Alphaproteobacteria > Hyphomicrobiales > Phyllobacteriaceae > Mesorhizobium > Mesorhizobium sp. M0207. Next base: position 184,887 of record NZ_JAMYSQ010000001.1, read on the forward strand.
TCGTCGTCGTCGGCCGGCGGCTCGACCGGCACTTCGGCCTCGTCGGCTTCCGGCGCATCGGGAATGCGCACGTCGATGATCTTGGCACCGGGAAAGCGCGCCAGGATGGCGGCGACCGTCGGGTCGCTCTTGGCATCGAGGAAGGCGTTTTCGCGCTTTGTCGATTCCATCTCGGCCAAGGTCTGGCCGCCCTCGTCCTTCGACAGCGACACCAGCCAGTTGCGGCCCGTCCAGGCGCGCAGCTTGGCGGTCAAATCATTGAGCAACATCTTCGGCGCATCGTCGGTCAGGCTGACGTCGATACGACCGGGCTCGATGCGCACCAGGCGCACGCAACGCTTCACCAGCACCTTGAAGGCCATGTCGCGCTGGGCGTCGGCAAGGGCGATAATGTCGGCCAGCGATTTCACCGGCACCGGCGACGCCTCGACCGCCGGCTCCGGCGGAGCAACGAAGTTGGTCGGCACGGGCTCGGCCTCGACCAGGCGCATCGTCTCGACCAGGCGCATTGTCTGGGCGCCGCCATTGGACGTCGGCATCCGCGCCTGCGCCACGGCGCCGGCACCACCGCCTGCAGGCGCATGGTTTGCGGGGCCGGGGCTTGCCGGCGTGCCATTCGCGCGCGGCGCGGCACCCGGCAGTGTACCGCCGTTCTCCAGCGATTTCAGCGCCTCGTCCAGCGTCGGCAGGTCGGCGGCATGGGCCAGCCGGATCAGCACCATCTCGGCGGCGCTGACCGGGCGGTTGGAGGTCTGCACCTCGGGAATACCTTTCAAGAGGATCTGCCACGTCCGCGACAGCACCTTGACCGACAGCGTGCTGGCGAAATCGGCGCCGCGCCGGCGCTCGTCCTCGGACAGCGAGGCGTCGTCGATGGCAGCCGGCACGAAACGCAGACGGGTGACCAGATGATTGAACTCGGCAAGGTCGGTCAGCACCGCGGCAGGATCGGCGCCGGTATCGTACTGGGCACGGAATTCGGCAAGTGCGGCGGCGACGTCGCCCTTCATGACATGTTCGAACAGGTCGACGATGCGGGCACGGTCGGCAAGGCCGAGCATAGCACGCACCGCTTCGGCGCTGACCGCGCCGCCGCCATGGGCGATCGCCTGGTCGAGGATGGACTGCGCATCGCGCATCGAGCCTTCGGCCGCGCGCGCGATCATCGCCAGCGCATCGTCTTCGACTTCGATGCCCTCCAGACGGGCTATCCTGGCAAGGTCGGCCTTGATCATTGCCGCATCGATGCGCCTGAGGTCGAAACGCTGGCAGCGCGACAGGACGGTGATCGGCACCTTGCGGATTTCGGTGGTGGCGAAGATGAACTTGACGTGCGGCGGCGGCTCTTCCAGCGTCTTCAGCAGGCCGTTGAAGGCCTGGTTGGAAAGCATGTGCACTTCGTCGATGATGTAGACCTTGTAGCGCGCCGACACCGGGGCGTAGCGCACACGCTCGATGATGTCCCTGATGTCGTCGATGCCGGTATGCGAGGCGGCGTCCATCTCGATGACGTCGACATGCCGGCCTTCCATGATCGCCTGGCAATGCTCGCCGAGCACGGCAAGGTCGACGGACGGCTGGTCGACGGTCGATGTTTTGTAGTTCAGGGCCCGCGCGAGTATGCGCGCGGTCGTCGTCTTGCCGACGCCACGCACGCCGGTCAGCATCCAGGCCTGGGCGATGCGGCCGGTGGCAAAGGCATTGGTCAACGTGCGGACCATCGGCTCCTGGCCGATCAGTTCGGAGAAATTCGACGGTCGGTATTTGCGCGCCAGCACGCGGTAGGCGGCAGGCTTGTCCAATTTCCCGGCCTCGTTTCCGGCTTCGCTCATTCGCCCGTTAAGCTCCAAGGGCTGCCACTGGAGGCGGCCGATTCCTGCGCATAGTTTCGCCCGCGCGGCTTGGCGCCGTCAATGTCGGGGTAAAAGGCGAAGAGGCGGGAGGCTGGAACAATGACCCGTTCCGGGCTCGTTAGGGCTGCTTCCTTCCGGACCTGACCCGGTTGGCGAGTGGACCGTCCACCACCAACCTCCCAGCCTCCATATCGGCAATCCGGCGATGAAATGCAAGTGCGGATGATAGGGTCCTTGAGCGATGGCGAAAGCTGAAACCAAAAACCCGCCTCGGCGGGCGGGTCGTTGGTGCGAATAATCACCATAGCGAGATTAGTAGCATAGCTGCCGGCACAAAGCAAGAACAAAATGTGGCCGCGATCAAAATCGTCAATCTCGGCGGGGCAGCGCCAAGCTGATGCAATTTGCCCGGGCCTCACTTCTTCGCGCACAATCAGCGCCGCGACGGCCAATGTTGGTTGCTGCCCCTTGCGGCCCTTCGGAAGCCGCTCTAGCGTCGATGGAGTTCAAAAAACGTCAAAAAGTGAGGGAAACGCCGATGCTGCCGGGCCTCAAGGCCGGATTCACGCTTGACGCCCAGCTGGAAGCCGACAGCGAACAGCTGATGTGGCTCGGCCTGTGCGAATTGCGCGTCATGAACGACCGCCGCTGGCCATGGCTGCTGCTGGTGCCGCAGCGGCCGGGCATCGAGGAAATCCACGACATGACGCCGCTGGACCAGGCGATGCTGACCTTCGAGACCAACATGGTGGCGCTGGCGCTGAAGCGGGTGACCGGCTGCACCAAGATCAACACCGGCGCACTCGGCAACATCGTGCGCCAGCTGCATGTACACGTCATTGCGCGCTCGGAAGGCGATCCCGGCTGGCCTGGCCCGGTGTGGGGGCACGGCCTGCGCGAGCCCTATCAGCGCTCCGACCTTCGCAAGTTTGCGGAAAAGATCAAGGCAGCGTTATAAGCCTCTCCGTGTCCACCTTGAACCTTCCCGAGTCTGCATGAGCTTTCGCCTGTTTGACGCGCCCTTGCGCGAGCCGAGCCAGTTCGTCGGCTTCGCCGGCAACGTTATCGACCGGCAGTCCGAAAACCGCGCCGACGATTCCGTCGAAAAGGCACTCGCCGATCCCTCGGCGCGGCTTTTGCTGATGCGTGGCGGCCGGCTCTATTTGAAGCTTGCGCAAGGCGCATTCGACCCTTGGTTCGGCGTGGCCGAATGCCGGCCGCTCGAAGCATCGCTCGAAAACGGCGTCCTGCTCGGTTTTTCCGAAAGCGGCCCGGTGCTGGCGGTGCCGGCCGGGGTCGAGCCCGAGCAGCTTCCCGAGACGATCAAGGCGATCGACTATCGCTCGGTCTATATGCAGGGGCTGGTCGACGAAGCGGCGGCCGGCGCGCTGGCGCAAGGGGCGGCGCTGCTCGCCTGGCATGCCAGCCATCGCTTCTGCAGCAAATGCGGCACCGAAGCCGCGATGCGGGCGGGCGGTTACAAGCGGCATTGCCCGGCCTGCGGTACGGAGCACTTTCCGCGCACCGACCCGGTGGCGATCATGCTGACGGCAACACGCGAAAAATGCCTGCTCGGCCGCGGCCGGCATTTCGGGCCCGGCATGTATTCGGCGCTCGCCGGTTTCATCGAGCCGGGCGAGACGATCGAGGCGGCGGTGCGCCGCGAAACGCTGGAGGAAGCCGGCATCAGGCTCGGCCGCGTCGTCTACCACGCCAGCCAGCCCTGGCCGTTTCCCTATTCGCTGATGATCGGCTGCTTCGGCGAACCGCTCAACGACGATATCCAGCCCGACCTCAACGAGCTGGAAGATTGCCGCTGGTTCTTTCGCGACGAGGTGCTCTCGATGGTGGCCCGCGAGCATCCGGGCGGCCTGGTGACACCGCCGAAGGGGGCGATCGCCTATAACCTCATCCGCGCCTGGGCTGACAGCGCGTGACACGAAGACATCGCAGGAGCAAAAAATGATCCGTCACACCGTCGTGTTCACGCTGAAACACCCGCCGCATTCGCTCGAGGAAAAACGGTTCCTCGCCGACGCCAAGAGGATTCTCACGGCGATAAAGGGCGTCACGCATTTCGAGCAGTTGCGGCAGGTCAGTCCCAAGAACGACTACCGCTTCGGCTTCTCGATGGAGTTTGCCGATCAGCGGGCCTATTCCGGCTATAACGACCATCCCGACCACGTCGCCTTCGTCCGCGACCGCTGGATCCCCGAGGTCGAGGCGTTTATGGAGATCGACTACGTGCCGCTCGGCTGGGGCTGAGACTGGAAAGCGGCGCTCTAAAAAATTAATACCCGGCGTCGCGATCCACTACATTTTCCAGCGCTTCGCCGCGCTCGAAAGCATCCATCTGACGCAGCATGATCGGCGCCAGGTGGACCGGATCGGAGGTTGCCGCCGCGTGCGGCGTCACGAACACTTTGGGGTGGCTCCATAGCGGGCTGGTCTTCGGCAGCGGCTCGACCTCGAAAACGTCGAGGCTGGCTTCCTTCAGCGTGCCGTCGTCCAGCGCGCGCAAAATGTCGGCGTCCTTCTGCAGCCTGCCGCGCCCGGCATTGATCAGCACTGAGCCGCCGAGCCCGTTGCGCTTGCGCAGCTCCTTCAGCACGCTGTGGTTGATGATGCCGTGCGTCTGCGGCGTCAGCGGCAGCAGCACCACCAGGATATCGGTGGCGTTGAGGAACGGGATCAGGCCGGCCTCGCCCGCGTAAGTCGAGACACCTTGCATCGGCCGGTCGCTGCGCGACCAGCCATTGACGGGAAAGCCGAGCGACAACAGCACCGATGCCGCCGCGCGGCCAAGCGTGCCGAGCCCCATAATGCCGACCGAGATGTCGCTGGCCGGCCGCTGCTGCGGTTCATGCCAGATCTTCTTCTGCTGCTGGGCGCGGTAGAGCATGCCCTGGCGATGGTGGTCGAGCACCCGCCAGACGACGTATTCGGTCATGTACTGGGTCAGGTTGTCGGCCACCACCTTGACGACCGGTACGTCGGGCAAGGTGGGATCGGCGAAGATGTGGTCGACGCCGGCGCCGATCGAGAAGATGGCGCGCAGATTGGGCAGCGACGACAACAGGTTCGGCCGCTGTTTCCACACCACCGCATAGGTGATCGAGGGATCGCCGGCGCCGTTCGGCTCGAGCACCACCTCGCGCTCCGCCGACAGCAGTTCGCGCCAGCGCAGCGGATGAATACCGGTGAGGGCAAGCAGGATGCGGCCTTTTTCCATTGCGGATTGTTTTTCCCTTTTTACCAACAGCGTTCGCGTCCCGACGCGCAAGGCGCGGCTGCGTTTTGATTTTGTGCATGATCTCTGGCGAAAATCTACTCGCTGACGATGCCGACCGGCGCCGTTTCGATCTTGAAGGCGGCCGAGATCAACGCCTTTGTATAGTCGGTCCGCGGTTTGCCAAAAATCTGTTCGGAAGGACCGGCCTCGACGATCCTGCCATTGCGCATGACGATGACTTCGTTGGCGAGCGCGCGGATGACCCTCAGATCGTGGCTGATGAAGAGGTAGGCGAGGTCGTGCTTGGCCTGCAGGCTGCGCAAGAGGTCGACGACCTGCGCCTGCACGCTCATGTCGAGCGCCGAGGTCGGCTCGTCCAGCATGACGAAACGCGGGTTGAGCACCATGGCGCGCGCGATGGCGACGCGCTGGCGCTGGCCGCCGGAGAATTCGTGCGGATAGCGGTTGCGCGTCGCCGGATCGAGGCCGACTTCCTTCAGCACGTCGACGACACGCTCGTCGCGCGCATCAGGCGACAGCTTCGGCTCATGGATCTTCAACCCTTCCTCGATGATCTCGGCGACCGACATGCGTGGACTGAGCGAACCGAACGGATCCTGGAAGACGATCTGCAACTCGCGCCGCAACGGCCGCATTTCGTTGAAGGACAGCTGATCGATGCCGCGTCCGTTGAACTGGATGTTCCCGGTCGACGAGATCATCCTGGCCAGCGCCAGGCCGAGCGTCGTCTTGCCTGAGCCGGATTCGCCGACGACGCCAAGCGTCTGACCGGCCCGTACGGTGACGTCGATGCCGTCGACCGCCTTCACATTGTCGACGGTGCGCCGGAAGAAGCCCTTCTTGATCGGGAACCAGACCTTGACGTCCTTGCCGACCATCACCGGCTTGGCGGCCTGGTTGGCCGCCGGCGGCTTGCCTTTCGGCTCGGCGGCAAGCAGATGCCGCGTGTAGGCGTGCTGCGGATTGGCGAATATCTCGTTGGTCGGGCCGGTCTCGACGATCTTGCCCTTGGTCATCACGCAGACCCGGTCGGCGATCTTCCTGACGATGCCGAGATCGTGGGTGATGAACAGCATCGACATGTTCTTGCGGCTTTTCAGGCCGGCCAGCAATTCGAGGATCTGCGCCTGGACGGTGACGTCGAGCGCCGTCGTCGGCTCGTCGGCGATCAAAAGTTCAGGCTCGTTGGCCAGCGACATGGCGATCATGACGCGCTGGCGCTGGCCGCCGGAAAGCTGGTGCGGATAGGCGTCAAGCCGCTTCTCCGGCTCGCGGATGCCGACCTCGTGCAGAAGTTCCAGCGTGCGCGCCTTGGCTTTGCGATCGCCCAGGCCCTGATGCAGCTTCAATACCTCGACGATCTGCTGCTCGATCGTATGCAGCGGGTTGAGCGAGGTCATCGGCTCCTGGAAGATCATGGTGATCTTGTTGCCGCGCACGCGGCGCAGGTCTCTCTCGTCGGCGGCAAGCAGGTCGGCGCCGAGGAACAGTATCCTTCCCGACGGGTGGCTGGCGGTCGGATAGGGCAGCAGCTTCAGCACCGACAGCGCGGTGACCGACTTGCCGGAGCCGGATTCGCCGACCAGCGCCACCGTCTCGCCCTTGGCAAGGTCGAAGGAAATATGGTCGACGGCGATCGACTGGTCGCCGGCTTGCGTGAAGGCGACGCTGAGATCCTGGACCGAAAGCAGCGGGGTGTCGCTCATCTGAACGTCTTGCGCGGATCGAAGGCGTCGCGCGTGGCCTCGCCGACGAAGACCAGCAGCGACAGCATCAGCGAGATGACGACGAAGCCGGAAATGCCGAGCCAGGGCGCGTTGAGGTTGCGCTGTGCCTGCTTCAACAGTTCACCGAGCGAGGCGGAGCCGGGCGGCAGGCCGAAGCCGAGATAGTCGAGCGAGGTCAGCGTCGAGATCGAGCCGCTGAGCAGGAACGGCAGGAAGGTCAGCGTCGCCACCATGGCGTTGGGCAGCAGATGCCGGAACATGATGGTGACGTTGGACACGCCGAGCGCGCGCGCCGCATTGACATATTCGAAGTTACGGGCGCGCAGGAACTCGGCCCGCACCACGCCGACCAGTGCCACCCAGGAGAACAGCAGCATCAATCCGAGCAGGATGAAGAAGCCGGGCGGCAGGATGGCGGCAACGATCAGGAGCAGATACAGCACCGGGATCGCCGACCAGATCTCGATGAAGCGCTGGAACAGAAGATCGGTCCAGCCGCCGAAATAGCCCTGCAGAGCGCCGGCCGCCACGCCGATCAGCGCCGAGCCGGCAGTCAGGATCAGGCCAAACAGCACCGAGATCCTGAAGCCGTAGATGACGCGCGCCAGCACGTCGCGGGCCTGGTCGTCGGTGCCCAGCCAGTTCCAGTTGCCGACGTTGCAATTGGGGTCTGCCTCGCCTTTCGGATACTGGTTGCAGCGCGTCTTCTTGTCGTAGAGCCAGGACGGCTTGGTCGGTGCTGCTTCGGGAATAGCGTTGTTGACGGTCTGGTAGGAGTAGCGCACCGGCGGCCAGACCATCCAGCCATTGGCGTTGATCTCGTCCTGGATGACCGGGTCGCGGTAGTCGGTGACCGCATAGAAGCCACCGAACTTCTCCTCGGGATAGGCGACCAGGACCGGAAACAGGATCTCGCCCTTGTAGGAGGCGATGATCGGCTTGTCGTTGGCGATCAGTTCGGAAACCAGCGACAGCACGAACAGGAACAGGAAAATCCACAACGACCAGTAGCCGCGCCGGTTGGACTTGAAGTTCTGCAGGCGCCGCTGGTTGAGCGGCGACAGAAAGGGCCGCGCGATCCGAGCCGGCGCCGTTTCGGCCATGGTCCGCGCCATCAGACGTCTCTCCGCTCGAAATCGATGCGCGGATCGACCCAGGTATAGATCAGATCGGACAGCAGCCCGACGAACAGGCCAAGCAGCGAGAAGATGTAGAGATTGGCGAAGACCACCGGATAGTCGCGCTGCACCACCGAGTTGAAACCAAGCAGGCCGAGGCCGTCGAGCGAAAAGATGTTCTCGATCAGCAGTGACCCGGTGAAGAATGCCGAGATGAAGGCACCGGGAAAACCGGCGATGACGATCAGCATGGCGTTGCGGAAGACGTGGCCATAAAGCACCTGCCGCTCCGACAGGCCCTTGGCGCGGGCGGTGACCACATATTGCTTGCGGATTTCCTCGAGGAAGGAATTCTTGGTCAAAAGCGTCGTCGTGGCGAAGGCCGACAGCACCAGCGCCGTCAGCGGCAGGGTCATATGCCAGAAATAGTCGACGATCCGCTGCGGCCAGGACAGCTGGTCCCAATTGTCGGAGGTGATGCCGCGCAGCGGAAACCAGTCCCAGAACGAGCCGCCGGCAAACAGAACCATCAGCAAGATGCCGAACAGGAAGCCCGGAATCGCGTAGCCGACGATGACGACGCCGCTGGTCCAGACGTCGAAAGTGGAGCCGTCCTTGACCGCCTTGCGGATGCCGAGCGGGATCGAGATCAGGTAGGACAAAAGCGTGATCCACAGCCCGATCGAGATCGACACCGGCATCTTTTCCAGGATCAGGTCGAGCACCGATATGTCGCGGAAATAGCTGTCGCCGAAATCGAAGCGGAGATAGTTCCACAGCATCATGCCGAAGCGCTCGAGCGGCGGCTTGTCGAAGCCGAACTGCTTCTCCAGCTTCTTGATGAATTCCGGATCGAGCCCTTGCGCGCCGCGGTATTTCGAGCCGACGTCGCCGGCGACATCGACATTGGCGCCGCCCGCATCGCCCCCGCCGCCGCCAAGGCGATCGCTGCCGCCCTGGTTGGTCAGCCTGGCGATGACCTGCTCGACCGGCCCGCCTGGAGCAAACTGGATGACGGCAAATGACACCGCCATGATACCGAACAGGGTCGGGATCATCAAAAGGATGCGGCGCAATATGTAGGCGCCCATCAGGCTTTACCCTCCTTGAGGACGACCATTGTGTCTGAAGGTGCCCCTAAGGCAATCGCCCCAGGCCAATTGCCGAAGACGGTGCCGCCCTTCATTGTCCTGCCGGACATTTCTCCCCGTATAGTGACGGGGAGAAAGGGGCTGGCCGTAGTCTCGGCGCTTCTATTGCGACGCTTATGATCGGCGAAACCATCGATGAAAGCGCCCCTCTCCCCGTCGCTATACGGGGAGAGGATGCCGGCAGGCAGGTGAGGGGCGGCGCCAGCGCTCGCAAGAAATTCAGGCTTTGCCAATCTTTGCCGCCTTGTCTTTATCGAACCACCACAGCGTCTCGACCGGAAAGTCGTAATCCGGCTTTTGAGCGGGAAAGCCGAACATGTCCCAGAAGGCTGCCCGGTGATTCGCCAGATGATATGTTGGAATCCAGTCTAGCCGCGCGCGCAAGACCCGATCGAGCGCGTTGAGCGCGGTGACGAGTTCGATCCGGCTCTGCGCCTTGCCGGCTGCCTCGATCAGCGCGTCGATGGCTTTGCTTTCCGTACCCGGATAGTTGCGCATCCCCGGCGTTTTCGCCATCCGGGAAGCATAGAGGATCTCCAAACCATCGGCGGTTGGCGTCGCTCCGATCGACCATGCGAGCATGTTGAAGTCGAAGTCGAAATTGCTCTGCCGCGCTTCAAACTGCGCCGAATCGACCTGCCGGACCGAAGCGTCGATGCCGATCGCCTTCATATTCTCGGACCACGGAAGGAAGATGCGAACGAGGCCATCGTCCTCGGCCAGCATTTCCACCCGCAGCCGGTCGCCCTTGTCATTGACGACGAAATTGCCCGTTCGCTTCCAGCCGGCTTCGGCAAGCAGTCTCGAAGCCTCGCGCAGCAGCTTGCGGTCGTGGCCCGAACCGTCGGAGACGGGTTGCATCACCGGATCGCCGAAGGTCTCCGGCGGCAACTCGGCTCGAAACGGCTCCAGCAGTTTCAATTCCTGGGGTGAGGGCAGGCCCTTGGCCTTGTAGTCCGACCGCTCGAAGTTCGATTGCGAACGCTCGTAGGAGTCGAAAAACAGAACCCGCCTGGTCCATTCGAAGTCGAAGCAATAGGCGATTGCCTGTCTCACGCGAATGTCGCGGAACTGCGGACGGCGCTGATTGAGTGCGACAGCCTGCATGGATGGCGTTTTCTCGCCGGGAAATTCGCGTTTGACGACCCTGCCATCCTTCAGCGCTGGAAAGTCGTAGCCGGTCGCCCATACCCGCGCAGTGAACTCCTCGCGAAAATGCGTATCCCCTTTCTTGAACGCTTCAAACGCTGCCTGGCGATCAAGGTAGAAATCGATACGGATGCGGTCGAAATTATTAAGCCCGCGGTTCACGGCCAGATCGCGGCCCCAATAATCGGCGACGCGTTCATATTCGATGGTCTGCCCGGCCACCACCCGCCCCATTCGGTACGGCCCGGAACCGAGCGGTGGGGTCATCGTCGAGGCGTCGAAATCATTGGCCGTGTAGAAGGCTTTGGACACGATCGGCATTACGACGATCGCGAGGATATTCTGCGCCGACTGTTGGCCGTTGAAGGTAAGGCTGACTGTAAGCGGATCGATTGCGACCGCATCCGTCATGTGCCGCAGCGCTTGGGAAAGGTTCGGATGTCCCCGATCTTTGTAGAGGTTCAAGGCGAAGGCAACGTCCTCGGCGGTCAGCGGCGAGCCGTCATGGAAACGCGCTTGTGGCCGCAGGCTGAAGCGGAAGCCGTTGCGGTCCTGCGACAAGGTAACGGATTCGGCAAGCTGGCCGTAGACCGCATCCGGCTCATCGACTGCCCTTGCCATCAGCGAATCGAAACAGAGTTCGGTGCGCGGCGGCGAATCCCCTTTCAACACCAGCGAGTTCAGCGTGTTGAAAGTCAGGAAGCTCTGATTGAGGGTGGAGTTCGGCGGGGCGAAATTCATCCGGCCGCCCTTGGGAGCGTCCGGATTGACATAGTCGAAATGCGCGAAATCCGGAGGATATTTGAGATCGCCGAAGGCCGACAGGCCGTGCAGTTTCACGCCGGTCGGGATCGTGGCGAAAGCCCGGCCGGGCAGCAGCGCCGCGGCCGCGGCGGCACCGCCCAGGGCGAGGAAGTCGCGACGGGGCAGCACCGCCATCAATTGCCACTCTTGTATTTGGCCGCCAGCGCCTTTTCCTTGACCGGATCGATCCACCAGGAATTCTGGTCGACGCCGCTATAGGCGGGCTGCTTCTCCGGCATACCGAACTTGTTCCAGTAGGCGAGCCAGACCACGGCACGGTAATATTGCGGCACGACATAGTAGTTCCACAGCAGCACCCGGTCGAGCGCATGGGTGGCGGCAACCAGATCGTCGCGGTCGGTGGCAAAGATGATGCGGTCGACCAGCGCATCGACGACCGGATTCTTGATGCCGGCGTAATTGCGCGATCCCGGCGAATCGGCGGCCTTGGAACTCCAGAAATCGCGCTGTTCATTGCCAGGAGAGTCCGACTGCCCGAGTATCGAAGTGACCACGTCAAAGTCGAAGTGAGTGACTCGGTTGATATACTGGGTTTGGTCGATCAGGCGCAGCGTTGCGTCGACGCCGATCTTGCGCAGATTGGCGATGTAGGGGCTGGCGATGACCTGGTCGGTGTCGTTCCAGCCGAGGATTTCGAACTTGAATGGCTCGCCGGTCTTGGCGTTGACCATCTTGCCGCCCTTGATGATCCAGCCTGCCTTGGCGAACAGATCGACCGCGGTTTTCAGGTATTTGCGCTCAGCCTGCGGGTTGTCGTAGACCGGCAGCTTGAATTCCTGGGTAAAGACTTCAGGCGGCAGCTTGTCACGGTACTGCTCGAGGATTTCGAGTTCCTTGCCTTGCGGCAGGCCGCTCGACGCCAGTTCGGTGCCCTGGAAATAGCTGCTGGTGCGGGTGTTGGAACCGAAGAACAGGGTCCGGTTCATCGTCTCGAAATCGAACGGATACATCAGCGCGGCGCGCACCAGGCGATCCCTAAACAGCGGGCGCCTGGTGTTGAGCATGAAGGCCTGCATCGGTTCGGGCGACGCGGTCTTGAATTCCTTCTTGATGACGTCGCCGGCCTTGACCGCCGGGAAGTCATAGGCCGTGTTCCAGCGCCTCGAACTGTTCTCCGGCTTGATGTCGTCCAGCCCGCCCTTGGTGAAGGCCTGCCAGGCGGCATTGTCGTCGAGAAAATAGGTGAAACGCTGCCTGTCGAAATTCTCACGGCCAATTTTCACCGGCAGCTTGGCCGCCCAGTAGTCCGGCACGCGCTGCCAGATGATTTCGGACCCCGGCTTGAAGCTGGCGATCTTGTAGGCGGCCGAGCCGAGCGGCGGCTCCTGCGTCGGCTTTGTGACGTCGCGCTTCCTGCCGTTGGCGTCGGTACCTTCCCACCAGTGCTTCGGCAGCACGACGAGACCGCCGAGAATCTGAGGTAACTCCCGATTGCCCTTCTGGTTGAAATGGAACTCCACCTCGCGATCGGAGATCGCAACCGCGTCGGTGACGTTCTCGAAATAACGGCTGTACATCGGGCTGTTGGCCTTCAGCACCTGGAACGACCAGATCACATCGTCGGTCGTTATCGGCTGGCCGTCATGCCATTTCGCCCGCGGATCGAGCCTGTAGGTCGCCGAGGAATAGTCGGCCGGGTATTTGTAGGCATCGGCGATCAGCGGATGGTTGACGCTGCCCTCGTCGGTCGCCTGCTCCATCAGCGTGTCGTAGAGCAGGCCGCCGCCGAACTGCGCGAAGCCGGCGGCCGGCGAACCCTGCACGACATAGGGGTTGAAGCTGTCGAACGTGCCGAGCACCACTGAGTTCACTGTGCCGCCCTTCGGCGCATCCGGAGTGACGTAGTCGTAGTGCTGGAAATTGTCGCCATATTTGGATTCGCCGATCAGCGACGAGGTCGTGCGCCATTCGTCCGCAAAGGCCGCCTGCAGGCCGCCGGCAAAGGCAGCCAGCATCAGCACCGATTTCAGAAGCGTCCGCGCTCGGCCAACCGTCATGCGTTCTCCTCTTCGCGATATAGCGCCGTCACCATAGCGTCTGGGCCCAATCTAGATCATTTGGCGGCGCTGAAAACCGCAACCGAGCGGCTTTGTCGTCGCATATGCATTTTTCCTAACGAAAAAGCCGGGCTGAACCCGGCTTTTTCAAGGATAATGTCATTACAGTTTTGTTATTTTGCGGGTGCCGCCGGGGCGGCTGGCGCCGCGCCTTCTGCCGGCTTGGCAGGGGCTGCACCTTCGGCCGGCTTGGCGGGCGCGTTTTCGGCCGAGGCGCCGGGCGCCGGCAGCGGCTTCGGATTGTCCGACAGCGTGCGCAGATAGGCGATGACGTTGGCGCGGTCCTCATCCTTCGGCAGGCCGGCGAAGCCCATCGCGGTGCCCTTCACGAACTTCTTCGGCGAGGTGATGAAGTGGTTGAGATTGTCGTAGGTCCACTTCTCGCTGCCGCCCTTGGAGAACTCCTTCATGCCGGCCGAATAGGCAAAGCCCTCATGCTCGGCGACCGGACGGTCGACGATGTCCCAGAGATCGGGCCCAACCTTGTTGGGGCCACCCTTTTCGCCGGAGTGGCAAGCCTGGCATTTCTTGAAGATGGCGGCGCCCGCTTCGGCGTTGGCGGTGGTCAGCAGCTCGGCGATCGGCTTCACGGCCGCGGCGGGAACGGCCGGGCCGCCTTCGGCGGGCTCGGTCGCCTCGATGGCGAAGCCGGGCTTTTCCGGCGCCGGCGAGGCAAACAGCGCGTCGGACACGATGCCAACGGAAAAGACGATGAACACCGTGCCGAGAAAGCCGGCGAGCAGCTTGTTGACTTCGTTGGAATCCATACGCCCCAGGCTCCCTTTTCCGGCGGACCGATCCGTCCACTCCGTCCGTCGGTATCGTGAACCACCCTGCGAGGCGGTCAAATCGCGCGGAAACTAGGTCTTTTGCTCCGGCGTTGCAACACCTATAAGGGCGCTGCCAGTGAGACCTTTTGCCACTTTTGTCCCCCTCTTTTTCGAGCCCCTGCCCGCCTCATGTCCACGCTCATCCTGATCCCGGCCCGCATGGCCTCGACCCGCCTGCCGGGCAAGCCGCTGGCCGACATTGCCGGCACTCCGATGATCGTCCACGTCGCTCGCCGTGCTGCCGATGCCGGGCTCGGCCGGGTCGTCGTCGCCACCGACACGCAGGGCGTTGCGGGGGCGGTGCGCGCGCATGGTTTCGAGGCGGTGATGACGCGGGCGGACCACGAAACCGGTTCCGACCGCATCTTCGAAGCGCTGACCATTCTCGACCCTGGCAACAGCGTCGAGACCATCGTTAATGTGCAGGGCGATCTGCCGACCATCGACCCCCTTGTTATCGGCGCCGCGCTGAAGCCTTTCGAGAACGCAGCGGTGGATATCGCCACGCTCTGCGTCGAGATCGTACGCGACGAGGAAAAGACCAATCCGAACGTCGTCAAGCTGGTCGGCTCGCCACTCTCGACGACGCGGCTCAGGGCGCTCTATTTCACCCGCGCCACCGCCCCTTGGGGCGAAGGCCCGCTCTACCATCATATCGGCCTCTATGCCTATCGCCGCGCCGCGCTCGAACGCTTCGTTGCGCTGAGGCCGTCGCCGCTGGAGCGCCGCGAGCGGCTGGAGCAGTTGCGGGCGCTTGAGGCCGGCATGCGCATCGATGCGGAGATCGTGCAGTCGGTGCCGCTTGGCGTCGACACGCCGGACGATCTCGAACGCGCCAGGGCGCTCCTTTCCGACTAAGAAATTCCCTCAATTCCCGAGACTCCGCGCATGCCTGAAAAGACCAACAAAATATCCTTCCAGGGCGAGCCGGGCGCCAATTCCGACACCGCCTGCCGCAACATGTTCCCGTCAATGGAGCCGTTGCCGTGCCCGACCTTCGAGGACGCCTTCAACGCCGTCGAGACCGGCAAGGCCGATCTGGCGATGATCCCGATCGAGAACACCATTGCCGGCCGCGTCGCCGACATCCATCATCTCTTGCCGGAATCGAAGCTGCACATCATCGGCGAATACTTTCTGCCGATCCACTTCCAGCTGATGGTGCTGCCCGGCGTCAGGCGCGACGAGATCAGGACCGTGCACAGCCACATCCACGCGCTCGGCCAATGCCGCAAATACATCCGCAAGAACGGCTGGAAGGCGACGGTGGCCGGCGACACCGCGGGCGCCGCCAAGATGGTCGCCGCGATGAAGGACCGCACCATGGCGGCGCTGGCGCCGGCGCTGGCCTCAACGCTCTACGGGCTCGACATCATCGAGGAGAATGTCGAGGACACCGACAGCAACGTCACCCGCTTCGTCGTGCTGACCAAGAACAAGCAATGGGCTGAACGTCCCTCGGCCGACGCCGGGATGATGACGACCTTCATCTTCCGCGTCCGCAATGTGCCGGCGGCGCTCTACAAGGCGATGGGCGGCTTCGCCACCAACGGCATCAACATGACCAAGCTGGAAAGCTACCAGCTCGGCGCGTTTACAGCGACGCTGTTCTACGCCGATATCGAGGGTCATCCCGACGATCCGCTGGTGAAGCTGGCACTCGACGAGTTGCGCTTTTTCTCGCGCGAAATGCGCATCCTCGGCGTCTATCCCGCCAGCGCCTCGCGCGAGCAGTGGAAGGTGGCGGATTAAGATCCGGTCAGGTCAGGCCGAGCTTGTTCCGTTTGGCCGGCTTGCCGCATTCGCGCCGGCTGATCGACCGGTTCATGGCGTCGATCTTGCCGCTTGCCTGGTCGGCGTCGCGTTTGGCTTTTGAGCGCATATCCGGCGTGAACGGGCCAAAGCCCGTCGCCGGGTTGGAGAACGACGGCTTGGCGTCCACCGGCAGATGATATTGCTGCGCCAGGCCGTTTCGTTGCGCCAGCAATTGATCGCAAGGCACCTTGTCAAATAGCAGCGAGGACTGGACGTTTTCGTCCTGCCGTTCGGACATCGAATTGCCGACGCAGCCGGCCATCGCCAGGCAAGATGCCAAGACCGTCATGTTCCAGCGCATGAACGTGCTCCTTGTCTTTCGCAGCTGCGGCTTCTCATGCGCAGCGGCAGAAGTCTTAGCCAGATTTTACGCTGCCGGAAAGCGAGCTTGCCACTACGGCCAGCCCTTCGACCGGTTGGCGGCGATCCTGCCGGATGATCGTTGCCTGCAGCGACAGGATCGAAAAGCCGTCGGCATCCAGAACCCGCTCTACATAGCCTTGCGAATGCGCGTAGCGGCGCGACGGCTGCAAGGCGAAGCCGGCGCTGTCAGACGATTCTCCGCTCGGGAGCGTCTCGACGGAGAACGCAAACAGACCGCCGCCGGCAAGCATTCCGGCAATCTTGTTCACCACCCTGTCGAGCGCGCCGGCATAGATGAACACATCGGCCGCCGTCACCAGATCGGCTTTCGGGCCAGAATAGCAAAAGTCCTGCAGGTCCGTCTTGACGAGCAGATCGTAGACGCCTTTGGCGCGCGCCTGCCTCAGCATGCCGGCCGAGATGTCGTAACCCTCCAGCCGGTCGGCGATCGGCCGCAGCCTCTGGCCCATGAGGCCGGTACCGCAGCCGAGATCGAGCGCCAGCGAAAACCGGCCCGGCCGTGCTGCCCGGATGGCGCGGTCGAGGCATTCGGGCAGACGGTAGCCGAGCCTGTCGACCAGTTCACCCTCGAAACTCCCGGCATAGTGGTCGTACAGCGTCTCGACGAAGGCGCTGGGCGGCGCCTGGGCCGCCGCCGCCCTGCCGATCAATTGCAGCTTGAGCACCGCGCCGAGCCTGTCCGCCGGGTCCAGCCGCAGCGCCGTCGTCCAGGCCTGCGCGGCACGATCGCGCGCGCCCGCCGCTTCCTGCATCTCGCCGAGGCGGAACCAGCCGGCTGGCCATTGCGGCGCCAGTTCGAGCGCGCCGAGCAGCAATTCCGCCGCTGCCGTATGATCGCCGGATGCATAAAGCATTTCGGCATAGTCGGCGCGGCGGTCGGCGGTCAAATCGCCGGACGAGGTCTGGAGCGGTTTCATGCGATCGGGTTCCGCCGGGTGTTTGCAGCCGGCTTGCGCTCTATGCTGGAGTCAGCAGTGACTTACAACAGGCTTCCCGCGCCGGAATTAGCGCCTATCTTGGGGCCATGCGCGCCAGCGACCTGCTTCATCCCCGGCCGGAAGGGCTGTATTGCCCGCCCGGCGATTTCTTCATCGACCCGGTGCGGCCGGTCAACCGGGCGCTGATCACACATGGCCATTCCGACCATGCCCGCTCCGGCCACCGCTCGGTGATGGCGACGCAGCAGACGCTCGACATCATGGGGCTGCGCTACGGCGACAGTTTTGCCGGAACGACGCAAGCCGCCGTGCTCGGCGAGACGATTGCGCTCGACGGCGTCACCGTCAGCTTTCACCCGGCCGGCCATGTGCTGGGCTCGGCCCAGATCAAGGTCGCGCACCAGGGCACGTGCATCGTCGCGTCCGGCGACTATAAACGCCAGAAGGACGCGACCTGCGAGCCGTTCGAGCCGCTCAAATGCGATGTCTTCATCACCGAGGCGACGTTCGGCCTGCCGGTGTTTCGGCATCCGCCCGATTCCGAAGAGATCGCCCGGCTGCTGAAATCGACCGAACAGTTTCCCGAGAGAACGCATCTGGTCGGCGCTTATGCGCTGGGCAAGGCGCAGCGCGTCATGCGGCTGCTGCGCGATGCCGGCTACGAAAAGCCGATCTACATCCACGGCGCGCTGGCCAAGCTCAGCGAATATTACCAGAGCCAGGGCATCGATCTCGGCACATTGGAACCGGCGACCGTCGAGACCGGCCAAAAAAGCGACTTTGCCGGCGCCATCGTCGTCGGCCCGCCATCCGCCTTCGCCGATCGCTGGGCGCGGCGTTTTCCCGATCCGATGTCGTGCTTCGCCTCAGGCTGGATGCGCATCCGCCAGCGCGCCAAGCAGGGCGGCGTCGAGCTGCCGCTGATCATCTCCGATCACTCCGACTGGGACGAGCTGACGGCGACGATCAAGGAGACCGGCGCCGAAGAAATCTGGGTAACGCATGGCCGCGAGGAGGCTCTGGTGCGCTGGTGCGAACTCGAAGGCATTGCCGCCAGGCCGCTGCATCTCGTCGGCTACGAGGACGAGGGCGATTGATGGTGTTTTTGGATCCAGCAATCGCCGGTACGGCGCTCTGCGGCAAGCCTTTCTCATTGGCGTCGCCCCTTCCATGAACCGCTTCGCCGAGCTTCTCGACCGGCTGGTGCTGACGCCGTCGCGCAACGGCAAGCTGACGCTGTTGACCGACTATTTCCGCAGCGTCGAGGATCCGGACCGCGGGCTGGCGCTGGCGGCCATTACCGGCGATCTGTCCATCGCCGCGGTCAAGCCGGCGATGCTGCGCACACTGGTGATCGAGCGCATGGATCCGGTGCTGTTCGGCTATTCCTACGACTATGTCGGCGACCTGGCCGAGACCGTGTCGCTGGTCTGGCCGCAAGCGCCGGTCGACGTTGCGAACCACGAGCCGACGCTGGCCGAGGTGGTGGCCAAGCTGCAGGCGGCGAGCCGTTCCGACGGGCCGCAGGTGCTGGCCCGGCTGCTCGACAGCGCCAGCACGTCGGCGCGCTTCGCCATCATAAAGCTGGTCACCGGCGGCCTGCGCATCGGCGTCTCGGCGCGGCTGGCCAAGCAGGCACTGGCCGATTTCGGCAAGGTCGATATCGCCGAGATCGAGGAACTCTGGCACGGGCTGACGCCGCCCTATATCGGGCTGTTCGCCTGGCTGGAGGGTAAAGCGGAAAAGCCCAGGAAAACGGCGCTGGCGCTGTTCAGGCCGGTGATGCTGTCGAATGCCGTCGGCGACGGCGACCTCGAAAGGCTCGACCCGGCCGACTACGCGGCCGAATGGAAATGGGACGGCATCCGCGTCCAGGCGGCTTGCGAAGGCGGCATTCGCCGGCTCTATTCGCGCACCGGTGACGACGTCTCCGGCGCCTTTCCGGATCTTGCCGAGGCGATGGATTTTTCAGGCGCCCTCGACGGCGAGCTTCTGGTCGGAGACCCCAGGCAGGCGACGGGCACGTTCTCGGACCTGCAGCAACGGCTGAACCGCAAGAGCGTGTCGCCCAAGATCCAGCAGCAATACCCCGCCTTCATGCGGTGCTACGATGCGCTGCAGATTGGTGACGAGGATTTGCGCGGACTTCCCTTCCGCGAACGGCGCGGCCGGCTCGAGGCCTTCGTCAGGACGCTCGATCCGAGCCGCTTCGATCTGTCGCCGCTGGTCGAATTCACCAACTGGCAGGCACTCGAGGAATTGCGCCGCAAGCCGCTGCATCCGGTCATCGAAGGCGTCATGCTGAAGCGCTGGGATTCGCCGTATGTGGCCGGTCGGCCGAAGGGCCCGTGGTTCAAATGGAAGCGCGATCCGCACACGGTCGACGCCGTGCTGATGTACGCCCAGCGCGGCCACGGCAAACGCTCGAGCTTCTATTCCGACTACACATTCGGCGTCTGGTCCGGGCCGGAAGGATCGGAGGAGCTAGTCCCGGTGGGAAAAGCCTATTTCGGCTTCACCGACGAGGAACTGAGGCAGATCGACAAATATGTCCGCGACAATACGATCGAGCGCTTTGGCCCGGTCCGCTCGGTGCGTGCCGACCGCAGGAACGGGCTGGTGCTTGAGGTAGCATTCGAAGGGCTCAACCGCTCGACGCGGCACAAATCCGGCGTCGCCATGCGCTTTCCGCGCATTTCGCGGCTGCGCTGGGACAAGCCGGCGGCCGAAGCCGACCGCATCGAGACGCTGCAGGCGCTGCTCGATAGTTAATGCATGTCGCGCAAAAAAGAGTGCAGCGGTTTTGCGGTAACGACATGCATCAAAACAAGAACCTGAAGCGCGTCGCATGAGGCCGGAACGCGACGTGCTTTAGGGAACGACAGAAACGCGGATCTCGTAGATGTCGACCGACTTGCCCTGCTTGTCGAAGTCGGAATTAATGGCGATGGTGCCGGCAGCGCCCGGACGCTTGTTGGGAAAGCGCACGTCGAACAGATATTCATTGCGCTCGCGACCGACGGCATAGCGCTTGCGGCCGCAGTCGCCGAGTTCGCCGAAATTGCAATCGACGGAAATCTGCGTCTCCTGGCCCTCCTCGGAGCGCGCGATGATGTCGAATGTGGCATGCTTGCCGGCCAGTTTTTCCAGCACGCCTTGTCCGACGTCGAAGCTGATGGCCGAGCCGGATGCCCCCGAGCGGATGCGCAGGAAGGAACCGCTTTCGTCCTGGATGACGTCGGCCTTGGTGTCCGACGGTGCATTGACCTGCGTCGGGTCACCCGGCGAAAAGACGTTGATCCAGTCGTGCGCCTGGTCCGCCTCGCCCTGCTTCGGCGGCGAAGCGGTGTCGTCCGGCGTGAAATCATCGCCGTCGACCGTTGGCGGCGCTTCCGGCGGCGCCGTGTCGAGCTCGGTCGCCGATTTGAAGACGCCGGTCTGGTTGGCGAAATAAAGGCCGATGCCGGCGGCTGCGAGCAGCGTCACACCGAAGAAGATCGCGGTCAAGGGCAGGCGCCGCCGCCTCGCCCGCCGGTCGTCGCGGTCGGGCGTCACTTCCGCGTCGTCGGTTTCGGCGTCGGCTTCGGTCGGAACCGAGGCCCCCATGTCGATCACCGGCGCCTCGGCAACAGGCGCATCGGGCATGATGTCGGGAACGACCGGCAGGACGCGCGACCGCGGCGCATCGGATTCGGGCGGCTGCGCCGGACCGTCAACGACGACATCGGGCGACGGCGCGGCTTCAGCTTCGGCCGGGGGCTCCACCTCCGGTGCTGCCTCCAAACTGTCGGTCGGCGCGGCGACGTCGGCAACCGCCGGCAGGAATTCCGATTCGATTTCGGTGATCTTCGCCTGGACCGCCTTGCGCCGCTTGATGGCGACTTCCACGGTGACGTTTGGATTGGCCTGCAGGGCACGGTCGAGTGCCGCGAAAGCCGATCGATAGACCCGCTCGCGAAACGCCCGGTCGTCGGCATTGCCTTTCTCGAAGGCATTGCGGATCGCTTTTTCGATCGCGTCCAAGCGAATTCCCTCTGCAATTTCACTCACATTGCCATGATCGTTAGCCGCAGGCGACCAATCAATCAACAAGCGAGCGGCCGCATTCTGCCTTGCCGAGGGGCACAAAGCTCATTTCGGCGGTTTTCGGTAAAGGAATCAACATTTTTCGCTGATTTTCCCGCCACCGCCAACGTGGCGGACGGGACGGCCTGCCGATACGGCATCACGCGGCCAATGGTAGATCCGCGCGGCGGCTGCCCTTGCGCCCGGCCGGAGGCGGCACGAATTGCCTCGTCCTGAAATCGCGACTGCCATCTTGAATTCGCGGCCGGTTGCGTCTATCACGCAGCCCATCTTGGAAGCTCGGCTTCCCGGGCCGCTTTAGCTCAGTTGGTAGAGCACATCATTCGTAATGATGGGGTCAGGTGTTCGAGTCACCTAAGCGGCACCAAACGGCCTATCCCGCGCGCCTGCTTCAACCAGCGCTCAGCCGAGTGGAAAAGCTGACGCCGCCGAGACGAGGGCGAGCATTGCCAGCACGATCCCCGCCGCCCGACAGATGACGCGATGATGCCGCACCGCGGCAGCGCGCACGAGCGGACGCGAAAGCGCGACGGCCAGGAATCCGTACCAGCCTATGTCGATGATGGCGACGATGGCCGCGACCATCAGCATCTCGTTCGAGGTCCGGATCGGCAGCATCAGCCCCATGAAGGCGACGGCGAAGAAAGTGGCGGTTTCAGGCGAGAGAATGCTGATGAGAAACCCTCCGGCAAACAATCCGGCCTGCCGAGGCGCTTCGCCGATGGCCGGCGGCGCCGTTCTGGCGATGCGCAGGGCCATCCAGCCAAGGACGGCCGCACCGGCGATCTTGACCGCCGGCACCGACAGCGACCCGGAAAGATGAACGGCGCCAAACGCCACCAGGACCGCCAGCACGGCGGTACCGGCGCCGATCCCGGCCACCAGCGGGATCGTCCTGCCAAAGCCGTGCAAGGAGGCAAGGCTGCCGGTCGCGAGGCCAATAGGGCCTGGCGTGATCATGATCACCGTATATGCCGCCAGGAATTGCAGCATCGCCGTCGACAGAATAAGCGAACTTGACATGCCAGTCTCCCGTTTGCTGCGCCGGTTACACATTAGAGAAGAATCACCGTCGCGCTCCCACTCCCTGTTTCTCACCATGCGACGCGAAAATGCTTAGATGTTTTCAGATTTACTTTCCAAATAAAAGAATATCCCCGCGTGCCCAAAGCAGGTAACAGACGAGAAGCGTCGCAGGGATTGCGATAGCCTGGATCTGATCGGTGCGAGCGTCAGCAATGACGCGGGCGACTTCGGTCGCGGTGACGATAATTGCCGGAAAGCGGCTGAGCAGTACCGAAAGGCGGAAGAGCTCCGGCATTTTGAGGCCGAAGAGCACCGCGCCATGCGCGCCGAGCCTGAAGGCACTGCCGAACTTGCCCACGGCATGGAGCAACCCCGATGTCACGACCAGGATTGGATTGCCGACGAGCAGCAGACTTGACCCGAGCACCAATGACCCGGTGCCGGACAGAAAATCTGCGCGCTGTATTACCGACGGGTCGAGATGTCCGTTGCTGAGGGCGCGATGATACTCCTCGCCGCTGCGCAAGAAGATGGCGCTCGCCACCAGCAGCGCCAGTGAGTTCCAGCCGCCGGCGAGGTCGTGGCCGAACATTAGAGGCGCGGCGAAAGTGCTGCTCGCCTCGGTTAGCGCCAACCGAATCTGCATGAACATGGCCATGCCGAGGCCCAGCACATTACCGGCAATATAACAGCCTCCGGGTCCTGAAAGCCGCACCGCGACCGCTTGTGCCAATCGTTGTCCTGGCCAGCGCCGCTGGGCATCCGCTTTTTCGCTTGCCGACATCGCCCCTGCTCCTGGTACGATCCGCCCCAGCGACGGACGCCGGCGGCGGCCCCCGTTCCGCCGCCGTTGCCCGCCTTCTCCCCCGGATCGTGAAGGCGTCGTGGTGTTGGGAGGTCCATCCACGCTGCGAGCAGAAGCCTACGCGGAGCGGCGGGCGTGCAAATCGGTACCGCCACCCATTTTTAGGCGGTCGATTTCCCAGTTTTCGCGGAAATTTTGCTGTGGGAACTACCCAGAGCCTGTTCCATCTCGACAGAATCGGCTGGGATCATGATCCAGTCTGGTGCGGTTCCAGCGGATGGGTGCCCGTCAACAGCCACGGCTCGCCTCGCAGGCGCAGGAGGATTTCCATGCGGTTTGCGGCATTGAGCTTGCCGAGCAGCGAGGAGACGTGATGCTCGATCGTGCGGGGCGAGCGCGACAGATGTCGCGCGACCTCCTTGTTGCTGATGCCCTGGGCGATCAGGGCGAGCACCTTCTGCTCGTGCCGTGTCAGGCCGAGTGGATGGCGGCGAGCTGCCGCATAGGGTCCGCGCTGCACCTTCGGCAGCAGGCCTGACAGGCCCTGACGCTGCGCAAGCTTGCGCGCGAGCGCCCCGGCCGCGGGCGCGTCGATCTGGTCGAGCATCGCCACGGCGCGAGCGAGCGCCGCCCCCGCATCCGCCCCACGAACCTGCATGAGGGAAAGCGCTGCCTCATAGGGCAGCGACAAACGCGTCCACTCCGCCGCGGCGGTCTGCGGATCGCCGAGAAGCTCGGCGGACCAGGGCGAGGGAATCGGCGCCGATTGCGCCGGCAGCGACCCGGGCATTCCGCATCGACGCCACCAGACCGACAATTCGCCAAGGTCCCGGGGGCGGAAATTGTCGAGGTTCATAGCCGCCAGCTCGGTAAGCTGCGCGTGGCTGGCGCCGACATCCTCGGCAAGCCAGGCCGCCTCCGCCAGCGCCAGGCGAACCGGGACGATACGCTGCGGCTCGCCGGTCGTCTGGCCCTCCACAAGCGCGCGCTGCAAAAGGTCGACGCCGTCGGTCTCGCCCAGCCTTACGCGGACCGTGCCAAGCACGGTGAGCGCCGGCAAGTGCATCACCATCGGCAGGCGTTCCACATTCATGACGCCCTGAGCGATGGTTGCGGCCTCGCGAAACCGGCCCTGTTCCATGCAAAGCTGCGCCTGCCGGCCGAGCAGGTATTGCGCCGCCGAATCGAGGTCGTGCCTGGTGCAGAATGCGATGCCTTCGGCCAGCAGCCGCTCCGCCAGCTCGAAGTCCTTGGCCACCACCGCGCATTCCGCAAAGTTCGTATAGGCCCGCGCCGCATGGTCGTGGAGCCCGTGCTCGAGCGCCAGGGCAAGGCTTTCCTCCAGCCGCTCAACGCCGCCGGGGCGGTTGGCAAACATGAGCGCGGTTCCGACATTGTTGAGGGCGTGAACACGCGTCTCGACCTCGCCCAGCCGATCGGCCAGACTGATCGCGCGCTCGCCCCATTCGATCGCCTCATCGAAACGATAGTGCAGCATGTGGAGCTGCGAGCGCGTGCTGTAGGCCATTGCCACCTCGGGACCGGGCGGCAGGCTTTCCACCTCACGCACGGCCTGGTCCGCATATTCCTCCGCCTGCGGGCCTTCGCCGCGCCGCCAGTGCAGCCGCGACAGCCAGCGTAGATTAAGGCCTACCTTGTCGATCCGGCCCAGCTGCCGCCAGATAGCGATGGCGCGATGCCGGGCCTCGATGATGGCGTCATAGACAAGCAGCGCCAACCCGGCCTCGTATGCCCAGTCCTCATGGAGCTGCGCGGCCAGCTCCGGCGGGGCCTGGTCGACATATCTGAGTGCGGTCGCCAGATGCGAGGCCGCCTCCCGATGCGCCCCCAGGCGCGCGGCTTGGCTGGCGGCGAGCGGCGCAAGTTCGAGCACGCGTTCGCCATTGTCGGCGCCGCCGGCGTGGTGCACGCGGCGCGAAAGCAGAGCGCTTGCCTGCGAGGCCGGAACTTCCGAGAGTGCCGCTTCGACCTTCGCATGGAGCGAGCGTTGCACAGAGGGGGAGAGCCGGTCGAGCGTCGCTTCCCTGGCAAGCTCGTGACGAAATGTCAGCGCGCCCTGGTCGTCCCGCCGCAGCAATCCGCGCACGACACATCGATCGACGAGCACTTCGGCCTCGGCCCCGAGAAGGGCCCGGATCAGCCACGGCTCAACGCTGCCCGGCATGATGCTCATGACCTCCAGGACGTCGCGCTCTCCCGGCGTCAGGCGCGACAGGCGCGACCACACCGCGTCGCGTATGGAATCGGGCACACGCGCCGATTCGGTCTCGCTGCTGGACAGGAGCTCGGTAACGAAGAAGGGATTGCCCTCGGTAATGCGATAAAGCCCATCGGCGGAGCGGCCGGCCTGTTCGGCCAGCATTGTCACCGCCTGGGGAGACAGCGGTCTAAGCGTCACGCGGCGTACCGAGGCGGCGGGAAGATCGCCGAGCACGTGGGTCAGCGGGTGATCGGCGTTCAAATCCTCTCTGCGCATGCTCAGCACCAGCATGGTGCGGAGCAGGGAGACGCGGCGCCCGAGATATCTTACGAGGTCGAGCGTCGCATTGTCCGCCCAATGCATGTCCTCGAAGATGAGCACGGTCGTGCCCTTGGCGCGCTGCAGCGCATTCAGCAATGCCGGGAAAAGCCGCTCCGGCGCAGCGGTCTCCTCAAGCAGCGCCGCCACGCGCGGGTCGAGCAAGTGCGCCATGTCCTGGAGAGGGCCCAATGGGCGCGGCGTGAAGAGCGCCTCGCACCAGCCCCACAGCACCCGGCAGTCCCGGTCGGCGTTTTCCGCGAATTCGCGCAGCAGAGAGGTCTTGCCCAGGCCCGCCTCGCCGTGCACCAGCACGGTCCCGCCATGTCCGGCAGCAGCTCTCTCGGCCGCGGCCAACAAAGCTCCAAGTGGGTCCTCTCGCTCAAGCAGCATCAAGCCCGCGCCTCCAGAATATTGAAGGTACAACAGCAGGCAATGAGTGCAACACAGTCGTTTCACATGGCCGGGGATGTTTGGCAAATAGCCGCTCGGAACCGGGCGTCATTTGTCCTGGAGCAGATATGTTTGCTGCTGCCGTAGGCACGAAGGCCACAGAACAGGCAGACCGCCACGGCTGCAAGCCGTCGGCAGGCCTGGCGAAGCGGACAGGATAGCCTTCACTTCCTTGGTGACAGTGGCGAAAGAAACGCGTTCCATAGATCCAGCCCCAAGCCCATCTCATCGTCGGCTGTTCCGGCCTGACGTTCAACAGGGGGAGAAAATCATGGAAGAGGAAGACGACATCCTGAGCGACCTGAGCTATGTCGCCGAAAATTTCGACGATGTGGGAAAGGAAACGATCATTCTGGTGCTGGAAGCCGCGATCGCCGAGATCATCGGCCTCAGAATCACCGTGCAGACTGCCGCGTCGAAGGCGAAATGGGCGCCAGACTGAGTTGCAGCCGGGGTTGAACGAGCGCCTCAGCTCACCGGATTGTCGCCCAGCGACGCCACAGTCTTCAGCGCGCCGTCGAGGATGTCGCCCTTTTCGTCCTTCAGCGCCGCTTCGCGCAGGCGCCGGATCCAGTCTGCGGCGTCCGGGCGGCCCTTGAGCTGGTCGAGCGCCGACAGCACCCGGTCGAATTTCGACTGGGCGCGGGCGTGGGTGTCGCTGTAACCCTTGATCAGCCGGCGGCAGTTGAGGATCTCCGTACCAAGCGCGTAGTCCTGGCCGACTTGGCCCAGCGCCAGCGCATACCAGCGCTCGAGATGCGCGGTCTCGGCCTTGTGGCGCAGCAGGCGGCGGCGCCAGCGGCGCAGGCCGGCGATGAACCACAAACCGGCAAAGCCGGCGAAACTGTCGGTTCGGATGCGGCGGCCGCGATTGATGCGGCGGTCGAGAAAGGCGGCGAGCTTCGGCCGGTCCTCGATGTAGCTGCCGAGCCCGGCCGGCAGCGTGCCGCAGAATTCCTCGATGCGCGGATGGAAATATTCGGTCACCTGCAGGACCGAGCCGTCCCTGACGCCGACCTCGCGGCGTACGCGTCGGTCGCGGCTAGAGCGCGTCTTCAGGTCGGCGACGCGGATCATGTCGTCGTAGCACATGGCGTTGGCCAGATGCTTGGCGGCGGCGATCGACAGCGCGTAGGCGTGTTCGACATCGTCCAGAGCGACGGCCTTGTCGAGCCTATCGAGATACTCGCCGCCATAAGCAACGTCCTGATAGTCAAGCACTTTTTTCAGGCCGCGAAGCGCCATGTCGCGGACCGGAGCCGGCAAAGCATCGACCCGGGCGGCCAGCGATTGCCAGCCTTTTAACAGGCTTTCCGGACCGCTGACTTTTGTCGTCGCGGCTAAGCCGGTTTCGGCGGCCGCCGGCCCTGCAGTCTTGTCGCCCGAAGGCGCACTCGCGATGCCGCGCGCCCGATCGTAGGCGGCGCCGAAGGCGGCTAGGCTGGCCTTGACACCACGGCCGCCGGCACTGACCGCCTGCTCATAGCTTTCGCGACTGAACGGCAAGGCGTCGGAGCCGGCCAGCGCGCCGAGCAGGCTGGCCGAGATCATCGAGCCATTGTCGGCGGCGATCTTCTCCATGTCGAAGGCAATGAAGCGCTTGGCCGCGGCTTCCGCCGTGGCATGCACCTTGGAGGACGAGGCGCGGCCGTCGCCGGGCTCGATCTTCTCCGAGACCGCGGCGATGCGGTGCGACGAGGCGATCAGCGTGGTGCGCTCGGGCGTGACGAAGCCGCGGATGATGGCGCGGCCGGCCTCCATCAGTTCGGCGGCAATCAGGATGTCGACGTCGCCCTGCGACGGCGACAGCGCGAAGACCGGCAGGCGGCCGGTGTCGCGGCACATTTCGACATAATAGATGGTGGCGCCGGTGCGCTGGGCAACGCCGGCAACGGAGGTCGATTGCGCGACGTAGCCGTTGCGCTCGGCGACGTCGGTGATCCAGTCGGCCAGCACGCCACCGCCCTGGCCGCCGACCGCCAGCACGGCAAGCTTGATGACGCGCTCGTCTTCGGGGGCGCCGGCTTTCGAGCGCGATGAGGGCACGGCGTCAAGCATCGGCGAATGTCAGGCGCCGGTTTTCACGGCGCCGCTGCAAGAGACCGATCATGGCGCGACGCGCGGCTTCAAGGAAACGGTCCCAGCGGCTCGGATTGTGGACGACATCGGCGCGGTAGAAGGACGGGCAGAGTACCGCCGCATCGGCGACCTCGCCGCAATTGCCGCAACCGACGCAGCTTTGGTCGATATGCGCCACCGGATCGTCGCGCAACGGATCGTCGAGCGACTTCACCGAAAGCGACGGACAGCCGGACAGCCGCATGCAGGCATGGTCGCCGGTGCAGATATCTTCGTCGACACCGAATTTCGGCTTGACTATGCGCGTCCCGCCCTTGATCGCCTTGTCGACCAGCGGCTTTTCGCGGCGCTGCCGGTTGAGCATGCATTCGGACGAGGCGACAATGACTTTCGGGCCCTTCTCGTCCGTCGTCAGCGCCTCGCGCAGCGTGTCTTGCATTCTGGTTACGTCGTAGGTGCGGTCGATGTGGCGCAGCCATTTGACGCCCATGCCCTTCACCGCCTCGGTGATCGGGTGCTTGGTCGACTTGGTCTTGTTGCCGGCGCGGGACGACAGGATGTCCTGCCCTCCGGTCGCGGCCGAATAGAAATTGTCGACGATGACGATGACGCCGTCATTCTTGTTGAACACGGCATTGCCGACCGAGGAGGTCAGGCCGTTGTGCCAGAAGCCGCCGTCGCCGACGAAGGAGATCGAGCGGCGCTTGGCATCGGGCGAATTGAACGCCGAAGCCGAGGCCGGCCCCAGCCCGTAGCCCATGGTAGTGGCACCTAGCTCGAAAGGCGGCATGATCGAGAACAGATGGCAGCCAATGTCGGAGGCGATGTGGTGCTTGCCCAGCTCCTGCTCGACCAGCTTGGTGGCGGCGAAGATCGGCCGCTCCGGGCAGCCGACGCAGAAGCCGGGCGGCCGGCCCGGGACGACGTTGATCAGGTCGGCGGTGTCGAGCCCGTCGCCGATCTTGTTCGGCGCGCGGACCTCGCTTGGCAGCAGATGCGGGATGGTGGCACGCAGGAACGATCCGATGCCGTCGAGCATCACCTGGCCGGTATATTCGCCGGCCATAGGCAGATGTTCCTTGCCGACGAGCCTGGTGCCGCGGCCGGCCTTGTGCAGCATCGCGGCAAAGGCCTGTTCGATGTAGTTGGGCTGGCCTTCCTCGACGGCGAGAACGGCGTCCTTGCCTTCGCAGAAGGACAGGAATTCGTCATCGACCAGCGGGTAGACGGCGTTGAGCACATAGAGCGGTACGTCGGTGTCACCATAAGTGTCGGCGAGGCCGAGCCGCTGCAGCGCCCGAATGACCGAATTGTACATGCCGCCCTGCATGACGATGCCGACCGAGCCGTGCTCCGGGCCGAAAAACTCGTTGATCTTGTTGGCGCGGATGAAATCCACCGCCGCCGGCCAGCGTTTCTGCACCTTTTCCTTTTCGTGCAGGAAGGACGCCGGCGGCAGCACGATGCGGCCGGTGTCGCGGCGCGGCGCCTCGAGCGCATCGGCCACAGTCATCGCCGGGCGCTTGTTGTCCTTGGCGATGAAATGGCCGTGGACATGGCAGCAGCGAATACGGACCTGCAGCATGACCGGCGTGTTGGAAACCTCGGACAGCTCGAAGCCGTCCTCCACCGCCTTGACGATCGACGGCAGGTTCGGTCGCGGGTCGAGCAGCCAGACCTGGCTCTTCATGGCAAAGGCGTGGCTGCGCTCCTGCATGATCGAGGAGCCTTCGCCGTAATCCTCGCCGACGATGATCAATGCACCGCCGGTGACGCCGCCGGAAGCGAGATTGGCGAGCGCGTCGGAGGCGACATTGGTGCCGACCGTCGACTTGAAGGTCGCCGCGCCGCGGATAGGATAATGCACCGATGCGGCAAGCATGGCGGTGGCGGTCGCTTCCGAGGCGCTCGCCTCGAAATGCACGCCGAGCTCGCCCAGGATATCCTGCCCGTCGGCCAGCACGTCCATCAAATGGCTGATCGGCGCGCCCTGATAGCCGCCGACATAGCCGACGCCGCATTGCAGCAGCGCCTTGGTGATGGCGAGAATGCCTTCGCCGGAAAACTCCTCGCCGGCGCCGAGCCTGAGCTTTTCGACTTCCTTGGCAAAAGACCGTTCGGCCATTTTGGGCTCCTTCCGTTACCGCCCCGATGGCGGCGCGTAAGATCAGATGTCGTGCTTGCGAATGTTCTTCAGCATCTTCTGCAATGTCGCGATCAGCGCCGCGTATTCGGCATCGTCGACATCGTCGAACATTGCCTCGAAAGCGTCGTGCATGGCCGGCCAGGCGCGCGCGAACTCGGCGCGGCCATCGTCGGTCAGGAACACATGGCGGATACGGCTGTCGGTGACCCCCTGCTCGCGCCGCACAAACCCTTGCCCCTCCAGCGTGTCGAGCGTGCGGCTCAAGGTCGACTGCTCGATGACGGTATAGACCGAGAGATCGTTGACGGTGACGCCATCGGTGACCGACAACACGGCCAGCGTACGCACCTGCGGAATGGTCAGGCCCTGCTTGCGGAAATTGTCACGCAAGGTGGCGTTGTAGCGGCCCATGATGCGGTTCATCAGATAGGGCGCGAATTGCTGCAGGCCGATCTGGCCCAAAGTCGAGATGCGCTGGCGCTTTTCAACCTTCTGTTCCATCACAGCCTCCCCGCCAGGAGAAAGCCGGAGCCGCCGCCCAAGCCAGCACCCGGATGGGTCGAGGCACCGATGTGGTAGAGACCCCTGACCCCGGTGGCGTGATTGCGGCTCGTCTTGAACGGCCGCCACAGAAACGACTGGTCGATAGCCGAGGAACCGCCATAGGGGTCGCCGCCGACCAGATTGATGTTCATCGCTTCCAGGTCGGCCGGCGAACAGGCGCGGCGTGCGATGACGCTGTCCTTGAACCCATCGATATGGCTGGCAAGGATCGCTTCGGCGCGGTCGGCATAGGCTTCGCGCAGCGCCTCGGTCCAGCGACCGTCTGCCGGTGTTTGCAGTTTGCCGGCGGCATCGCCCTTGATATGCCGTGGCGCCTCGGGCAGTTGCAGCCACAGGACCGCCTTGCCGTCCGGGCAGCGCGATGGGTCTAGCGCGTGCGGCTGGCCGATGCACATGGTCGGCACCTCCGGCAGCATGCCGCGCACGGCTTCGTTGCAGGCCTTCGAGACGCCGTCGAGCCCCGGCGTCAGATGCAGCAGCGCGACCTTGTCCAGGCCCTCGCCGCGCCATGCCGGCGGCTTGTCCAAGGCATAGTGGATCTGGAAATTGCCCTTGCCGTAGCGGTATTTTTGCGCTGCCTCGACGTCTGCTTTCGGCGCCGCGTCGCCGAGCAGCCGCTCGTAGAGCTGGGTCGGCGTGACCGAGCAGATGACGCTCTTGTTCACGTTGATCGTTTCGCCCGAAGCCAGCCGCACGCCGGCGGCGCGGCCTCCGCTTTGGACAATAGCCGCGACGTCGGCGCCGGTGCGGATTTCGCCGCCACGTTCCCTGATCAGGGCCTCGAAGGCGGCCAGCAGATTCCTGGCACCGCCCTTGACGATCGGCGCGCCGGCCGCCTCAAGCGCGAAGGCGATGACCTTGGCGATCTGGCCGGAGAACGCGTCCTCAGGCCCGAGGCCGGCATGCAGCACCCAGGGCGCCCACAGCGCGCGCATCGTTTCCGACTGGTAGGTGCTTTCCAGCCAACCGCGCGCCGGCACCAGCGCGCTGCCGAGAAAGGCGGCAAGGCCACGCGGGCCGCGCCGCCAGGCTTCACCCGCCAGCAGCCTGGCCGTCGGGTAGGACCACAGGCTGCCACCGAGCAGTCCGAACAGCAGACCGGCGTTGCGCTCGATCTCGCCGACATCGTTTGCGTGCCGGTCGCCGTCGCCCGCGGCAAGCGCATTGATCGCCGCTACATTGGCGGTACGATCGGTGCGCAGGACGGCATGGCTGCCGTCCGGGCGCAGCACACCGGTCGGCGTGGAGGTGTTGCAAAACTCCAGGCCGTGCCGCGCCAGATCCTTGCCCAGCGCCGCATAGGCCGGCGAGGTGATGAACAGGACAAAGGTCGTCGCCATCACGTCGTGGATGAAGCCGGGCGCGGTGATTTCTTCGGTGCGCATGCAGCCGCCGATGCGGTCGTTGCGCTCGAGCACCAGCACCTTCGCCCCCTTGCCGCCAAGCATCGCCGAGCAGACCAGCGCGTTGATGCCGCTGCCGACGACGATGTGATCGGGAGCGCTCATCGATGCGTGCTCCTAGCAGAGATTGGCGCTCTACGGCGCCGTAGAGCCGCAGCTTTGCAAGGCTGCCGCTCCCACTCCGTCACCACAGTGCCACTTCCGCACATGATCTTCTCCCGAAGACCGCAGCTACCCTATTGCCTTGGCACCAACGCCAACGCGCGGATCGGGCTGCCGGTGCCGTGCTCGATCTTGAGCGGCGCCGCGATCAGGATCGCGCCTTTCGGCGGCAGCCGGTCGAGGTTGCAAAGGCTGGCGAGACCGTAGCGGTTAGCCTTGTGCATCAGGCTATGCGCCGGGAACGGCGGCTCCATTCCCCCTGCTTTTCCAGCATCCGTGCCGATCGTCTCGCTGCCCCAGCCCTTGATGTCCTTGCTAATCAGATACTGGATGGCTTCGGCGGTCGGGCCAGGCGTGTGCGGTCCGGTCTCATTGGCGTTGAGGAACTCGGCTTCCGAGCCGTTGCGCTTATACCAGTCGGTGCGCATCACCACCCACTCGCCGGGGTTGATAGCGCCATGTTCGGCTTCCCATGCCTTGATGTGATCGACGGTGAGCAGGAAATCGTGATCGGCTGCCGCTTGCTTGGAACAGTCGATGACGTTGACGGGTCCGACGAAGTTCTGCGCCGGAATGGTGTCGGTGGCGCCGTCCGGATAATCCTTGCCGGTGATCCAGTGGTTGGGCGCGTCGAAATGCGTGCCCGAATGCTCCCCGAGCTTGAGCCAGTTCCACGCCCACCACGGACCGTTCTTGTCATAGGCGGAGATGGCGTGGATCTCGATCTTCGGCGTGTCGACCGCCAGTTCCGGCGGCAGCTTGATCAGCGGTGTGTCGGGCCCGAGCGGCGCCGTCAGGTCGACCACCTGAATGGCGCCTGAAAGCAGCTGGCCGGCGACTTCGCCTAAAAGTTGTTGTGTGTCCATGGTCTCTGTTCCCTCTTTCTCGACGGTGCTGAAGGCTCTCGCGGCCCTTAATATCCTACTAGACGAAAACATATGCATCTGCAATTATCTTTAAGCATAAAGGAAATGGGACGGGGCGTGAGCGAGTTCGACGCCATATTTGTCGGGGCAGGCCACAACAGTCTGGCATGCGCCGCGCATCTGGCGCTCAAAGGCTGGAAAACCGCAGTTTTCGAGCGTAATGCAACGATCGGCGGCGCCGTTCAGACGCGCGAATTGACGCTTCCGGGCTTCCGGCACGATTTCGGCGCGATGAATCTCAGCCTGTTCGCCGGCTCGGCCTTTCACAAGAAATATGCAAATGAATTGAAAACCCACGGGCTGGAATTCGTGCCGGTGGCCGACTGTTTTGCCAGCGCCTTCCCCGACGGTCGCTGGTTCGGCGTCAGCAGCGACCTGGAAGTGACCGCCTCGCGCATGGCCGCTTTTTCGGACGCCGACGCACAGACATGGCGCCGTCTGGTTGCGGCATTCCCGGCGGAGGCCGAGCATCTGTTCCGGCTGCTGGGCTCGCCGATGAGCGGCCGTGCGCTCGCCGGCACCGCCTGGAACCTCTGGCGCAAGAAGGGTTTTGCCGGCGCGCTCGATACAGGTCGGTTGCTGCTTTCGTCACCCCGCGCCTGGCTCGAGGATACTTTCGAGTCACCGCATGTCAGGGCGACGCTGGCCACCTGGGGCATGCATCTCGATTTCGCGCCTGACATCGCCGGCGGCGCGGTGTTCCCTTACCTCGAATCCATGGCCAACCAGTGCTTCGGCATGGTGCTCGGCAGAGGCGGCGCCGACACGATTATCCGCGCTTTGTCGGGCATGCTCACGGCCGCCGGCGGCAAGATCGTCACTGGGGCTGATGTCGCCGAGATCACGGTTTCGGCCGGCAAAGCGACCGGCGTGCGGCTCACTTCCGGCGAGACCCACACCGCCACCAAGGCCGTCATCGCCGGTGTCGCGCCCAAGGCGCTGACCGGGAAACTGTTGCCTAACGGATCCGGCGACACCGGCTTCGACACGGCCGTGAAAAAATTCCGCCACGCGCCAGGGACGTTGATGATCCATCTGGCGCTCGACGACCTGCCGGACTGGCGCGCCGGTGCCGAGCTTCGGCAGTTCGCCTATGTGCATCTGTCGCCGTCGCTCGATGCCATGTCCTGGACCTATCAGCAGGCGATGTCAGGGGTGCTGCCGGACGAACCGGTGCTGGTCGTCGGCCAGCCGACGGCCGTCGATCCCTCGCGCGCGCCGGACGGCAAGCACGTACTTTGGGTGCAGGTGCGCATGCTGCCAGCCGAGATTGCAGGCGATGCGGCGGGCACGATCGCGGTGGCTCACTGGGACGAGGCTAGGGAGCACTACGCCGAGCGCGTCCTCGACATTATCGAGCGCTATGCGCCCGGCCTTCGTCGGAAGATCCTCGGCCGCGCCGTGTTCTCGCCCATCGACCTCGAACGCGAGAACCCGAACCTTGTCGGCGGCGACCAGATCTGCGGCAGCCATCATCTGGCGCAGAATTTCCTGTTCCGGCCGGCGCGCGGTTACGCTGGCTGGAACACGCCGGTCGGCAATCTGCACCTGACCGGGGCGGCAACATGGCCCGGCGCCGGCACCGGGGCGGCGTCGGGCTTCATGCTCGCGCAACAACTTGGCGGGAGGTAGGCTCCATTTTTCATCTAGGGTGAAGGAGGACAAGGCGCGGTTGCCCAAGGAGCCTGAACCCACCGATTGACAACGACACCGCGCATAAAAGCAACAGGGGAACGACCATGACAATCAACAGACGAGAATTGCTCGGATATGGCGCGGCCGCACTTGGCGCCACGGCGCTCGGCCTGCCGCAAATCGCCAGGGCTGCCGGCGAACTGACCATCGCCTACAATGTCAATTTGCCGTCCTGGGACCCGACCACCGGGCCTTCAGCGGTCAACCCGACCATCCAGGGTCTGTACCAGTCGGTGTTCGACCAGTTCATCCCGCAGAAGCCGGATCTTTCTTTCGCGCCCGGCCTGCTCACCGAATGGGGCTGGAACGAGGGTCGCAGCAAGATCATGATGACGGTGCGCGAGGGCGTCACCTGGCATGACGGCTCGCCATTCACGGCCGAAGACGTGGTCTGGTCGCTGCAGCGGGCGGGCGATGAAAAAACCGGCAACCCGATCCAGTTCGTCTGGAAGAACGTCAACAACTTCAAGATCGACGGCAACAAGATCACCGGCGACGTCGTGCAATTCGACCCGGTGTATTTCAAGTGGATGTCGTTCCTGACCGGCTACATCATGCCGAAGGCCTATTACGAAAAGGTCGGCGCCGAGGGTTTTGAGAAAGCCCCGATCGGCACCGGGCCCTACATGGTCGACAAATTCGAGCGCAACGCCTTCCTGCGGCTCAAGGCCAACCCGAACTACTGGGGCGGCAAGCCGGCCTTCGAGAACGTAACCATCAAGTTCGTTACCGATGCGGCGAGCCGCGTCGCCGAGATCGAGTCCGGTTCCTCGCAGGTGACGCTGGAAATCCCCTATGAGGAGTATGACCGCCTGATCGCCAAGGATGGACTTGCCGGCTCATGCAAGAACGTTTCCGACATCGGCATGATCTTCTTCAACGACATCGACGTGATGCTGGACAAGAACGTGCGCCAGGCGGCGGTGATGGCGGTCGACAAAAGGCTTTTGGTCGACCGGCTGCTGCGCGGTTACGGCCAGCCCATCGATACGCTGGAGACGCCGGAATACGCGGCCTACGATGCGTCGATCAAGATGGAGCACAATCCGGACAAGGCCAAGGAACTGCTGGCCGCCTCCGGCTATTCGCCGGAAAAGCCGGTCAAGTTCACGATACAGACGACCAAGGGCTTCAAGCCCAAGGACTACGAGATGATCCAGGCGATCGTCGGCATGTGGCGCAAGGTCGGCATCGAGGCGACCATCGAGGTCTACGAGATCGCCAAGCACTACGAGCTGCGCGCCGCCGACAAGCTGGCGCCGGCGGCCTTCTACAATTGGGGCAATGCCATCGGCGATCCCACCACGTCGACCGGCTTTGCCATGTATGGCCCGAGCCCGCACTCGGTGTGGGACAGCCAGGACCTGATCGACATGATCAACCCGCTATGGGGCGAGAAGGACGAGGCCAAGCGCATTGCCGGCTGGAAGGCCGTCGACAAATATATCGCCGAACAGGCCTATGTGCTGCCGCTGATCCAGTATGCGCAGCCGATCGTGCATGCCAAGGGCGTCAATGTCGTGCAGCATGTGTCGGGCGCACTTCTGCCGGCGCTGATGAGCCCGGCCTGAGACAGTCTTCGGCTTGTCGCGCGCCGTCCGGAATGACGGCGCGCATTTTCCGCCACGGGCGACCATGCTGCTGCAAAGATTCCTGATCCGTCTTCTGACGATGGCGATCACGCTGTTCGGCGTGGCCGTCGTCGTCTTCGTCGTCATCCGTGTCGCGCCAGGCGATCCGATCGCGATGATGCTGCCGCCCGGTGCAACCGATGCCGACATCGCGCGTCTGCGCGCGCTTTACGGGCTGGACAAGACCATCGTCCAGCAATTTTTCATCTGGCTGGCAGGTGTCGTCAGGGGCGATTTCGGCACTTCGATTTCGCTCCGGCAGGATGTTCTGGGCCTGGTCTTCAACCGCCTGCCGGCGACGCTGGAACTCGCGATCGTCGCGCTTGTGATGGCGCTGGCGATCGGCGGCACGACGGCGATCCTCGGCGCGCGCGAACGCGGCACCGCGGTCGAAGCCGGCATCGACATTGCCAGCGGTGCGGCACTCTCGATTCCCGATTTCCTGTGGGGCCTGGTGCTGATCCTTCTGTTTGGCGTGCTGGTGCCCATCTTCGACATTTCTGGCCGGGTGTCGCCGCAGCTCGACCTGCCCTTCGCCACGCAATTCTATCTGTTCGAAAGCATCGTCCGGCTGCGCTTCGACCTGACCAGGGACCTGCTGGCACACATGCTGATGCCGGCGATTGCGCTGGCGCTGCCGCTGGCCGCGATCATCTCGCAGCTGCTGAAACAGTCGCTGAAGGAAGTGCTCGACCTCGACTACGTCGTGCTGGCGCGGGTAAAGGGCTTTTCGGAAACGCAGGTCATCCTGCGCGAGGCGCTGAAGAACGCGGCCCTGCCGACGCTGACGCTGGTCGGCGTGCAGTTCACCTTTCTCATCGGCGGCACGGTCATCGTCGAACGACTGTTTTCCTATGAAGGTCTCGGCAACATGGCGATCGATGCCGTCATCAACCGCGACCTGCCGCTGATCCAGGGCATCGTGCTGGTCTTCGCGCTGCTGTTCGTGCTGATCAACCTTGCCGTCGACATGATGTACGCCCTGCTCAATCCGAGGCTGCGCCATGGATGAGGCCCGCATTTCGAGACATGGCTCGCGGGCACGCCTGTGGCTGGCCGGCGGCTGGCTGCTGATTGCGCTGCTGGCCGCGATTTTTGCGCCGTTGGTCGCACCGCAGGACCCGCTGGCGCAGGATTTGATGCTGGAGCGGCTGCCGCCTTTCTGGATTGATGGCGCCGAGCCCGGCTACTGGCTCGGCACCGACAGCCTCGGCCGCGATCTTCTGTCACGGCTGATCTTCGGTGCCCGTATCGCCTTCATCGTCGCCTTCGCGGCAGCCTTTGCCGCCTGCCTGGTCGGCTCGACGCTCGGCCTGATCGCCGGCTATTTCGGCGGCTGGGCCGACCGCATCATCTCACGTATCGTCGATGTCTGGATGGCGTTTCCGCCGGTGCTGTTTGCCATCCTTCTGGTCGCCGTGCTCGGCACCGGCTTGAGCTCGGTTATCATTGCCATTGCCGTCATCGACTGGACGCGCTTCTGCCGGGTGATCCGCGCCGAGACGATGGGCCAGTCGCGCATGGACTATGTCGAGAACGCCCGCATCGCAGGCTACGGCCGCATCGGCATCATGCTGCGCGAAGTGCTGCCCAATGTGGTGCCGTCGATCGTCGCGCTGCTGTCGCTGGAGATGGGCATTGCCGTCATCGTCGAGGCGATCCTGTCCTTCGTCAATCTGTCGATCTCGACCGACGACCCGACCTGGGGCGGCATCATCGCCGAGGGTCGCCTGTCGATCCATCAGGCCTGGTGGGTGCTGGTGTTCCCGCTGGTCACCCTGATCCTGACGGTGCTGTCGTTCAGCCAGTTTGGCGAGGGCCTCAGGGCACGTTTCGATCCGGTGCTGCGATGAACGCGCAGGCGAAACCCTGCCTCGACATACGCAGCCTTAGCGCGGTGCTGCCTAATGGCTTGCGCGTGCTGCGCTCGGTGTCGCTCGCCGTCGAGCCCGGCGAGGTGCGCGCGCTGGTCGGCGAGAGCGGCGCCGGCAAGACGATGATCGGCAAGGCGGTGCTTGGCGTCCTGCCTTCGAGCGTGCGCATCGTCGAAGGCGATATGCTGCTCGAGGGCGAGGACCTCGGCAAGCTTCAGCCAAAGGCAAGGCGCACGCTGATCGGCGCGCGCACGGCGCTGATCCCGCAGGATCCGCTTACCGCGCTCAACCCGTCACGCCGCATCGGCCCGCAGATGACCGACCGGCTGGTGCGCATCCTCGGCTGGAGCGGCGAGAAGGCCGATGCACGCATCCGCCGATTGCTGGACGAGGTGCAGATCCGCGACCCCGAGCGTGTCCTCAAATGCTATCCGCACGAGCTGTCCGGCGGCATGCGCCAGCGCGTGCTGATCGCCGCGGCGTTTGCGGCCGAACCAAGGCTGAT
The DNA here is from genome assembly GCF_040321995.1 of Mesorhizobium sp. M0207. Lineage (NCBI taxonomy): Bacteria > Pseudomonadati > Pseudomonadota > Alphaproteobacteria > Hyphomicrobiales > Phyllobacteriaceae > Mesorhizobium > Mesorhizobium sp. M0207. The sequence goes on from NZ_JAMYSQ010000001.1 coordinate 223,881, forward strand.
CGTCGCCGACGAGCCGACCACGGCGCTCGACGTGACGGTGCAGAAGCAGATCCTGCGGCTGATCGCGCAGCTGCAGCGCGAGCACGGCACGGCGATCCTGTTCGTTACCCATGATCTCGGCGTCGTCGCCAAGATCAGCCAGAAGGTCTCGGTGCTCTATGCCGGCAAGGTGGTGGAGGAGGCCGAAACGGCCGCTCTCTTCGCTGCCCCGCAGCACCCCTACACGCGAGCGCTGATGGCCGCGACTCCGCGCTACACCGATCCCTTCGCTTCGCTGAAACCCGTGGACGAGGCGGTACTGGCCGGGCTAGCCGCGGAGATCGCCGCCGCCGATCAGGCCTGGAGGCGCCCGCATGGCTGAGCCGCTGTTTTCCGTGCGTGGGCTGAAGGTCGCGCTGCCCGACATGACGCGCAAGCCGCTGATCGGCCGCGCGCCCTTGGCCGAGATCCTGAAAGGGCTGGATTTCGACCTGCCAAAGGGATCGGTGACCGGCATCGTCGGCGAATCCGGCTCCGGCAAATCGACGCTTGGCCGCGCCTTAGTGCGGCTTCTGGAGCCGAGCGCCGGCAAGGTCATCTTCGACGGCCGCGACATCACACACCTGCCTGAGGCCGAGCTCCGGCCGCTGCGCCGCAATCTGCAGATGATCTTCCAGGATCCGATGTCGTCGCTCAACCCGCGCCGCACCATCTTCAGCATCATCGCAGCACCGCTCAAGCAGAACGGGCTTGGCGACAATCTCAGGGATCGTGTCGCGGAGGCGTTGCAGCGCGTCGGCCTGCCGCAAGGCTTCGCCAGCCGCTATCGTCATGAATTGTCGGGCGGCCAGCGCCAGCGCGTCGGCATTGCCCGCGCGCTGGCGCTGTCGCCGAAATTCGTGCTGGCCGACGAAATCGTCTCAGGCCTCGACGTGTCGACGCAGGCACAGATCCTGACGCTGCTGGAAAAACTCGCCGCCGAAATGGGCCTGACCGTTGCCTTCATCAGCCATGACCTGTCGGTGATCCGGCGGCTCTGCCGGCAAGTGATCGTCATGCGCGAAGGCGCGATCGTCGAAGCCAGTGCGACCGACGCTTTGTTCGAGCAGCCGCAGCAGGGCTACACGCGCGATCTCCTCGCCGCCATTCCGCTGCCCGAGATCGATGATGCCTGGCTACTTCCCGCCGCAAAGGCGCCGGCATGAAACACAATCCTATTCGCACGCTAAAGAGCGGGCCTCAGGCGTGCACCCGGCAAAATGTCCCGCGATGGAGGATGACTGACATGAAGAATGCAATCCGCTACGCAGTGCTCACCGCCACCGTGCTGGGAGGCATCGGCACGGCTTACGCCAGTTCCATTCCCGGCATGCGTGGCCACGACCACACCGGCGTCACCGTCCCCGACATGGAGCAGGCGGTCGATTTCTTCACCGAGGTGGTTGGCTGCAAGAAGGCGATGTCGTTCGGCCCGTTCGCCGACGACAAGGGCACATTCATGCAAGATCTGCTGGGCGTCGATCCCAAGGCGGTGATTGAGGAGATCATCCTGGTCCGCTGCGGACACGGGTCGAACATCGAGCTGTTCAAATACACCGCGCCGGACCAGAAGGACCTGACGCCTCGCAACAGCGACATAGGCGGCTTCCATATCGCCTTCTATGTCGACGACATCGCCGCCGCAAAAGCTTATCTTGACGGCAAGGGCGTCAAGACGCGGATGGGACCGCTGCCGGTTACCGAAGGCCCGGCCGCCGGCCAGACCATCCTCTACTTCCAGGCGCCCTGGGGCTTGCAGTTGGAAGCGATCAGCTATCCCAATGGCATGGCCTATGAAAAAGATGCGGAGACGGTGCTGTGGAGCCCGAAGAACCCGGAAAAATAGCCCGGGGCGTCCCTGGCCTGCGCAAGCCGACTGCCGGCAAGCTGGGTTTCTGGAACGGATTGTTTCAATCCTGAAACTTCAAGCTTGAATTAATCCGTCTCAGGCGTAAACTCGACAAACAGAAGCGAAGAGGAGATCGCACGATGAAAGTTGCGGTTCTCGGCGGCGGACCAGCCGGGCTCTACTTTGCCATCTCGCTGAAGCTCAGGGATGCCGCGCATGAGGTCACGGTGTTCGAGCGCAACCGTGCCGATGATACGTTTGGCTGGGGCGTCGTGCTGTCGGCCGAAACGCTGGAGAACCTGACCAAAAACGACCCGGTCAGCGCCGTCTGGATCCGCAAGCATTTCGCCTATTGGGACGATATCGCCGTCATCCATGACGGCGTGCGCACGGTCTCGACCGGTCACGGCTTTTGCGGCATTGGCCGCAAGCGGCTGCTCACGTTGCTGCAGCGGCGGGCGCGCGAACTCGGCGTCAAGCTGGTCTTCGAAACCGACATCGCCGATCCCAAGCCATATATGGAGACGCACGAGCTGGTTGTCGCCGCCGACGGGTTGAACTCGAAAGCGCGGGGCGCCTTCGTCGACGTGTTCAAGCCCGATATCGACATTCGTAGATGCAAGTTCGTCTGGCTCGGCACCCACCAGAAATTCGACGACGCCTTCACCTTCATCTTCGAAAAGACCGAGCATGGCTGGGTGTGGGCGCATGCCTACCAGTTCGACAGCGATACCGCGACCTTCATCGTCGAATGCAGCGAGCAGACCTGGCAGCGCTTCGGCTTCGGCGCGATGTCGCAGCAGGAATCGATTGCCGTCTGCGAGCGCATCTTTGCCCGTCATCTCGGCGGCCACGCGCTGATGACCAACGCCAATCATATCCGCGGCTCGGCGTGGATCAATTTCCCGCGCGTCTTGTGCGAACGCTGGTCCTACAAGAACCTGGCGCTGATGGGCGACGCGGCGGCGAGCGCGCATTTCTCGATCGGTTCCGGCACCAAGCTGGCGCTGGAAAGCGCGGTGGCGCTGGCCGACTATGTCGAGTCCGAGCCAGACCTCGAGGCCGCCTTTAGCAAATATGAGGACGCCCGCCGCACCGAAGTGCTGAAGCTGCAGTCGGCGGCGCGCAATTCGCTCGAATGGTTCGAGGAGGTCGAGCGCTATCTCGGCCTCGATCCGGTGCAGTTCAACTATTCGCTGCTGACGCGTTCGCAACGCATCAGTCACGAGAATTTACGGCTGCGCGATGCCGAATGGCTGGCCGGCGCCGAGGAGTGGTTCCAGCGCCAGGCCGGCGCCGGGGGCAACAATCTGCGTCGCGCGCCGATGTTCGCGCCGTTCCGGCTGCGCGGCATGGGGCTGCAGAACCGCGTCGTCGTCTCACCGATGGCGCAGTACAAAGCGGTCGACGGCTGTCCGACCGATTGGCATTTCGCCCATTACGCCGAACGGGCCAAGGGCGGCGCCGGTCTCCTCTACATCGAGATGACGTGCGTCAGCGCGGAGGGCCGCATCACGCCTGGCTGCCCCGGTTTCTATGCGCCCGAGCATGAGGTCGCCTGGAAGCGGCTGGTCGAGTTCGTCCATGCCGAAACCGAGGCCAAGATCTGCGCCCAGATCGGCCATTCCGGTGCAAAGGGGTCGACCAGGCTCGGCTGGCAGGGAACCGACGTGCCGCTGCCCTCAGGCAATTGGCCCGTCATGGCAGCATCTTCCGTGCCGTGGTCGCGGGAAAACCAGGTGCCGAAGGCGATGGACCGCGCCGACATGGATATGGTGCGCGACCAGTTTGTCGCTTCGGCCGAGATGGCGGCGCGCTGCGGCTTCGACATGCTCGAAATCCACGCCGCGCACGGCTATCTCCTGTCCTCCTTCATCACGCCCTTGACCAACCGGCGCACCGACTCCTATGGCGGCTCGCTGGAAAACCGCATGCGCTACCCCTTGGAAATCTTTCATGCGGTGCGCGCCGCGTGGCCGGCCGAGAAGCCGATCTCGATGCGCATCTCCGCCAATGACTGGCTGGGCATCGAAGGCGTGACGCCGGCCGATGCCGTAGAGATCGCGCGGCTGCTGCATGAGGCCGGCGTAGACATCTGCGACGTATCGGCCGGCCAGACGTCGGCCGTGGCAAGACCGGTCTATGGCCGCATGTTCCAGACGCCGTTTTCCGATCGCATCCGCAACGAGGTCGGCATGGCGACGATGGCGGTCGGCAATATCTATGAGCCGGACCACGTCAACTCGATCCTGATGGCGGGCCGCGCCGATCTCGTCGCACTGGCTAGGCCGCATCTTGCCGATCCGTATTGGACGCTGCACGCGGCCGTCACGCTTGGCGATCGCGGCGTCAAATGGCCGGATCCCTATCTGCCCGGCCGCGACCAGCTCTACCGGCTGGCCGAACGCGAAGCGGCAGCGGGCTTGAAAATATGAGTGCCGCGGCGACGATTTCGCGGCGTCATGCGCTGGTCACCGGCGGCGGCTCCGGCGTCGGCCGCGCGATCGCGCTGGCGCTGGCCGGCGCGGGCATTGACGTGACCATCTGCGGCCGGCGCGTGGAGCCGCTTGCCGAGGTTGCCGCGGAGAACAAGTCCATCTTCGCCATTGCCGCCGACGTCACCGACGAGACGTCGATGGCGTCGCTCTACGAGGCCGCGGAAGCGGCACGCGGAGCGTTCGACATCGTCGTTGCCAATGCCGGCATGTCCGGCAGTGCCCCGGCGCAGCGGACCTCGCTGGCAGACTGGCAGCGCACGCTCGACGTCAACTTGACCGGTGCGTTCCTGACGGTGAAGCCGGCGTTGGCCGGCATGGCAGTGCGCAAGACTGGCCGTATCATCTTCGTCGCTTCCACCGCCGGACTGAAAGGCTATCCCTATGTCGCAGCGTACGTTGCCGCCAAGCATGGCGTCGTCGGCCTGATGCGGGCACTCGCCGTCGAGACCGCCAAGTCCGGCATAACAGTGAATGCCGTGTGCCCAGGGTTTGTCGAAACCGAGATGCTGGAGAGCACCGTCCAACGCATCGTCCAAACGACCGGCCGCTCGTCCGAGCAGGCACGGACGAGCCTAGCCGCGACCAACCCGCAAGGCCGCTTCATCCAGCCGGAAGAAATTGCGGCCGCGGTACTTTATCTGTGTGGCGACGCCGCCCGGTCGATTACCGGACAGACGATTTCGATCTCCGGAGGTGAGACATGGTAGCCGGTCCCCTGCCCGCCCCGTCCGGACCCGGCAAGGACCGCCTGCGGCTGTGGATACGCCTGCTGCGCGCCTCGCGCACCATCGAGGCCGAGCTGCGCGAACGACTGCGGCAAGAGTTCAACACAACGCTGCCGCGCTTCGACGTGATGGCCGCGCTCTACCGCGCGCCGGAGGGCATGCTGATGAGCGATCTTTCGCGCTTCCTGCTGGTGTCCAACGGCAATGTCACCGGCATCATCGACCGGCTGGTCTCGGAAGGGTTGGTGATGCGGGCCCGACGCAATGGCGACCGCCGCACCTCGATGGTGCGGCTGACGGAAGAGGGATCGAAGATTTTCGCCGTGATCGCCGCCGCGCATGAGAAATGGGTCGGCGAGTTGCTGGGCAATGTGAGCGAGGATGAGGCGCGCCGGCTGACCGGCATGCTGACCTCCTTCCGCAGCAATTGGGAGGGACGGGAATGACGAAGCTGGCCGGCCGCAAGCCGAAGCATTTCCACTGGCAGGTCGAAGGCAAGATCGCAAAGATCCGGCTCGATCGACCGGAGCGCAAGAACCCGCTGACTTTCGACCGTTATGCCGAATTGCGCGACATATTTCGCGACCTTGTCTACGCCGATGATGTCGATGCTGTGGTGGTCCTGCCCAATGGCGGCAATTTCTGCTCGGGCGGCGATGTCCACGAAATCATCGGCCCACTGGTCAAGATGGACATGAAGGCGCTGCTCGCCTTCACCCGCATGACGGGCGATTTCGTCAAGGCGATGCTGAATTGCGGCAAGCCGATTATTGCGGCGGTCGATGGCGTGGCGGTCGGCGCCGGCGCGATTATCGCCATGGCCTCCGATATCCGCATCGCCACGCCCCAGGCCAAGACAGCATTCCTGTTCACCCGCGTCGGCCTTGCCGGCTGCGACATGGGGGCCTGCGCGATCCTGCCGCGCATCATTGGCCAGGGCCGCGCCGCCGAGCTGCTCTATACCGGCCGCACGATGAGTGCCGAGGAAGGCGAGCGCTGGGGCTTCTACAACCGGCTGGTCGATGCCGCAACGCTTGAGGCCGACGCGCTCGACATGGCCGCGCGCATCGTTTCCGGCCCGACCTTCGCCCATGGCATGACCAAGACGCAGCTGAACCAGGAATGGTCGATGGGTCTCGACCAGGCGATCGAAGCGGAAGCACAGGCGCAGGCGATCTGCATGCAGACCCGCGATTTCGAGCGGGCGTACACGGCTTTCGTGGCTAAGGAGAAGCCGGTGTTCGAGGGAAATTGAGATGATCGCTTCCACGCTGGCGGGACAGCACCCCCCTCTGGCCTGCCGGCCATCTCCCCCTCAAGGGGGGAGATTGGATATCAGGCCCGCTTTCGCCAATCTCCAACATCGCAGGGAGAGCCGTGGCAGCGAAGCCGCGAATCTCCCCCCTAGAGGGGGAGATGTCCAGCAGGACAGAGGGGGGCGCCGTGGAGCGCCAGGGCCGGAGAATTGTGGAGGCAGCAATGCCTGACCGTTCCTTCCTCTCCTGGCCGTTCTTCGAGGATCGCCACCGCGATCTGGCGGAGCGGCTGGAGGCATGGTGCGCCAAGAACCTGCCGGTCGCGCATGACGATGTCGACGCCGCCTGCCGCGAGCTGGTGGCCAAGCTCGGTAAGGACGGCTGGCTGAAGCCGACGGCCCTCGACACCGACAACCCTGCAGCACTCGACGTGCGCACGCTCTGCCTCACGCGCGAGACGCTGGCCCGGCATGATGGGCTGGCCGATTTCGCCTTCGCCATGCAAGGGCTCGGCACTGGCGCGCTCAGCCTGTTCGGCTCGCCCGACCAGCAGAGCTGGCTGGCGAAGACACGGGCCGGCAAGGCGATTTCGGCTTTCGCGCTGTCGGAGCCGCGCTCGGGCTCGGACGTCGCCAATATGGAAATGACCGCCGCGCGTGACGGCGACAGCTATCTCCTATCCGGCGAAAAGACCTGGATCTCCAACGGCGGTATCGCTGACTTTTATGTTGTCTTTGCCCGTACCGGCGAGGCGCCCGGCGCCAAGGGGCTTTCCGCCTTTGTCGTGCCTTCCGAAACCGAGAGGCTGATCGTTGCCGAGCGGCTGGAGGTGATTGCGCCGCACCCGCTCGCCCGGCTGTCCTTCGACAATGCACGCATTCCAGCCTCGGCGCTGATCGGCAGACCCGGGGACGGTTTTCGCATCGCCATGTCCGTGCTCGACGTGTTCCGTTCGACCGTCGGCGCAGCGGCGCTCGGCTTTGCCCGGCGCGCGCTGGACGAAAGCATCACAAGAGTGGCCGAGCGCAGGCTGTTCGGTGCGCCGATGGCCGAGCTGCAGATGGTGCAGGGCCACATCGCCGACATGGCGCTGGATGTCGATGCCGCCGCGTTGCTGGTCTATCGTGCCGCCTGGACCAAGGACATGGGCGCGGCTCGGGTTACCCGCGAAGCCGCCATGGCCAAGCTGTTCGCTACCGACAAAGCGCAGGAGGTGATCGACAGGGCTGTGCAGCTGCATGGCGGCGACGGCGTCCGCAAGGGCCATATCGTCGAAAGCCTGTATCGCGAGATCCGGGCGCTGCGCATCTACGAGGGAGCGTCCGATGTGCAGAAGGTGGTGATTGCACGGCAAGTGATGGGAGCGGCCTGAGACGGGAGTTTGCGTGAAATTATTGTCTTCGAGTTTTGAGCGACCGGATTTGAGCATTGGGAGGTTTTGACATGCACACCATCCTGCAGCCGGAAGGCTGGGCGAAACCCGTCGGCTACGCCAATGGCGTCGCCGCGCGTGGGCAGCTTGTCTTCGTCGGCGGGCAGGTCGGCTGGAACGGACAGGGCCTCTTCGAGACCGATGATCTTGTCGGCCAGGTGCGGCAGACGCTGGCCAATATTGTTGCTGTGCTCGCCGAGGCCGACGCCAAGCCGCAACATATCACCTCGATGACCTGGTACTTTACCGACAAGGCGGAATATTTGGCCAATCTCAAGGGGATCGGCGAGGTCTATCGCGAGGTGATCGGCCGGCATTTTCCGGCGATGGCCGCCATGCAGGTGATGGCGCTGGTCGAGGATCGCGCCAAGGTTGAGATCCAGGCCACAGCGGTTATTCCGGAGTGACGGCAACACGCGGCAATTTTTTAAGCTTAAAACTTTCGCCTTGAAAAGCGCGGTACTTTGGATAGCATTCGATGTCTTGCGACTGCCGTGCCGGGAGGGCTTTCCGGCAGTCCCGTCACTTGACGCATCAAAACCGTGCGGGGCCAAACCCGTCCGATCACAACCAGAGGGAACGAAAATGAACTTCACCCGTCGCAACCTGCTGCTTCTTGCTGCTGCCATCGGCATCGCCGGCGGCCCGGCCTACGCCGAAGGCACGCTGAATGTCGGCGCCTATCCGACCAATCCGCCTTTTGAATACAAGAACGAGAGCGGCACGTTCGAGGGTTTCGAAGTCGACATCATCAATGAGGCGGCAAAGCGTATCGGCATGACCACTGATATCGCCGATCTCGGTTTCCAGGCGCTGTTCGCCGCCACCACCTCGAAGCGCATCGACGTCGCCATCTCGTCGATCACCATCACGCCGGAGCGGCTGAAGTCTCAGTCGTTCACGCAGCCCTACTATGATTCCGACATGGGCATCGCCGCGAAGGCCGACAGCCCGATCAAGGCCGAGGCCGACCTCAAGGGCAAGATCGTCGGCGTGCTGTCCGGCTCGACCGGCGAAGCCTGGGTCAAGGCCCACCAGGAAGCGGACGGGTTCAGTGACGTCAAGGGCTACGACACGCAGCAGAACTTGCTGCTCGATCTCAGCTCCGGCCGCGTCGATGCGGCGGTCAGCGATATTCCGGGCCTGGAATATTCTTTCACCAGGATGAAGGATCTCGCCGTAAAAGAGCGCATCAAGACCGGCGAGCAGTACGGTCTGATGATGACCAAGGACCACCCGCTGCTCGGCAAGCTGAACGACGCGCTGACCGCGATGAAGAAGGACGGCACGCTGGCCGCGATCCACAAGAAGTGGTTCGGCAGCGACGCACCTGCCGATTCCTCGACCGTCAAGGAAACTCCTATGCCGAGGGCCTGAGCGGCAGTTCACGCTTAAATGTCGTGCCGGCTTTCGATGCCGGCACGATTTCGGATTTCGGGCTCGGGCTCGAGCGTCGCGGGACGCCAAACGTTTCGGAAATGCTGCGATGTCGCTGCTGGACACCTTCTTCAACGCCGACGTCATGGTCTCCAGCCTGCCGGCGCTGTTGCGCGGCTTCCTGAACACCCTGCTGCTCGGAATCATGAGCATCGGCATCGGTATTCCCGTCGGCCTCGCGATCAGCCTGGTGCGGCTCTATGCGCCAAAGCCGCTTCGGCTGCTGGCTGTCGGCTACATTGACATTTTCCGGGCGATGCCGGTGCTGGTCGTGCTGATCCTGATCTACTATGCGCTGCCGTTCCTCGGCATTCGCCTGTCATCGTGGACGTCCGCGGTGATGGCCTTCGCCATCATCATGGCGGCCTATTCGGCCGAGGTGTTCCGCTCCGGTATAGAGAGCATTCCGCGCGGCCAGTTCGAGGCGGCGCAGGCGCTCGGCCTGCCGTTCTTGCTGACCTTGCGCAAGGTAGTGCTGCCGCAGGCGATCCGCGTCGTCATTCCGCCAATGACCAGCAATTGCGTTTCGATGTTCAAGGATACTTCGCTCGCTTCCACCGTGGCGCTGCCCGAACTGCTGAAAGAAGCGACCAACGCGCAATCGCTCTATGCCAATCCTTCACCGCTGATCGGCGCGGCGCTGGTCTATCTCATCTTTCTCTGGCCGATGGTCCGTTTCGTCAGCCTCCTTGAACGCCGCTTTCAAACCGAAAAGACCCGCTAATCTGTCAGCGCACTTCGCAGGAGACGACCTTGAACCAGCATCAGATTTCGAAAACCGGCGATGCCGCAGCTTTCCCAGTCGAGACGATCCGCGCCATGTTTCCCGCCTTGCAGCAAGCCGGGGACTTCGTCTTCATGGACAATGCAGCCGGCGCGCAGATCCCGCAAAGCGTGCTCGATGCGGTCACCAACCATTTGGTCGCGCATAATGTGCAGCGCGGCGGCCGCTATGGCCGCAGCGTCACCGTCGACCAAGCCGTCGCCGGCGCTCGCGAAAGCGTGGCCTTGCTGATCAACGCCACCAACCCGGCGGAGATCTGTTTCGGCATGAACGCCACTTCGTTCATCCGCCTGGTCAGCCTCGGCATCGGCCAGATGCTTTCCGAGCGCCCAAACGGGGAGCGTGACGAGATCGTCATCACCGACATGGATCACGACGCCAATATCGCGACGTGGCTGGCGCTGGCGCCCGCCGGGGCCAAGTTCAAATGGTGGCGGATGCGCGACGACGGCAATCTGCATGTCGACGATTTGCGCCCGCTGGTCTCAGAGCGCACCCGGCTCGTCGCCTGCACGGTCACGGCCCATTCGATCGGCTCGATTGTCGACGTTGCCTCCGTGGCTGCGATTGCGCATGCGGCAGGCGCCGAAGTGTTCCTCGACTGCGTGCATTACGGGCCGCACGGGCTGATCGATGTGCAGGCCTGGGATTGCGACTATCTGGTCTGCTCCGGCTACAAGAATTTCTCGCCGCATATGGGCTTCCTGTGGGGCCGCTTCGAAACACTGAAGCGCCTGCCGACCTTCCGCGAGGATTTCATCCCCGACGAGCCGCCCCACAAAATCGAAGCCGGCACGTTCATCTACGAGAACGTCTCCGGCATGGATGCCGCGGTGCGCTACCTCGAATCGGTCGGCCGCAATTTCTTGTCCGAGAATAACCGGTCGCGCCGCGACAACATCGTCGCCGGCATGAATGCCATCCGCGACTACGAACAGGTGCTGGCGCGCGAAATGCTGGCGGTGCTCAAAGATTGCGGCGCGACGATCTACGGCGTGGCCGACGAGGCACGCCTCAGCGAGCGCGTGCCGACCTTCTGCTTCAATGTCGACACGCTGTCGCCGCAGAGGATCGTCGAGGAAATGGCCGAGATGCAGATCGGCATTCGCGACGGCCACATGTATGCGCCGCGCCTGATGAAGCGGCTCAACCTCAGCATGGACAGTGGCGCCGTGCGCGCCTCGCTGGTGCATTACAATACGATCGAGGAAGTCCGGCGCTTCGGCGAGGCGCTGCGCACCATCATCGCCCGGCTGTCCTGATGGGAGTGGGCGGCGGCGCCGGCGCGATCCTCGTGAAGCGCAAAGGCGGTCGCACCCGGGTTCTCCAAGCCGGGGCGCAATTGCATGCTTGGGATCAAGTAATCGCCGCCATTCTGCTGCCGATAACGAATGGGCCGGATTGTCTCGAGCGTTCGCATCCTTTCGCGCAGTCGCTCCGCGACAGGCTCGAAATCCGCCTCCCCGAAACGGTCCACCCTGTAAACCACGAACGGCGGAAGCACGTCGTAGCCCGGATAGTATAGAATCCCGTGATTGATCGGGAACAGCAGGTCGTCGATCGGGCCGTTGACGCCGCGGGCGGAGTAATGCTCTTCCCAGCCGCCTGCGGTCACGATCAGCATTGCGCGTTTGCCGGCGAGCGTTCCCTCACCAAAGCGGTCACCCCACCGCTTGTCGCTGTGCTCGCCAACGCCATAGGCGAAGCCGTAGGCGTACACGCGATCGACCCAGCCCTTGAGGATCGCCGGCATGGCGTACCACCACAGCGGGAACTGGAGGATCAGGGTGTCGGCCCATAGCAGTTTGTCGATCTCGGCTTTGACGTCATCGGTCAGAGTGTTGGTCGCAAAAGCCTTTTTGGAGGCGCCGGCCGGCAGGAAGCGTGCTTCGGGCGGCCACGACGGAAAGTCGGCACGGTCCACCTCGGCTTTCCAGCCGTCGGCATAGAGGTCCGACACCCGCACCTCGTGGCCTTGGGCCTCGAGTTCCCTGATGGCGACGTCACGCAGCGCGCCGTTGAGCGAACGCGGTTCAGGATGAGCAAAAACAAGCAGGACTTTCATGGGTCTACTCCGAAGAAGGACGATAGACACCAAAGGTAGCGAGCCGCGGGATGATCCACTATATGTAGGAAATGTATAAGATAATGCCGAATAATGGATAGATCGGACGTCACTCTCGAGCGCATGCGCACCTTCGTTCGCGTCGCCGAGCGCGGCAGCCTCTCGGCGGTGGCGCGCGAGCTCGGAGTTGGGCAGTCGACGGTCACACGGCATTTGCGAGAACTCGAGGAGGCCGTCGGAGTGCCCTTGCTCAGCAGGACCACCCGGCGTGTGACGATGACCGATGAAGGCAGCCGTTACTATGGCGACAGCGTCCAGGTCCTGCGCCTCGTTGAGCAGGCCGGCGATGAGGCGCGGGGCACGCGCGGCGCGTCGGTCGGCACGATCCGGATATCCTGCACGGCGGCGCTCGGGGTCTTGCACGTCAGCCGGCTGATCTTCGCCTTTCAGGATCGCTATCGCGATATCGGCATCGATCTTAGCCTCACCGATGAGCGCATCGACCTTGTGCGGGAGGGCGTCGACATCGCGCTTCGCCTGGGTCCGCTCACCGACAGCTCAATGAAACTGCGGGCGCTCGGGCAATCCCGGCGTCTGCTGGTGGCGGCGCCGGCCTATCTGGCGGCGCGGGGCAGACCGGCTGTCCCGCAGGATCTGCCTGGCCATGAAGGCATCCGGATGTCGAACATCGCGGGAAGCGACACACTCGCCCTGCAGGGGCCGGTCGGCAAACGCTTTGCGGTGCCCTTTGGCGGTCGATTTCGCGTCGACCATGGGCTTGCCGCGCGCGAAGCCATTGTCGCCGGACGCGGTATCGCACCCGCCCACCATTGGCTTGTCGACGATCTCCTGGCGGCCGGCCGCCTGGAAGTGGTCCTGCCGGGCTATTTTCCGCCTCCCGTCCCGCTGAGCATGCTGATCGTTCCGGAGCGTGCGGGCATTGCCCGGGTGCGGCTGCTGGTCGACTTTCTCGCCGAGCAGATCTCCGACATTCCGGGGATCGAGAAGCGGTAGCCGGCCGGCAAACCTCGCCGGATCAGGCGGCCTTCTTCTTCGCCAAACGTGCCTTGATGCTGGCAACGTCGGCACGTGGCGTCGCCGCGAACAGCGTCCTGGTGTAGCTGTGTTTGGGGTCGGCGAAGACCTCGTCGCGCGAGCCGTATTCGACCGCTTCGCCGAAATACATTACCATCACGTCGTCGGCGATGTACCGCACCACCGACAGGTCGTGGCTGATGAAAACATAGGTTAGCTGAAACTCGTCCTGCAGGTCGGCGAGCAGGTTCAGCACCTGCGCCTGCACCGAAAGATCAAGTGCCGAGACCGGCTCGTCCAGCACCAGAAGGCTGGGGTTGAGCATCAGCGCGCGGGCGATGGCGATCCGCTGGCGCTGGCCGCCCGAAAACATATGCGGGTAGCGATTAAAGTGCTCGGGGCCGAGACCGACCTTCTTTAGCATCTTCATGGCAAGATCGCGCCGCTCGTCGGCCGTGCTGTCGGTGTTGATGAGCAGCGGCTCGGCAAGCACGTCGCCGATCTTCTGGCGTGGATTGAGCGAACCATAAGGGTTTTGGAAGACGATCTGGACCTTGCGGCGCATTTCCTTCGACAGGCCGTTCCTGCCGATGTCTACCTTCTTGCCGTCGATGAAAAGCTCGCCGGAGGTCGCCGGGTCGATCAGGGTGATGATGCGGGCGAGTGTTGACTTGCCGCAGCCGCTCTCGCCGACGATGGCCAGCGTCTTGCCCTTGTCGACGCTGAACGAAACACCCTTGACCGCATGAACCGTACGGGAGGGGCGGAAAAGCCCGCCACCGACATGATAGTCGCGCACGATGTTCTTGCCTTCGACTACCGTCACGCTCATGAGGCGGTTCCTCCTGCGGACCGGGCTGCGACTACAGATGGGGCCGGCTCAAACAGCATGTCGGAAACAGTAGGCAACCGGTCGCCGACGGCATTTTCGGGCAGCGCCGACAGGAGCGCGCGCGTGTAGTTGCTCTTGGGGGACTCGAACAGCGACAGCACGTCGGCCTCTTCCATCTTGCGGCCCTTGTACTGGACGATGACACGGTCGGCGGTCTCGGCAACCACCCCCATATTGTGGGTGATCATGATCAGGCCCATGCCATATTTGGCCTGCAGGCCGACCAGCAGATCGAGGATCTGCTTCTGGATGGTGACATCGAGCGCCGTGGTTGGCTCGTCGGCGATCAAAAGCTTGGGATTGCAGGCGATGGCGATGGCGATCATGACGCGCTGACACTGACCACCCGACATCTGGTGCGGGAAGGAGCCCAGCCGTTCCTCGGGGTCGGCGATGCCGACCAACTTCATCAATTCGATGGCACGCGCCCGGCGCTGGGCGCGGTCCATGCCCATATGGAAGCGCAGCACCTCCTCGATCTGGAAGCCGACGGTGAAGCACGGGTTGAGGCTGGCGACCGGCTCCTGGAAGATCATCGAAATGTCCTTGCCGACGATCTTGCGCCGCTCGGATGGGCCGAGCTTGAGCAGGTCGATGCCGTCGAAGGCCATGCGGTCGGCCCTCACCGTCGCGGTGTTGGGCAAAAGCCCCATCACCGCCAGCATCGCCACCGACTTGCCCGAACCGGATTCGCCGACGATCGCCAGCACCTCGCGCGGTTCGACCGACAGGTCGATGCCTTGTACCGCCATGAATGGTCCAGCGGCGGTGTCGAAGGAAACGGTCAGGTTCTTGATCTCGAGAAGAGGCATTGGATTATGACCTCTTCAGCTTGGGATCGAAGGCATCGCGCAAGCCGTCGCCGATCAGATTGATGGCAAGCACAGTGATCAGGATGGCAAGGCCGGGGAAGGTCACCACCCAAGGCGCGCGCAGGATGAACTCGCGCGCCGAGGCGAGCATCGTGCCCCATTCCGGCGTCGGCGGCTGCGCACCGACACCGAGGAAGCCGAGCGCCGCAGCCTCGAGAATAGCGTTGGAGAAGGACAACGTCGCCTGCACGATCAGCGGTGCCAGGCAGTTCGGCAGGATCGTCCTCACCATCAAGCGAAGATGACCGGCACCAGCCACCTTGGCGGAGATGACATATTCGCGGTTCTTTTCGGCCATCACGGCGGCGCGGGTGAGGCGCGCGAAATGCGGCTGCAGCACCAGCGCGATCGCCAGCATGGCATTGAACAGGCCCGGGCCGAGGATCGCCACCAGCACCAGCGCCAGAAGCAGCGACGGGAAGGCCAGGATGATATCCATGATGCGCATGATCAGAGTGTCGACCCAGCCACGGAAATAGCCGGCGAGCACGCCAAGCACGATGCCGCTGGTGAGCGAGAAGACAACGACCACCAGACCGATGAACAGCGAGAAACGCGCCCCGAAGATCAACCGTGAAAGCATGTCGCGGCCGACCGCGTCGGTGCCGAGCAGGAACATCGATTTGCCGCCTTCCTGCCAGGCAGGGGGTGCCAGCAGCGCATCGCGAAACTGCTCGTCGGGCGAATGTGGGGCGACGAACGGCGCAAAGATCGCCACCAGCACCAGCGCCGAAAACGCGACAAGGCCGATGACCGCGCCGGTGTTCATCGAGAAGTAGTGCCAGAACTCGGCGAAAGCCCGTTGCCTGCCGCCTGTCGGGATGGAGGCGGCGGTAGCTTCGGCGGCGGATTCGTCGGTCATCTCACTGCACCCGGATGCGCGGATTGATGACGGCGTAGAGCACGTCGACGATCAGGTTCACCGCCATGACGATCAGCGCGATGATCAGCAATCCGCTCTGGACGACGACATAGTCGCGCTTGCCGATGGCATCGATCATCCATTTGCCGATGCCCGGCCAGGAAAAAATGGTCTCGGTCAGAATGGCGCCCGCCATCAAGGTGCCGACCTGCAGTCCAATGGTGGTGACTACCGGGATCAGCGCGTTGCGAAAAGCGTGCAGACCGATGACGCGGCGAGGCGCCAGGCCCTTAGCGCGCGCGGTGCGGACATAGTCCTCGCCCAGCACCTCGAGCATCGCCGAGCGCGTCTGGCGCGCTATGACGGCAAGCGGGATCGTCGCCAGCACGATCGACGGCAGGATCAAATGGCTGACGGCAGATTTGAAAGCGCCGCTCCTGCCGGAGATCAGGCTGTCGATGAGCATGAACCCGGTCGTCGGCCTGAAGAAATACTGCAGGCCGATGCGGCCGGAAACCGGCGTCCAGCCGAGATAGCCGGAGAAGAAGATAATGAGCAGCAACCCCCACCAGAAGATCGGCATCGAATATCCGGTCAGCGCGACACCCATCGTAGCCTGGTCGAACCACGAGCCGCGCTTGACCGCGGCGAAGATACCGGCAGGAATGCCGAGCAGGACGGCGATGATCAACGCCACTGTCGCCAGTTCCAGCGTGGCTGGAAACAGCGCCTGGAATTCGCCGAGCACTGGCCGCTTGGTGGCAATAGATATGCCGAAATCGCCGGTCAGGACCCTGCCGATATATTCCAGGTATTGGATGACATAGGGCCGGTTGTAGCCAAACTGCTCGATGAGCTGGGCGTAGCGCTCGGGGCTGACGCCGCGCTCGCCCGCCAGGGCCAGGATAGGATCGCCGGGCAGAAGCCGGACGAAAGCAAACGCCGCCAGCGATATGCCGAACACGGTCGGGATGATCAAAGCGAGCTTGTGGAGGAGATAACGGAGCATCTTGCTTCATAGAACGGCGGCGCGGGAAGTCCAGCGCCGCCGTTCAATTTCTCAGGACTTATTCGGTGACGTCGACGCCGTCAAACCGATGAATGCCGAGCGGGTCCATAACGAAGCCCGACACCTTCTTGTTCATCGGCATGAAGACCTTGGAGTGGGCGATGGTCAGCCACGGAGCCTCACGCTTGAACACCACCTGAGCTTCCTCGTAGATCTTGGTGCGCTCGGCGACGTCCGTCGTCGCCTTGCCTTTTTTCAGCAGGGCTTCGAATTCCTGGTTGCACCAGATCGCATAATTGGACTGGCCGATGGCATCGCAACCGAGCAGGAAAAAGAAGTTGTCCGGATCGCCATTGTCACCGGTCCAGCCCAGTTGGAAGGCGCCGTCGCGATCCTTAGCCTTGCCGCGCTGGCGATACTCGGTCCATTCGTAACTGACGATCTCCGCCTTGACGCCGACGGCGGCATAGTCGGCCTGGATCAACTCGGCGACGCGCTGGGCGTTCGGGTTGTAGGGGCGGCTGACCGGCATAGCCCAGATCTTCATCGACAGATCCTTGACGCCTGCATCGGCCAGCATCTTCTTGGCCGCCTCCGGATCATAGGGATCGTCCTTGATGTCCTTGTTATAGGACCACATGGTCGGCGGGATCGGGTTGATGGCCGGCGCGCCGGCGCCCTGATAGACCGCGTCGATGATCGCCTTCTTGTTTACCGCCATGTTGAGGGCCTTGCGGACCTCGACCTTGTCGAAGGGCGGCTGCGTCGTGTTGTAAGCCATGTAGCCGATGTTCAGGCCTTCCTGCTCGTCGACCTTGAGGTTCGCGTCAGCCTGCAGTCCGGCAATGTCGGCCGGCGCCGGGTATGACATGATATCGCACTCGCCCGCCTTCAGCTTCTGCGCGCGTACGGCCGGATCGGGCGTGATGGCGAAGATCAGATCGTCGATCTTCTGTCGCCCGCCATAGTAGCCGTCCCATGCTGCATAGCGCACGACCGCATCGACCTGATAGTCGACGAACTGGAACGGACCAGTGCCGACCGGCTTCTGGGTGAACTGCTGCCTGGTGCCGGCCTTGTCGAGTTGGTCGGCATATTCCTTGGAGACGATCGAGGCGAAATCCATGCCGAGGTCCGGCAGGAACGCGACTTCAGGCTTGTTCAGCACGAATTTCACCGTCAGGTCGTCGACCTTGACGATTTCCTTCAGGAGATCGGGAAAGCCCATGCCGGTGAAATATTCCCAGCCGGTGCCTTCCAGATAGCTGTACCACGGGCTTTCTTTCTTCCACTGGCGTTCGAAGGAAAAGATCACGTCGTCTGCGTTGAGGTCGCGCGTCGGCGTGAAATAATCGGTCGTCTGGAATTTCACACCCGGGCGAAGCTTGAAGGTGTATTCGAGACCGTCGTCGGAAACCGTCCAGCTCTCGGCCAGGCCGGGCGAGATGGTGGTCTTGCCATGCTCGAACTCGACCAGGCGCGAATAGATGGTGCGCGACGAGGCGTCGAAGTCGTTGCCGCCGCTCCATGGCGACGGGTCGAAGCCGGCCGGCGAAGCCTCCGAGCAATAGACCAGTTGTTTTGCATTGGCCATGCCGCCGAGGACGCTTGCAGCCAGCAACGCGGCTGCAAAAGTCAGTTTCTTTTTCATTGAGCACTCCCTGATGTTCTTCCAAGCCCCTCTATCAGGCTCGCGAAGGCCGCATATAAGCACCGTTTTTCTAGCTTTGGAACTGCTTGTTTGCCTAACCCACGGGAAGCAGAAAAAAATTCCGGCACGCGGCAAATTGTGGAAAAAACGAGCCGAATCCGCAGATCACGACATTATTAGCGACTTCAATTTTTTGTTGATCGGCGATGCCGCCAACTGTGGGAATCGAGCCGTTCGGTTCAAGAGATGCGCATCCGAAAACCGGTCGCGGCCGAGAGGTTTGACGGCAAGTCTTACCGCACTCCAGGTGGCGAGGCTTGCACGGCCGTCGCTTGTGGCAATACATAGATAGGTGGGCAGCGTGCCGGATTTTCCCACGTTCCGGACATTGCGGCAAGCGTGGGATATCGTTGTGATCAGGGCGGTGGTGGCGCGCAAGCATGCCGAAACAATAAGAACGATTGAGGGAGCGACAGGTGGCAAAACCGGCAAAGACAACCAACGCGGCGAAAGCAAAGGCCGAGGCAACATCGAAAGCAGTCAAGTCAAAAGCGGCCGCCGCCAAGCCGACGGCTACCGCGAAGGCAACCGCGAAGCCGGCGGCGAAGACCACGGCTGGAGCGGCTGCTAAACCGGCACCCGGCAAGACGGCGCCTGCTGCAAAGTCTGCCGCCAAGCCGGCGGCGAAGGCAGTGCCGACAGCGCGCCGACCGCCGGCAGGTCCGGCCAAGAGATTACCAAAGGCGATCACGTCGCTGGCCGCCGGCCTGCCGGAAAAACCGTGGCTCCAGAGTTACCCAAAGATCGTGCCGGCCGAGATCGGCGCCCTGCCCTCCAGCTCGATCGGCGACTTTCTCGTCGCCGTGTGCAAGCAGTTTGCAAGCCGGCCGGCCTTCGTCTGCATGGGTAAATCGATCACCTATGCCGATCTCGAGCGACAGTCGGCCGCCTTCGGCGCCTATCTGCAATCAACGGGGCTGCAGAAGGGCGCGCGCGTCGCCCTGATGATGCCGAATGTGCTGCAATATCCGGTGGCGATGATGGCAGTGCTTCGCGCCGGCTATGTCGTGGTAAACATCAATCCGCTCTACACGCCGCGCGAGCTGGAGCACCAGCTCAAGGATTCCGGCGCTCAAGCCATTGTCATCCTCGAAAATTTTGCCTGCACCCTGCAAGCGGTGATCGCCAGGACCGCGGTCAAGCATGTCGTGGTCGCCTCGATGGGCGACATGCTCGGCGGGCTCAAGGGAACGATCGTCAACTTCGTTGTACGCCGCGTCAAGAAGATGGTGCCGGCATGGTCGCTGCCCGGCCATGTCAAGTTCAACGCCGCGCTGAAGGCGGGCACCGGCAAGGCCTTCAGGCCCGCAAGGGTCACGGCCGACGACATCGCCTTCCTGCAATACACGGGCGGCACGACCGGCATCTCCAAGGGCGCGATGCTTTTGCACAGCAACATTTTGGCGAACGTCGCGCAGAACGCGCTGTGGGCCGAAGACGCTTTTACCGTCAAGCCGAAGCCGGCGCATCTGAACTTCCTCTGCGCGCTGCCGCTCTATCACATTTTTGCGCTGACGGCGAACGTGCTGGTAGGCATGCAGCAAGGCGCGCAGAATGTCCTCATCCCCAATCCGCGCGACATTCCCGGCTTCGTCAAGGAGCTGCAGAAATACCCGATCCACATCTTTCCGGGCCTCAACACGCTGTTCAATGCGCTGCTCAATAATGAGGATTTTCGCAAGCTCGATTTCAAGCCGCTGATCCTGACGCTGGGTGGCGGCATGCCGGTGCAGAGGGCCATCGCCGAACGCTGGAAGGTGCTGACCGGCTGCCCGATCAGCGAGGCCTACGGGCTCACCGAGACCTCGCCGGGAGCAACGATCAACAAATTCAGCGACGGCGTTTACACCGGCACGATCGGCCTGCCGCTGCCCTCGACCGAGATCGCGATCCGCGACGACGACGGCAACAATTTGCCGCTCGGCGAAGTCGGCGAAATCTGCATCCGCGGACCGCAGGTGATGGCCGGCTACTGGAACCGGCCGGACGAGACCGCCAAGGTGATGACCGAGGACGGCTTCTTCAAATCGGGCGACATGGGCTTCATGGACGAGCTTGGCTACACCAAGATCGTCGACCGCAAGAAGGACATGATCCTGGTTTCCGGCTTCAACGTCTATCCGAACGAACTCGAGGAAGTGGTGGCGCAGCATCCAGGCGTACTCGAAGTTGCCGCGATCGGCGTGCCGGACGAGCATTCGGGTGAAGTGCCGAAGCTGTTCGTCGTCAAGAAGGACCCGGCACTGACCGCCGACATGCTGACGGCTTATTGCCGTGAGAACCTGACCGGCTACAAGCGTCCCAGGTATATTGAGTTCCGCACCGAGCTGCCGAAGACACCGGTCGGCAAGATCCTGCGCCGGGCGTTGCGGGGCTAGGCGCAGCTTGAGCGATTGCATCGCCGGCGCCAACGCCGTGAGCATAGGTTCGCGCCCGGACCCGGCACAGTTCATCCGGGCGAACATGCGGATCGCCCCCGTGCCCGCGCTTCCCGAAATTCGGCTTTACACCGCCCATCCGGGAAGCGGGCTCAGGCGGCTTCTCGAATGGAACCAACATGCGACCGAAGAAGACGGACCTGAACCGGAGCCACCGTACTGGGCCTATGTCTGGGCCGGCGGCGCGGTGCTCGCCCGCTACATATTCGACCGGCCGGAGACCGTGGCCGGCCGTCGCGTGCTCGACCTCGGCGCCGGTTCGGGTCTCGTCGGCATTGCAGCGGCAAAAGCCGGGGCAAGCGCGGTCGTCGCGGCCGAGATCGATCGCAACGGTGTGGTTGCACTCGGCCTCAACGCGACTGCGAACGGCGTCGCTATCATGATCATTGGCGAAGACATCACCAGCGGTCCGCCGCCACCGGTGGATGTCGTGGTGGTCGGCGACCTGTTCTACGCCCATGATCTCGCCGGCCGGGTCGTCCCCTTCCTCGACCGCTGCCTTGCAGCCGGCATCGCCGTGCTGATCGGCGATCCGGGCCGCGCCTATCTGCCCCGCTCGCGGCTTCGCCTGCTGGCCGAATACGAGGTGCCGGATGTCGGCGAAGGCAGGAATGCGGCGATGAAACCGAGCGGCGTGTTCTCGTTCGGACCAGCTAGCTGCGAGTCTAGACTGTCTCGCTGACCCGCGCCGAAAGAAAATCAGGCAGGTCGGCCACCGAATCCAGAATGACGTCGGCTATCTGGGACAGCGATTCACGTGTGCCGGTGCCGGACAGCACGCCGACCGCCAGACCGCAGCCGCCCGCCCGCGCCATTTCAAGATCGTGACGGTTGTCGCCGACCATGGCGATTGCCGAGGGCCTGAGCCCCGTCAGATCAGAGAAGGCAAGGATCGTATCCGGCGCCGGTTTTGGATTGGCCACCGCGTCGTAACCATAGGCGGCGTCGAAAAGCTGCGCGACGCCCAGCGTGACCAGGGTCTTTTCCGCGCCGCTGGTCGAGTCGTTGGTGGCGACACCAAGCCGGTAGGATTTTCTGTGAAGCAGGCCAAGCGTCTCGACCACGCCCGGCAGCGCCACCGCCATTGCCGATCCTTGCGCCGAGGTGATGGCGTTGAAGCGGGCGACGGCAAGCATCTGGTCCTCGTCGGACAGCCGTGGAAACCACAGCTCGACGACGTCCATGTTGGTGCCGGAGGCAAAAATCGAATCCGGCTTGAAGCGCTTGGTGGCGAAGTCGAAGCCCGCCGCCGCAAGCAGCCTGTCTGCTTTCCAGCGATCGCCTTCGGCCGCATCCATCGCCATGAAGTCGGCGATGCCCAGCCATGTCGCGTTGAAATCTACGAGCGTGCCGTCCTTGTCGAACAATATTCCCTTGATGTCCGCCAAGCTTTTCACTCCGGGCCGCGCAAGCGGTGGATGTATTCCACCAGTCCAGCAGTCGAGGCATCCCGCTTTGCGGCGTTCTCCTTGCCTTCAACGACGGGCAGCAGCCCGGTCGCCAGTTCCTTGCCGAGCTCGACGCCCCACTGGTCGAAGGAGTTGATGTTGAACAGCGTGCCTTCGACGAAGACGCGGTGTTCGTAAAGCGCAATCAGCCGTCCGAACGTGTGGGGGTCGAGTTTCCTGTAGAGGATCGTCACTGAGGGGCGGTCGCCGGAGAAGACGCGGTGCGGAGCAATCCTGTCGACATCGGCCGGCTTCATGCCTTTCGCCAGCATCTGCGCTCGGGCTTCCTCAAGCGTGCGGCCCTTCATGAAGGCTTCCGACTGCGCCAGGCAATTGGCAAGCAGAAGGTCGTGGTGATGCTTCAGTTCCGGCTCGTGGCCGACGGCAGCGGCGAGGAATTCGACCGGAATGAAATCGGTGCCCTGATGCAGAAGTTGGAAGAAGGCATGCTGGCCATTGGTGCCGGGCTCGCCCCAGACCAGCGGGCCGGTCGGCGTCGTTACAGCGCCGCCGTCCAGGGTGTCGCTCTTGCCGTTCGATTCCATGTCGAGCTGCTGCAGATAGGCCGGCAGCCTGGACAGACGCTGATCGTAGGGGATGACGGCGCGAGCGGGGTATTTGCAGATCACGCGGTGCCACCAGCCAATCAGCCCCATCAGCGCCGGCAGGTTCTTCGCCAGCGGGGCGGTGCGGAAATGCTCGTCCATCTCATGGGCGCCGTCGAGAAAGGCGCGAAAATCCTTCGGGCCGATGGCGATCATCACCGGGAGACCGATCGCACCCCAGACGGAATAGCGCCCGCCGACCCAGTCCCAGAAGCCGAAGACGCGATCGGGCGCGATGCCGAATTTGGCGACCAGGTCGAGCGCCGTCGAGACGGCGGCGAAATGCTTGCCGACCGCTTCCTTGCCGAGCGCCTTCTCGACCCATCTGCGCGCGGTTTCGGCATTGGTCATCGTCTCGACCGTGGTGAAGGTCTTGGAGGCGATGATGAACAGGGTGGTTTCGGCGGAAAGACCCTTCAGCGTGTCGTGGATATGGGCACCGTCGATATTGGATACGTAATGCGCGCGCGGCCCGTCATGATAGGGCGCCAGCGCCAGCGTCGCCATGGCCGGGCCGAGATCGGAGCCGCCGATGCCGATGTTGACGATGTCGGTGATCTTCTTGCCGGTCGCGCCGGCCGCCTTGCCGGAACGCACCGCGTCGGCGAAGGCACCCATCGCGTCGAGTACGGCAAGGACTTCCGCCTTCACGTCCTGGCCGTCGAGCACGATGCCCTTGCCGGTCAGGTTGCGCAGCGCCGTGTGCAGCACGGCGCGGCCTTCAGTGACGTTGATCTTCTTGCCGGCAAACATCGCGTCGCGCCGGCCTTCGAGGTCAGCGGCCTCAGCCAGTTTCTCCAGCAACTCCATAGTCCGCGCATCGACCGCGCATTTCGACCAGTCGAGCAGCAGGTCGCCGTCACTGGCGGAGAATTTCTCGAAGCGCTGCGGATCGGCAGCGAAAGCCTCGCGCATCGAGCCCGATTTGGCCGCACGGCGATCGCGCAATGCGTCGAGCTGCTTTTGAAAGGACGATTGATCCACTGCTTCGCTCCGGTCTCTTGAGATGCATCTTATCAGGCCGGATGTTTCCGGCGCGTGTCGTCGCGGCAAACTATCGGGTCGAATTCCATCTGTTTCAATGCGCAGCGATGCCGCAGCGCAGCGTGGGCCGGCTCAAAGGATCACTGGCATAAATCCCAGCGATCAGAAAAATTGATTGGCGCAACACCTTGTGCCACCGGTACATTCGACTGGTCCAGCCACGTGAAAAAAGCTGGCCATCGAGGAACATCTCCCATGCCACAGCGAAACGACACGGCCATATGGTCCGGCCTGTTCCGGATTTCGGCGGAATCCGGTCAGACCCTGCAGGCGCAGATCCGCCAGGCGATCGTCGCCGCCATCCTCGACCGGCAGATCGCGGCTTCCATGCCGCTTCCGTCCTGCCGGATTCTTGCCGAAAAACTCGGCGTGGCGCGCGGCACCGTGGTGCTGGCCTTCCAGCAGCTGGTCGACCAGGGCTTCCTGGTGGCGCGCGAGCGCCGCGGCCATTTCGTCAATCCCGAAGTGCTGGCGACGCCGGCCAAGCCGCATCAGAAGGCGCCCGACCAGGCCAACGAGATCGACTGGAAGGCGCGTCGGCAGATCGCGGCGAGCGACATGCCGCCGCCGGCCAAGCACGACAACTGGATCAAGTCGTCATACCCCTTCGTCTATGGCCAATTCGACCCGGCGCTGTTCCCGACCGCCGAATGGCGCGAGTGCAACCGCATGGCGTTGGCGGTGCTCGAAATCCGCAACTGGGCATCCGACATGGTCGACCGCGACGATCCGCTCCTGATCGAGCAGATCCAGGCACGGCTGCTGCCGCGACGCGGCATCTTCGCCAATCCGGACGAGATCATCGTGACGTTGGGCGCGCAGAACGCGCTTTACATGCTGGCGACGCTGTTGATGACCAAGGGCTCCAAGGTGGCGATGGAGGACCCGGGCTATCCCGATGCACGTTCGATCTTCCGGCTGGCCGGCGCCGAGATCCAGCCGGTTCCGGTCGACCACTCCGGCATCGTAACCTCGGCCATTCCCAATGATTCCGGCTTCGTCTTCGTCACGCCCAGCCACCATTGCCCGACCATGGTGCCGCTGTCGGCAGAGCGGCGGCAGGAGCTTTTGGCGCGCGCCAACCGGCACAACCAGATCATCATCGAGGACGGATATGACAGCCAGCTCCTGGACGAGGCGCCGCAGCAGGCGCTGAAGAGCCTCGATCGCTCCGGCCGCGTCGTCTATGTCGGCTCGATGTCGAAGACGCTGGCTCCCGGCCTGAGGCTTGGCTACATCGTCGCCTCGGCCGGGCTGATCTCCGAGCTTCGGGCGCTACGCCGCTTCATGCTGCGCCATCCGCCGGCGAACAACCAGCGCGCCGTGGCGCTCTTCCTGTCGCTCGGCCATCACGAGGCGCTGGTGCGGCGGCTGTCGAGCGCCTTCGACGAGAGGCGCAAGCGTCTGGTCCATGCGATTTCCGCCTTCCTACCGGAGTGGCGCTCGACCGATTCGGCCGGCGGCACGTCGCTCTGGCTCGAGGGGCCGCGCGGCACCGATTCGCGCGGGCTGGCGGAGGCCGCGGCCTCGCGCAGCGTCATCATCGAGCCTGGCGACCGCTTCTTCGACCGCACCGAAAAGCCATCGCGTTTCATGCGCTTGGGCATTTCCTCGATCGCGTTGCAGCACATCGAACCCGGCATCCGCGAACTGGCGACGGCAGCTGGACGCAGGCCGGCAGCGGCCTGATCTCCCTTCCCCGACGGAGCCTGGCGCATGTAGTGCGGCTCCGGTTCTTTAGCTCCTTGGCATATTCGACGGGACCGGCTGGCACATAGGCTGTGCCAATGCCGGCGGCATAGTCGCTGTGTAGAAGGACGAAGCAGGCCGATGGTGGACCAACCGCCGCGCGTTCCTGCCGATGAAGGTGGAGTGCTTCCATGCCAGTGGCTGTCGAACAGCAGGACACGCCGGCGAACCGTCGTCCACAGCGCTCCGGTCTTCGCGAAACAGGACATGCCATGCGATCAGCTCCTCTGATGGAGGACACCGGACCACGACACCAGGCCATCGAGGGCGGCAGCTACGGGCCGCTGCGCGGGGATGACTGCGAGCGCATCCACGAGGGCGTGCTGACGCTCCTGGAGACGGTGGGTTTCGCCAATGCCATCCCTTCCTGCATAAAGGTGCTGACCAAGGCGGGGGCGGTCCGTGGCGACGACGACCGTGTGCGCTTTCCACGCGCGCTAGTGCTCGACACCATCCAGCGGGCGGCACGACATTTCACACTTCATGGCCAGGACGCCAGGCACGACATGGTGGTCCAGGGCAAGCGCGTGCACTACGGCACGGCAGGTATCGCCGTGCACCTGGTGGATCTGGAGAAGCGCGAGTACCGCGAATCCAAGCTGCAGGACATTTATGATGCTGCCCGCATCGTCGATGGGCTGGACAACATCCATTTCTTCCAGCGGCCGATGGTGGCGCGCGACATCGCCGATCCGCTCGAGATGGATTTCAACACGCTCTATGCCTGTGTGATGGGGACATCGAAGCACGTCGGAACATCCTTCACCGTGCGTGAGAACGTGAAGCCGGCGCTTGAAATGCTGTACGCCATCGCCGGCGGCGAGGAGAATTTCCGCGCCCGGCCATTCGTTTCTAACTCTAACTCATTCGTCGTGCCGCCGATGAAGTTCGCCGAGGATGCCTGCGGCGTGCTCGAGGCTTGCGTTGAAGGCGGCATCCCGATCCTGCTGCTCTCGACCGGCCAGTCCGGCACCACAGCACCTGCGGCGATGGCCGGCGCCGTCGTGCAAGCGGTGGCCGAGGTACTGGCCGGCCTGGTCTATGTCAACGCGCTCAAGCCGGGCCATCCGGCGATCTTCGGCGCCTGGCCGTTCATGTCGGACCTGCGCACCGGCGCCATGGCCGGCGGGTCGGCCGAGCAGTCGGTGGCAACGGCGGCCTGCGCCCAGATGGCGCAATTCTACGATCTGCCCGGCGGCTCGGCCGCTGGCATGACGGATTCGAAACTGCCCGACATTCAATCCGGCTACGAAAAGGGCATCACCAATGTGATGGCCGGCCTCTCCGGCCTCAACCTCGTCTACGAGGCGGCCGGCATGCATGCCTCGCTGCTCGGCTTCTGCCTGGAGAGCCTGGTCATCGACAACGACATGCTCGGTCATTGCCTGGGCTGCGCACGTGGCATCGACGTGACTGACGAGGCCCTGTCGATCGACAGCATCGCCGAGGTCTGCCTCAAAGGCCCAGGCCACTATCTCGACAACGAACAAACGCTCAAGCTGATGCAGACCGATCATCTCTATCCCGCCTTCGCCGATCGTTCCTCACCGAAGGAATGGAACGAAAAAGGCCGACCTGATATATTGCTGCGTGCGATCACCGAGAAGAAACGCGTTCTTGCCGAACGATTTCCGCGCCACGTGCCAAAACAGGTCGACGACAGATTGCGTGCCCGCTTCGGCAGCCTGATCCACCTGCCGCGTACGCATATGGGCGGCTGACCGGAGACGCGTTCGTGCAGCCATACAGCCACCACCCAGAGCCAATTCCGGACGAAAACCGCTTCACAGCTTTCCTGGAATTGCCCCAGGACCAACCATCGGGCAGAACGACAAATGAGTGCGCATCCTATCCTGCAAGCCCACACCGACGGCGACGCGATCGATCGGCTGGTGGCGTCTCACCGGCCCGGCCACGGCCTGGTGCGTGCCTTCTATCATGAGCCGGCGATCTTCGAGCGTGACATGGAACGTGTCTTTCGCCGCCACTGGCATTGCCTGGCCCATGCCAGCGTTATCCCGAACCCCGGCGATTTCGAGCTGTTCAAACTGGGCGACGAGGCGGTCATCCTGACGCGCGGCATGGATGGCACGGTGCATGCCATGCTCAATGTCTGCCGCCACCGCGGCGCCGAGGTCTGCACCAAGGAGAAGGGCAACGCGAAGATGTTCGTGTGTCCCTACCACGCCTGGACCTATTCCAATGACGGGTCGTTGCGCGCTGCCCGCCTGATGCCGAAGGATTTCGACCGCACGGCGCACGGGCTGAAGAAGCTTCATGTCCGCGTTGCCTCCGGGCTGGTTTTCATTTCCTTCGCGGAGACGCCGCTCGATTTCGATCCAATCGAACAGTCGCTGCGCACAAGCTGCGGCCAGTATGGCTGGGGCGACGCCAAGGTGGCGTATCGCCAGTCCTATCCGCTCGACGCCAACTGGAAGCTCGCCGTCGAGAACTATGTCGAATGCTACCATTGCGGGCCGGCGCATCCGGAATATTCGCAGACGCATGCGCTGGAAAAGCCGGCCGAGATGATCGAGCAGCTCAACGCGGCGATGGAGCAGCGCACCTGCGCGCTTGGCATCGAGATCGGCAGCGCCAACCGCTGGCAGAACTCGGCGGCCGGTCAGGAAGCAATCCATACCTTCCGCTATGCGCTCTATGATGGCGTTTCGAGCGGCAGCCAGGATGGCTCGCCGGTGGCCCCGCTGATGGGCCGCTTCACCGACTATGACGGTGGCGTCACCTCCATCCATCTCGGCGGCACGACCTTCCTCGTGTGCTATCCCGATCACGGCATGATCTACCGCTTCATCCCGAAAACCGCGGGCACCTGCGAGATGGAGCTGATCTGGCTGGTGCGCGGCGACGCGGTCGAGGGCCAGGACTACGATCTGGAGAAGCTGACCTGGCTGTGGAAGGTCACCACCCAAGAGGACAAGAAGATCATCGAGCACACAGCGCGTGGCGTGCGCTCGCACTATTTCGTGCCGGGGCCGATCGCGCCGATGGAATACAACGAACTGCGCTACATCGGCTGGTATCTTGAGGAGATCAGCCGGGCTTGATCGACTCGGCTGCCGCGGGAGGATCCGGCAGATCTTGCCTGTCGCGTCATTCCGCGCTGAGCCCGTATCGGTCGACGACTTCGGCGTTGATCAGCTTGGCATGCAGCGTCATCAGCACGATCTGTGCGTCGAAGCTGTCGCCGGCCTCAAGTGCCGCCTCGATGCGGCGCTCGGCTTCCAGCGTCCGTTGATGGCCATTGGCTTGCTCGAAGGTTTCGGGACCCGCGATGCAATAGCTGCACAATTGTGCCACCGACGCATAGATGCCCGGCGGCGGCTCGTCGGGCCAGTGATCCTTCATCAGATTGACGATCGTGAGTTTTACCCCCTCCGGCACAAGGGCGGGATGCAGATCGGCGCCGCGCAATGCATCGTCGAGCTGCCTCAAGTCGCCCGAGCGACCGAACATTCCAAGGAAGCCGAGGGAAGAACGCCGTTGCGCCATAATGGTCCAACCGTTCCCAACCAGTTAGGTGGTTCACAAGCGGAATACAAAGGCAGCGGCATCCAAGCGTCGCGTTTAAGTAGATTCAGGCGATGCGCTTCAAGTCCTTGCAGGCATCAGCTACTTACCGCCAGCAACAAGACACCGGCCAGCGCCGATCCGGCAAGCGTCGGCAGCATACCGATCTTCAGCTTCAGAATGGCGATCATCGAGGCACAGGAAAGCAGCGCCGCGCGCCAGTCTATCGATGAAAGCACCGGCACGTCCATTCCAAGCCCGACATTGCGCACTTCGCCGAAGATGACGTGCAAGCCGAACCATAGAGCGAGATTCATGATGACGCCGACGACGGCGGCGGTGATCGCACCGAGCGCCGCCGACAGCGCCTTGTTGCCGCGCAGCGCTTCGATGTAAGGCGCGCCAAGGAATATCCATAGGAAACATGGGGTAAACGTCGCCCACAGCGTGAACAGCCCGCCAAACAGTCCGGCAACCAGCGGCGCCAGCAAGCCCGGCTGGCGGAACGCGGCAACGAAGCCGACGAACTGCAAGACCAGGATGAGCGGACCCGGCGTGGTTTCGGCAAGTCCAAGGCCGTCGACCATTTCACCGGGTGCCAGCCAGCCGAAGTACTCGACCGCTGCCTGCGCGACATAGGCAAGGGCTGCGTAGGCGCCGCCGAAGGTGACGACCGCCATGACACTGAAGAAGCCACCGATTTGCGTCCAGACGCTGGCAGGGCCGGTGAAAGCCCAGACCAGCAGAACAGGCCCCAGCCAGATCGGCAGCCAGATCGCCAAAGTGCGCGGCGCGTGCCATCGTGTCGGCCTGACGTGGGTCAGTTCGCCGCGCTCGAACATCAGATCGACCACGCCCTTTATGTCGGGAACATCGCCCTTGCCATGCGAGGCGCCGGAAAAAAATGCCGGCGCACTACGGTTGCCGATCCAGCCTGCCAGCCCGGCAAGCAGCACGATCAGCGGAAACGGCACGTTCAACGCGTAGATGGCGATGAAGGCAGCGAGTGCGATCGACACCATGACCGGGTTTTTCAGCGCGCGTTTGCCGATCCGGATCACCGCCTCGATGACAATGGCGAGCACGGTCGCCTTGACCCCGAAAAACAGCGCCGAGACGAGTGGTACATCGCCATAGAGCGCATAAAGGCTGCTCAGGACGAGCATGACAAGCGCGCCCGGCACGACGAAGAGAATGCCGGCAACAAGGCCGCCGGCCGTTTTGTGCAGCAACCAGCCGATATAGATGGCGAGCTGCTGGGCCTCAGGGCCAGGCAGCAGCATGCAGTAGTTCAACGCATGCAGGAAGCGCTGTTCGCCGATCCAGCGCCGTTCCTCGACCAGTTCCTTGTGCATGAGCGCGATCTGCCCGGCCGGGCCGCCAAAGCTGAGCACGCCGATTTTTGCCCAGACCTTCACGGCCTGCCGGAAGCTCGGCACAGCGGGCTCCTGAATCTCCGCCGGCTTTTTCGATAGGACGGCGCTCACGATGGCTTGCCCGCGCTGACTGTGCCGGCGGCCGGCCAGTTATGCGTCTCCTCGGTGGCATCGCGGCACCAGCGGAAGAACATATCATAGAGCAGCATGCCGGCCTCGAGCTGCTCCAGATCGTTGCGAAACATCCGTGACAGGCCAAGCGAGGCGGCCAGGAACCCGGCCGCCTGTGGAACAAGATCGAGGCTCGCAGTATCGGCAGCGCGTATGATCGTGGCCAAGCGATCGAGTGCTTCGGATTTAAGCCCGAACTCCTCGATCATGGTGTCGAAGGTGCAGCGTTCGCCGCGATGGCTCCAGAACACGTTCTCAATGTCGAAAGGCACGGCCTGAAAGCGATCGGCGACGGCCGACACTTCGGCCGGCTCGACGAAGAGAAAGACCGCGTGAGGATCGATGAAGCGCCGAATCAGCCAGGGGCAGGCGATGCGGTCGACCTTCGGGCGCGTACGCGTCACCCAAACGGTGCGGCCCTTGTCATCGCGGGGCGGTATCTTGCGGGCGTCAACGAGAAGCCCCTTGGCGTCGCGCCAGTCTTCAAACCCGCCGTCGAGCGATTCGGCGGCAATGCCCTCGTGGCGCAGCCATGCGGCCACGCCTTGCGAGAGCTTTTTTCCCTGTTCGCAGACGACTGTCACTTGCCAGCCGGCGAAGTCGGCAGCCCAGTTCGAGACAGTCCTGAAATCACGCCGATCCGACCCCGGCAGCAGTCGCGGGTCGGCGTTGTAGTCATCGTCGATGCGGACATCGATGATCGCGGGTGCACCCGGCAGACCAATCAGACGGGATAGTTGCGGTACGGTGATGGTTGTTGTCGACGGCATGGCGTCCACCTCCTGGAAAGAGAAGCTTGGACGCGAACATTGGGCTGACGCCTCACGGGGTCGTCGCGATTAACCCCTTGCGATGATCGTGGATTTGTCGCGCTCGCTTGTCAAGCATTGCCGTTCTCGCGGGAGCAATCGCTGTTGACAAATGACCGCGTCCAACCCTGTGCCGGGCATTTCTGCCCATTAGCGGCAGGCTATCGCAGGTGGAAAGCCGAGGCTTTCGCTCTGCGATGTGACCCCACCCCTACCCCTCCTGGCGCTGACCTCGGCAAATTGCCTGCACCGGCGGCTGGCTCATGCGACGGACCCTGGTCAGTGATTGTCCCTCGGCACCCCGCTTGTATGAGCCACATCCTGGTATTTTACCGCCGGCTTCAGCACCATGCCTTCGGAAAACTGGTCGACCATGCCGCGCTGGATCTCCTGCCACGGCGTCTGGTGCTTGGGATAGTGATAGCCGCCATTGTTCTGCAGTTCGGTGCGCCGCCGCGTGATCTCGTCGTCGCTGACGAGGATATCGGCGGTGCCCTTGCGCAGATCGACGCGGACGCGGTCACCGGTCTTCAGCAGCGCCAGCCCGCCGCCGATGGCGGCTTCCGGCGAGGCGTTGAGGATCGAGGGCGAACCCGACGTGCCCGACTGGCGGCCGTCGCCGATACAGGCCAGCGCGTGGATGCCCTTTTTGATCAGATAGGCCGGCGGCTGCATGTTGACGACTTCGGCGCCGCCCGGATAGCCGATCGGGCCGGCGCCGCGCATGAACAGGATGGTGTGCTCGTCGATGCCTTGTGCCGGATCGTCGATGCGGGCGTGGTAATCCTCGGGCCCGTCGAACACCATGGCGTTGCCCTCGAAGGCTTCGGGGTCCTTCGGGTTCGACAGATAGCGCTCGCGGAACTCGGGCGAGATGCCGCTGGTCTTCATGATCGCCGAATCGAACAGATTGCCCTTGAGACTGATGAAGCCGGCATTGGCTTTCAGCGGCTCGGCAACCGTGCGGATGACGTCGAGGTTCTCGTTGACGGCGCCCCTGCAATTGTCACCGATGGTCTTGCCATTAGCTGTCATGGCTTCCGGATAGGGCAGCAGGCCGCCCTTCATCAGTTCGGCGACCACGGCCGGCACGCCGCCGGCATGGTGATAGTCCTCGCCGAGATATTCGCCCGTCGGCTGCAGATTGACGATGAGCGGTATGTTGAGGCCGACCTTCTGCCAATCGTCATTGTCGAGCGGCACGCCGAGATGGCGGGCGATGGCGTTGAGGTGGATCGGCGCGTTGGTCGAGCCGCCGATCGCCGAGTTGACGACGATGGCGTTCTCGAAGGCCTTACGGGTCATAATGTCGGACGGCTTCAGATCCTCATGCACCATGTCGACGATGCGCTTTCCGGTCTCGTAGGCGATCTGGCCGCGCTCGCGATAGGGGGCGGGGATAGCGGCCGAGCCCGGCAATTGCATGCCGAGCGCCTCGGCCAGCGAATTCATCGTGGTGGCGGTACCCATCGTGTTGCAATAGCCGGTCGACGGCGCCGAGGAGGCAACGATATCCATGAACTCGTCATAGCCAATCTCGCCGGCCGACAGGCGCTGGCGCGATTCCCAGACGATGGTGCCGGAGCCGGTGCGCTTGCCCTTGTGCCAGCCGTTGAGCATCGGGCCGACCGAAAGCGCGATAGCCGGAATGTTGACGGTGGCCGCGGCCATCAGCATGGCTGGCGTCGTCTTGTCGCAGCCGATGGTGAGCACTACGCCGTCGAGCGGATAGCCGTAGAGCACCTCTACCAGGCTGAGATAGGCAAGGTTGCGGTCAAGTGCAGCAGTCGGCCGCTTGCCGGTCTCCTGGATCGGGTGGCAAGGGAACTCGAAAGGGATGCCACCCATCGAGACGATGCCTTCGCGCACGCGCTTGGCCAGTTCGATGTGATGGCGGTTGCAGGGCGACAGGTCCGAGCCGGTCTGGGCGATGCCGATCAGCGGCTTGCCGGACATCAGTTCGGCCCGCGTCAGCCCGTAATTCAGGTAGCGCTCCAGATAGAGTGCCGTCATGCCCGGATTGTCGGGATTGTCGAACCACTCCTGCGAGCGAAATTTCTTCTTGTGGGTGGGGGCGCCTGCCATCGTGGTCTCCGTATTTGTATGACAAATCGATATGACAACGCGCGGGAGCAGGCAAGGGGCACGCGCCATCCGAATCCGCTCTTTGGTACGAAAGACATACATCTGCCTCCGCGCCAGACGGGATCGTGGTTTGTCAGCCCGCTATCCCGGAGAGTTGGAGCGCGTCGCCGCGGACCCTACCTGACCCTTCCGGCCACCCTCCCCCTCAAGGGGCCCACTTGGGGAGGGACATCCGCATCACTCGAACACGATGCTCGGCACTGCAGCCTCGGCCGCGCCGCGCTCTTCATTGACGCGGTCCCAGACCTTGGCGGCGATGTCGCGATAGATTTTCGCCTCAGCGCCATCCGGCTTGGAGACCACCACCGGCGTGCCGGCATCGGAGCTTTCGCGGATGCCCATCTCGAGCGGCACTTCGCCAAGGAAGGTGACGCCGAGACGCTCGGCCTCGCGGCGGGCGCCGCCATGGCCGAAGATGTCGTAGCGTTTTCCCGTATCGGGGGCGAGAAAATAGCTCATGTTTTCGACGATACCCAATAGCGGCACGTCGACCTTTCTGAACATGTTGAGGCCTTTGCGCGCATCGATCAGGGCCAGGTCCTGTGGCGTCGAGACGATGACGGCGCCGGCCAGCGGCACCTGTTGGGCCATGGTCAGCTGGGCGTCACCGGTGCCGGGCGGCATGTCGACGACGAGCACATCAAGCGGTCCCCATTCGACCTCGCGCAGCATCTGCGTCAATGCCGACATCACCATCGGCCCGCGCCAGATCATCGGCGTCTCCTCATCGACGAGGAAGCCCATCGACATGACCTTGAGGCCATAATTCTGCATCGGCTTCAGGATCTTGCCGTCGACGGTCTGCGGCCTGCCACGAATGTTGAGCAGACGCGGCATGGAAGGGCCATAAATGTCGGCATCGAGCACCCCGACCCGCAGCCCGTTGGCGGCAAGCCCAAGGGCGATATTGACGGCGGTGGTCGACTTGCCGACGCCGCCCTTGCCGGAAGCGACGGCGATGATCGCTTCGATGCCGGGTACGCCGCGCTTGCCCTGGCTGTGCGAGGCGGGCGCCTGCGGCGTGGGACGCGCAGGTGCGGCCGGCGGAGCGGGCCTCTGAGCCGGTCTTTGCGGAACCGGCGCCTCCATGCCGCCGCCCTTCTTTTCCGCCGTCAGCGCGACCACGGCGCCGGCAACACCGGGGATCGCCTTGACGACACGTTCGGCCGCCGCACGCAGCGGTTCCATCTCCTGGGCACGGGCAGCGGGAACGGTTATCGAAAAGAACACCTTGGCATCGGCAATGAAAATCTCGGAAACCAGGCCGAGGTCGACGATATTGCCGGTGAAATCCGGCCCATTGACCGTCTTCAGGCGCTCGATAACGATTTCCTTGGTCACGTTTTCATTGGCGGCGGGCATGAGTTTTTCCTCTACTTTTCCGCTCCAGATAATGCAGTTCCGGAACAGAACCAAGCGATGGACCACCAATTGCAGCGGCGTATCGGGGAGGCAGCGAGCATATGACGGCATTTCCAGTGGGAGCAGCCGTCGCCAAATCGTCAGCGCAGCCTATTTCATGAGCATGGAATGACAGCCAGGGAAGGAGACGAATCATGCTCGCAAACAGCAACGCGACGGCCAATCTCGCCGTGAAGGACCTGGCCAAGGCCAGGGCATTCTACGAAGGGGTCCTTGGCCTGAAAGAGGTGCACAATGAAGGTGGCGAACTGATCGTCTATAAAAGCGGCGACACCAGCATCAACGTCTACCGTTCGAACTTCGCTGGGACCAACAAGGCGACGGCTGTGACATGGACGGTCGGCGACGAACTCGGCAAGATCGTTGAGGCATTGAAATCGAAGGGCGTGACCTTCGAGCATCACGACATGCCCGGGCTGACGCTTGAGGGTGACATCCATGTCGGTCACGGCATGAAGGTCGCATGGTTCAGGGATCCGGACGGCAACATCCTGAATCTTGTGGACCGGTAGTCGCCGCGCCAGAGGCGGCTCCAGGCGCCATGATGCTCACATCACCTTGCCAGACCGACCGCGAAGTAGGTGAGAGCCGCGATCGCCGCGGTTGCCGGCAAGGTGACGATCCATGCGACCACGATGTTGCCGGCAATGCCCCAGCGAACGGCGGAGACGCGGCGGGCGGCGCCGACGCCGATGATAGCGCCGGTGATCGTGTGCGTGGTCGATACCGGAATACCGAGCCAGGTGGCGGCGAACAGGGTGATCGCTCCGCCGGTCTCGGCGCAGAAACCCTGCATCGGGTTCAGCCGGGTGATCTTCGAGCCCATGGTGTGGACGATGCGCCAGCCGCCGAGCAACGTGCCCAGCGCCAGCGCCGACTGACAGGTGATGACGACCCACAGCGGCACGTAAAAATTCGCGCCGAGCATGCCTTGCGAATAGAGCAGCACGGCGATGATGCCCATGGTCTTCTGCGCGTCGTTGCCGCCATGGCCGAGCGAATAGAGCGAGGCGGAAAAGAACTGCATGACGCGGAAGGTGCTGTCGACGGCGAACGGCGTCTGCCGCACGAACAGCCACGAGACCGCGAGGATCAAGACAAGCGCCAGCAGAAAGCCTGCCGCCGGCGACAGCACGATGGCCGCCGTCGTCTTGCCCAACCCGGCCCAGACGATGGCACCGGTGCCTGCCTTGGCAACGCCGGCGCCGACCAAACCGCCGATCAGAGCGTGCGAGCTACTGGACGGGATTCCGACGAGCCAGGTGACGACATTCCAGACGATGGCGCCGACAAGTGCTGCGAAGATTACTGCCGGCGTGACGATGCTGGCGTCGATGATGCCGGTTCCGAGCGTCTCCGCTACGTGAAGACCGAAGAACATGAAGGCGATGAAATTGAAGAAGGCCGCCCAGAACACCGCATAGTGCGGCCGCAGCACCCGGGTGGAGACGATGGTGGCGATGGAGTTGGCGGCATCGTGCAGGCCGTTGAGGAAATCGAAGAACAGCGCGACGACGACAAGGCCGACCAGCACGGGAATGGCTATTGCGGCTTCTGACACTATACGTTCTCGATGACGATGCCGCTGATTTCGTTGGCGACGTCCTCGAAGCGATCGACCACCTTTTCCAGCTGGCCGTAAATCTCGCTGCCGATCAGATAGGCCATCGGATCGCTGCGGCCGTGCCGCTTGAACAGGTCCTTCAGGCCCTGCTCGTGCAGGTCGTCGGCCCGGCCTTCGGCGCGCATGACCTCCTCGGCGATGGCGTTGAGGCGCACCGTATGCGCCCCGACCTTGCCGAGCAGCGGGATCGCCTCGGCCACCAACTTGGCGGCCTCGACGATGACACCTCCCATTTCCTGCATCAGCGGGTCGAATTCCTTCTTCTCGAACAGCCTTACCGTCTTGACGGTTTTGTGCATCATATCGATGGCATCATCCATCGACTGGATCAGGTCCTTGATGTCGCCGCGGTCGAAGGGCGTGATGAAGGAGCGGCGCACGGCCAGCAGCACTTCCGCGGTGATCTGATCGGCTTCGTTCTCGAGATCGATGATCGTCTGACACCAGCGGTCGATGTCGTTGCCCTGCAAAAGCTGCTGCAGTGCCTCGGCGCCACCGACCACGGTGCGGGAATGCCGCTCGAACAGGTCGAAGAAGCGATCTTCGCGCGGCAAAAGCTTGCGGAACCAGCCCAGCATGTTCGGTACTCCCGTCGTGTCCAGTCCACGACCCCGTCTCATCCACATAGCGCCGCATTCCATCGCCGGAAACAGTAAGCCGGCTGAAAGATGTGGATGCGGACGATTTACACACGCGGCTTGCGGCCGAAGACGATTTCCACGACGTTGCGCGCTACAATCGGACACAGCGTCCGTGACAGGCTCCCGACGGCATGATCGATAAGCTGGAATTCTTCATAGCACTTGCCAGGGAAGAACATTTCGGCCGGGCGGCGGAGGTGTGCGGCGTCACCCAACCGACGCTTTCGGCCGGCATCAAGCAGCTGGAAGGCCAGCTCGGCGTGATGCTGGTGCTGCGCGGCTCGCGCTTCCAGGGATTGACGCCGGAAGGCAAGCAGGTGTTGGTGTGGGCGCGCCGCATCGTCGGCGATAGCAGGACCATGCGCGAGGAGATGCGGGCGGCGCGCCACGGCCTGTCGGGGCGCATCCGCATCGCCGCGATCCCGACGGCGCTGGCCATGGTGGCGCGACTGACGACGCCGTTTCGGGCAAAGCATCCCGGCGTCACCTTCTCGGTGCTGTCGCGCACCTCGATCGAGGTGCTATCGCTGCTCGGCAATTTCGACATCGACGCCGGCATCACCTATCTCGACAACGAGCCGCTCGGACGCGTCACTAGCGTGCCGCTCTATGACGAGCGCTATCAGCTGATCACCGCGGTCGGGAACCCCTATTTCGACCGCGACAAAGTGACATGGGCGGAACTCAGCCAGCTGCCGCTCTGCCTGCTGACGCCGGACATGCAGAACCGCCGCATCATCGACCAGCATCTGGCCGAAGCCGGCGTGCAGGTGCGGCCGACATTGGAATCCAACTCGATGATCGTGCTGTTTTCGCATATCCGCACCGGCAAATGGTCGTCGATCATGCCGCTTAACCTTGCGGAAACCTTCGGTTTTTCCGAGCCGATCCGGGCGATCCCGATCGTCGAGCCGGATGCCAGCCACACGGTCGGGCTGGTGGCGGCGCGGCGCGAACCGCACACGCCGCTGGTCTCGGCGCTGTTGGACGAGGCAATGGCGCTGGCGGACGATTTCCACGGCCGCCGCTAGGCTAGACAATGCTGGTGAACGCGAACGATAGAAAATTTCTATCGAGCAACGGATCGGCTTTATTGATTTAGCGGGTTTCCTCTGATTTCCTAACCACTTAGCGGAATACCGCCACGACCAGGGAGGGCGCTGCATGACGATGCAGCTAGCAAGTACCGAGATCGCATCGCGCACGGCGGCGATCATCCACGAGCTGAAAGGCCTCGAAGGCCCGCTGTTGCCGATCCTGCACGGCATACAGGAAGAGTTCGGTTATGTGCCGCAGGACGCACTGCCGATCATCGCCGAGGTGCTGAACATCTCCAGGGCCGAGGTTCATGGCGTCGTCACCTTCTATCACGATTACCGCAGCCAGCCCGCCGGCCGCCATGTGCTGAAGCTCTGCCAGGCGGAAGCCTGCCAGTCGTTGGGCTCGGATGCGATTGCCGCCAAGCTCAAATCATTGCTGGGCATCGGTTTCCACGAGACAACCCGCGACGGTTCGGTGACACTGGAGCCGGTCTATTGCCTCGGCCTTTGCGCCTGCTCGCCGTCGGCAATGCTGGACGGGGAGGTGATCGGGCGGCTCGACGACGAAAAGCTCAACGAGATCGTTGCCGAGGTGCGCTCATGATCCCGCGTATCTATATTCCCGGCGATTCCGGCGCGCTGGCGCTCGGTGCGGAAAAGGTTGCCAAGGCGGTTCGTGCGGAATTGGCCGAGCGCGGCATCGAGGCCAAGATCGTGCGCAACGGCTCGCGCGGCGCCTATTTCCTCGAGCCTATGGTCGAGGTTGCGACAGCCACTGGCCGCGTCGCCTACGGGCCGGTGAAGCCATCCGACGTCAAAAGCCTGTTCGACTGCGGCTTCCTCACCGGGGGCCACCACAAGCGCTGGCTGGGCGCACCGGACAAGATCCCGTTCCTAGCAAGGCAGACACGGCTGACCTTTGCGCGCTGCGGCGTCACCGATCCGCTGTCGCTCGACCACTACAAGGCGCATGGCGGGCTGAAGGGCCTGCAGAATGCAGTGGCGATGACGCCGGCCGAGGTCGTCAAGCAGGTGACCGAGTCCGGGCTGCGCGGTCGCGGCGGCGCCGGCTTCCCGACCGGCATCAAATGGAAAACTGTGCTCGATACGTCGGCCGACCGCAAATACATCGTCTGCAATGCCGATGAAGGCGATTCCGGCACGTTCGCCGACCGCATGATCATGGAAGGCGACCCCTTCGTGCTGATCGAAGGCATGGCGATCGCCGGCATCGCCACCGGCGCGACCAAGGGCTTCATCTATATCCGCTCGGAATATCCGCATGCGGTGGCGGTGATGCAGAAGGCCGTCGAGATCGCCCGCAAGGCCGGCGTGCTCGGCGTCAATGTGCTCGGCTCGGCCAATTCATTCGACATGGAAGTGCGGGTCGGCGCCGGCGCCTATGTCTGCGGCGAGGAGACCGCGCTGCTCGACAGCCTCGAAGGCAAGCGCGGGCAGGTGCGGGCCAAGCCGCCGCTGCCGGCGCACAAGGGCCTGTTCGGCAAGCCGACGGTGATCAACAACGTCATCTCGCTGGCCTCGGTGCCGGTGATCATGGACAAGGGCGCTGCCTTCTACAAGGATTTCGGCATGGGCCGTTCACGCGGCACCATCCCGATCCAGATTGCCGGCAACGTCAAGTATCCCGGTCTCTACGAGGCGGCGTTCGGCATGACGCTGGGCGAGATCGTCGACGATATCGGCGGCGGCACGGCGACG
This sequence comes from Mesorhizobium sp. M0207, assembly GCF_040321995.1. NCBI lineage: Bacteria > Pseudomonadati > Pseudomonadota > Alphaproteobacteria > Hyphomicrobiales > Phyllobacteriaceae > Mesorhizobium > Mesorhizobium sp. M0207. The sequence goes on from NZ_JAMYSQ010000001.1 coordinate 264,085, forward strand.
GGACGCCCGGTCAAAGCGGTGCAGGTGGGTGGCCCGCTCGGCGCCTACTTCCCGCGCGCGCTGTTCGACACGCCGTTCGACTACGAAGCGTTTGCCGCCAAGGACGGGCTGATCGGCCATGCCGGCATCGTCGTTTTCGACGACAGCGCCGACATGCTGAAGCAGGCACGCTTTGCCATGGAATTCTGCGCCATCGAGAGCTGCGGCAAGTGCACGCCGTGCCGCATCGGCTCGACTCGCGGTGTCGAGGTGCTGGACAGGCTCGCCCAGAACGTCGAACCCGAAAAGCAGATCGCGCTGGTCACCGACCTTTGCAACACAATGAAGTTCGGCTCGCTTTGCGCTCTCGGCGGCTTCACCCCATATCCAGTGATGAGTGCACTCAACCATTTCCCGGACGACTTTCGGCCGACGCCGGTCGCCGAAGCAGCGGAATAGGAGCGGACAGCCATGAACGCGGCATTCGACATCAAATCGCTGGTCCAGGAAATCGACTACGGCACACCTGCCTCTGAAGCCGAGCAGCAAGTGACGCTGACGGTCGACGGCAAGTCGATAACAGTGCCGGCGGGGACCTCGATCATGCGCGCATCGATGGAAGCCGGCGTCGAAATCCCGAAACTCTGCGCCACCGACATGCTGGACTCGTTCGGCTCCTGCCGGGTCTGCCTCGTCGAGATCGACGGGCGCGGCGGCACGCCGGCTTCATGCACTACGCCGGTCGGCGAAGGCATGGTCGTGCATACGCAGACCGATCGGCTGAACGCCATTCGCCGCGGCGTGATGGAACTCTACGTCTCCGACCACCCGGCGGCGTGGGGCGAGAAGGCCGGCACCGGCGCCAGCGAGTTCGACAAGGTCGTCACGACGGTCGGCCTGACCGAGAACCGCTATGGCGTGGACGGCCGCAACCACGTCAAGCAGCAAAACGGCGTGGCGCCCGGCCATGGCTCGCTGACCATCGATTACATCGCCCGCGACGAATCGAACCCGTATTTCACCTATGATCCGACGCAGTGCATCGTCTGCTCGCGCTGCGTGCGCGCCTGCGAGGAGGTGCAGGGCACGTTCGCGCTGACCATCGAGGGCCGCGGCTTCGAATCCAGGGTCTCGGCCGGCATGCACGAGGCGTTCGTCGATTCCGAATGCGTGTCGTGCGGGGCCTGCGTGCAGGCCTGCCCGACCGATGCGCTGAGGGAAAAGACCGTGCTGGCGAAAGGCCTACCCGAGCGCTCGACCGTCACCACCTGCGCCTATTGCGGCGTCGGCTGCTCGTTCAAGGCCGAGGTCAAGGGCGACGAGGTCATCCGCATGATGCCCTACAAGGCAGGCAAGGCCAACCACGGCCACTCCTGCGTCAAGGGCCGCTTCGCCTATGGCTATGCGACGCACAAGGACCGGATCCTGAAGCCAATGATCCGCGAGAAGGTCAGTGATCCCTGGCGCGAAGTGTCGTGGGAAGAGGCGCTCACCCATACCGCCAACGAATTCCGCCGCATCCAGTACCAGTACGGCCGCACCTCGATCGGCGGCATCACCTCGTCGCGCTGCACCAACGAGGAGACCTACCTCGTCCAGAAGCTGGTCCGGCAGGGCTTCCGCAACAACAATGTCGATACCTGCGCCCGTGTCTGCCATTCGCCGACCGGCTATGGCCTCGGCCAGACCTTCGGCACCTCCGCCGGCACGCAGGACTTCGATTCGATCGAGCAGACGGACGTGATCCTGCTGATCGGCGCCAATCCGACCGATGCGCATCCGGTGTTCGCCTCGCGCATGAAGAAGCGCATGCGCGAGGGCGCCAAGCTGATCGTGCTCGATCCGCGCCGCACCGACATCGTGCGCTCGGCCCACGTCGAGGCGCAGTTCCATCTGCCGCTGAAGCCGGGCACCAACGTCGCCATGCTGACCGCACTTGCCCATGTCATCGTCACCGAGGGCCTGTTCGACGAGGCCTTCATCCGCGAGCGCTGCGACTGGGACGAGTTCCAGGACTGGGCATCGTTCGTGGCGCTGCCGGAAAACAGCCCGGAAGTGGTCGGCCAGCTTGCAAATGTCGATCCCGACGACATACGCGGCGCGGCGCGGCTCTATGCTCGCGGCGGCAACGGCGCGATCTATTACGGCCTCGGCGTGACCGAGCACAGCCAGGGCTCGACCACCGTCATCGCCATTGCCAACCTCGCCATGGCGACCGGCAATATCGGCCGGCCGGGCGTCGGCGTGAACCCGCTGCGCGGCCAGAACAATGTGCAGGGCTCCTGCGACATGGGCTCGTTCCCGCACGAGCTTCCCGGCTATCGCCACATTTCAGGCGACGCGGTGCGCGCCATCTATGAGAGCCTGTGGGGCGTCAAGCTCGACGACGAGCCCGGCCTGCGCATCCCCAATATGCTGGATGCGGCCGTCGACGGCTCGTTCAAGGGGCTCTATGTGCAGGGCGAGGACATCCTGCAGTCGGACCCCGACACCAAGCATGTCGCCGCCGGTCTCGCCGCGATGGAATGCGTCGTCGTGCACGACCTCTTCCTCAACGAGACGGCCAACTACGCGCATGTGTTCCTGCCCGGCTCGACGTTCCTCGAGAAGGACGGCACCTTCACCAATGCCGAGCGCCGCATCAACATGGTGCGCAAGGTAATGGAGCCGAAATGCGGCTATGCCGACTGGGAAGCGACGCAGGAGCTCGCCAAGGCGCTCGGCCTCGGCTGGAACTACACGCATCCGTCCCAGATCATGGACGAGATCGCCAAGACAACACCAAGTTTCGCCTGCGTTTCCTTCGACCTTCTCGACCGGGTGGGCTCGGTGCAGTGGCCCTGCAACGAGAAGTCGCCGGAAGGCACGCCGATCATGCATATCGGCGGCTTCGTGCGCGGCAAGGGCAAGTTCATCCGCACCGAATATGTCGCGACCGACGAAAGGACCGGACCGCGCTTCCCGCTGCTGCTGACCACCGGCCGCATCCTGTCGCAATACAATGTCGGCGCGCAGACCCGGCGCACCGACAACGTGGTCTGGCATAGCGAGGACCGGCTGGAGATCCATCCGCACGATGCCGAAAATCGCGGCCTGCGCGATGGCGACTGGGTGCGGCTGACCAGCCGCTCGGGCGAGACGACGCTGCGCGCGCTGATCACCGAGCGGGTGTCGCCGGGCGTCGTCTATACGACCTTCCACCATCCCGACACCCAGGCTAACGTCATCACCACCGACTTCTCCGACTGGGCGACCAACTGCCCGGAATACAAGGTGACCGCGGTGCAGGTGGGTGCATCCAACGGCCCGTCGGAATGGCAGCGCGACTATGACGAGCAGGCAAAGCAAAGCCGCCGCATCGCGAAGTTGGAAGCGGCGGAGTAGTCCTTGACCGCGCGCCGCAAAGCCATTGCGCAGATCTCGCGTCTCGCGCGCCGCGCCGGCGGCACTGCGGCCGCCAACCGCATGGTGCCGGAAGAGACGCCGGTGGCGTTCTCCTTTGCCGGCACCACGCATGCGGTGATGATGGCAAGCCCGGCTGATTTCGAGGATTTCGCGCTCGGCTTCCCGCTGACCGAAGGCATCATTGCCTCGCCGGACGAAATCGAAGCGATCGAGGTCGAGGATCACGGCGCCGGCATCGATATCCAGATCCGGCTGAAGGACCAGGCCAACACCCGCTTCGAAGCGCGTCGCAGACGCCTGGCCGGCCCGGTCGGCTGCGGGCTGTGCGGCATCGAATCGATCGAGGAGGCGATGCGCTCGGTAAACCCGGTCGGTGCGTCGCAACTTACACTTCAGGCCAATGACATCGTCCGCTCGGTCAAGCTTTTGTCGAAGCTGCAGCCGCTGCACGCCGAGACCGGTGCCGTCCACGCCGCCGGTTTTTACCTTCCCGGCAAGGGCATCGTCATGGCGCGCGAGGATGTCGGCCGCCATAACGCGCTGGACAAGCTGGCTGGCGCGCTGGCCAAAGCCGGTATCGACGGCAGGTCGGGGGCCGTCGTCGTCACGTCGCGCGTTTCGGTCGAGATGGTGCAGAAGACCGCGGCGATCGGCTCGGCCGTCATCATTGCCGTCTCGGCGCCGACCGCACTTGCCATCCGCACCGCGGACGATTCCGGCATGACGCTGGTGGCGCTGGTGCGCGGCGACGATTTCGATATTTTCACCCATCCTGACCGCGTGGTTTCCGGAGTTGCCAAGCATGTCGCATGACGAAGGCCACCTCATGAGCACCAGCGAAAAGCTGGTTCGCATGGCCAACCAGATTGCCGCCTTTTTCCACTCAAAGCCGCGCGAGCAAGGCATTGCCGGCGTCGCCGAGCACATCAACAATTTCTGGGAGCCGAGGATGCGCCGGCAATTGTTCGAGATGCTGGACAGCGGTGGCGAGGGGTTCAACGAGCTTGTCGTCGCGGCCGCGCCACACATCAAGCGGCCGGGCGCGCCGGAGGGCGCAGGTTTCAGCGTCGGCGGAGCGAACACCGAGACTGCCGCCGCGTCACAGAAGTAGGCGCCGCGGGCCCACATTCACACTCTCTGAAGTTTCATCTGCCGCAGGCCGCGCGCCTCTGCTATGATCCGGCGATAAGAAATCGTCGGGTCGGGCGGACAACTCGTGAGGCCGATCGAAACTCGATACGCGCTCAGTGGCGACGTGCGGATCGCCTATCAGGTGGTCGGCCAGGGATCGCTCGACCTCGTCTTCGTGCCGGGTTTCATTTCCAATCTCGACCTGCACTGGGAAGACGAGGGCTACACCCGGCTGTTGAAGCGGCTTTCCGCGTTCTCACGGCTGATCCTGTTCGACAAGCGCGGCACCGGCCTGTCCGACCGCGTCGATGTCCACCACCTGCCCAGCCTCGAAACCCGCATGGACGATGTACGCGCGGTGATGGATGCGACCGGCAGCGGCCGCGCCGCCTTGCTCGGCGCTTCGGAAGGCGCGCCGATGGCAATGCTGTTCGCCGCCACCTACCCGGAGCGGACGCGGGCGCTGGCGCTTTATGGCGGCTATGCGCATTTCCACAAATGGGTGATGCCGCCGGAACGCCTTGAGGCGTTCATCGCGACGGCGGAGACCGCATGGGGCACCGGCGCCACCCTGCCGCATTTCGCGCCCGGCCGTGTCGACGATCCGCGTTTCGCCACATGGTGGGCGCGCTTCGAGCGGCTGTCGGCGAGCCCGACCGCGGCAATCGCCCTAGCCCGCATGAATGCGGCTATCGACGTGCGCGGCGTGCTGGCGGCGATCAGCGCACCGACGCTGCTCATCCATCGCCGCAACGATGCGCGCGTCGACCCGGAGGCCAGCCGCTTCCTGGCAAGGAAGATCCCGAATTCGCGGCTGGTCGAGGTGGCCGGGCGCGACCACCCGATCTGGACCGGCGATATCGACCGGGTGGCCGATCTGATCGAGGAATTCCTGACCGGAGCGCGCGCCGTTGCCGAGGCCGAGCGCGTGCTGGCTGCACTGCTGGTCACCCGGATCTACGACACGGCGCGGCTTGGCGACCGCATGTGGAGCGAGCGCAGCCAGCGTTTTCAGGAAACATGGCGGCTTACGGTCGGGCGCCATGGCGGCCGCCCGGCCGGCACGCATGGCGAGCTGATGATGGCGCGTTTCGACGGCCCGGCGCGGGCCGTACGCTGCGCGGCGACGCTGCGCGACGCGGCGCAGGAGATCGGCGTCGCCAGCGCGCAGGGCGTGCATGTCGGCGAGGTCGAGTTGCGTGGGCCGCCGACGGGGTTGACGGCGCGCGTGACGATGCAGCTTGCCGCGCATGCCGGGCGCGGCGACATCCTCGCTTCGCGGCTGGTCGCCGACCTCGCCGCCGGTTCAGGCCTTCATTTCAATGACGCCGGGCGCATCGCGCTTGACGAGCTGGATGAACCGCTGGCGCTGGTGCAGGCGACCTCGGAACAGCATCTGGAGCCAGCCTGCCGGCCGAAGGCCAAGGCTGCTGCCGAGCCGGCCGCACTGACGGCGCGCGAAAGCGAGGTGGTGAACCTCATCGCCGATGGCAAGAGCAATGCCGCGATCGCCGCCGAACTCGGGCTGAGCGAACACACCGTCAAGCGTCACGTCGCCAATATTCTGCTCAAGCTGGACCTGCCGTCGCGGGCGGCGGCGGCGGCGTTCTCGGCCCGGCATGCTGGCCCGCACGGGCCATAGCAGCCATGGCGCTTTCGGGCGAAGCGGCCGGGCATGCGTAAGCGCTATCACTTCGTCCCATGCAGGCCAGGCGGATATCGCCGGGAAAGGCGCTGCGAAGGGAGGAATAAAATGCTGAAGTCGACACTCAAATCACTGGTGCTGGCGGCAGGCGTTGGCGCGCTGTTGGCGATCGTTCCTGCCAAGGCCGAAGACGCCTCGGCGACGGCTGCCTACAAGGACATCCAGGCAACGCTCGGCTCGGTACCGGACATGTTCAAGACGCTGCCGGATGTCGCCGTTGCCGGCGCCTGGGCCGAGATCAAGGGCGTGCAGCTCAACCCGAACACCGCGCTCGACGGCAAGACCAAGGAATTGATGGGCCTCGCCGTCGCCTCGCAGATCCCCTGCCAGTACTGCATCTATTTCCACACGCAGGCGGCCAAGCTCAATGGCGCCAGCGACGAGGAGATCAAGGAGGCGGTGGCGATGGCGGCGATCGTGCGCCACTGGTCGACGATGCTCAACGGCAGCCAGGTCGATCTCGCCACTTTCAAGAAGCAGTCCGACGAGGTGTTCGCGGCCGTCAAGGCGAAGTCACAGTGAAGAAGCCACTGCCCGGCGGCGAGCGCCGGGCAGTGGCTGATCAAGCAACCACCCGATCCGAGAAAACGGGCCTATGGAGGAAAAAATGCTGACCAAGACACAGACGATAGACGGCGCTGCGATCAAGAAGGCGATTGAGGGCCGTGATGGAAAATTGCTGGCGAGCTTCTATGCCGACGACGCATTGGTGCGGGTGATCGACCGCAACAACCCGCCGAGCAAGCCGCGCGAAATCCGCGGGCGCGCTGCGATCACTACATTCTGGGACGACATTTGCAGTCGGGCGATGACCCACAAGGTCGACACCACCATTGCCGACGGCAACAACCTCGCCTTCACCCAGGCCTGCTCCTATCCGGACGGGACCAAGGTATTCTGCGCGGCGATGCTGGAGCTGAAGAACGGCCAGATCGCACGGCAGACCGTCGTGCAGGCCTGGGACGAATAAGGAGGCGGCGATGTTCAGTGCCAGATGGCAGATCGACGCCAAGTTCGGCCACAAGCAGACCGTGCTCGAACTGTTAAAGAATGGGAACGCGAGATCGGCTCGCTGGTCGGTGTCGACGACCTCAAGTTCCAGATCATGACCGGATCGATCGGCGCGCGGGAAGCGACGATCAAGTCCCACCAGCAGGTCGAAAGCCTCGCCCAATTGGAGGCCTTCTTCGCCAACATTGGCAAGATCGATGCGCACGCTAAATGGCGCAAGGAGATGGAGCCCTACCTCGTGTGGGGCACCAGCCTGTGGAACATCTACCGCATCGTGGAATAGCAGTCCGGCTTACTCCCTTCTCCCCGTCACTTACGGGGAGAAGGTGGCGGCAGCCGGATGAGGGGCAGCGCGACGTCTGCAGGAGAGCTCTACTCGCTCTCGCCTTCCAGCGCCGACACCGACACGCCGGCAAGCTCGGCCGCGAGCAGCCGCGACGCACCGGCGCGTGCGATCCGCAGCATCAGCGCCTTGCGCGTCGCCGCTGCCATGCGGTGCTCGGGCGCATCGCGCAAAATCTCGGCACCGTAGCCGTCGGAGAGAATGAACCCGCACTCCTGCGGAAAAATTTCCGAAGGCACGCCGGGATGGGTGGCGAAGAAGAAGCGGTCGGAATGCAGCCGGTAGTCAGGCCATTTGCGGTCGACCCTGAAATCCTCGATCGAGGATTTGATTTCGATGATCCAGATGTCGCCCTGGCGGGTCAGCGCGACGAGATCGGCGCGCCGGCCGGTGGCCAGCGACAGTTCGGGCAAGACATGCGCGCCCATCTGCCTGAGCAGCCGCTGCACGCCACGCCTGACCAACATGGCGCGCTCCGACTGGCGGCCGTCGATGAGCGGATTGAGGGGTAGAGGTGAGATGATCGGCATGGCGGCACCATGCCAGATTTTGTTCACGGTTTGAACCCTGGTTTTGATGGGCGATTACCCACTTTACAAACACGGCGATGTGCATGATACCTTGAATCCACAGTAGGAATCCGGGTTATGAGTGTCCTTTTCGAGCCACACTTCCACAACGAAGCTGCTTTCGAACGGCTGGAGACGGGCAAGAAGGCCCGTTAGGCAAGGCTGAGTCACAATGAGCGTCGTGAGCGGCGTGGCGCTTGTACGTCTTCTGCTGAAGATCTATCGAGCCCGAACGGCCTGCCCATTCTCTTCGAGAGCATACAGGAATGGCTGGCAGAGCGCGCCCCCTTCCAACAACTTAACAGCGTCGAGGATAGCTTTGGCGGCAGCAAGCACCCGCAAATGTTTGTAGCCGGTGGTGGCTTCAACCATTTCCCTGAAGACGATTTTGCGGCCTACGTGATGTTGTTGCCTTGGCAAACCCAGAAAACGTTGTGCTGGTGATCAAGCCCGAAGAAGGGCCTACCCGCGTCTTCAGGCCTTCCTGTTTGTAAAGTGCATAATTGCCTTTTGAGAAACGATAAAGGCCCGCCCCTTCCACAAGGCGGGCCGCTCGCGTTATGAATGCGTTTCCTACTGGTGAGGGGAGCTATGTTTTCGCGAGGCGTCGCGGTTGATCTAATATTCACCGCTGCAGGCCCGATAGTGGTCGCAGCATAATCAACAAGGTGGCGAAGCATGGTTACTGAGAATGCAAGTTTGACGGTCGAGCAGACCAGGCTCAACAGGATGCTCACGCGGGGCGTCGTATTTTCTGTTATTTGGCTAGCCGGTTTCGGGTCTTCTTATGCACTCTACCAAGGGCTTCTGGCGCGACGGATGATAAAAATGAATCCCGTGCTTCGGGGAAATGGCCGCGCCTGGTGGTGCATCATTGTGGGAGGGCTTGGGGCCGCAGCCTTATGTGCGATAGTTGGCGCCGGCATTTTCAACGCCATGACACAACCCTAGGTCACGCTGTAACACCGCCTGCCGATCGGGTGTTGGGTCATATTGATTTGCAGGTCCCGTTCAATGAGTGCTTCCGGCGTCATCCTCCCATCATTGGCCGTCATTTCCCGCCCGCAAGTCTAAAGCTTGCTGATTCATATCAGAATGCTCCTGTCCCGTCGCCGGGCCGCACCAGATATGGCAACTCAGACTTGCCATTGTCATCGACCCGGCCCTCAGCTAACCGGCATCATGCCCTCCAGGGCAATGATTCTCGTCTTTGCGCAGCGTTCGCGGATGGTTTTGAGGCGGCCGTATTCTGGAGAGTCGTACCATGCCAGGAGGGACGCCATGTCCGGGAATTCGACAATGACGAGGCGATGAGGTTCCCAATCGCCCTCCAGAACTTTGGTGGCTCCGCCGCGAGCGATATACCTCCCCCCGTAGCGGGCTTCGGTTGCCGGCACGTCCCGGCGGTATTCCTCGAAAACGGCGGCGTCGGTTATGTCGACATCAGCAATGAGATATGCGGCCATTGACCTTACTCCCGGAAAAAAAACATTGAAACAGGTCTATTAGCGGCCCCGCAACTAAGCCAGCGGTACTACGCCTCGGAAACGACTCGCGTTCTCCCGGATTGGGGCGCTTAACTGTCTTGGTGGGGGCAGCTCTGGGAGGAGACGAACCATGCCGATGTATCTCACGCGATTCAGCTACAGGCCCGAAACCTGGGCGCGCTTGATGGATAATCCCGAGGATAGACGCGAGGCTGCCCGTTCCTACATCGAGTCGGTCGGCGGAAAGCTGCACGGGTTCTGGTATGCCTTCGGAGAGTACGATGGCTGGAACCTATGGGAGGCGCCGGACAACGTGTCGATGGCATCCGTCATGCTGGCCATCGGTGCGGGAGGCGCGCTCAGCTCGTACCAGACCACCGTCCTGTTAAGTGTCGAAGAGACGATGGACGCGCTTGGCAAAGCGAAGTCGATCCGGTACCGCCCGCCGGGATCGTGACCGCCGCCCGCGCTTTGCGGAGTGTCGAAGGCTGGGGAACGCTTGCTCTCGGACGGCGCACGTTCCTAAACTTTTGCGCAAAAGAGTCCACTGCGGCACTTGGCAGCGCCGGCAGCTTGCGCTTTCAATGTCGGCTACGGTGTTTTACGAGGAGCATTAGATGACGGAAGATGACGACCGGAAATCGGCGACGCCGGAGGAAATCCGCTCGGCCATCAGAGGCTGGGCGGTGCTTGGGGCAATTATCGTTGCCGTGTTTGGTGCGCCCTACCTCATGATCGATAGTTGAATGGCCAACGATCCTGGTCGCCCCGATGGATTGCCTGAAAAGATCGGTACGGTCCTTGGTGCATTGGTGGTGATCGGCACGTTCGGGCTTCTGGCCTGGACCGTGCTTCGCGGCGTCCTTTATTAAACCCGGCCTGTCTGGACTTTCCCTTGCGGCGGCCGCGTCTCAGGCCGATCTCCTCGTTGCGACGGATGATCTTGGCCGCAGGCCAGAGCGCCGGGCAGCGTCACCGACATCCATGAGTGATTTCCTCGGCTCGGGGTTCTTGTTCCTGGCCCCATTGATTTTGCAACATAATCCTGCGGGGGCTGTTGCCGAAATGCCATAGTCGCAGGTTTACCAGCATGCAAGCGCAAGGATATAGGCATCGCCCGCTTGGCAAGCAAAGCAAATGCCAGCATGAATGAAGATGAAAAAAGCGGCCGACTCGAGCCGCTGTTGTTTGGGCAGGCATCGGACCTTTTCATGCGCATGAAGTCACTTGCAATCGTCGCGGCCCTGGCGCTGTCGACGGCTGTCGCCGGTTGCAGCACCATCGGCTCGCAGATCTTCACCAACAACTACGGCGCGGTGACCGACGCCGGCTATCACCTGCCGCGCGTTCCGATCGAAAAGGTGCCGTTCAAATACCGCCGGCAGATCGTCGACTACGACACCAGGGAAAAGCCGGGCACCATCATCGTCGATACGCAGAACAAGTTCCTCTACTTCGTCATGGGCGACGGCGAAGCGATGCGCTACGGCATCGGCGTCGGCCGTGAGGGTTTCGAATGGCACGGCACCGCCCATATCGCGCTGAAGCGCGAATGGCCGACCTGGACACCGCCTTCGCAGATGATCAAGCGGCAGCCGGAGTTGGCCAAGTTTGCCGGTGGCATGGAGCCGGGGTTGAAGAACCCGCTCGGCGCGCGCGCCATGTACCTGTTCAACAAGGGCGGCGACATGGGTTATCGCCTGCATGGCAGCCCGGAATGGAATTCGATCGGCAAGGCGATGTCGTCGGGCTGCATCCGGCTGATGAACCAGGACATTATCGACCTCTACGACCGCACCTCGGTCGGCGCCAAGGTCATTGTGATATAAAACCCTTATACGCGGACCGTCTAGGCAACAACACAGACGTCGCAAACAGAAAACCGGGCACTTTGGCCCGGTTTTTTGTTGTCTATCGACGTTGACGATGGAACGTCGCGTCAGGAGACCTGTTCGACGTGCTGCACTTCCGGCACAAAGTGCCGGAGTAGGTTCTGGATGCCGTGCTTCAGCGTCGCGGTCGACGACGGGCAGCCGGCGCAGGCGCCCTTCATGTGCAGGAACACGGTGCCGTTCTCGAAGCCGCGGAAGGTGATGTCGCCGCCGTCCTGGGCCACCGCCGGGCGCACCCGCGTGTCGAGCAGCTCCTTGATGGTGACGACCAGCTCCTCGTCGGCCTTGTCGTAGAATTCGCCGGTCTGGCTGGTCTCGGCGGCGGGGCCGGCCTTGGCCATCACCGGCGCGCCGGACATGAAATGCTCCATGATGGCGCCGAGGATAGCCGGCTTCAGATGCTGCCAGTCGGGGCCGTCCTTGGTCACGGTGATGAAATCATAGCCGAAGAAGACGCCGGTGACGCCGGGGATTTCGAACAGCCGGCCGGCGAGCGGCGAAGCCGTCGCGGCGCTATCGGCATCGCGGAAATCGGCGGTGCCTTCATGCAGCACTTCCTTGCCGGGCAGGAATTTCAGCGTCGCCGGGTTTGGCGTCGACTCGGTCTGGATGAACATGGCCGTCTCCGTGCCCGTTTCGGGCAGCTAGTTTGGAATAATTCTAATTAGGCTTTATCCGCCCGACATTCAAGCGAAAGGCATCGCCGGCGGTAGCGGCAGGCGGAATGTTTTACCCCTGCCTTGCGCGAGGCGCGCTCAGGCGAGGCTGTCGATCTCCTCGTCCGACAGGTTCTGCGGCACCACCGTGACGGGAATCGGAAAGGCGGCGCCCTTGCCGGCGACCGCGCCGACCAGCGGCCCTGGGCCTTCCTTGCCGGCGCCTGCCGCCAGCACCAGAATGGCGATGTCCTGGTCTTCCTCGATCAGCTTGTGGATCTCTTCGGTAGGCTTGCCCTCGCGGACCACCAGTTCCGGCTCGATGCCGAGCTTCTGGCGCACCTTGTTGGCGTAGCTGTCCAGTGCGGCACGCGCCGTGGCGGTCGCCTCCTCGCGCATGATCTTCTCGACGCCCAGCCAGTGCTGGAAATCATCCGGCTCGATGACATAGAGCAGCACCAGCACGCCGCCCGTGCTTTGCGCCCGCTTCGAGGCGTAGGCGACGGCGCGCTCGCATTCGGGCGTATCGTCGATGATCGCCAGGAACTTGCGGCGATGACCGACTTCGCGGCTGAGGCGTTTGGAGACCATATTCACCCTGTTCGATGGTTTCGGCCGCAATCTGCCACCGCCACAGCCCGCCCGCAAGCGACCGGCGGCTGTGGCAATGCTGGTGCAGCTTAAAGCGCGATGCGTTCGACCAGCGACGCGCTTCAGGTTCCTGTTTTATGCATGTCGTTATCGCAAAACCGCTGCACACTTTTGCGCGACATGCATTAGCCTTGCAGCAGGCCGATAATGTCGCGCACGGTCTTCATGGTCGCTTCGGCCAATGTGCCGGCACGCTCGCCGCCATCGCGCAGCACCGCGTCGACATAGGCGCGGTCGCCGGAGATGCGGCGCATCTCGCCGGCGATCGGCGCCAGCTTTTCCACCGCAAGGTCGGCCAGCGCCGGCTTGAACACCGAAAACTGCTGGCCGCCATATTCCTTCAGCACCGCCTCTTTCGAGATTTCGGCGAGGCCGGCATAGATGCCGACGAGGTTTTCCGCTTCCGGCCGGCCGGCAAGCCCGTCCAGTTCGCCGGGCAAAGCCTCCGGGTCGGTCTTGGCCTTGCGGATTTTCTTCGAGATGGCGTCGGCATCGTCGGTCAGGTTGATGCGCGACAGGTCCGACGGATCGGATTTCGACATCTTCTTCGAACCGTCGCGCAGCGACATGATGCGCGCTGCCGGGCCGCCGATGACCGGCTCGGTCAGCGGGAAATAGCCGTTCACCGTCTCTTCGCCGACCTCCATTTCGACGCCGACGCCAAGCGCTGCGATGCGGTCCGAAAAGTCGTTGTTGAATTTCTGCGCGATGTCGCGGGTCAGCTCCAGATGCTGCTTCTGGTCGTCGCCGACCGGCACGTGGGTGGCGCGGTAGACGAGGATGTCGGCGGCCATCAGGGAGGGATAGGCGAGCAGGCCGAGCGAGGCGTTCTCGCGGTCCTTGCCGGCCTTGTCCTTGAACTGCGTCATGCGGTTCATCCAACCGATGCGCGCCACGCAGTTGAAGATCCAGGCAAGCTCGGCGTGCTGCATCACCCGCGACTGGTTGAAGACGATGTGTTTTTTCGGGTCGATGCCCGAGGCGAGAAACGCCGCGGTGATCGAACGCGTCTGGTCCTGAAGATCCTCATAGACGAGCTGTGCGGTCAGCGAATGCAGATCGACGACGCAATAGATACAGTCGGAGGTGTCCTGCAGGGCGACGAATTTCTTGATGGCGCCGAGATAATTGCCGAGATGCAGATTGCCGGTTGGCTGGACGCCGGAAAAAACGAGCGGTTTGAAGGGGGGCTGATCGGTCATGGTGTTTCCCTGGCTTGTGGAGGGCCGTTTCGCGCGCGGCGAAAGTCTTGCGACGGCGCGCTTATGGACGAGAGCGAGGAGACGATCAAGAGGGGCGTTGGCCAGGGCGCGCAGGCTTTGACGTCGGCCGAACAGAAGGCTGTTTGAGGGATGGCGCCGACCAGAAACAAAAACCCGCCTCGGTGGGCGGGTCGTTGGAGCCAATTAGCACCATACCGAAATTAATAGCATAGCTGCCGGCACAAAGCAAGAACAAAATTGGCGCTGATGAATTTTCCCCCTCACGGATCCGGAGATTGCTCCTTGACCGGCTGGGAGCCCTTGCGCCCGATATTGCGGCGGATCATGCCGAAATCGGCACCGCCGGTGGCGAAGGCGGTGACGAAGTAAAGCAGCGCCCCGCCGGCGACGAGCGCTAGCAGCGTTACCGCCTTGATCACCAGCGGCGAGCCGGAGGCGAGCCTTGCGGCGAACCAGTGTTCGGCAAAATAGAGCGCCGCGGCCATCACCGCCGCCGACAGCACCAGCCGCGGGATCCGTTTCATGAGCGGCACGTCGCGGCCCCAATGGCCGCGTCGGATCAGCACGGCGAGCAGCATCGCCGCATTGACCCAGCCGGCGACAGCGGAGGCAACGGCAATGCCGGGCGCGCCCATCGTCGGAAACAGCGTCAGTGCCGTCGTAATGTTAACCGCCACCGAGATGGCGGCGAAAATCATCGGCGTGCGCGTGTCCTCGCGAGCGAAATAGCCTGGGGTGAACGCCTTGATCAGCACGAAGGCCGGCAGGCCGAGCCCGAAGATCGCCAGGATTGCCGCGACCGTCGGCGTCGAATTGTTGGCGGCAAAGGCGCCGCGCTCATAGACCAGCCGCACGATCGGCTCGGACATGACCAGCAGCGCGGCCGCCGCAGGCAAGGTCATGAAAAGGGTAAACTCGACCGAGCGGTTCTGCAGATTGGCGGCCTCGACCAGATTGCCCGATTTCAGCGCCCGCGACAGTTCCGGCAACAGCACGATGGCGACAGCGACGCCGACGACGCCCAGCGGCAGCTGGTAGACGCGGTCGGCATAGGCCAGCGACGACACCGCACTGTCCTGCGCCGATGCGATCGCCGTGCCGATCAGCTGGTTGATCTGGGTGATGCCGCCGGTGATCGCCGCCGGCAGCGCCAGGATCAGCAGCCGCTTGACGTTCGGCGTCATCTTCGGCCGCCGGAAGCCGATCGAAATGCCGGCATGGCGCACCGCCGCCCAGACGATCGCCAGCTGCACCAGGCCGGCCGCCAGCACGCCCCAAGCCAGGCCGAAACCAACGGTGCGGGCGTCCGAACTCTTGTACCAGGCATAGGCAAGCACGGCGATAAGGATGACGTTGAGGAACACCGGCGCCACCGCAGCGGCGAAATAGCGGCGCAGCGAATTCAGCATGCCGGCCATCATGGCGCCGAGCGACATGCAGATCAGGTAGGGGAACATGACGGTCGCCAGCGCCACCGTCGTCTCGAATTTTCCCGGCGTGTCGGCAAAGCCCGGCGCCACCAGATAGCGCACGATCAGCGGCATCGCCAGTTCCATGGCGATGGTCAGCGCCAGAAGCGCCGTGAACAAGACGCCGAACACCTCTTCGGAAAAGCGCTTGGCGCCGTCGGTGCCGTGTGTCTCGATCTCCTTGGCGAACAGCGGCACGAAGGCGGCATTGAAGGCGCCTTCGGCGAACAGCCGGCGAAAGGTGTTGGGAAACTGGAAGGCGGCGTTGAAGGCGTCGGCGATCGGCCCGGTGCCGAGTGCGGCAGCCATCAGCATCTCGCGGCCGAAACCGAGGGCGCGGCTCATCAGCGTGCCGGAAGCGACCGTGGCGAATTTCTTGACAAGGCTCATGCGCTTGAAGACTGCCTGTGCGATTGGGGCAAATGGAAGGTAACCGTCACTCGGCGGCCGTTTTGGTCTTGCCGCGCTCGGACGCCGTGCCCTCGAGCACCGCGATCAGCCTGTTGCGGATGGTCGCCGTACGCGACGGGCTGTCGATCTTCTGGCCGGTGAGATCGGTGACGTAGAACGTGTCGATGACTTTTTCGCCGAAGGTGGTGATGTGGGCCGAGGCGATGTCGAGCGACAGGTCCGACAACATGCCGGTGATCTCCGACAGAAGGCCCGGCCTGTCCAGCCCCTCGACCTCGATCACCGAGAAACGGTTCGACAGCGTGTTGCGGATCTCGGCGCGTGGCGGAATACGGAAAACCTTGGCGCCGCGCCGCGGCTTGGTGCGCTTCTCGATCATTTCGGGCAGCCAGCTCTTGCCCGACAGCACGTCCTCGATCAGCCGGCCGACGCGCTCGGCACGGCGGCGCTCGTCCTCGTCGCGGTCGAACTCCCTCGAGATCAGGATGGTGTCGAGCGCGCGGCCGTCCGAGGTGGTGAAGATCTGCGCGTCGACGATGTTGCCGCCGGCCGCGGCACAGGCGCCGGCAATCACCGAGAGCAGGCGCGGATGGTCCTGCGCCAGCACGGTGATCTCGGTCACCGCCTCGAACTGGTGGGTTTTGACTATGGTGGCGAGCTTCTTGCCGGCGTGATCGGCCTCGCGGATGAATTCGGCATGGCGGAGCTGGTCGGGAAGATCGACCGCCAGCAGATAGTTCTCGTAGTGCTGGCCGACATAACGCTTGCGGGCCTTTTCCGGCCAGTCGGCAAGCGCCTCGGCCAGTTGTTCGCGCGCCGCCGCCGTCCGTTTGGCGCGCGACACCTCCGAAAACCCGCCGGTCAACAAAAGCTCGGTCTCGTAGTAGAGCGTACGCAGCAACTGGCCCTTCCAGCCGTTCCAGACCCCAGGCCCGACGCCGCGGATATCGCAGACGGTAAGCACAAGCAGCATCTTCAGCCGTTCGACCGACTGCACGATGGCGGCAAAATCTTCGATCGTCTTGCGGTCGTTGAGATCGCGGGTCTGCGCCGTCATCGACATGACGAGGTGGTTCTCGACCAGCCAGGCGACCGTTTCGGTGTCGGCCGGCGACAGCCCCATATGCGGGCAGATGCGCCGGGCGATCCTGGCGCCGGCTTGCGAATGGTCCTCCGGCCTGCCCTTGGCGATGTCGTGCAGCAGCACGGCGACATAGAGCGCCTCGCGGCTCTTCTTCAGCCCCGGCATCAGCGAGTGGGCGAGTGGATGGATCTTTTCCCCGTCGCCGCGCTCGATCTCGGCCAGCACGCCGATGCAGCGGATGAGGTGCTCGTCCACCGTGTAGTGGTGGTACATCGAGAACTGCATCATGGCGACGATCTTGCCGAAGTCCGGGATCAGCTTGGCAAGCAGTCCGGCCTCGTTCATGCGCCGCAGATTGAGCTCGGCGTTGCGGTCCGAGGTCAACACATCGAGGAACAGCCGGTTGGCCTCCTCGTCGCGCCTGAGCGCCTTGCCGACGAGGCCGAGAGAGCGGGTCAAAAGCTTCAGCGCATCGGGGTGGAATTCCAGGCCATGCTTGTCGGCAAACCAGAACAGCCTGAGCAGGTTAACCGGATCGCGCTCGAACACCTCGTCGTCGGCAATGTTGATGCGGTGGTTGTCGACGATGAAATCGGCCGTGCCGGCGAGCTTGCGCTTGCGGCGCGAAAAGGTGAGGAAGATGCGGTTGAAGCCCGGCACATGCTTGGCCTGCTCTTCTTCCAGCGCGGCGCAGAAAATGCGGGTCAGGTCGCCGACATCCTTGGCGACGAGGAAGTAGTGCTTCATGAATCGCTCGACCGCCGACAGGCCGGGATGGGTGGTGTAGCCCAGCCGCTCGGCAATATCGCGCTGGATATCGAAATGCAGCCGCTCCTCGGCCTTGCCGGTGAGGAAATGCATGTGGCAGCGCACCGCCCATAGAAAATCCTCGGCCTTCTGGAATTCCCTGTATTCGGCGTCGGTGAAGACGCCCTTGTCGACCAGTTCCTCGCCGGTGCGCACGCGGTAGAAATATTTGGCGATCCAGAACAGCGTCTGCAGGTCGCGCAGGCCGCCCTTGCCGTCCTTGACGTTAGGTTCGACCAGGTAACGGCTCTCGCCGGCCTTGGCGTGGCGCTCGTCGCGTTCGGCGAGCTTGGCCTGGACATATTCGGGGCCGGTGGTGCGCACCACCTCGTGGTCGAAGCGCTGCAAAAGCTCGTCATAGAGCTTTTGCTCGCCCCACAGGAAGCGCGCCTCCAGGATCGAGGTGCGGATGGTGATGTCGGTGCGCGACAGCCTGAGGCACTCGTCGATGTTGCGCGTGGCGTGGCCGACCTTCAGCCCCAGATCCCACAGCATGTAGAGCATGTATTCGACGATCTGCTCGCCCCAGGGCGTCTGCTTGTAGGGCAGCAGGAACAGCAGATCGATGTCGGACCCGGGCGCCAGCGTGCCGCGGCCATAGCCGCCGACGGCCACGACCGCCATGCGCTCGGCCGAAGACGGGTTTTTGACGCGATAGACATGGGTGGCGGCGAAATCGTAGAGCGCGCGGATGATCTCATCCATCAGATGCGACAGCCGGGCGGCGCAGGCGGTGCCGCTGCCATCGTCCATCAGCATGCGTTCGGCGACCGTGCGGCCGTCGGCGAGCCGGCTTTTGAGAAGCTTGAGGACGCCGCTGCGCGCGGCCTTGCCGGAGCCGTCGCCTGCCGTGGCCGCGGTCAGTTCGGTCATCTCGCGGCGCAAGGCTTCGCCGTCGATCAGTTCCTCGAGCTTCAGGGATATTCTTGCCATAAATGCCGTTCGGCCTCGCCGTTTCGGCGGCGTCTATAGCGCGTTTTCGCGGCGCTGGGTATGGGGCGGACGGACGCGTTCTCCGCAGCCGCCGACAGGAGGATCATCTCGCGCCCGCGGCCGGTTCGGTTAGCGCCTGGCCACGAAAAATCGAAATCGGCCCCTTGACCTTCCAGTTACTGGAAGCACTACCTCCGCCGCAACATCGAAATACAGGGGCTTTCGGCATGACGCATTCCGATCACCATCATCACGCCCATGGCAGCTGCTGCTCGGCAAAAGGCGCCCCCTCTGCTGCGGACGCCGTCATCCGCGATCCGGTCTGCGGCATGACCGTCGATCCGGCTGCCGGCAAGCCGACGGCCGAGCATGACGGCCGTCGCTATCATTTCTGCAGCGAGAGCTGCCGCGCGAAATTCGTCGCCGAGCCGGAAAAATACCTGACCGCTACCGATCCCGTCTGCGGCATGAGCGTCGATCGCGCCACGGCCAAGCACTTTTTGCGGCACGAGGGCCGGGGCTTCTATTTCTGCTCGGCCGCTTGCCAGGCGAAGTTCGAGGCCGAGCCGGCAAAATATCTCGGCGACAGGCCGGCGCCGCAGCCGATGCCCAAGGGCACGCAATACACCTGCCCGATGCATCCCGAAATCATCCGCGACAAGCCCGGCTCCTGCCCGATCTGCGGCATGGCGCTGGAGCCGATGGGCGTGCCGACCGGCGACGAGCGACCTAACCCGGAACTGGTCGACTTCACCAGGCGCTTTTGGGTGAGCGCGGTGCTGTCCGTGCCGTTGCTGCTCATCGCCATGACGCCGATGCTCGGCCTGACGTTTCAGGCCTTCATCGACGACCGCGCGAAGGTCTGGCTGGAGCTGGCGCTGGCCAGCCCGGTGGTGCTGTGGGCGGCATTCCCGTTCTTCCACCGCGGCTGGGATTCGATCCTCAACCGCAGCCCCAATATGTGGACGCTGATTTCGCTCGGCGTCGGTGCCGCCTACCTCTACAGCGTCATCGCCACGCTGTTTCCAGGCCTCTTTCCGCACCAGTTCCGCGGCCATGACGGCACCGTACCGGTCTATTTCGAGGCGGCGGCGGTAATCGTCGCGCTGGTGTTCCTCGGCCAGGTGCTGGAATTGCGTGCCCGCGAGAAAACCGGTTCGGCGATCCGTGCGCTGCTCGACCTGGCGCCGAAGACGGCGCGGCTGATCGGCGCGGACGGTTCCGAAGACGACGTGCCGCTCGAAACCGTCAAGGCCGGCGACCGCTTGCGCATCCGCCCAGGCGACGCCGTGCCGGTCGACGGCATTGTGCTCGAAGGGCGCTCCTCCATCGACGAATCGATGATCACAGGCGAGCCGCTGCCGGTCGAAAAGACCGACGGCGACAACCTCACCGGCGGTACGCTCAACAAGAACGGCTCGCTGATCATGCGCGCCGACAAAGTCGGCGCCGAGACGACGCTGGCGCGCATCGTCGAGCTGGTCGCCAAGGCGCAGCGTTCACGCGCGCCGATCCAGGGGTTGGCCGACCGCGTCTCGTTCTACTTCGTCCCGGCCGTCGTTCTGGTTGCGATCATTGCGTTCGTCGCCTGGGCGATCGTCGGACCGGAACCCAGCCTGGTCTTTGCCATCGTCTCGGCGGTCTCGGTGCTGATCATCGCCTGTCCCTGTGCGCTCGGCCTTGCCACGCCAATGTCGATCATGACCGCCACCGGGCGCGGCGCGCATGCCGGCGTGCTGATCAAGGAAGCGGCGGCGCTCGAACGCTTCGCCTCGGTCGATACGCTGATCGTCGACAAGACGGGAACGCTGACCGAAGGCCGGCCGCGACTGACCGATGTCGTTGCCGTCGAAGGCATGGCGCAGGACGAGCTGCTGGCGCTCGCCGCCGGTCTCGAAAAAGGCTCGGAGCATCCGCTGGCCGAGGCGATCGTCGAAGGCGCCCGCGAACGCGGCGTGAAGGTCCCCGACTCCGGCGGTTTCGAGGCCGTCACCGGCAAGGGCGTTTCCGGCACGGTTTCGGGGCAGAAGGTGGCGCTCGGCAATGCCGCGATGATGGCCGATCTCGGCATCGACACGGCGTCGGTCCTGGCCAGCGCCGAGGCGCTGCAGGCCGACGGCAAGACCGCGATGTTCGTCGCTGTCGCAGGCAAGCTCGCCGGCCTCGTCGCCGTTGCCGACCCGATCAAGGCGACCACCGCCGAGGCGATCAAGGCGCTGCATGACAGCGGGCTGAGGATCGTCATGGCGACCGGCGACAACGAGCGCACCGCCAAGGCCATCGCAGCCAAGCTCGGCATCGACGCGGTGCGTGCTGGGCTTTTGCCCGAGCAGAAGGGTGCGCTGGTCGAGGAATTGCGTGCAAACGGCGTCGGCGTCGCCATGGCCGGCGACGGGGTCAACGATGCGCCAGCACTGGCCGCTGCCGATGTCGGCATCGCTATGGGCACAGGCGCCGATGTTGCGGTCGAAAGTGCGGGAATTACGCTGGTCAAGGGCGATCTCAACGGCATCGTCAGGGCGAGGACGCTGGCCCGCGCGACGATCCGCAACATCCGCCAGAACCTGTTTTTCGCTTTCCTCTACAATGTGCTTGGCGTGCCGGTTGCTGCCGGCGTGCTTTATCCGCTCACCGGCACGCTGCTGTCGCCGATGATTGCGGCGGCGGCGATGAGCCTGTCTTCGGTTTCGGTCATCGCCAACGCATTGCGGCTCAGGACGTTGAAACTCTGATTAAAACTTCCAGATAGACCCTGTTCAAAAAAGGAGACGATGAATGACCCTGGCCAAGAAGATCGTGCTGCTGATGATGGCGGCGGGGATGCTGCTTGCTGTTTTCCTCGAAAGCGTTCCGGCACAAGCCGAGGAGATGAAGCACGACATGGGCGCAATGGGCGCGCAGAGTCCCTCGACCGAGGGCTACAAGGCGGCGATGGACAAGATGCACGCCGACATGATGGCGATCGAATATTCCGGCAATGCCGACGTCGATTTCGCCCGCGGCATGATCCCGCATCACCAGGCGGCCATCGACATGGCCAAGATCGAGCTCGCCAACGGCAAGGATCCGGAAATCCGCAAGCTGGCGGAAGCAGTGATCGCCGCGCAGCAAGCCGAGATCAAGCAGATGCAGGACTGGCTCGCTGCCCATCCGGTGAAGTAGGCGTCACGCTGTCGGGGAATCCGGGCGAGAGGCTTCACCTGGATTTCTGCTTCGCCTGGATTTCCCTTGGCGGCTATGCTATCCGGGCCTCGGACTGGAGCATGCCATGCCTTCGACGATAAGAACGACCACCCTGCCCTGCGGCGAAGCCGTGCCGGTGCTCGGCCAGGGCACCTGGAAGATGGGCGAGGACGGCCGCCGCCGTGGCGACGAGGCCAATGCCCTGAAGCTCGGGCTGGATCTCGG
Organism: Mesorhizobium sp. M0207; assembly: GCF_040321995.1. Lineage (NCBI taxonomy): Bacteria > Pseudomonadati > Pseudomonadota > Alphaproteobacteria > Hyphomicrobiales > Phyllobacteriaceae > Mesorhizobium > Mesorhizobium sp. M0207. The sequence goes on from NZ_JAMYSQ010000001.1 coordinate 286,249, forward strand.
CATGACGCTGATCGACACCGCCGAAATGTATGCCGGCGGCGGTGCCGAGGAGGTGGTGGCGGAGGCCATCGCCGGTCGCCGCGACGAGGTTTTCCTGGTCTCCAAGGTGCTGCCGTCCAATGCCTCACGCGCCGGCGTGAAACGGGCGTGCGAGAACAGCCTGAGGCATCTCGCCACCGACCGCATCGATCTCTATCTCTTGCATTGGCCGGGCAGCGTTCCTTTGATGGAAACGGTAGAGGCGTTCGAAGCGTTGAAGGCGGCCGGCAAGATCCGCCATTGGGGCGTCAGCAATTTCGATACCGATGAGATGGAAGAGCTGGTTCGGTTGCCGGCCGGCGGCAACGTCCAGACCAACCAGGTGCTCTACAATCTGTCGCAGCGCGGCGTCGAGTTCGACCTCGCCCCGTGGAGCCGGCAACGCGGCATGCCGCTGATGGCCTATTCGCCGGTCGATCAGGGGGTATTGGCGCGCAACGCCAGGTTAGATGCCATCGCCGCCCGCCACGGTGCGACGCCGGCGCAGATCGCTCTTGCCTGGGTGATGGCGCAGGACGGCGTGATTGCCATTCCGAAGGCCAGCCGCCCGGAGCATATCCGGCAGAATGTCGCGGCGTTGGACATCGAGCTCACGAGCGAAGATTTCGCCGAAATTGACCGCGCCTTCCCACCACCGAGGCGGAAGTCCGGCTTGGCGATGATTTGAGGGGTGGGGCGGAAGGCAAGCCAAAGCAGCGTTCCGTCACACCCCCCTCTGTCCTGCCGGACAGTCCGGCAGGACAGAGGGGGGTGCCGTAGAGCGCTATCGGACGAGCACTACTTCTCAGCCATCCCCTTCAGCCGGTACAGCGCCTCCAGCGCTTCCCTTGGCGTCATCTCGTCGGGATTGATCTCCGCTAGCGCCAAACCCAGCCCATCACTCTTCGCCGGCTTCGACGCTTCCCGCTGCGCCGCCACGGAAAACAGCGGCAGGTCGTCGACCAGACGGTTGGCCTTGCCCGAGACCTCGCCGGCTTCGAGCTGGTGCAGCACTTCCTTGGCCCGGCCGACGACCGCTTCCGGCAGGCCGGCCAGCCGCGCTACCTGGACGCCGTAGGAACGGTCGGCCGCACCCTTGCCGACCTCGTGCAGGAAGACCACGTCGCCCTCCCATTCCTTGACCCGCATGGTGACGTTGGAGAGCCGCGGCAGTTTTCCGGCCAGCGCCGTCATCTCGTGGAAATGCGTGGCGAAGATCGCCCGGCAGCGGTTTTTCTCGTGCAGATATTCGACCGCCGCCCATGCGATCGACAGGCCGTCGAAAGTGGCGGTGCCGCGGCCGATCTCGTCGAGGATGACCAGTGCGCGTTCGCCTGCCTGGTTGAGGATCGCCGCCGTCTCGACCATCTCGACCATGAAGGTGGAGCGGCCGCGCGCCAGATCGTCGGAGGCGCCGACCCGCGAAAACAGCCGGTCGACGACGCCGATATGGGCTGATGCCGCAGGCACGAAGGAGCCGGTCTGGGCGAGGATGGCGATCAGCGCGTTTTGCCTGAGGAAGGTCGATTTGCCGCCCATATTGGGGCCGGTCAGCAGCCAGATCGCGCCGGCCTTGGCATCGCCTTGCGGCGACAGGTCGCAATCATTGGCGACGAACGGACCTTCGCCGGAACGCCGCAGCGCCTGTTCGACCACCGGGTGGCGTCCGCCCGCAATCTCGAAGGCAAGGCTCGCATCGACCAGCGGCCGGCACCAGGCCTCGCTCTCGGAAAGCAAGGCAAGTGCGGCCGAAACGTCGAGCACGGCGAGCGCTTCGGCGCCGGCGCGGATCCTGTCGGCCTGGCCGACGACTTCCGCCGTCAGCGCCTCGAAAGCGGCAAGCTCGATCGCCAGCGCCCGGTCGGCGGCATTTGCGATCTTCGATTCCAGCTCGGCGAGCTCGGTGGTGGTGAAGCGCATGGCGTTGGCCATGGTCTGGCGATGGATGAAGCGCGCCCTGGCGCCGTCGCTGCCGGTCATCAGCGCATGATGATTGGCGGTGACCTCGATATAGTAGCCGAGCACATTGTTGTGCCTGATCTTCAGCGAGCGGATGCCGGTCTCGTCGATCAGCGAACGCTCCAGCCCGGCGATCACCTTTCGCGACTCGTCGCGCAGTGCCCGCATCTCGTCGAGTTCGGCGTGGTAGCCGCCGCGGACGAAGCCGCCGTCGCGCCTGAGCAACGGCAGCTCGTCGCTGAGCGCCTGTGCCAGATGCGTCGCCAGATCACTGGGCAGTGCCTTGATAGCTCCCAACGCCGCGGTCAGTTCGGCCGGCAATGCGGTTTGGCCGAACAGTTCGGCGATGGCGCCGGCCGCTTCGAAACCGGCGCGCAGCGCGCCGAGGTCGCGCGGGCCGCCGCGGTTGAGCGCCAGCCTGGACAGCGCGCGCGGCATGTCGGCGACGCTCTTCAGGCTTGCCCGCACCGCCTGGCAGAGGCGCGTTTCGGAGCGGAATAACGACACCGAGTCCAGCCTTGCGGCGATTGCCGCCGGGTCCGTCAGCGGCGCCGTCAGCCGGTCGGCGAGCAGCCTTGCGCCGCCGCCGGTCACCGTGCGGTCGATCGCCTTGAACAGCGACCCGTCGCGGCTGCCGGACAGCGTGCGCAGCAGCTCCAGATTGGCGCGCGTCGCCGGGTCGATGAACAGCGTCGAACCCTGCTCCTCGCGCTGCGGCCGCGACAGCGGTGGCCGCTCGGCCTTCTGCGTCTTTTCGACATAGGCGATGACGCCCGAGATCGCCGACAGTTCGGCGCGCGAAAACGTGCCGAAACTATCCGGCGTTGCCACCTCGAAGAAGCGGGCGATGCGGCCGGCGGCCGAAGCCGAATCGAACAGCGACGGCGGCTGCGGGCTGGCGACGCGGCCGAGCACGTCGAAGACCGGTTTCAGCTCCGGGTCGTAAAACACCGGCTCGGCGACGATCAGCTCGCGCGGATCGACGCGGAAGACATCGGCGAGCAGCCGGTCGGCGGTGGTCTCGGCGACGCGGAAGACACCGGTCGAGATCTCGATCCAGGCCAAGGCGAAAGCGTGCTCTGCCCCGCCCTTGACTCGTCCCAGCGCCATCAGGAAACTCGATTCCGACGGCGCCAGCAGTCTGTCTTCGGTGATGGTGCCGGGTGTCACCAGCCGCACCACATCACGGCGCACCACCGATTTGCCGCCGCGCTTCTTGGCCTCGGCCGGATCCTCGATCTGCTCGCAGACGGCGACGCGGAACCCCTGACCGATCAGCTTCTGCAGATAATCGTCGGCGGCATGCACCGGCACGCCGCACATCGGGATGTCGAGCCCCTGGTGCTTGCCGCGCTTGGTCAGCACGATGCCGAGCGCCCGGCTTGCCTTTTCGGCGTCGTCGAAGAACAGCTCGTAGAAATCGCCCATGCGGTAGAACAGCAGCGAATCCGGGTTCGCCGCCTTGATCTCGATATACTGCTCCATCATCGGCGTCGCCGGCGCGAAGGCCGGCGTGGCGTTGTCGCTTCGAATGGGCGTCTCGTCGTTCAAGAAGCTGCTTCCAAATTTTTGCAAGCCATGCTTGGCGGTTTACAGCGGCGAAGTGTAGCCTTAATCCCGAACCTTCCACAAAAGAAAGCATGCGCACCCATCTCAAGCGGTGCCGTACGGGCGAGGAAACCGAAAGTACCATGGCCAAGAAAACCGAAAGCAACGGGCCCTCCGTCAGCGCCCAGGAGGCATTGGAATTCCATGCCATGGGCCGCCCCGGCAAGCTGGAGATCGTAGCCACAAAACCAATGGCGACGCAGCGCGATCTCAGCCTTGCCTATTCGCCGGGCGTCGCTGTGCCGGTTCTCGCCATCGCCGAGGACCCGAGCCGCGCCTTCGACTACACGGTTCGCGGCAACATGGTCGCCGTCATCTCCAACGGCACCGCCATCCTCGGCCTCGGCAATCTCGGCGCGCTGGCCTCGAAGCCGGTAATGGAAGGCAAGGCGGTGCTGTTCAAGCGCTTCGCCGATGTCGATTCCATCGACCTCGAGGTCGATACCGAGGATGCCGACGAATTCATCAACTGCGTGCGCTTTCTCGGCCCCTCCTTCGGCGGCATCAACCTCGAGGACATCAAGGCACCGGAGTGCTTCATCATCGAGCAGCGGCTGCGCGAGCTGATGGACATCCCGGTCTTCCATGACGACCAGCACGGCACCGCCATCATTTCGGCCGCCGGCCTGATCAACGCGCTGGAAATCACCGGCCGCGACATGAAGACCACGAAAATGGTCTGCAACGGCGCCGGCGCTGCCGGCATCGCCTGCATCGAACTGATGAAGGCGATGGGCTTTGCGCCAGAAAATATCATCCTGTGCGACACTAAGGGCGTCGTCTTCCAGGGTCGCACCGAAGGCATGAACCAGTGGAAGTCGGCGCACGCCGTGAAAACCGGCGCGCGCTCGCTGGCCGAGGCGCTGGACGGCGCCGACGTGTTCCTCGGCCTCTCGGCCAAGGGCACGCTGACCACCAGGATGGTGCAGTCGATGGCCAAAAACCCGATCATCTTCGCCATGGCCAATCCCGACCCCGAGATCACGCCGGAAGAAGTCGCCGAGATCCGCACCGACGCCATCATGGCGACGGGACGGTCCGACTATCCCAACCAGGTCAACAATGTGCTTGGCTTCCCCTACATCTTCCGCGGCGCGCTGGATGTGCGGGCGACCACCATCAACGACGACATGAAGATCGCCGCGGCCAAAGCGCTCGCCGAACTGGCGCGCCAGGACGTGCCCGACGACGTCGCCGCCGCCTACCAGGGCAACCGGCCGAAATTCGGCCCCAACTACATCATCCCGGTGCCGTTCGATCCGCGCCTGATATCGGCGATCCCGATCGCCGTCGCCAAGGCGGCGATGGACTCCGGCGTCGCGCGCAAGCCGATCCTCGATCTCGACCGTTACGCGCAGGAGCTTTCCGCCCGCCGCGACCCGATCGCCTCGACGCTGCAGCGCATCTACGACCGCGTCCGCCGCCAGCCCAAGCGCATCGTCTTTGCCGAGGGCGAGGAGGAGCAGGTGATGCGCGCCGCCGTCTCCTATGTGAACCAGCGGCTCGGCACCGCCATCCTGCTCGGACGCGACGACATCATCAAGGAAAACGCCAGGAACGCCGGCATCGACCTCGGCAAGCAAGGCATCGAGATCATCAATGCGCGGCTGTCGCGCCGCAACTCGATCTACACCGACTATCTCTACGAGCGCATGCAGCGCAAAGGCTTTCTGTTCCGCGACTGCCAGCGGTTGATCAATAACGACCGCAACCATTTCGCCGCCTGCATGGTGGCGCTGGGCGATGCCGACGGCATCGTCACCGGCGTTACCCGCAACTATTCGACGGCGCTCGACGACATCCGCCGCGTCATCGACGCAAGGCCCGGCCACTGCGTCATCGGCGTGTCGATCGTGCTGGCGCGGGGTCGCACCGTCCTCGTTGCCGATACCGCGGTGCACGACATGCCTGATGCCGTCGAGATCGCCGACATCGCCGAGGAGGCTGCCGGTTTTGCCCGCCGCATGGGCTACGAGCCGAGGCTCGCCATGCTCGCCTATTCAACCTTCGGCCATCCGCAGGGCGAGCGCTCCGAGCGCGTCCAGGAAGCGGTGCGCATCCTCGACAAGCGCCGCGTCGATTTCGAGTATGACGGCGAGATGGCCGCCGACGTGGCGCTCAACGCCCGCGCCATGGCGCAGTACCCGTTCATCAGGCTGACCGGCCCGGCCAACGTGCTGGTCATGCCGGCCTTCCACTCGGCCTCGATCTCGACCAAGATGCTGCAGGAGCTCGGCGGCTCGACCGTCATCGGCCCGCTGCTGGTCGGCCTGAACAAGCCGGTTCAGATCGTCTCGCTCAATGCCAAGGATTCGGACATCGTCAACATGGCAGCGATTGCGGCGTATAGCGCGGGGGCTTGAGGAGCGGGGGCAGCAGCAGCGCCTCTCCCTTCTCCCCCTGTGGGAGAAGGTGGCCGAGCGAAGCTCGGTCGGATGAGGGGTGTTCCAGCTTGGCACCGGCAGCACTCCATCCAGCACCCCTCAACCGTCTCGGCGCTGCGCGCCGATCCACCTTCTCCCACAGGGGGAGAAGGAAGAGATGCCGCTACAGAAGCCCCGCCTGCTCGGCCTCTCGGCGCAGATTCTGCCGTGGCCTTGGGCCGATCTGCTGGATGACCAGCCCGGCTGCCAGCGAGCCGAGATCGCCGCAATCCTTGAGGCTGCGGCCTTGCGTGTAGCCGTAGAGGAAGCCGGCGGCATAGAGGTCGCCGGCGCCGGTGGTGTCGACCAGCTCGCGGATCCTGGTCGCATTGATGGTCACGGTCTCGTCGCCGCGCACGATCACCGAGCCCTTTTCCGAGCGGGTAACGGCGGCGATCTTGCAATCCTTGCGGATCTGGGCCAGCGCCTCGTCGAAAGACGCGGTCTGGTAGAGCGACTTGATCTCGTGACTGTTGGCAAAGACGATATCGACGGTGCCGGAGCGCATCAGATCGAGGAATTCGTCGCGGTAGCGATCGACGCAGAACGAGTCCGACAATGTCATCGACACTTCGCGCCCGGCGGCGTGGGCGAGCTTAGCCGTCTGCCTGATCGCCTCCTTGGCGCGCGGCGGGTCCCACAGATAGCCCTCGAAATAGGTGACGGCGGCGCCCGACGCCTTGTCGGCCTCGACGTCCTCCGGGCCGAGCTCGACGCAGGCGCCGAGATAGGTGTTCATCGAGCGCTCGCCGTCCGGCGTGACGAAGATCATCGAGCGCGCTGTCGGCGGTTCGCCGTTAAGCGGCCTGGTGTCGAAGGCGACACCCTGGGCATGGATGTCATGCGCGTAGATTTCGCCGAGCGCGTCGTTGGAGACCTTGCCGAAGAAGGCGGCGCGACCGCCGAAGGAGGCCACGCCCGCCGCCGTGTTGCCGGCGCTGCCGCCCGAGGCTTCAATGGCCGGGCCCATGCGGCTGTAGAGCAGTTCGGCGCGCCTCGTGTCGATCAAATTCATTGCGCCCTTGATGATGCCGTTGGTCTCCAGGAACGCCTCGTCGCACTGGGCGATGATGTCGACGATGGCATTTCCGATACAAAGCACGTCATAGTCCGGCATCAATTCATGTCTCCGCCAAAAACCCACCGGCTTTCTGCCACGCCGGGCGCGGGCGGGTCTAGCGGTTTGATGCGGCTTTGCCTAGGCCGCGAGTTATAAATCCGGGCAGAACGCATGCTTCGTATCGCGCGGTTTGCGCTTGTCTCGCGACCTGTCTCCGCCTATCCCGAAATATCGCCCATGGGCCTCGTTTGACATGGAATTAGAAACGCCGTGATCCTCGACGCCGCCCGTGCCGCCTTGAGCCGGCTGTTCTCGCCCGAATTCCGTTCCGTGTTCCTGAAGACACTGGGGCTGACCTTGCTGGCGCTGGCGGCGCTGTGGTTCGGGATCAAGAGCCTGTTCGAATGGCTGGCCTGGCCGTGGATCGATGCATGGCTGCCCGCCCTACCCTCCTGGGCCGGATGGCTGGGCGCCGTCGTCGCCGGCATCGGCCTTGCGCTGGGCTTGGCGCTGCTCATCGCGCCGGTGACGGCGATCATCGCCGGCCTGTTCCTCGACGACGTCGCCGAAGTGGTCGAGCGCACCGATTATCCAAACGACCCGCCCGGCCGCGCCGTGCCGGCGTTGCGCTCGCTGGTGCTGGCGATCCGGTTTTTCGGCGTCGTCATCCTCGGCAACATCGTCGCCCTGCTGCTTCTGCTGGTGCCGGGCATCAACATCGCCGCCTTTTTCGTCGTCAACGGCTATCTGCTCGGGCGCGAGTTCTTCGAATTCGCCGCCATGCGCTTTCGCCCGGAGGCCGAGGCACGGGCGTTGCGCAGGAAATATGCGGGCACGGTGTTTCTCGCCGGGCTGCTCATTGCTGCTTTTCTTGCCGTGCCGCTGCTCAACCTTCTGACGCCGCTCTTCGCCGCCGCCATGATGGTGCACCTGCACAAGGCGATCTCGGCGCGGGAAGGGAGCTAGCGCAGCAGAAAGCCGCGCCCCAGTTCATCATCGTCCTCGACGATGAATTCGGCCCGCCCTGAATAATAGGCGCGGCCGCCGACGCGGGCGATGATGGCATCATGCGGCCCGGCCGTGGCCGTGCGTACGACCGCGCCGGAAAAGCGCGAGCCGGCAATGCTCTCGAACAGCCGCGTCCGGCCAATTTCGATCTGGCCCTTGGCGTGCATGGCCGCCAGCCGCGCGGTGACGCCGGAGCCGGTCGGCGAACGGTCGACCTCGGCTTCAGCGAAAACGCAGATGTTTTTGGTCGGCGTATCGGAGAACGCATCCTGTCCGTCGGTCAGGATTGTGCCGTAGAGAAAGGCGAGATCGGCATGGTCGGGATGCGACAGCGGCAATTCGGCCTTCAGCTTATCAGTCAGCGCGGTCGCTGCATCGACGAAATCGCGCACCCGGTTCCTGCCAAATTCCAGCCCGAACTGGCGGCAGTCGGCCAGTGCATAGAAGGCGCCGCCATAGGCGATGTCGAAGCCGACCGGACCATAGCCCGGCAGCTCGATCCGCTGGTCGCCGACGAACAGAAACGCCGGCACGCTTTCGAAGGACACCGCGCCGGCCTTGCCATCCCTTACCTCGACTGCAGTCGAAATCAGCCCGCATGGCGCCTCGATATTGACGGTCGACAGCGGCTCGCGTGGCGCCACCAGCCGCTCGTCGACGGCGTAGCGGCCGAGCGCGACGATGGCGTGGCCGCACATCGTCGAATAGCCCTCATTGTGCATGAACAGCACCGCGAGGTCGGCGCCCGGCAGGTCGGGCTCCACCAGCAGCGCGCCATACATGTCGTAATGGCCGCGCGGCTCGAACATCAGGATCTTTCTGAGATGATCGAGATGGTCGCGCACATACGCACGCTTTTCGAGGATCGTGCCCTTGGGAATATCGGGGTAGCCGCCGGTGACGATCCGCAGCGGCTCGCCGCCGGTGTGCATGTCCACGACCGTGAGCGTCATTTGCCGGACCCGACCTAGGCGGAAGGTTTGGCAAACAGCGCCTGCAGCTTGCCGAACGGCATGGCGGCGCGGGTGAAGCCGAAGGTGCCATCCTGCTGGATCTCGCGCGCCGCGGTCTCCAGCATCCCGAAGGCGAAATTGGTCAGCCATGGGCCGAGCGAGACGCGCTTTACCCCCGCCATGGCCAGGTCGGCGATGGTGAAGCCGGGCCCGGCCATGACGTTGACCGGCTTGGTCAGCGCCGAGCAGACGGTTCGCACCATCTCGATGTCGCCCAGCCCCGGTGCATAGAGCACGTCGGCGCCGGCCTTCTCGAAGGCCTGCAGCCGCTTGATCGTATCGTCGAGGTCGGGCTTGCCCCACAGGAAATTCTCGGCCCGCGCGGTGAAGACGAAATCGCGTTTCAGTGCCCGTGCCGCTTCCGCCGCCGCCGCGACGCGCTCGACGGCATGCGCAAAATCATAGATCGGCTTGTCGGGCTCGCCGGTATGGTCCTCGATCGAGCAGCCGGCGAGGCCAGCCGCCTCGGCGGCGAAGATGGTCTCGCCGGCACTTGTCGCGCTGTCGCCCTTGCCCTTTTCGAGGTCCGCCGAAACCGGCAGCCCGGTCGCCGCTGACACTTCACGGCAATGATGGATCATCGCCTCGAACGTCACCGCGCCGTCCGGCAGGCCGCGCGAAAAGGCAAAGCCGGCGCTGGTCGTGGCCAGCGCCTTGAAGCCGAATGAGGCCAAGAGCTTGGTCGTGCCGACGTCCCAGGAATTGGCCATGACGAAGATCGAGGCATGCAGGTCGCGAAAAATCTTGCCCTTGTCCATGGATGCTCCCCTCCAGTGCAGAATGTGAGGCAAATTCTAGCCCGGCGGAAGGCGCCGGGCAAACAAATGCGGTTGGCTCAGAAGCGTTTGGCGTTGTCATCTGCCAATCGATCCAGCGCGTCGGAATCCTTGACGTAGCGCGAAGCATTTTTGTCCCAATGATAGGTGACGGAGATGTCGCGCGAAGACGCCTCTGGCGGCGGCTGGCCGTCGCAGCTTTCTTCTCCCGGCAGCGTCGCGTCGGTCACCGTGACCTTGATGGCTGCATAGGGCTGGCCGTCGGCGATCACCTGGAACGCCGCATTCTGTGTCCTCCTATGAGTGCAGAGGTTTTCGTCGAACGTATAGATCATGTCGATCAGCTCGAACCTGTCGTTGCGGACCATGATCAGCGGCGTGATCCCATAGCCCTGGCTCGAATTGAAATGCATGCTCATGCTGATGATGGCGTCATCGCCGGGCCCGATCGACAGCTTGCCCGGATCGCGAAAGTAGGTGCTGCGGTCGACGGCGACATTGACCGCGTCGAGCAAGGCCGGCTTGCCGGTGATGTCGTAGAGTGCCAGCGCGGCATAGCCCTCGGCGCTGTCAGGCGAGTCGCCGAGGTCGAGCAGCATCGCCAGCCGGTCCTTGCCGCCGGCCTTGATGCCGAGCACGTCGCCGCTGGAAAGACCCGACGTCGCCGGCGGCGAGCCGTCGTAGTCCGGTCCAGCGACGTGGCGCATCTCGATCGGCATCGAACCTCGGAAAAAACCGTCCTTGTCCGCGGTCAGATCGGGAATGACCATCCTGGCGAGATCGAGATAGGTGACATCGCCGTGGCCGGGGACGGCGCTGCCGAGCTCCGGGAAACTGACGGCCTCCGCGCTGGCCGTCGTCCAAAGACAGGGCAGCAGCAGGCAGGCAAAGATGAAACGAAGCAGGGAGAAGGTCATGCGCGCGCGCTCGTTATCTCGGGCGCGCGCAAGCTAGAGCATTTTGCGACCAAGAGGAAACACCTGGCGTTGCCTCACTATGTTGGCTTGGCTTGGCTCGCCAGGGTCTGCTGGAAAACCGGCACCAGCTGATCCATGGCGGCTGCGAGCCACGCGCCGAGTTCGTCGGGCAGAGTGTCGTGAATCCAGACCAGGCGGCTCCGGCCCTCGCCCTCGGCAAAGACCTGCATGGAGGTATTATCGTGGGTGACCTCGTCGCCGAGCCATCCCCACACGATCCGCCGGCTCTGCTCGTCGCGGGCGATGAGCCGCTCTCGCACAATCTTGCCGTCGGCGAAAGTAAGGGCCCGTACCGCGCCCTCATCCACCCGGCAGTCGACGAAAACGCCTGGGGCTATCCGTTGGGCGCCGCCCGCGAAGTCGCCCACCGTCGCCCAATCGCTGTCCGGTGAAGCATCTACGATGATTTCCCTGATTATCGAAGCCATGTTTCGCCTTCCCTTCGTTAACAGGTAGACCTGTCTGTCTACATATGGATGTATACAGACCTGTCTGCTATACAGTCAAGACATGTCCGCAGCCCGAATCAACGATCGTCCCGAAAGCCTTGCGCGTCGTCGCATCCTCGATACGGCGACCGCACTGTTTTCTCTGGAGGGGGTCCGTGCAGTCGGGATCGACCGCATCATCGCCGAGGCCGGCGTTGCCAAGGCGACGTTCTATCATCACTTCGCGGCCAAGGACGACCTCGTCCGCGCCTATATCGAGGAGCTCAGCAAGGGAGGACGGGCGGCAATCGCGAGCCTTGGCCGGCGGCCACCTCGCCAGATGATCCTTGCCATATTCGATCTCATCGCCGACGCGGCGGATCAGCCGGGCTACCGCGGCTGCCCGTTTCAGAACGCCGCTGCTGAATATCCGGACCCCAGCAGCCCGGTTCGCCAGGCGATCGATCAGCATCGTCACTGGAAGTGGGGCACCCTCAGGGACTTGCTGATCGCCGACGCAGATCCCGATCCGGACCGCACCGCGGACGCGCTAACGGTGGCGGCCGACGGCCTCCTTGTCGTCAGTCATCTCGACAGGCCGGCCAATCTGCGCAGTCTCATACGCGACACGGTCGACCGAGTACTTGGGGCGCCGCGCCCGGTCTGAGATCGGGCGCGCATGCAGGCTGCGCAAAGGCGATCAGTGGATCGGCACCAGCCCGGCCAGTTCACGCATGTCGTCGAACAGGATGCCGCCGGCTTCGATCAGCCCGTCGCGGTCGGAAAGCGGGTCGCCGTGGTAGGAATAGACGCGCATGCCGGCGGCGATGCCGGCTGCCGTGCCGGCGACGCTGTCCTCGATGACGATGCAGTCGGCGGGTGCGAAGCCCATCGTCGCTGCCGCATGCAGGAAGAGGTCGGGGAACGGCTTACCGCGCGAGACCATGGTCGAGCTGAACAGCGCATGCTCGAACAGCGGCAGCAGCCCGGTCTGACCGAGCGTGATGTGCATTTTCGATACCCGTGCCGACGAGGCGACGCAGGTGGCGATGCCGGCGGCGTGCACGGTTTCGATGAACTCGCGAACGTAGGGGATGGCCTCGACGCCATGCGCGAACAGGTCCGGCAGGCCGGCGTTCCAGCGCTCGACGAAATCGGCGCCGAGGCTGACGCCGGTCGCCTCGACTTCCTTCTGCACCGAGACCATGCTGCGGCCGGAGAAATTCTTCCGGCAATATTCGAAGCTGGCCGGAAAGCCGGCCGCGGTCAGCCATTCGGCGAGGCGCCGATTGGCCAGGTTCTCGGTGTCGACCAGAACCCCGTCGCAATCGAAGATGACGAGCTTGGGTATTTTCATCAGGCCGTGCCGGTCGATCCGAAGCCGCCCGAGCCGCGCGTTGTGCCGCCAGCCAATGTGCGCTCCTCGACGGTCGCCTGCGTCACCGGGGCGAAGACGATCTGGGCGATCCGCATGCCCCGCGTCACCGCGAAATCCTCGTCGCCGAGATTGATCAGCAGCACCTTGACCTCGCCGCGATAGTCACTGTCGATGGTGCCCGGCGTGTTGAGGCAGGTGAGCCCGTGCTTGAAGGCGAGGCCCGAACGCGGCCGGACCTGGCCTTCGACGCCCTCCGGAATTTCCAGGACCAGCCCGGTCGGCACCAGCGCGCGCTTTCCCGGCAGGATCAAGAGCGGCCTGTCGTCCGGGACGGCGGCGCGCAGGTCCATGCCGGCGGCGCCCGAGCTTTCATAGGCCGGAAGCGGCAAGCCCTCGCCATGCGGCAGCCTGACGAAGCCGACAGCCGGACCGATGACGGAGGTGGGATAAAGTGCTGCGCGCATGAGGCTGATCCTATCGTCGCGAACGCCGGCTCAGTCAACTCGGCGGCAATGCTATCAACGGCTTTCTTTCAGTGCGGTTCCGCCTCAGCGCAGTTCCATCGGAACGACCGTGGTCTCCTTGATCTCCTCCATGACGAAGGAGGCCGAAACGTCGGATAGTGCCACCTTGGCGATCAGCCGTTGATAGAGCCGGTCATACGCCTTCACATCGGCGACGCGGGCGCGCAGGACATAGTCGAGATCGCCGGACATGCGGTAAGCGCCGGTGATCTCGGCAAAGCCGGTCACCGCCGCCCGGAATCTTTGCAGCCAGTCGGGATCGTGGTTGGAGGTGCGGATCAGGATGAACACCGAAAGGCCGAGCCCAAGCTTGTCGGCATCGACCAGCGCCACCCGGCCGGTGATGACGCCGTCCTCCTCCAGCCGCTTCACCCGGCGCCAGCAGGCATTGCGCGACAGCGATATTCTTGCCGAGAGCTGGTCGACGGACAGCGTGCCGTCGCGTTGCAGCTCGGCCAGCAATCTCCGGTCTATTTCGTCGATTTCCGGCGCCATGTGGGATGTTTGTCCCAAAATTCAGCCTTTCACAAGGACAATTTGAGACCGATGAACCGAACACCCATGCCAGTATACTCATCGCCGGCTCTTCATGCCGGCAGGAGGGATCGACGTGACCGCACGGCTCGCAAGACTTTTCACCTCTCACCCGGCCGCGGTCGGCGAGAGTTATTTCGGCCATATGGCTTTCGCCGCATGGTTCTCGTCGCGATTGTTCATGGCGGCCTTTGCCGCGCTCGTTCATGCTTTCTTGCCGTTTCTGTTCGAGACCACGGCAAGCGGCATCATCCGTGAGCTCTATGAGCGGACGCACAACAGAGGACGGTAAGCCGCAGAGGTACCGAGCGCAGCGAGGCCGCTGGACAGCGCCGACCCTCAACAGGCCCCGCAGCGCAATCCCGATCAAGCGCCGCCATCGTCGAATGCCGAGCCAGGCTTGTATCCACGCGCCAATCCGCCATTTTGAGGATCGCGGCGCGATAGCCCGGAGCATTCACCATGGACATCGTCTTTTCCTCGACCACCAAACTGGCCGCGGCCATCCGCGACCGTACGGTTTCCGCAATAGAGGTGCTGGACGAGCATCTGGCGCAGATCGACAGGCACAATAAGGCGGTCAATGCCGTCGTAACCCTCGATCGGGACGGTGCGCGGCAACGCGCCGTCAAAGCCGACGACGCGCAGGCGCGCGGCGAGGCCCTTGGGCCGCTGCATGGCGTGCCGTTCACACTGAAAGACACGCATGAAACCGCCGGCATGAGAACCACCGTCGGCTTCCCGGCCTTCGCCGACTATGCTCCGAGGGCAGACAGTCCGGTCGTTGCCCGGCTGAAGGCGGCAGGCGGCGTGCTGGTGGGCAAGACGAACGTGGCGACGATGCTCGGTGACTGGCAGTCTGACAATCCACTGTTCGGCCGCACCGGCAACCCCTGGAACCTCCAGCGCACCGCCGGCGGCTCCAGCGGCGGTGCGGCGGCGGCACTCAGCACCGGTATGACGCCGTTCGAGGTCGGCACCGACATGCAGGATTCGATCCGGCTGCCGGCCGCCTTTTGTGGCGTCTACGGCCTCAAGCCGACCGAGCACCGCGTCTCGCTCGCCGGCGCCTTCCCCGATCCAGGCGGGGCGCCGCACAGCGTGAGGCTGATCTCCTGCCTCGGACCGATGGCGCGCAGCGTCGAGGACCTGGCACTGATCTACGGCCTCATTGCCGGGCCGGATGGAAGCGATACCGACCTTGCGCCGGTACCGGTCGAAACCATGCCGGAGCTGGATCTCAGAAATTTGCGCATTGCCGTCGCGCCGTCCTTTCCGGGCTTTCCGGTGGCCGGCGAGATCAGCGCGGCGGTCGAAAGTCTGGCAAAGGAGCTTCAGTCGGCAGGCGCCATCGTCGAGGATGCCAAATTGCCGAAGCTCGACCTGCACGACGACCTGGAGCAAGGCGGTGCGCTGATCGGCATGATGCTGGAGGCGGCCCAGCCCCAACCGCGGGAGAAGCCGACGCCGGTCTCGCGCTGGTTCGAGGCGCTCGCCCGCCGCGACCGCTCCATCCTGGCGTGGGAACGGTTCTTCGACGGCTGCGACGCCTTGCTGTGCCCGGTCGCCATGGCCACCGCCTTCCCGCATTGCGAGCCGGGAACGCCGATCGGGGTCGACGGCAAGACGCAAAGCTACTGGATGCTGCCGGCCTATGGCGCGGTGTTCAACTACAGCGGCCATCCGGCACTGTCGCTGCCCTGCGGACAAGATCGCGACGGCCTGCCCATCGGACTACAGCTTGTCGGCAAACGCTGGTCGGAGCGGCGCCTGCTCGGGATCGCCAGGGCAATCGAGCCGCTGGCCGGCGGCTTTCGCCGCCCGCCCGGTTATTGAGTAAACCGCGCCAGTCCGTAGGGATCAAGCAGCGGATCGCGCTCGCCGTCGAGGATTTCGCGGGCGGCGAACAGGGCGACGGCCGGCGCCAGCGTGATGCCGGAATGCATGACCGCAACATAGACGCCGCTCGTGCCTTCGGCGCGGCCTATGATCGGAAAGCCATCGACCGGGGTCGGCCGGTAGCCAATGGTGTGGAAATCGAGTTCCAGCCCATCCGCGCCGCGCAGCATCGCCTTCATCGCCGCAAACAGGTCGCGGGCGGTGGCCGGGGCATCCATGCCGGGATCGGCGCCGCCGAAATCCGAGCCGGCGATGACGCGGCCTTCCGCCGTCTGGCGCATATGCAGGCGGTCGCCGATCACCAGGCCGTTGAGCAGCTTTTCGTAGGGGCGCGAATGCACGATCAGGCCGGGCGGCGTTTCGATCGGCAGTTCTATCCCGGCTGTGGCAGCGATTGCCGGAGAGCCGGCTCCGGCCGCGATCACCACCTCGTCGGCAGCAATCCGCCCGCCGGATGTATCGACGCCGGCAAGCCTGCCGTTGGCTTGCACCAGAGCGGTCGCGGTCGTCCCGGCTACAATTCGCGCGCCGCGCCGTTCGGCGTCGGCCAGCAGTGCTTGCGTGGCGGCGACCGGCTCGGCAACGCCTTCCTCGGCGACATAAAGGGCGAAATCGGGAAGCTCGGTCAGATTGGGCTCGATGCGGGCCGCTCCGGCAAGGTCGACACGCTCGATGCCGTAGCCCCATGCGGAGTGCTCGGCCGCATAGGCTTCGAGTTCGGGACGTGGCAGGTCCCAGCACAGGCCGCCGCACCATTGCAACGGGATGCCGGGCACCTCGTTCGCCAGTCGCGTCCATTCGGCCATCGATCGAGTCCGTAGTCGGAAGTAAGGCTGCGGATTACCCCAGCTGGCATTGATCCAGGCAAAGGAATTCGGTGTCGCGACGCCGCCGGCGCCGCTGCCGGCAACGACCGTCACCTTTGCTCCAGCCCTGGTCAGGTGCCAGGCGATGGAGGCGCCGATGATACCGGCGCCGATGACGATCACTTCTTTCGCAGCTGTCATGCTTCACTCCTCGTTCCAACGCCACCACTGCGATGCCATTGCCCGTGGGTTCTGCCAAGAGCGAGCCATATCAAATGTGCCTCTTGACTTTAATACGTACGTACGTACTTTACCTGGCATGGCTAGACATTCACTTCGCGAAAAACTTCTCGACGCCGGTTTCAAAACCATCTGGAGCTCCGGCTATTCGGCCGCCGGCGTACGCGACATCGTCGCCGCGGCCGATGCCCGTCCGGGGTCCTTCACCAATCATTTTGCCTCCAAGGAGGCGTTCACCGGCGAGGTGCTGGACCGCTATTTCGCCTATGTGAGCGGTTTGGCGGAGCAGGCCCTTGCCCGGGACGGCACGCCCCCGGTCGGGCGCTTGCGCCGCTATCTCGAAATCATCACGTCGAAGCTGGAGGCGCATGATTGGGCACGGGGCTGCATGATCGGCAATCTCAGCCTCGAGACGGCGGCTCACAGTGAGGCGCTGAGGCTGCAACTCGTCGCCATCTTCGAACGCTGGCGCAAGCCCTTTGCCGAATGCATCGCCGAGGGCCAGGCGGCTGGCGACATCACCGACGCGTTCGATGCCGAGGACCTCGCCGATTTCCTGTTGAGTTCCTGGCAAGGCGCGATGCTGCGCATGAAGGTGGAGCGCAGTCCCGAACCGCTCGAGCGTTTCAAGAATATCGTCTTCAAAACAGTCTTCGTAAAAAAGGAGCTGATCCGATGAACCCGAAACTCGAAAAGCAGCAATCCCGCACAACGGTGCCGCGCTCGGAAGTCGCGGTACTCGATTCCACCATCTCCTATGTCGAGGCAGGTACTGCCGGTCCGACGGTGCTATTCCTGCACGGCAACCCGACGTCGTCCTACATCTGGCGCGACATCATCCCGCATGTGGCGCCGTTCGGCCGCTGCATTGCGCCCGACCTGATCGGCTATGGCCAATCCGGCAAGCCGGACATCGACTATCGCTTCTTCGACCACGTCCGCTATCTCGACGCCTTCATCGAGACGCTTGGCATCAGTGACGTGGTGGTCGTCGCGCAGGACTGGGGCACCGCGCTCGCCTTCCATCTCGCGCCCAGCGGCCGCAGCGGATCCTCGGCCTCGCCTTCATGGAATTCATCCGCCCCTTCGAGAGTTGGGACGATTTTCACCAGCGTCCGCAGGCGCGCGAATTGTTCAAGGCAATGCGCACGCCTGGCGTCGGTGAGAAGCTTGTCCTGGAAGACAACGTCTTCGTCGAAAAGGTGCTTCCGGCTGCGGTGCTGCGCACGATGAGCGATGAGGAAATGGCCTCCTACCGGGCACCGTTCCCGACGCCGCAATCGCGCAAGCCGATCCTGCGGCTGCCGCGCGACCTGCCGATTGAAGGCCAGCCCGCCGATGTCGCTGCCATCAGCGAGCACGACCATCGGGCGCTCCGGCTCTCCTCCTACCCGAAGCTGCTTTTCTCAGGCGATCCGGGGGCCCTCGTCTCGCCGCATGCGGCACGGGAATTCGCGGCCGGCATGAAGAACTGCCGGTTGATCGATCTCGGACCCGGCGCGCATTATCTACAGGAGGACCATGCCGACAGGATCGGCGCCACAATTGCCGAGTGGATTCCGGAGGTGGCCTTCGAGAGCCGAGCGACCGAATCGGCCTGACGTCGGGACGTGAACCGGCGGCAGCCGGAGAGGTCGACAGCTTAGCTCTGCCGGTGCCAAGCGATGGAGGCGCCAATGATGCCGGATCCAATGACGATGATGTTCTTGCTCACGGCCGTGTACCTTCAAACGCCCAGGACTTCTTGCCCTCATTGCCACCATGCTACAGACTTACCAAGGGCGTTGCCGGGACCGCTCTCGAAGCGGGTCGATGACGATCGCCTCACTGGAAACGTTCAGCTCAATCACATGAGGGTCATTTGCGCCGCTGGATAAAAGGGTTGGTTTTTGCTGCAGCCGGAGCCGCCATTGTCTATGCCGTCTTCTTTGGCCCGCTGCCGTTCGTTCGATCTTAGTGGCAGGACGACAACTGGCTGGATCCTTTGCATAAACGCCATCGCATCGCTGACAGCCTGGTGCTGACTGGGTGGTTGGTTGGGAAATCGCGGGCAGAAGTCCTTGCGGCGCTCGGCGCGCCGCCTGAGACCGACAAGTTCTCCGATTGGAGCCTGGTCTATGTCCTTGGCCCGGAAAGGGGATTGCTTTCGATCGACTATGAATGGCTCGCCATCCGCACGGATGATGCCGGTTCGGTCACTGAAGCGGCTGTGATCCGTGACTGAACTCGCGGCCCGCAGTGATATTGGCATCATCTGGCATTGAGTGCGAAGGGTGTTTCCGTTCGACAGGCCGGAAAAGCGCTGCTAGAAGCCCGCGCCACAGACAGGATTCCATGAAATTGGCTGAAGACATCGAACAAGCGGTATCGCGCCGCCGCACTTTCGCGATCATTGCCCACCCCGACGCCGGCAAGACGACGCTCACCGAAAAACTGCTTTTGTTCGGCGGCGCCATCCAGCTTGCCGGCGAGGTCAAGGCCAAGAAGGACCGCATCCAGACCCGCTCGGACTGGATGAAGATCGAACGCGAGCGCGGCATTTCGGTGGTCACCTCGGTGATGACCTTCGAATACGAGGACACCGTCTTCAACCTGCTCGACACGCCCGGCCACGAGGATTTCGCCGACGACACCTATCGCACGCTGTCGGCGGTCGACAGCGCGGTCATGGTGATCGACGCCGCCAAGGGCATCGAGCCGCGCACGCTGAAACTGTTCGAGGTCTGCCGGCTGCGCGATATCCCGATCATCACCTTCGTCAACAAAATGGACCGCGAAAGCCGAGACCCATTCGACATCCTCGACGAGATCGAGCAGAAGCTGGCACTGGATACAGCGCCGATCACCTGGCCGATCGGCCGCGGCAAGACCTTTTCCGGGACCTACCATCTGGCGCTGAACGCGGTGCGCAAGGGCGACGCCGAAAAGGAGCGCACGCCGGTCAATGGACCCGATTCCAACCGCGTCGCCGGCCTGTTGCCGGAGAACGAGCGCGAGGCCTTCATCGAGGAGCTGGAGCTGGCGCGCGCGGCCTGTCGCCCGCTCGACCTCGATGCCTTCCGCGAGGGCCATCTGACCCCGGTCTATTTCGGCTCGGCGCTGCGCAATTACGGCGTGCGCGACCTGATCGAGGCACTCGGCGCCTATGGGCCGCCGCCGCGCGCGCAGGAGGCCGACAGCCGCAAGGTCGAGGCGACAGAGGACAAGATGACCTCCTTCGTCTTCAAGATCCAGGCCAATATGGACCCCAATCACCGCGACCGCATCGCTTTCGTCCGCGTCTGCTCCGGCAAGCTCGAGCGCGGCATGAAGGCCAAGCTGGTGCGCACGGGAAAACCGATGAGCCTGTCGGCACCGCAATTCTTCTTCGCCCGCACCCGCGTCACGGCCGACGAGGCGTTCGCCGGCGATGTCGTCGGCATCCCCAACCACGGCACGCTGCGCATCGGCGACACGCTGACCGAAGGCGAGGAGATCCTGTTTCGCGGCGTGCCGAATTTTGCGCCTGAAATCCTGCGCCGCGTTCGCCTCGGCGATGCCATGAAAGCCAAGAAGCTCAAGGAAGCACTGCACCAGATGGCCGAGGAAGGCGTCGTGCAATTGTTCTCGCCGGAGGACGGCTCGCCGGCCATCGTCGGTGTCGTCGGCGCCCTGCAGCTCGATGTCCTGAAAGAGCGGCTGAACTTCGAATACACCCTGCCGGTCGATTTCGAGATGTCGCGCTTTTCCGTCTGCCGCTGGATATCGGCCGACGACAGGGCCGAGCTCCAGCGCTTCATCGAGGCGCATCGCGGCGACATCGCCCGCGATCTCGACAACGATCCGGTGTTCCTCGCCCAGCACGCCTTCTCGCTCAACTACGAGGCCGAGCGCTGGAAGGCGATCCGCTTCACCGCGGTCAAGGATTATCAGGTCCGCGACAGGGCGGCTTGAGCTGTTGGTTTTCCCTTCTCCCCTTGTGGGAGAAGGTGTCGCCGAAGGCGACGGATGAGGGGTGTTCCAGAAAACACCAACGTCTCATTCCGTCCCACACCCCTCAACCGTCTCGGCGCTTCGCGCCGATCCACCTTCTCCCACAGGGGGAGAAGGCAAGATCGCGTTCCATTCACCCCTTGGCTGCCTCTTCGATCTTGGCGATGTCGATCTTGCTCATCTGCATCATCGCCTGCATCACGCGGCCAGCCTTTTCCGTGTCGGGGTCCAGCAGCAGCCTGGGCAGCTGTTCGGGAACGACCTGCCAGGAGAGGCCGAATCTGTCCTTCAGCCAGCTGCACTGGCTGGGCTGGCCACCGCCCGCGATGAGCCTGTCCCAGAAATAGTCGACCTCTTCCTGCGTCTTGCAGTCGATGGAGAGCGAGACTGCCTGGGTGAACTTGAATTGCGGGCCGCCGTTGAGCGCCTGGAACTGAACGCCGTCGAGCTCGAATGAGACCATCAGCACCTTGCCCTCATTATCGCCGCTGCCCTTGGGCCAGCGCATCACGCTCAGCACCTTCGAATTCTTGAAGATGGAGATGTAATGGTTCATGGCCTCCTCGGCCTGGTCGTCGAACCACAGGCAGGGGGTGATCTTTTGCATTCGCTTGCTCCTCGGGCTGGTTTTGGCTTGTTTCGCTCGCAAACGGCCGGCTGGCAATTGATGCCCGGTCCGCCGTCTGCTCAAGGACGCTCGAGCAAACCACGATCCGACAGCGCTTCTGACTTTTTTACGGCCTGGACCGGCTGCGTCTTTGGCTGGCCGCTCGTTCCGCACCCTGGCGCAGCGCAAAATTGTGGCCAGACCAGAGTGTGCCGTCTATAAGGCCTGCGGCTCAATTCCGGTTTTCCGCACCTTTGGGCGCGACGCAGACAGCAAGGACAGTTCAATGCCCGCCTACCGTTCCCGCACCACCACCCATGGCCGCAACATGGCCGGCGCCCGCGGCCTGTGGCGCGCTACCGGCATGAAGGATTCGGATTTCGGCAAGCCGATCATTGCCGTGGTCAATTCCTTCACCCAATTCGTGCCGGGCCATGTCCATTTGAAGGATCTCGGCCAGCTGGTTGCCCGCGAGATCGAAAAAGCCGGCGGCGTTGCCAAGGAGTTCAACACCATTGCCGTCGATGACGGCATCGCCATGGGCCATGACGGCATGCTCTATTCGCTGCCGTCGCGCGAATTGATCGCCGACTCGGTCGAATACATGGTCAACGCGCACTGCGCCGACGCGATGGTCTGCATCTCGAATTGCGACAAGATCACGCCCGGCATGCTGATGGCGTCGCTGCGCCTCAACATCCCGACCGTCTTCGTCTCCGGCGGGCCGATGGAGGCCGGCAAGGTGGTGCTCGCCGGCAAGACCCAGGCGCTTGACCTGGTCGACGCTATGGTCGCAGCCGCCGACGACAAGGTGTCCGACGAGGACGTCAGGATCATCGAGCGCTCGGCCTGTCCGACCTGTGGCTCCTGCTCCGGCATGTTCACCGCCAATTCGATGAACTGCCTGACCGAGGCGCTCGGCCTCTCGCTGCCCGGCAACGGCTCGACGTTGGCCACGCATGCCGACCGCAAGCGGCTGTTTGTCGAGGCCGGTCATCTGATCGTCGATCTCGCCCAGCGCTATTACGAGCAGGACGATGACACCGCGCTGCCGCGCAGCATCGCCTCGAAGGGCGCCTTCGAGAACGCCATGACGCTCGACATCGCCATGGGCGGCTCGACTAACACGGTCCTGCACATCCTCGCCGCAGCACATGAGGGCGAGGTCGACTTCACCATGGAGGACATCGACCGGCTGTCGCGGCGGGTGCCGGTGCTGTGCAAGGTGGCTCCGGCCAAGGCTGACGTCCACATGGAGGATGTCCATCGCGCCGGCGGCATCATGGCCATCCTCGGCCAGTTGGATAGCGCCGGGCTGATCAACCGCGACCTGCCGACGGTGCACGCCGCAAGCCTCGGCGAAGCGCTCGATCATTGGGATATTTCGCGCACCACCAGCCAGAATGTCCGCGATTTCTTCCTGGCGGCACCCGGCGGCGT
Organism: Mesorhizobium sp. M0207; assembly: GCF_040321995.1. NCBI lineage: Bacteria > Pseudomonadati > Pseudomonadota > Alphaproteobacteria > Hyphomicrobiales > Phyllobacteriaceae > Mesorhizobium > Mesorhizobium sp. M0207. Next base: position 308,919 of record NZ_JAMYSQ010000001.1, read on the forward strand.
GCCGACGCAAGTCGCGTTCAGCCAGGACCGCCGCTGGGACGATCTCGATCTCGACCGCGAGAAGGGCGTCATCCGCTCGGCCGAACATCCTTTCTCCAGGGATGGCGGCCTTGCCGTGCTGAAAGGCAATCTGGCACTCGATGGCTGCATCGTGAAGACGGCGGGCGTCGATGAATCGATCCTGAAATTCACCGGTCCGGCAAGAGTGTTCGAAAGTCAGGACGCCAGCGTCAAGGCGATCCTGTCGAACGAGATCAAGGCCGGCGATGTCGTCGTCATTCGCTATGAAGGGCCACGCGGCGGACCCGGCATGCAGGAAATGCTCTACCCGACCAGCTATTTGAAGTCGAAAGGCCTCGGCAAAGCCTGCGCACTGATCACCGACGGTCGTTTTTCCGGCGGCACCTCCGGCCTGTCGATCGGCCATGTCTCGCCGGAAGCCGCGGAAGGCGGTCTGATCGGGCTGGTCAGGGAAGGCGACACGATCGAGATCGATATCCCCAACCGCACCATCAGGCTTGCTGTCGACGACGCCGAACTCATCGCCCGTCGCGCCGCGATGGAGGCCAGGGGAACGGCTGCCTGGAAGCCCGAAGAAAAGCGCAAGCGCAAGGTGACGACGGCCTTGCGCGCCTATGCGGCGATGGCGACAAGTGCCGCCAAGGGGGCGGTGCGGTACGTGCCGGAATAGAGGCTTTTCCTTCTCCCTTTGTGGGAGAAGGTGGATTGGCGCGCAGCGCCAAGACGGTTGAGGGGTGCTGGACGGAGTGCCGCCGGCGCCAAGCTGGAACACCCCTCGTCTGGCCGCTTCGCGGCCACCTTCTTCCACAAGGGAAGAAGGGAAGGGCCGCGCCTGAAGGTTCCGCCTTGCGGCAGCACGCTGCATGGAAAGAAACGGCTTTTTTGAACGAGGTGGCGCTAGATGGATTTTGACCTTGTGGTGCGCGGCGGGACGCTGCCCGACGGCAGGATCGCGGATATCGGCATCGTCGGCGAAACGATCGCAGCGATAGAGCCCGAGCTGAACGTCAGCGCCGGCACGGCGATCGATGCCCATGGCAATCTGGTCTCGCCGCCCTTCGTCGATCCGCATTTCCATATGGACGCCACGCTTTCGCTCGGCATTCCGCGCATCAATGTCTCGGGCACGCTGCTCGAAGGCATCTCGCTTTGGGGCGAGTTGAAGCCGCTTCTGACCCACGAAGCGGTGCGCGACCGTGCGCTCGCCTATTGCGACTGGGCGGTGTCGATGGGCCTGCTCGCCATCCGCACCCATGTCGATGTTTGCGACGACCGCCTGCTGGCGGTCGAGGCGCTGCTCGACGTGAAGAAGACGGTTGGCCCCTATATCGACCTGCAGCTGGTCGCCTTCCCGCAGGACGGGTTTTACCGCTCGCCGACGGCGCGCGACAACACCATCCGGGCGCTCGACATAGGCGTCGATGTCGTCGGCGGCATTCCGCATTTCGAGCGCACAATGGCCGACGGCACGCGCTCCGTCACCGAGCTCTGCGAAATCGCGGCGAAGCGCGGCCTGATGGTCGACTTGCATTGCGACGAGACCGACGATCCGCTGTCGCGCCACATCGAGCAGCTTGCCTATGAGACGCAGCGGCTCGGGTTGCAGGGCAGAGTGGCCGGCTCGCACCTGACATCGATGCATTCGATGGATAATTACTACGTTTCGAAGCTATTGCCGCTGATTGCCGAGGCCGGCGTTTCGGCGATCCCCAATCCGCTGATCAACATCATGCTGCAGGGCCGCCACGACACCTTTCCCAAGCGCCGCGGACTGACGCGGGTCAAGGAGATGCTGGCGCAAGGCATCCGCGTCGGCTGGGGCCAGGATTGCGTGCTCGACCCCTGGTATTCGCTGGGCACCGCAGACATGCTCGACGTCGCCTTCATGGGCCTGCATGTCGCGCAGATGTCGAGCCCGGCCGAGATGGCGCGCTGCTTCGATATGGTCACCAACGTCAATGCCGCCATCATGGGCCTCGACCACCTTGGCCTGGCGGTCGGCAAGCGCGCCAGCCTGGTCGTTCTCGATGCCGGCAACCCAGTCGAGGCCCTGCGGCTGCGCCCAGAGCGCCTCTGCGTCATCGCCAGGGGCAAGGTGGTGGCCGAGCGCAGCCGGCAGGACACGCGGCTTTCGATCGCCGGAAGGCCGGGCACGGTGAACCGGCGCCACGCTTAAAGCGCGTCGCGTTTGAACGGACCCACGCGACGCGCTTTAAGGTCTTGTTTTTAAGCGTGTCGTTATCGCAAAACCGCTGCACACTTTTGCGCGACATGCATTAGTCCAGCCGATTTCCGGCGCTGGTCTTACCGAATTCTCGATTTTCGCCTCGTCATGGCCGCAGCTTGCGACTACGACGCGGGTCACCGTACCCCACGGCGAGGAACCGGTAACGGAATGGCGCGGCCCGCAGCCCAGTGCTCAACGATCATGAACGTGCTGCTGGCCGGCATCCTGCTGATGCTCGCCGGCGACTTCCTGTTTGCGCTGAACGACGCGATGGGCAAGTGGCTGGTCGCCAGTTTTTCCGTCGGCCAGGTCGTGCTGATCCGCTCGATCGGCGCGTTTTTCATACTCGGGCCGATGATTGCACATCAGGGTGCGGCCAAGCTGTTTCGCATGGAGCGGCCGGAGCTGCAGCTGCTTCGCGTGGTGATGACGACGCTCGACACGGCGCTGTTCTACGCGGCGGTCGTCTATCTGCCGCTCGCCGATGTGATGAGTTTTTACATGGCCGGGCCGATCTATGTCGCGGCGCTGTCGCACTTCCTGCTCGGCGAAAGGGTCGGCTGGCGCCGCTGGGCGGCTATCCTGGTCGGTTTCTGCGGCGTGCTGATCATGCTGAAGCCGTCCTCGGCCGCGTTCTCGCTGTCGTCGATGTTCGCGCTCGCCGGCAGCATTTCCTTTGCCTTCGCCATCATCCTCAATCGGCGGCTGCGCGGCACCAGCGACACCTCGCTGGTCACCTGGCAAACCATCGGCACGCTGCTGGTCGGCGCTGCGTTGACCCTCGGTAGCTGGAAGACGCCGTCCTCGCTCGATTTCGGCGCCATGCTGCTTCTCGGCATCGTCTCCTGCGGCGCGCATCTGATGATCACCAGGGCGTTGAAGCTGGCGCCGGCCTCGACCTTGGCGCCGCTGCATTACAGCCTGCTGTTGTGGGCAGTGGTCTTCGGCCTCGCCTTCTTCGGCGATGTGCCTGGGCCGCGCATCCTGATCGGCTCGGCCATCGTCGTGCTGGCCGGCCTGTTCATCTTCCACCGCCAGAAGGTGGTCGATTCCGTGCCGCCGGAAAATGTGCCGAAGGGCGTGAATTAACTCCGGCGCACTGCCGCGAGATGCCGCGAAAATTCCGGCGTCTCCATCAGCGCCTTGCAGCGCACAAACCGGCCGTCGGCATAGGCGCGAAAGTCGTCGGCCGGATTTTTGTTGGCAAGCTGGATCAAGCCCCAGAGCGTCCACAACAGGTCGCACATCGCCTTGTAGATGACGATGCGGCCGCGCTCCGCCGGTCTCGGCTCGCCGCCGACATAGGCGCGCATCATTTCTTCGTCCTGGGCCTCGTCGAATTGCCCTTCGACCGAGAGGTCGCCGAGATCCCAGAGCGGATCGTTCATGCCGGAATATTCCCAGTCGACGATCCACATCCTGTCGCCCGTATCAAGAAAGTTCTCGCATAGCGGGTCGCAATGGCAGGCGACGATCGGCAGAGATTGAGCCGCAAGTGCTGAGCGCACTGCCTCCGCCTCGCGGACCACATCGTGGTAGCCGGCAGGCAGGGCGACGTCCCTGGTTGACAGCACTTTCAGATAATCGTCGATCATCGCAAACAGCTCGAAGCGGAAGGGGAACACCGCGCCGGATGTGTGCAGTCTGCGAAAGGCCTTGCCGGCGCGTGCCGGGCTGCCCGGCCGAGTCTTAAACTTTTCCGGTGACATCGTCTCGGCACCGGCAACGAAGCGGGTCACCAGCACGCCGGTCTCGGCATCGACATGCAGCACATCGGGACTGACGCCGGCCTTCGCCGCTTCCCGCGCCGCCACTGCCTCGTTGGCACGGTTGATGTATTCCTTGGTACCCTTGCCGGGGATACGCAGGCAGAAATCCTTACCCCTGAAGACGAGGTTGGTGAGACCGCCGAGCCGTTCCAGAGGGCCGTCATAGCCGGCCAGCATCGGAATGGCCGCAAGTGCCGCGCGCGCCCGGTCGTCCGCCATGGATTTCGCTCCTTTCCCCGTATTATTGGGACGACGACGGTTCCACAGTTTTCGCCGTTTGGCTATGATCGCGTTGCGGATCGATACCAGGCGACGGAAAGCGATGACGGACAGCAAACATCAGAGCGCACTCGCCGCCGCCTATGCGGCGAAGCGGCCGGAAGACGTCGCGGCACTCTACGACAGTTGGGCAGGCACCTATGACGCCGACATGTCGGCGGCTCGCTATCGCCATCCCACCATCTGCCTTGCCTTGCTGGCCCGCCATCTGGCGCGCGGCGCCGCTCCTCTGCTCGATGCCGGCGCCGGCACCGGGCTCATCGGCGAATGGCTTGCCATTACCGGTTATCCGCAGGTCGAGGCGCTCGACATCTCGGAAGGCATGCTGGCGCAAGCCGCGCGCAAGGGCGTCTATTCAGCGCTGCACTGCCTGGCGCTTGGCGGACCGCTGCCCTTCGTGGACGACGCCTATGCCGGGATCATCTCAGCCGGCGTCTTCACGTCCGGCCATGTCGGGGCCGAGGGTCTGGACGAGCTGATCCGCATCTGCCGGCCGGGCGGGGTGATCGTGCTGACAGTGAAGAACACGCTGTGGGATGCCGGGTTTGCCGCGCGGATCGCCGAGCTCGAGGCGCAAGGCACCGTCACGCGCGCCGAAGAGACGCCGCCCTATGTTTCGATGCCAGGCGAGGCCGATACCGTGCCGAGCCGGGGGCTGGTGCTCATCGTGAACTGAGGCTGAAACCGGAAGGCTCTACGCCTTCACCTTTGCTCCTGCCGGATCGTAAAGCGGCTCGAGGTGTATCTTAGCCGGCGTCCGTTCCATTGCCACCACCAGCTCGTAGTTGCCGGAAGTGAGGAAATCATCGTTGACGCCATCGGCATTGCGCACATAGCCGTAGCCGATGTTCTTGCCGATGGTGTAGCCATAGCCGCCGCTGGTGAGATAACCGACCGCCTCGCCGTTGCGCAGGATGGTCTCGCGCCCGAGCAGCACGACGTCCGGATCATCGACAGTGAAGCCGGCAAAGCGTTTCCCGAGCGTCGAGCCATCGAGCTTTTCAAGCGCCCGCCGGCCGAGGAAATCGGTATTCTTCCTGAGCTTCACCGCCCAGCCGAGGCCGGCCTCCTGCGGCGTGTCGTTGGGTGTAATGTCGGCGCCCCAGGCGCGGTAGCCCTTTTCCAGCCGCAGCGATTCCAGCGCCCGATAGCCGACCGGGCGAATGTCGTGGACAGCGCCCGCCGTCATCAGCGCGTCGAAAACCTCGCCCGTCGCCGCGATCGGCGCATGCAGTTCCCAGCCGAGTTCGCCGACATAGGTGACGCGCAGTGACCGGACGGCGTGACCGGCAATGGCGATCTCGCGAACATGGCCGAATGGAAAGGCGGCATTCGAGACGTCGGCATCGGTCACCGCTGACAGCACGTCACGGGCGCGCGGCCCCATCAGCGACAATGTGCCGAAATCCTCCGTGATGTCGGTCAGCGTCACGTCGAACTCCCTGCCGATATGATCGGCAATCCAGGAGAAATCATGCGTGCGGAAACCGGTGCCGGTGACGATGTAGAATTTTTCCTCACCGAGCCTCGCCACGGTCAAATCGGCCTCGATGCCGCCGCGCGTGTTGAGAAGCTGCGTGTAGGTCAGCCGGCCGACCGGCTTGGCGACGTCGTTGGCGCAGATCCAGTCCAGCGCCTTCAGCGCGTCGGCTCCGGTCATTTCGTATTTGGCGAAAGACGACTGGTCGAAAATTCCGATCTTTTCGCGCACGTGGCGGTGCTCGTCGCCAACCGCCGGGAACCAGTTCTGCCGGCCCATCGAATAGACGTCCTTCGGCTCGATGCCTTCCGGCGCGAACCAGTTCGGCCGCTCCCAGCCAAGTTTCGAGCCGAACACGGCGCGATGTTTTTGCAGCCGCTCGTACAAAGGCGAGACGATGCGCGGCCGGCCGCTGACATATTCCTCATGCGGGAAGCCGATCGTGTAGTGCTTGCCATAGGCTTCCAGCGTGCGGTCGCGGACCCATTGCCGGTCGCGGTGGAGATCGGAGAAGCGGCGGATGTCGACCACCCACAGATCGAGCGGCGCCTCGCCGTCGACGACCCATTGCGCCAGCACCCAGCCGGCGCCGCCGCCGGACGCGATGCCAAAGGCATTGAAGCCGGCGCCGACGAACATATTGGCGCATTCCGGCGCCACACCGAGGATGAAATTGCCATCCGGCGTAAAGCTCTCCGGCCCGTTGATCATCTGCTTGACGCCGGCATTGGCGAGCGCCGGGACACGCTCGATCGCCTGGCTCATATGCTGCTCGAAATGATCGTAATCATCGTCGAACAGCCGGAACTCCCAATCGTCCGGCACATCGCCGCCCGGTAGACCGGTCGTCCACGCCTGCGGGTTCGGCTCGTAGCCGCCCATCACCAACCCGCCGACCTCCTCCTTGAAATAGGTGCGGCGATCGGGGTCGCGAATTGTCGGCGCGTCGGTCGGCAGGCCATCGATCTTTTCGGTGATGATGTACTGGTGCTTCACCGGCTGCAGCGGCACGTTTATCCCTGCGAGCGCACCCACCTGCCGCGCCCATTGCCCGGCGCAGTTCACTACCTTGTCGCAGGCGATATCGCCTTTGCTGGTCTTTACCGCGGTGATGCGGCCGTCTCTCATTTCGAAGCCGGTGACTCGCACCTCCTCGAACAATTTTGCGCCATGCATGCGCGCACCCTTGGCCAGCGACTGGGTGATGTCGGAAGGGCTTGCCTGACCGTCGGTCGGCAGCCAGGACGCGCCGACGAGGTCGCCGGTTTCCAGCAGCGGCCACATTTCCTTGACCTCGGCCGGCGACAGCAGATGCATGTCCATGCCGAAGCTCTTAGCCGTCGTTGCCAGCCGCTTATACTCGATCCAGCGGTCGCCATTGGTGGCGAGGCGCAGGCAGCCAGTCATCTTCCAACCGGTGGCGAGGCCGGTTTCGGCTTCCAGCCCCTTGTAGAGATCGACCGAATATTTGAGCACGCGCGTGATCGACGCCGACGAGCGCAGCTGGCCGACCAGCCCGGCAGCATGCCAGGTCGAACCCGAGGTCAGTTTGCCCTGTTCGAGCAGTACGATTTCGGCCTTGTGGTCGCGCGCCAGATGATAGGCCGTCGAACAGCCGATGATGCCACCGCCGATGACGACGATCCCGGCCTGGGCGGGCAAGGTCATGTCCGCGTCCCGTATTTTGTCCTGTAGTTTTCCAGGGCGGCTTCGAGCCGCGCCAGGTTTTCGTCGGCGTAGGCGGCGTAGTCGACACCGGGCGCGTCGAGGTAAAGCTCGGAAACCATGCCCCACATCGCCTCACGCAGCAGCGACGCGCATTGCATGGCGGCGTGCGAGCGCCGTATCGCCGGGTCCGGCTCCTTCATGAAATAGGCGGTGAGGAAGGCGAAGGACTCCTCGTCGCTCATGCCTGCATTCGACGCCGCGCCGGCAAGGTCGAACATCGCGGTGTTGAAGCCTGCATATTCGAAATCGATGAGCCACAGCCTGTGACCGTCGTCGATTATGTTAGCCGGCAAGAGGTCATTATGGCCGAAGACGATCGGCAGCAGCTTTTGCGCGCGCTCGAGCTCGTCCGCCAGCGTCAGCAGGCGCGGCAGTTCGCCCAGCTTGCGGCTGCGGCCTTCCTCCAGCGTGCGCGCATAGTCGCGAATGACATGGAATACCCAGAACATGAAGCCGGCGCCGGAGACATGACCGGGCATCTCCCGGTGGAAACCGCGCAGCAACGCGGCAACGCGGCCGAGATCGGCGCGCACGTCCTGCGCGACATAGGCCTTGGCGCCGAGGTACTCCGTCACCATGACGCCGGGTCCAGTGTAGTGGACGGCCGGAGCGAAGCCTGCCGCGTGCGCTGCCCGCGCCGTCATCATCTCGCGCTCGCGAAAGACATGGTGGAACGGATAGTCCTGGCCGAGCCGCACGACGTGCCGCCCGGCCGCGTCCTTGACCAGATAATTGGCATTGCTCAGCCCGCCCGGCAGCGGCGCGATGTCGATGCTGCCGGTCCAGCAAGGCAGCGCACGGATGCGGTCTTCGACAGTCACGATGTCGTCCAACATTGGGTCAATTTTCCACGCATGTCACGGCTGGCCAGCGATGACAATCGGACGGAGGAATGGAGGCAACGCGAAGATCTCGTCGGTGCAGATCTCGGGATCGGTATCCCGCACCGCACCGACGAGCCCCTTTGTGCCGGGTTCTTCGACGCCGGCATCCGCCCCCGCGGATCCTGAATTTCGGGACCCTTGCACCCGACGATCTCCCGGGCGTTCGGGCAAGCGATTTTTCGTGCGGCTCAGCCGTCGTCCTCCGTTCCGAGCCTGTCACAGCGATAATGTCGCGCCACGCTGGAGGCGTTGTCAACGCGAATTTGTGGTATTTTCTGGTTTTTTGCCCGAATTTTGCTAAATTCCTTGGAGTTAGTGGCATTTATGTCGTAGAAGCGGTCAGCGGTGCAACAATCCGACCGGATGGAACCGATGGTCCACTCGAAGCGGCATGGCGAAATCCTGCGCCTCCTCAAGGAGGAAGGCACCGTGACCATTGCGAGCCTGGCCGACCGGCTGGGCGTCTCGCTGGAGACAGTACGCCGCGACGTCAAGCCACTGACCAGCGACGGTTCCATCCTCAAGATGCACGGCGCCGTCGGCCTGCCTTCGATTGCCGGCGAAGCGCCGTTCGAGCGGCGCATGCGCGAGAACGCCGATGCCAAGCGAGCAATAGCGCGCATGGTCGCCGCCACCATCCGCGACGGCGAATCGATCATGCTCGACACCGGCACCACCACCTCTTTCCTGGCCCGGGAACTGCTCGGCCACCGGCGGCTGACGGTCGTCACCAACTCCTCCGACATCGCCCGCACACTGGCCACTGTCAACGGCAATAAGGTCTACATGGCCGGCGGCGAGCTGCGCAGCGATTCCGGTGCTGCCTTCGGCGTCTCGGCCATCGAATTCGTCAGCCGCTTTTCCGTCAGCCATGCTGTGATATCGACCGGTGCGGTCGATGCCGTTACCGGCGTCATGGACTATGATCTGGAAGAGGCCGAATTCGCCCGCATGGTGCTGTCGCGCGGCCAGCGTTCGCTTGTCGTCACCGACCATAGCAAATTCGGCCGCCAGGGCCTTGTTCAGGTCTGCGGCTTCGGCGGCTTTTCCGAACTCGCGACCGACCGTCCGCCGCCGCACGACATCGCTGCCGCCCTTGCCCAGGCCGGCGCACGGCTCAGCATTGCCGATGGCTGAAGCGAGGGCTGAGCTCTATCGTGAGCTCTGTCGGGAGATCTGCTCCAGCACCCACTTCCCAGCGCCGCGTCTGCCGTGTTTAGTCCGGCCATGGCTTTCACCATCCGCCAATTGCAGTTCTTTATCGCCGTCGCCGAGCAGGGCACAGTGTCGGGCGCCGCCCAGAACCTGTCGATCTCGCAATCGTCGGTCACCGAGGCGATCAAGGAGCTGGAGCACGATCTCGGCGTCGAGCTGTTCGAGCGCCACCCGCGCGGCTTGAACATCACCCACAAAGGCCACCAGTTCCTGCGCCATGCGAGAAAGATCCTGGCCGACGTTTCCGATGCGCGCCGCGCCTTCTTCGGCGAACAGGCCGCGGCAAGCGGGCGGCTGCAACTTGGCGTCACCTCGCTGGTCGCCGGCTATGTGCTTTCCGATCTTCTTGCCCGCTACCGCCGCGCCTATCCGGGTGTCGAGGTCTCGGCAATCGAGGACAATGGCGACTATCTCGAGCACCTGTTAATTGGGGGCAAGCTCGACATTGCCGTCATGGTCACCTCGAACCTGCGCGACCGCACGGCACTGCAGTCCGAAATCCTCGAAGTCTCGGCCTACCGGCTGTGGCTGCCGCTCGGCCACCCCTTGGCCGGTGCCGACATCATCGGCATCGGCGACATCGCCTCGGAACCGCTGATCATGCTGACCGTCGACGAGATCGAGGAGAATACCGGAAAGCTGCTGACGGCAATCGGCGCCAAGCCGCATGTCGCCTTCCGCACCCGCTCGGTCGAAGCGGTACGCAGCCTCGTCGCTACCGGCGCCGGCGTGGCGCTGCTGCCCGACCTCGTCTACCGGCCATGGTCGCTGGAAGGCGACCGCATCGAATCGCGCGATATTTCGGGATCGTTGCCGGTCGTCCAGGTCGGCATGGTCTGGCGGCGCGGCTCCGGTCTGCCGCAGGCGGCGCGCGACTTCATCGGACTTGCCCAGTCGCAGCGCATGGTGCGCCAACGGCCCGAGAAGATTGGCCGCTGACGTATCGGAAAAATCGATATCGGCTTTCTGATAAATGAATTTGCGAAACCGGAAATTTCGCAGCACTTTTCGGTCAGGGAACAAAGCTGCCGTTAGAGCGCGACGTGCGTCCAATTGGACGCACATAGTACGCTCTAAGACTTTTAGTTTTCGCATCGGGCCTTCCGAAAATCGATTTCCGATTTTCGGGCCGATGCGAGGAGCACGGCCCTTCAGGGCCGCGCATCCAACGTTTTTGAACGGGCGCATGACCTTCTTCCGAAACCCGAAACCGGTTTCGAGGTCATGCAAAAATGGGAGATCGACGATGAATTCATTGCTGAAATCATGCACTGCCTTGACGGTCGCGCTGAGCTTCTCCGGCCAGGCCATCGCCCAGGTCAAGGAGCTCGGCAAAGGCGAAGGCGAGGTCAATATCGTCGCCTGGCCGGGCTATATCGAGCGCGGCGAAACCGACAAGGCCTATGATTGGGTCACTTCGTTCGAGAAGGAAACCGGCTGCAAGGTCAACGTCAAGACCGCCAACACCTCCGATGAGATGGTCTCGCTGATGAACGAGGGCGGCTTCGATCTCGTCACCGCCTCGGGCGACGCTTCGCTGCGCCTTGTCGCCGGCAAGCGCGTCCAGCCGATCAACACCGACCTCATACCGAGCTGGAAGACGGTCGACAACCGGCTGAAGGATGCGCCCTGGTTCACCGTCGGCGGAGTCCATTACGGCGTCCCCTATCAGTGGGGGCCGAACGTGCTGATGTACAACACCGAAGTGTTCAAGGAGGCGCCGAAGAGCTGGAACGTGGTCTTCGAGGAAATGAAGCTTCCCGACGGCAAGTCGAACAAGGGCCGCGTCCAAGCCTATGACGGGCCGATCCACATCGCCGACGCTGCCAATTACCTGATGGCTCACAAGCCGGAGCTCGGCATCAAGGATCCGTACGAACTGACCGAGGATCAGTACAAGGCGGCGCTCGACCTGCTGCGGGTCCAGCGTACGCTGGTCGGACGCTATTGGCACGACGCCGCCATCCAGGTCGACGATTTCCAGAACGAAGGCGTCGTCGCCTCCGGTTCCTGGCCCTACCAGGTAAACACGCTGATCGCGGCCAAGAAGCCGGTCGCCTCGACTATCCCCGAGGAGGGCGTCACCGGCTGGGCCGATACCACGATGATGGAGGCCGATGCTGCCCACCCAAACTGCGCCTACATGTGGATGGAGCATTCGCTGTCGCCAAAAGTGCAGGGCGACGTCTCCGCCTGGTTCGGCTCGCTGCCGGTGGTGCCCGCCGCCTGCAAGGGCAACGAACTGCTCGGCGAGGAAGGCTGCAAGACCAACGGTTACGACAATTTCGACAAGATCAAGTTCTGGAAGACGCCGGTCTCGAAATGCGCCACCCAGAACGACCAGTGCGTGCCCTATTACCGCTGGGTGTCGGACTATATCGGCGTCATCGGCGGGCGGTGAGTTCGCCTCACCTACGAAGCTCGGCGCTGCCCCTCACCCTTACCCTCTCCCGGTGAAGAACCGGGGGGTCGCCAGCGTTGGAGCGCCTCCCTTCTCCCCGTCCACTATACGAGGAGAAGGTGCCGGCAGGCGGATAAGAGGCAGCGCTACCGCCTGAAATTTGATGAGCCTGACAGATCAGGACAGCCCCATGACCTCCGCCGTTTCCTTCCAAAACGTCTCTCGCCATTTCGGCAGCGTGCGTGCCGTTGACGCGGTCGATCTCGACATCGTGCCGGGCGAGTTCTTTGCCATGCTCGGGCCTTCCGGCTCGGGCAAGACGACGTGCCTGCGCCTCATCGCCGGTTTCGAGCAGCCGACGGCGGGCTCGATCTCGATCTTCGGCGAACGCGCCGAGGGCGTGCCGCCCTATCGCCGCAACGTCAACACCGTGTTCCAGGATTATGCGCTGTTCCCGCATTTCAACGTGCTCGACAACGTCGCCTATGGGCTGATGGTCAAGGGCGTCGGCAGACCGGAGCGGCAACAGGCGGCGGAAGAAGCGCTGGCGCTGGTGCGGCTTCCCGGCTACGGCGCCCGTCGCCCTGGCCAGCTTTCCGGCGGCCAGCGCCAGCGCGTCGCGCTCGCCCGTGCGCTGGTCAACCAGCCCAAGGTGCTGTTGCTCGACGAGCCGCTCGGCGCCCTCGACCTCAAGCTTCGCGAAAACATGCAGGAGGAGTTGAAATCGCTGCAGAAGGCGCTCGGCATCACCTTCGTGTTCGTCACCCACGACCAGGGCGAAGCGCTGTCGATGGCCGACCGCGTGGCCGTCTTCAATGACGGCAAGATCATGCAGATCGGCACGCCGGAAGACATCTACCAGCGCCCCAAGACCCGCTTCGTCGCCGATTTCGTCGGCTCGTCCAACGTGCTGCCGCCGGATTTCGTCCAGCGCTATGCCGGCCAGTATCGCTGGGGCAGCCTGCGGCCCGAATCCATCCGTATTGGCCGGGCCAACGGCGAAGGGGTTGCCGCCCGCCTGGTCTCGACCAACTATCTCGGCGCCACGACAAGACTGGCGCTCGATGCAGAGGGCTTGCGACTGCATGCCATCGTGCCGGCGGGTGCTGTGCTGCCGGGGGAAGGCGAGGCGGTGGTGCTCACCTTCAAGCGCGAGCATTTGCATCTGATGGACGAGCTCGGATGAGCCTGGACGCTGCCATGCCGCGGGCCACGGCCCCCGCCATCCTGCCGCGAAGTGGTGGCGTACGCGGCTGGCTCTCCGATCTCTTCTGGCGCCGGCCGCAATTCTTGCTGCTCTTGATGCTGCTACCCCCGGTTCTTTGGCTCGGCATCGTCTATATCGGCTCGCTGTTTGCGCTGCTTTTGCAGAGCTTCTTTTCGATCGATGAGTTCTCCGGCCTGATCAACCGCGAGTTCACGCTGAAGACCTATGGCGACCTGCTGCAGGCCGCCAATCTCGACATCATCCTGCGCACGGTGACTATGGCGGCGCTGGTGACGCTGGCGGCGGCGGTCATCGCCTTTCCCATCGCCTATTACGCGGCGCGCTATGCGCGCGGCCGTTGGAAGGCGCTGTTTTATCTCGGCGTCATGCTGCCGCTGTGGTCGAGCTACCTGGTCAAGATCTATGCGTGGAAGCTGATTCTCGCCAAGGAAGGCATCCTGACCTGGCTGCTGGCCAAATTGCATCTTCTGTGGCTGCTTGATGCCTGGCTGTCGCTGCCGGTCGTCGGCGGCAACTCGCTGTCGGTCTCCTCAACCGGTACCTTCATCGTCTTCGTCTATGTCTGGCTGCCGTTCATGATCCTGCCGGTGCAGGCCGCACTCGAGCGCGTGCCGGGCAATTTGGTCGAGGCTTCGTCCGATCTCGGCGCCTCGCCCGGGCAGACCTTCGGCAACGTGCTGTTCCCGCTGGCGCTGCCCGGCATCGTCGCCGGCTCGATCTTCACCTTCTCGCTGACGCTCGGCGACTACATCATCCCACAGATCATCGGCACCTCGCGGCTGTTCATCGGCCAGGCCGTCTATTCGCAGCAAGGCACCGCCGGCAATATCCCGCTCGCCGCCGCCTTCACCGTGGTGCCCATCGTCATCATGGGCTTCTACCTCTGGGGCGCCAAGCGCATGGGGGCTTTCGATGCGCTCTGACCGTGGCCCATCCGCGCCGATCGGCCTGAAGCTCGCTGCCACCGGCGGCCTGCTTTTCCTGCATTTGCCGATCCTGCTGATCTTCGTCTATGCCTTCACCACCGAGGAGAAGAGCTTCGTCTGGCCGCCGCCGGGCCTGACCACGCAATGGTTCGCCGTCACCTGGAACCGCCCCGACGTCTGGCAGGCGCTGTCATTGTCTGTGCGGGTCGCGGCGATCTCGACTACCATCGCGCTGGTCCTGGGCACGCTGTGCGCCGCTGCCGTGTCCCGCACAAAATTCTTCGGCCGCGAAACCATCTCGCTGCTGGTCATCCTGCCGATCGCGCTGCCCGGCATCATCACCGGCATCGCGCTGCGCTCGGCCTTCGCGCTGGCCGAAATCCCGTTCTCGTTCTGGACGATCGTGCTCGGCCACGCCACTTTCTGCGTGGTCGTCGTCTACAACAATGCGGTCGCCCGCTTCCGCCGCACGTCCGGCTCAATGATCGAGGCGTCGATGGATCTCGGCGCCGATGGTTTCCAGACCTTTCGGCATGTCGTGCTGCCCAACATCGCAACCGCGCTGCTGGCCGGCGGCATGCTTGCCTTTGCGCTGTCCTTCGACGAGGTCATCGTCACCACCTTCACCGCCGGCCAGCAGCAGACGGTGCCGATCTGGATGCTCGAAGAATTGATCCGTCCGCGCCAGCGTCCGGTCACCAATGTCGTGGCGATGGTGGTAGTGCTGGTGACGCTGCTCCCCATCCTCGCTGCCTATTACCTGACCCGCGACGGCGACCAGATCGCCGGTTCGGGCAAATGATCTCGTTCACAAGGGAGAGACTTCCATGGACACGCAGATGCTGATCGGCTCTAAATTCGAAAAAGGCACCGAGACCGAGGAGCCGATCCTCAACCCGAAGACCGGGGCGACCATCCTCAATCTGCCCGAGGCCAGCCCAGCGCAGATCGAGGCGGCCGTGCTTGCTGCCGAAAAAGCCTTCGTCACCTGGTCCCGCACAACACCGGCGCAGCGCGCCGGCTATCTCCTGAAGATCGCCGATCGCATCGAGGCTGCTGCACAGGATTTCGCGGCGCTCGAGGCGCTGAACTGCGGCAAGCCGATCAATGCCGTGCTCAATGACGAGATCCCGGCGATCGTCGACTGCTACCGCTTCTTTGCCGGCGCGGTCCGCTCGATGCCCGGCCAGGTCGCCGGCGAATACATTCCCGGCCACACCTCGATGGTCCGCCGAGACGCCATCGGCGTTGTCGCGTCGATCGCGCCGTGGAACTATCCGCTGATGATGATGGCCTGGAAGCTGGCGCCGGCGATTGCCGGCGGCAACACCGTCGCCTTCAAGCCGTCGGAACAGACGCCGCTGACCGCGCTGAAGCTGGCGAAAATCCTTGCCGAGATCCTGCCGGAAGGCGTCGTCAACGTCGTGCTCGGTCGCGGCGACAGCGTCGGCAACACGCTGATCAACCACCCGAAAGTCAACATGATCTCGATCACCGGCGACGTCGCCACCGGCAAGAAGGTGCTGCAGGCTGCCGCCAAATCGGTCAAGCGCACGCATCTCGAGCTCGGCGGCAAGGCGCCGGTCATCGTCTTCGACGACGCCGATCTCGGCGCGGTGGTCAACGGCCTGCGCGCCTTCGGCTATTACAATGCCGGCCAGGACTGCACCGCCGCCTGCCGCATCTACGCCGGCAAGAAGATCTACGACAAGCTCGTCGCCGACCTCTCCGCCGCCGTCTCGACTATCAAGTATGATCGTCCTGACGATACCGAAAACGAGATCGGCCCGCTGATCTCGCGTCGCCAGCGCGACCGCGTCTCGAGCTTCGTCGAGCGCGCCTCTGAGCTCAAGCACATCGAGATCACCACGGGCGGCAAGCCGGGCGAGGGCTCCGGCTTCTTCTACCAGCCGACCGTCGTCGCCGGCGCGCTGCAGGAGGACGAGATCGTGCGCCGCGAAGTGTTCGGTCCGGTGGTCTCGGTCACCCGCTTTTCCGAAGTCGACGAAGCGGTGAACTGGGCCAATGATTCTGACTACGGCCTGGCGTCGTCGGTGTGGACCAAGGACGTTTCGCGGGCCATGGCGACAGCCGCCCGGCTGCAATATGGCTGCACCTGGATCAATACCCATTTCATGCTGACCAACGAGATGCCGCATGGCGGGTTGAAACAATCCGGCTACGGCAAGGACATGTCGCTCTACGCGCTGGAGGACTATACCGCCGTCCGCCACGTCATGGTCGCTCACGGGTAGCGCCCGCGAGGAGACGCCTATTCTTCCGCCTCCTCCGCCTCGCCTGCGGCCGGCGCCACCAGCAGCACAGCGGCGCCTAGGAGCGCGGCGATGAAGGAGCCGGCGAGGATGCCGACCTTGACCGCGTCCTGCAGGGCGGCGTCGCTGGCGAAGGCGAGCAGGCCGATGAACAGGCTCATGGTGAAACCGATGCCACAGAGCAGCGAAATGCCGACCATGTGCAGCCAGCCGGCATTGACCGGCAGATCGGCGAAGCCAAGCCGGATGGCAAGCGCGGAAGACCCGAACACGCCGACCAGCTTGCCCAAGACGAGGCCGGCGGCGACGCCGAGCGTCAGCGGCTCGGCCAGGGCGGCAGCGCTGAGACCGGCGAGCGAGACGCCGGCGTTGGCAAAGCCGAAAATCGGGATGACGAAAAAGGCGACGACTTTGTGCAGGCCGTGTTCGAGCCGGTGCAGCGGCGAATGGTCGAGATCATGGCCGCTGCCCGGCGATATCTTCAGCGGTATGGTGAGGGCCAGCGCGACGCCGGCGAGCGTCGCATGGACGCCCGATTTGAGCACCAAAATCCACAGAACGATGCCGAGCAAGATGTACGGCAGCAGCGTCAGCACCCGCATGCGGTTGAGCACCACCAGCAGCGCGATCACGGCGAAGGCGGCGCCGAGATAGGCGAGCGAGAGGCCGCTGGTATAGAACACCGCGATGATGAGCACCGCGCCGAGATCGTCGATGATGGCAAGCGCCGTGAGGAATATCTTCAGCGAACCCGGGACGCGGCTGCCGAGCAGCGACAGCA
This sequence comes from Mesorhizobium sp. M0207, assembly GCF_040321995.1. Lineage (NCBI taxonomy): Bacteria > Pseudomonadati > Pseudomonadota > Alphaproteobacteria > Hyphomicrobiales > Phyllobacteriaceae > Mesorhizobium > Mesorhizobium sp. M0207. Next base: position 326,131 of record NZ_JAMYSQ010000001.1, read on the forward strand.
CGCCGAGCGCAAAGGCGATATCGGTGGCGGTTGGGATCGCCCAGCCGGACAGAGCGGCTGGATTGTTGCGGTTGATGGCGACGTAGACCAGTGCCGGCGCTGCCATGCCGCCGGCGGCGGCGATGCCGGGCAGCACGCGGCGCGGCCAGGTCGACAGCTGGCCGTCAAGCATTTCGCGCTTGATCTCGAGACCGACCAGCAGGAAGAACACCGCCATCAGGCCGTCATTGATCCAGTGCGAGACGCTGAGCGGTCCGAGATAGGCATGGAGGGCGGAGAAATAAGCCTCGCCCAGCGGCGAATTGGCGACGATCAGGGCCAAGGCCGCCGCAGCCATCAGGATGAGGCCGCCGGCCGCCTCGCTGTCGAGGAATTCGCGCAGCATGGAGACCAGCCGCTTTTCGTCCTGCATGTCGCCTCCGTCGTATCAGCGGCAAGGTCCGACACCGCCAAGCGATGATGCGCAAACAGCGCTGGCCGGGCAAGCCTGTAATGAGAGCCCTTTAGCGCGGCGCGCGCTTGGCGAGGATGCGTTGCAGCGTGCGGCGATGCATGTTCAGGCGGCGTGCGGTTTCCGAGACGTTGCGGTCGCACATTTCGTAGACGCGCTGGATGTGTTCCCAGCGCACACGATCGGCCGACATTGGATTTTCTGGCGGCGCTGCGCGTTCGCCCGCGGTGCGGGTCAGGGCGGCAAAAATATCGTCGGCATCGGCCGGCTTCGACAGATAGTCGATGGCGCCGAGCTTTACCGCTGTCACCGCGGTGGCGATGTTGCCGTAGCCGGTGAGGATGATGGCGCGGGCATCGTCGCGCTTCTCGCGAATCGCGGCGACGACGTCGAGGCCGTTGCCGTCGGCCAGCCGCATGTCGACGACCGCATAGGCCGGCGGATTGGCGCGCGCCTTGGCAACCGCCTCCTCGACGCTCTCCGCCGTCTCGACCACGAAACCCCTGGTTTCCATGGCGCGGGCAAGCCGCGTCAGGAACGGCTTGTCGTCGTCCACGATCAGCAGCGAGGTATCCTCGCCTTCGACCATTGCGCCAATCGTTTCGTCAGTACTCATCGTGCTGAAAATCCTGCTGCCTGATTTTTACGCAAATATAGTTTCGCAACGCTATTGTCCAATTTAGGCCGTGTCGAACATGGTGGCCGAAGCCTGCTCGGGATTGAGGAAGATGCTGCGCGGCCACGATATCTGCACGATAGCGCCCTCGCCGGGCTCGCTTGAATTGCGGAAATCGAGCGTCGCGCCGGAGCGTTCGAGCAAGGTCTTGGCGATGAATAGGCCGAGGCCGAGGCCGCCGCCGGCTTCGGTGCCTTGTCGCGTCGACATATAGGGTTCTCCGATACGGTCGATGATCTCCGGTGGAAAGCCCGGCCCGTCGTCGATGATCGAGAAGCTGACGGCGGCTTCATTCCAGTTCCAGCGCACTGTCACGCTGTTGCGGGCGAAGTCGACCGCGTTCTCGACCAGATTGCCGAGGCCGTAAATGACGCCGGGATTGCGCCGGCCCACCGGCTCCGGGCCGATGCGCTCGCCCGGCCGAAGCTTGATCGAAATGCCGAAATCGCGGTGCGGCGCCGTCACCTCCTCGACCAGCGAGGTCAGCGGCAGGCGCGAGAGGTGCACCTCGCTCTCGGAGGACAGGCTGGTCAGGCGCTTCAGGATTTCGCGGCAGCGCTCGCTCTGCGAACGCAGCAGCTTCACGTCCTCGCCGTATTTCGGATCTTCGCCAAGCGCCTTCTCCATCTCCTTGGCAACAAGCGTGATGGTGGCGAGCGGCGTGCCGAGTTCGTGCGCGGCGGCCGCGGCGAGGCCGTCGAGGGCCGAGAGATGCTGTTCTCGCTGCAGCACCAATTCCGTGGCGGCAAGCGCGTTGGCAAGCAGCCGCGCCTCCTCGGCCACCCGGAAGGCATAGATCGCGGTAAAGGCGATGGAGCAGAACACCGCCATCCACATGCCGGCGACATAGATGAACGGCATCGCCAATGGCGCCCCCTCATGCCAGGGCAGCGGCAGGTGGTAAAAGACCAGCAGCGTCGCCGCCACGATCACCAGCGCGCCGAGCATGGCGGTCAGCCGCAGCGGCAGCGACGTCGCCGAGACGACGACGGGCACGGTCATCAGCAGCGAAAACGGATTCGTAAGGCCGCCGGTCATGTAGAGCAGGCCGGCAAGCTGCAGGCTGTCGAAGGTCAGGATGGCGAAGGCCGAGAACGGGGTAAGCCGATGCGCCGCCGGATAGCGGAAGGTCAGCAAAAGGTTCATCCAGGCCGAACAGGCGATCAGCGCAAAACACATGCTGACCGGCAGCGGAAATTTCAGCCCGTAAGCGACGACAAGCACGGTCAGGCTCTGGCCGACGATGGCAAGCCAGCGCAACCTGATCAGCGTATTGAGGCGCAGCCGCTGACTTTGCTGGAAGTCGGGTGCGTGCAGGATGTTTATCATGGGCGGTGATTATAGAGGGGAAACAGTCGGAGGTCTTTTCCGAAAACCGCCGAAGCTGGGCCGGTTCGGGATGACAGTCTGGAAGCATCAGGTACCGCGCGGCTTGGCGCGGCTAGTGGCGGCGGCGAGAAGCGGGTTCTCCGGCCAGACATGCCTGGGATAGCGGCCGCGCATCTCTGCCCGCACATCGGCCCAGGAGCCGCGCCAGAAGCCGGGCAGGTCGCGCGTCGTCTGGATCGGCCGGTGCGCCGGCGACAGCAATTCGAGCGTCAGCGGCACAGTGCCGTTGGCGATCGCCGGATGCCGGTCGAGGCCGAACAGTTCCTGCACGCGGATCGCCAGCACCGGCCATTCGCCGTCATAGCGGATCGGCAGCCGGCTGCCCGACGGCGCGTCGAAATGGGTCGGCGCCAATGTGGCGATCTTGCGCTGCAATTCGTGCGGCACCAGCGTCATCAGGCCTTGCGAAAGCACGCTGGGATCGATTGCCGCAAAGGATGCCGCGCCGGAAAGGAACGGCAGCAGCCAGTCGTCGAGGCGCTCGAGGAGCGCGGCATCGGAGACATCGGGCCATGGCACGCCGAGGCCGCGATGCAGCCAGCCGAGCCGCTGCCGCAACGTCTCCGCCTCGCTGTTCCACGGCAACAGGGACAGGCCGTGTTCGCGCAAGGCGTCGAGGATGGCGCGATCCGCGTCGGCACCGGTCGGCGCCGGCAGCATGCGTTCGGACAGCGTGATGGCGCCGAGGCGAACCGTTTCGCGCACCCGCACCGCGCGCCTGTCGCGGTCGAAGCTCACCTCGCGGCGGGCCTCGATCTTTTCCGCCAGCGCCGTGCGGATGTCGGCCTCATCGATGGCTGCCGCTGCGGTGATGCGGGCGTTCTGCGCCTTGCCCTGCAGGTCGGCGACGACGAGCCAGGTCTCGCCGGCCAGCGGATCGGAGGCGTCGAGCATGGCGCCCGAGCCGTTGGCAAGCACGAAGCGGCCACGCTCGCCGCGCGCTTTGGCGACCCGATCCGGCCAGGCATGGATGAGGAGAGCGCCGGCTGTGCTGCCCTCCCCCTTGAGGGGGTCGGAAGGACGGGCGAGACCCGTGGCTCGCCCCGGCGCGTCGATCCGCGTACCGGATAGGGGTGGGGCCGCTTCGGGCACGCCATCGACGACCCCGCCCCGTCTCGCTCGTCTCGCTGCGCTCGGCTCGCTTGCCGACCCTCCCCTAGAGGGGAAGGGTGAAGCCTGCTTTGCCAGCCTCTCAGCCAGCTGCCGGGCGGCGGTGGCGCGCGGCGATCTTTCGGCGCGAAAGCGCAGCAGCCGCCGTTCGAGATCGGCACCATCGCCGCCAAGGCCACGCTCGGTCAATAATACGGCGAGCATCGCCGCCTCGAGCGCCTCTCCGGTCCTTGCCGCCTCGGCGACCATATGGGCAAGCCGCACCGGTAGCGCCAGCCTACGCATCGCGGCACCGGCATCCGTCAGGCGTCCTGCCGCATCGACAGCATCGAGCGCACGTAGCAGTACCCTCGCCTCGGTGAGCGCCGGAGCCGGCGGGGGGTCGAGGAAGGATAGACTGGTCGGATCGGCGACGCCGAACGCTGCGCTATCGAGCAACAGGCCGGAAAGATCGGCCTCGAGGATTTCCGGCGGCGTGAAGGCCGGCAGGGCCGCCGTCTGCTCGGCCCGCCACAACCGGATGGCGACGCCCGGCTGCGTGCGCCCGGCACGGCCGGCGCGCTGGTCGGCGGAAGCGCGGGAAGCACGTACCGTCTCCAGCCGCGTCAGGCCGCTCGCCGGTTCATAGCGCGGCAGCCGCGACAGGCCGGAATCGATGACGACGCGCACGCCGTCGATGGTGATGGAGGTTTCGGCGATCGACGTCGCCAGCACGACCTTGCGGCGGCCGAGCGGCGCCGGCTTGATCGCCGCGTCCTGCGCCTTGTTGTCGAGCATACCATAGAGCGGCACGATGTCGGTATCGGCGCCGACCTTGCCCGCCAGCCGCTCGGCGGTGCGCTCGATCTCGCGCTGGCCGGGCAGGAAAGCGAGCACGCTGCCCTCCTCCCCGGCAAGCGCCGAGCGGATCGCCTTGGCCATGGCGTCCTCGATGGTGACGCCGGCCGGCCGCTCGTCATAGCGGATGTCGACCGGGAAGGCGCGGCCTGCGCTCTCGATCACCGGCGCGCCGGACAGCAATTTTGCGACACGCGCGCCGTCGAGCGTTGCCGACATCACCAGCAATCTGAGTTCGGGCCTCAGCGCACCCTGCACGTCGAGCGCCAGCGCCAGCCCGAAATCGCCGTCGAGCGAGCGTTCGTGGAACTCGTCGAATAGCACCGCCGCGACACCAGGCAGTTCCGGGTCGTCGAGGATCATGCGGGACAGCACGCCTTCGGTGACGACGAGAACCCTGGTTTTTGCGGAACTGCGGTTTTCCATGCGCATGGCATAGCCGACGGTTTCGCCGGGCTCTTGGCCGAGCAATTCGGCCATGCGGCGGGCGGCAGCGCGGGCGGCGAGGCGGCGCGGCTCGAGCAGGATGATCTTTCCGGCGCCGAGCCATTCAGCGTCGAGCAGCGCCAGTGGAACCAGCGTCGTCTTGCCGGCACCGGGCGGCGCCACCAGCACGGCGCTGTTACCATGGCTCAGCGTTTCATTGAGCGCCGGCAAGACAACGGAGACCGGCAGGTCCGGCAAGGGTTTTGTCGTCATTGTGCTATGCTGTGCAGCCAGTTGGCAGCAACCGCATATCAGCGGTGGCGGTCGCGGCGCAACCTCGGCGCCGACTCAAAGCCTGGTCCGCGAAAACGGGTTCCAGCGCACCGTGCCGAGCCGCACCTCCTCGCGCACCATGGTCAGCAGGCCGGAACCGCCGACCACGGCCAAGCCGACCAGCGACAGAAAATCCGGATATTCCCTGAAGAACAGCGCACCCAGAACCACCGCCCAGACGATCTGCGAGTAATGCGTCGGCGCGATGCGGTTGGCCGGTGCGTATTTGACCGCCAGCAGATGCAACAGCTGGCCGCCGGCGGTGAAGGCGCCGGCCAGTACCAGCCAGGCCCATTGCCTGCCATCCGGCAACGAGAACGAGGTAGCCGCCGCACCGGCGCCGTTGAAGAGCAGGCCGTAGCCGATCAGCACGCCGAGCATCGTCGTGCGCTTTTCCTGCGCGGCAAGCGAACGCATCAGGATCACATTGGTGGCGGCCAGGAAGGCGATGATGAACGCCGCCAGATGACCAAGATGCAATTCGCGAAACCCCGGCCTGACGACCAGCATGACCCCGGCAAAGCCGGCGACCACCGCCAGCCACCGCCACGGGCCGACCTTCTCCTTGAGGACCAGCGTGGCTAGGATGGTGACGAACAGCGGCGCCAGAAAGATGAGCGCATAGACTTCCGCCAGCGGGATGGTGGTGAAGGCATAGACGCTGAGCACGCCCGAGGCGATGCCGGCCCAGGCCCGGGCCTGTACCGCCCAGGGCCGGTTGGTGCGCCAGAAATCGAGCCAGCGCTCGCCTGCCGGCCTGGCAAAGAGCAGAAAGCAGCCGGCAAACAATGTCGAGAAGAAGCCGATCTCGAAGACGTTGAACTGCCCGCCCAGGCTTTTGACAACCGCGTCGCTGCACGAATAGCTTGCATAGGCGATGAGCGCGAGCAGAATTCCGTTGGGCACGTTTTTCCATTTCCGGGAGAGATGAGAGTGAAGATATTGGCGCTTGGCGCGCATCCGGACGACATCGAGATCTTCATGTTCGGTACGATGGCCGCCTATGCCGCGCAAGGCGCAGAACTCTTTTTTGCCATAGCCACGGATGGCGCCAGGGGCGGCTATGGCGATCCGGCCGCACTTGCCCGCACGCGCCGCAAGGAGGCGACGGCGGCGGCCGGCCTGCTTGGCGTGACGCCGCGCTTCCTCGACTTTCCCGATGGCGGGCTGGTCGCGGATGCCGCGCTGATCGGGGCGCTCAAAGCACTGATCGGCGAGATAGGGCCGGATCTGGTGATAACGCATGCGCCGAACGACTATCATGGCGACCACCGCGCGCTATCGGATGGCGTGCGCATCGCAGCGTCATTCTCGGTGCCGGTGCTACATGCCGACACGTTCGGCGGCACCGGGTTTTCGCCAACGCACTACGTCGACACCTCCAGGCATTTCGATCTCAAGGCGGAGGCGATCCGGGCGCACCAGTCGCAGGATCCCGAGCGTTTCGTCGACGCGGCGCGCACGCAGAACGCCTTTCGCGCCGGCCAGTGCAACGGCCCGGCCGGATCGTTTGCCGAGGCCTTCCGCTTCGAGCCAGTCTTCCCCTTCGCCGATATCCGCGCGCTGCTGCCGCCGGCCCCAGTGATCCGTCCGGTGGCTGTCAGCAACAAGACGGTGACCTAGACAGGTCGCCGCAACTTCTCACGTTGCTTTCCTGTCCAGCATGCTGCGGTGCAGCAACGAATTCGCTTGCTTTGTTTAGTAAAAATTGCATCACTAAACAAATTACTAAACATCCGGTGCGCCGCCGCGTCGTTGTGTTTGGGCCCCGGAGGAGGGGTTTAGCGGGCTCTTGAAACCGTCATCCGGACGTGTTTCGCAAATGGGAGGAAGGCATGAAATCGACCTTGAAATTGGCGTTGGGACTGGCATCGACACTCTTTGCGTCGACAGCCGTTTCGAATGTCGCGCAGGCAGAAGATCTGACGCTTTGCTGGGCAGCCTGGGACCCGGCCAACGCGCTTGTGGAATTGTCCAAGGACTTCACCAAGGAAACCGGCATCGGCATGAAATTCGAATTCGTGCCGTGGACCAACTATGCCGATCGCTTTCTCAACGAGCTGAATTCGCACGGCAAGCTGTGCGACCTCATCATCGGCGACAGCCAGTGGATCGGCGGTGCCGCCGAGAACGGCCATTACGTCAAGCTGAACGACTTCTTCGACAAGGAGAAGATTAGCATGGATGATTTCGTGCCGGCGACCGTCGTCGGCTATTCGGAATGGCCGAAGAACTCGCCGAATTACTGGGCGCTGCCGGCCATGGGTGACGTCGTCGGTTGGACTTACCGCAAGGACTGGTTCTCCAAGCCGGAGCTGCGGAAGGAATTCAAGGAAAAGTACGGCTGGGATCTCGGCCCGCCGACGACCTTCGACCAATTGAAGCAGATCGCCGAATTCTTCCAGAAGCGCGACATCGACGGCAAGACCGTCTATGGCGCGTCGATCTACACCGAGCGCGGCTCGGAAGGCATCACCATGGGCGCCATGGACGTGCTCTACAGCTTTGGCTTCCAGTACGAAAACCCGAAAAAACCCTACGAGATGGAAGGCTTCGTCAACTCCGATAAATCGGTGAAGGGCCTGGAGTTCTACAAAGCCCTCTACGATTGCTGCACCCCTCCCGGCGCCTCGAACAGCTACATGGGCGAAGGCGTTGATGCCTTCAAATCCGGCCAGGTGGCGATGCACATGAACTTCGCCTTCACCTGGCCAGGCCTGCAGAAGGACGAGAATGTCGGCGGCGACAAGATCGGCTATTTCGTCAATCCCAAAGGTCCGGACGGGGACCAGTTCGCCCAGCTCGGCGGCCAGGGCATCTCGGTGGTCTCCTATTCCGACAAGCAGGAAGCCGCGCTCAAATACATCAAATGGTTCGCCAACAAGGACGTGCAGTCCAAATGGTGGTCGCTCGGCGGCTATTCCTGCCTCAACGCGGTCGTCAAGGACCCCGCCTTCCCGGCCAGCCAGCCCTATGCGCAGACCTTCCTCGACTCGATGGCCATCGTGAAGGACTTCTGGGCCGAGCCGAGCTATGCCCCGCTGTTGCAGGCATCGCAGAAGCGCTTCCACGACTATGTCGTTGCCGGGCAAGGCTCGGCCAAGGATGCGCTCGACGGCCTCGTCAAGGACTGGACCGAGGTCTTCCAGGACGATGGCAAGATGTAAACGGCTCCTCCCGAGCCCATGACCGAACCGTCCCGTGCCACTTGGCACGGGACACAGTTCAGATAAATTCCATTGTCGAGACGAGCCAAGTGACCGAAGCAGGACTGACCATGCTCAATCGGACGGCGGACAGCGTTGCCCGGGCTACGCCCGAGCCGTTGGCCCGCAAGGTCCGGGGCATCAGCGACAAGGGCCTCGCCTGGCTGTTCATCTCGCCGACGATCCTGTTGCTGTTAGCTATCAACATCTTTCCGCTGTTCTGGGCAATCTATCTGTCCTTCACCAATTTTCGCGCCAATCGGCCCAACGAGGTTGTGAAGAACCTCGGGCTGGCCAACTACAAGCGCATCCTCGCCGACCAGGACATCTGGATCGCCATGCAGACGACGGCGCATTTCGTGTTCTGGACCATCCTGCTGCAGACGCTGATCGGCTTCACTCTGGCCTGGCTGATCGACCGCAAGTTCCGCGGCCACGCCTTCTGGACGACCATCATCCTGGTGCCGATGATGCTATCGCCGGCGGTGGTCGGCAATTTCTGGCGCTTTCTCTACGAGCCGCAGATCGGGCTGTTCGCCTACGCCGTTTCGTTCGTCACCGGCATTCCGGCAACCGAGATCAGCATGCTCTCCAACGTGTCACTGGCGCCATGGTCGATCATCATCGTCGACACCTGGATGTGGACGCCTTACGTAATGCTGATCTGCCTCGCCGGCCTGCGCTCGATCCCCGAATACATCTACGAAGCGGCCGAGGTCGACCGCGCCTCCAACTGGCGGCAGTTCTGGTCGATCACGCTGCCGATGGCGCTGCCCTTCATCATGCTGGCGGTGCTGTTTCGCGGCATCGAGAACTTCAAGATGTTCGACATGGTCAATTTGCTCACCGGCGGCGGGCCGGGATCGACCACCGAAGTGGCCTCGATCACGCTGAAGCGGCAGGCCTTCGAAAGCTGGCGGACGGGCTATTCCTCGGCTTTCGCCATCATCCTGTTCGTCGCAGTGTTTGGCCTCGCAAACATCTACGTCAAGGCGCTCAACAAGGTGAAGCAGAGATGAGCCTGACGTCAGCCCATTCCGTTGTCGCGCCGTCGGCCACGTCGAAGCGCGTCGCCGGCGCCATCATCGTCGCCTACGCGCTGATCTCGATCGTGCCGCTGCTGTGGATCTTCGCCACCAGCTTCAAGACGCCGCCGGATTCGATCGCCTATCCGCCGAAGATCCTGTTCCAGCCCAGCCTCGAGGGCTACTGCAATTTGTTCTCGACCCGGACTCGGCAAACACCGGAATACATCAACTCGCTGGGACCGGCGACGGGCCTGTGCGACGAGACGGTGCGCAAGCGCAATATGGTGATCGCCGGCCCGTCCAACTTCATGCCGCGCTTCGTCAATTCGCTGATTATCGCGTTCGGCTCGACGTTTTGCGCGGTTTTCCTCGGCACGCTGTCGGCCTATGGCTTTTCGCGCTTCAAGGTGCCGCTCGCCGACGACCTTCTGTTCTTCATCCTGTCGACGCGGATGATGCCGCCGATCGCGGTCGCCATCCCGATCTACCTGATGTACCGGGAGCTTGGCCTGTCGGACACGGCTCTCGGCATGATCCTGCTTTATACGGCGGTCAACGTGTCCTTGGCGGTGTGGCTGCTGAAAGGCTTCATCGACGAGATCCCGCGCGAATATGAAGAAGCGGCGATGATCGACGGCTACACCAGGCTGCAGGCGTTCTGGCGCACGGTGCTGCCGCAGGCGACCACCGGTATTGCCGCAACCGCCATCTTCTGCCTGATCTTTGCCTGGAACGAATATGCCTTCGCTGCGCTGCTGACCTCGGGCACGGCGCAGACCGCGCCGCCCTTCATTCCGACCATCATCGGCGAAGGCGGTCAGGACTGGCCGGCGGTCGCGGCCGGCACGACGATCTTTCTGGTGCCGATCCTGGTCTTCACCATCCTGCTTCGCAAGCAATTGCTGCGCGGCATCACCTTTGGCGCGGTGCGTAAATGAGCATGACCGCAAAACGCAAATCGCGCTGGCCCGTCTGGGCCAGGCGCGGGCTGATGGAAAACGTCGCCACCGCGATCATCGCCATCGGCTTCCTGATGCTGTTCCAGCCCTTCGCACTGGTGCTCTACACCTATTCCTTCATCACCATGCTTGCGGGCACGGCGATGTTCATCATCGTCTCGAAATTTCCGGAGTAGACGATGGCCGAGATCAGGGTCGAACATGTGAGGAAGGCATTCGGCGATTTCGTCGCCGTGCAAGATTCCAACTTCGTCGTCGAGGACGGCGAATTCTTCGTCATGCTGGGGCCGTCCGGCTGCGGCAAGACGACGACGTTGCGCATGATCGCCGGGCTCGAACTGCCAACCGGCGGCAAGATCCTGCTTGGCGGCGAGGACGTCACCATGCGGCGTGCCCGCGAGCGCGACATCGCCTTCGTCTTCCAGCTGTTCGCGCTCTATCCGCACATGAATGTGCGGAAGAACATCGGCTTTCCACTGCTGGCGCAAGGCGTGCCAGGCGCTGAAATCCGGAGCCGAGTGGAGGAGACGGCGAAGCTTTTGCGGATCGACCATCTGCTCAACAAATCGGTCTCCGGGCTTGCCGGCGGCGATCGCCAGCGCGTGGCGCTCGGCCGCGCCATCGTACGGCGGCCAAAATGCTTCCTGATGGATGAGCCGCTCGGCACGCTCGACACCGAATTCCGCGACCTGATGGTCCATGAATTGCGAGAACTGCACAACCGCATTCACGCCACCACCGTCTATGTCACGCATGACCAGATGGAAGCGATGTCGATGGCCGACAAGATCGCGGTGATGAACCACGGCGTCATCGAGCAGTTCGGCACGCCGCGCGAGATCTACGACCGGCCGGCGACGATGTTCGTCGCCGACTTCATCGGCTCGCCGCCGATGAATTTCCTCGGCTTCGGCGGCGGGCTTTCAAAGGGCGCCAGGGAAATTGTTGTGCAAGGCGCGAAGGTGGCCGTGCCGGAGATCCGCGAGGACGTCGCGCCGGCCGAGATGGCGCTTGGCATCCGACCGGAGCACATCCGCTTCGATGACGCTTCGAAGCTGCGCGGTGCTATTTACGGCACGGAATATCTCGGCACCACTCAGATCGTCGCGGTGGAGACAGCGGACGGCATCATCAAGGCCAGGGTGCCGGCCGAAATCCGGCTCAATCCGGGCGATCATGTGGGCCTGGCGCTGAGCAGCGCGCGGCTGTCGCTGTTCGCAAAAGGATCCGGGCGTGCGGTGCGCACCGAAATCCATGACTCGGCCTCCCAGGGGAGAGCACATCATGGCTGACGTTCACATCAAAAGCGTGACCAAGGCTTTTGGCGAGCATGTCGCCGTCGACAATCTCGACCTGCATATCGCCGACGGGGAATTCGTCGTGCTGCTCGGGCCGACCGGCGCCGGCAAGACGACGACGCTCAGGCTGATCGCCGGGTTGGAGCGTCCGGAAGCGGGCTCGATCCATATTGCCGGCCACGACACGACGACGCTGTCGCCGGCCGAGCGCGACACCGCTTTCGTATTCCAGCAATATTCGCTCTATCCGCATCTGTCGGTTTACGACAACCTCGCCTTTCCGCTGCGCTCGCCAGCACGGAAAATGCCGGAGGATCAGATCCGCCGCCGCGTCGAGGACGTGGCCAAGATGGTGCGCATCCACCACAAGCTGAATAATCGCTCGACCAAACTCTCTGGCGGCGAGATGCAGCGCGTCGCCATCGGCCGCGCCTTGGTGCGCAAGCCGTCGATCTACCTGATGGACGAGCCGCTGTCGTCGCTCGACGCCAAGCTGCGCGCCGATCTCAGGCTAGAGCTGAAGCGCATCCAGGCGGAACTCGGCGCCACAATGCTCTACGTCACGCACGACCAGATCGAAGCGATGACCATGGCCGACCGCATCGGCATTCTCGCCGACGGCGTGCTGGTGCAGATCGGTTCCCCGCGCGCGATCTATTCTGAGCCGGCAAACCTACACGTCGCCGCACGGCTCGGCCAACCGGCAATCAATTTGTTGCCGGTCGGACTGCTGCCGGATGGCGGCGCGCCGGCGGGAACAAAGACGATCGGTGCTCGCACCGAACATCTTTCGATCGAGAAGGCGGCGAACGGCCATGCCGACGGCGTCGTCGATTGGGTCGAGCATCTCGGCGACCAGAACCATCTGCATGTGACGGTGGGGACCAGGAAGCTGGTGACGCTAACCGACCCCGACACCGACCTGGCTCAGGGCGACAAGATCATGATCCGCTATCGCTCGCCGCTGTATTTCGGCCCCGATGGGCGACGGCTGATGTGAGCGCTGCGCGAGTGTTTTCCTGGCACCTTTCAACCGGCAATTTCGGGCACCGGACTGGACCAATTCGATGAAGCATTTTTTCAATCGCAGGGATACGATCGTAACTGAGGCCCTGGACGGCTTCCTCGATACTACCGGCGCCGGCGATCTCGCTCGCCTCGCCGGCTATCCCGAGATCAAGGTCATTCTCCGCGCGGACTGGGATAAGACCAAGGTTGCGGTCATTTCCGGCGGCGGGGCCGGGCACGAACCTGCCCATGCCGGCTTTGTTGGCATTGGCATGCTGACGGCGGCGGTTTCGGGCGAGATCTTTGCTTCGCCGAGCGTGGAAGCGGTATTGGCCGCCATCCGCGCGGTGACCGGTCCCGCCGGGTGTCTGCTGATCGTCAAGAACTATACCGGCGATCGCCTCAACTTCGGCCTGGCAGCCGAGAAGGCGCGCGCCGAAGGCTTCCGGGTCGAGATGGTGATTGTCGCCGACGATATCGCCCTGCCGGACATTGCCCAGCCGCGTGGCCTGGCCGGCACCTTGTTCGTGCACAAGATCGCCGGCCACCAGTCGGAAGCCGGCATTGACCTGGCGGCGATTGCCGGGGCGGCGCGGGCAGTGGCGGCGGATATCGTTTCGCTCGGCATATCGCTGTCATCCTGCTCGATCCCCGGCCAGAGCCATGAAGAAAGATTCGGGGCGGACGATGCCGAACTCGGCCTCGGCATCCATGGCGAACCGGGCGTTGAGCGGATTGCGGTGCAAAGTGCCGAAAGGCTGGTTGCGATCATGTCGGAGCGCCTTGCCGCGCGGCTTGATCCGGTCAGCCACTACGCCTTGCTGATCAATAATCTCGGTTCGGTGCCACCGCTGGAAATGTTGCTTGTCGCCAATGCGGTACTGGCTTCACCGCTGGCGCAAAAGGTGACGCTGACAATCGGGCCCGGGCAGCTTATGACCGCGCTCAACATGAACGGCTTTTCCCTGTCGCTGATCCGGCTCGATGCGTCGCGCGAAGCGGCGTTGCGGGCGCCGGTAGGCCCCCACGCCTGGCTGCCGGCAAGAGCCGTTCGCCAAGCCAGCGTCGTGCCGATGGCCAAAGCCGCCGGCCCGAACAACGCGTCGAAAGCCAGCCAGGACGCACGCACCGACCGGTTGGTTGTCGCGGTCTGCGAACGGCTGATCTCGCTTGAAGGCTCGTTGAACGGACTGGATGCCAAGGCGGGAGACGGTGACACCGGATCGACAGTGGCGGCCGGTGCGCGCAGTGTGCTTGGCCGCATTGCAACACTGCCGCTCGCTGACCCTGCCGCAACGCTCGCCGTCGTCGGCGACATCCTGAGCGCCAGCATGGGCGGCTCTAGCGGCGTGCTGTTGTCGATCTTCTTCACCGCCGCCGCGCAGGCGCTGGAGTCTGGCGAAACGCTTCCCAAGGCGCTTCTCGCCGGCCTCGATCGGATGTCCTTCTATGGTGGAGCGAGGGTCGGCGATCGCACGATGATCGATGCCCTGGAACCCGCCTTGAGGGCGCTGGATAGGGGGAGTCTGGAAGATGCGGCGGTCGCGGCGCAACGCGGCGCCGAGGCCACCGCTGCCATGCGCAAGGCCAAGGCCGGGCGGTCCGCTTATATTGGCAGCCAGCTCGACGGCGTGGTCGACCCCGGCGCCTTTGCCGTCGCCGAGGTCTTCACTGCCCTCGCTGCGTTGCTCGAACCCGCTTGACTGGGGAAAAGAATGCTTCAATTGCCGGATATGCAATTTTCTCGTACTGCCGGCAGCGCAGGGGCCAGGAGCATGGGTGATATGGCGGCAGCGGATATTTCCAGGCTGATCGAGGCGGCGGCAAACACGATCGCCGCACATGCCGACGAGCTGACCAGTCTCGACCAGGCCATCGGCGACGGCGACCATGGGCTCAACATGAGACGCGGCTTCGAGGCAGTGCGGGCCGAGGCCGGCGCGTTTGCGACAAAGCCGTTGCCCGAGGCGCTGAAGGCGATCGGCACCAAACTGGTGATGACCGTCGGCGGAGCCTCCGGTCCGTTGTTCGGCACGCTGTTCATGGCGCTCGGCAAGGAGATTTCCGCCGCGCCGGGTCGCGCCGACCTGGCGGCGGCCTTCGGCAAGGCGATCGAAGCGGTTGCCGCCAGAGGCAAGTCGCAGGCCGGGCAAAAAACCATGTTAGACGTGCTGCAGCCGGTGCATGAGGCCCTGCTGCAGGGAAAGACGGCAGCGGACATCGTCGAGATCGCCGACAACGCGGCCGACGCGACCGTGCCGATGAAGGCGCTGCGTGGGCGCGCCTCGTTCCTTGGCGACCGTTCGATCGGTCATATGGATGCCGGCGCACGCTCGACTGCGCTTCTGGTGCGGGCCGTAGCCGAGGCAATCGAGAGGCGCGCATGAGCAATGTCGGCATCGTCATCGTATCGCATTCGCCGCTGGTCGCCGAAGGCACCGCCGACATGGTGCGGCAGATGGTCGGCAACGAAGTGCCGCTTGCATGGTGCGGGGGAAACGGCCATGGCGGGCTGGGAACCAATGTCGAGGCGATCATGGACGCCATCGACAAGGCCTGGTCGGAGGCGGGGGTCGCGATCCTCGTCGATCTCGGCGGTGCCGAGACCAATAGCGAGATGGCGGTCGAGATGATCGGCGAACCACGCGCCCAGAAGATCATTGTCTGCAATGCGCCGATCGTCGAAGGCGCGGTGATGGCGGCGACCGAGGCTTCCGGCGGCGCCTCGCTCAGGGAAGTGGTGGCGACGGCGCACGAATTGTCGCCGTCGTGAACGAACGGGAATTTTGACAAGCATGTCCGCAGCAGCCGAAGCCAGCGTCCTGATCACCCATGAGGTGGGACTGCATGCGCGTCCTTCGGTGAAGTTCACCAAGCTTGCCAAGACGTTTTCGGCCGACGTCGAGATTGCGCTCGCCGCCAACGGGCCATGGTTCGACGCCAAGAGCATCGTCAAGGTGATGGCGGCGAAAGCGCCGAAAGGCACTGTCCTGCATATCAGAGCCAAAGGGGACGGCGCCGGCGAGGCGGTCGGCGCACTGGTCGAGCTGGTGCGGCGCGATTTCGACGAAGGCAAGGACCATGCCCGAACCGCTTAGGCTGCAGGGCATTTCGGCATCGGCCGGCTATGCCGAGGGGCCGCTGTTCAATCTGGACCAGGCTGCTGTGCGTTATGTCCGCAAGGCGACTGCCGCGGACGAGAAGGCGGCGCTTGAGGCCGCCATCTCCATTGCCGCAGGCCGGCTCGCGACATTGATGGAAACCAGCGACAGCGAGGCGGCCGGTATCCTCGAATTCCAGCTCGCCATGCTGGAGGACGACGCGCTGACCGGCTCGGCCTTTGAGCGAATTGCCGAGGGCATGGCTGCTGATGTGGCTTGGCGAAAAGCGCTCGACGCCGAGATAGCCGGCTATGAAACATCCGAGCAGGACTATTTCCGGGCGCGCGCGGCCGACATGCGCGACATACGCGACCAGGTGCTACGCGCGCTTGCCGGGGGCGGCGACATTGCCGCGCCGGCAGGTGCGATCTTCTACGGCGAGGATATCGCACCGACGCGCTTCCTCGAAACCGACTGGAGTGCCGGCGGCGGCATAGCACTTACGGCCGGAAGTGCCGCAAGTCATGTCGCAATGCTGGCACGCTCACGCGGCGTGCCAATGGTGGTGGGGTTGGGGCTCGTAGCGCGTGGGGTAGCCGGGCCCGGTGCTTCGCCGGCTCACCTTGCCGGAATCGCACTGCTCGATGCCGAACATGGCGGCATCGTGTTGGCGCCTTCGAAAGTGGAGATCGACGCATTCCGGCGATCGTCGTCGTCTTTCGCGGCGCATCGCGACAAAGCGGCAGCCTATTTGACAAGGCCGGCAGCAACGAAGACCGGCATAGCGGTCCACGTGCAGGTGAATATTGCCGATCCGTCCGATGTCGACCGCATCGATGCTGCGGCGTGCGACGGTGTCGGGCTGATGCGGACCGAATTCCTGTTCGGCAAGACGCTGCCGGACGAGGAGACGCAATATCGCGCCTACCGTAGAGTGCTGGAATGGGCAGGCGACAGGCCGGTGACGATCCGTACTGTCGATGCGGGCGGCGATAAACCTGTGCCGGGCCTGACCGTCGAGGAAGGTAATCCATTCCTTGGCCTGCGCGGGATCAGGCTGTCGCTGATGCGTCCGGAGGTCTTTGGTGTGCAGATCCGCGCCTTGCTACGTGCCGCCATGCACGGCAATCTGAAGGTGATGTTCCCGATGATCGCCGTTCCGGAAGAGTATGAACACGCCACCGCGCTGTTCGCTGAGGAGCAGGCTGACCTTTTGGCGCGCGGCATCGCGCACAAAATGCCGCCGCTTGGCATCATGGTCGAGGTGCCGTCGGTGGCCATCGCACCGGAGGCATTCGCCAAGGCCGCTTTCTTCTCGATCGGTTCGAATGATTTGACCCAATACGTGATGGCCGCCGCGCGCGACAATGCGTCGGTCGCACATTTGAATTCCGTCAGGCATCCGGCCGTGCTCCGGCTGATCGCCTCGGTTGCCGCCTTCGGCCGCGAGCATAATATCCCGGTCAGCCTGTGTGGCGATGCCGGCGGCGACCCCGCCTCGATCCCGGCGCTGCTCGAAACCGGCCTGCGTGACCTCTCCGTCGCTCCCGCCCAACTCGCGATGGCCAAGGCGGCCATCGCGGACGTTTCGATCTAGGCCCCGGTATGGCAGACAAGGCGTCGCAATCCGGCCCCGAAGAGGCGATCCGCGCCTACAAGACGATCCTGTCGCAGGTGATCGACCAGCGCCCGTCCGGCATGCGCCAGCGCCTCGCCGATGCGCTGGGCAAGCATCGCAGCTTCGTCACGCAGATTTCCAGCCCGGCCTATTCGACGCCGATCCCGTCGAAGCATTTGCCGGCTATCTTCTCCGTCTGCCATTTCAGCCCGGCCGAACGCGATCATTTCCTTGAGGCCTACCATCGGGCGCATCCGGGAAAGATGTCGCTGGCCGCAGGCTTGCGCAAGACACGCCATGTCTCGCTGATCGTTCCCGATTTCGGCGACGACAAGCAGAACGCGGCGCTCGACCGGGCGGTCAACGATTTCATCCAGAAGATCACCAGCATCGCCGGCAAGGGCAGCTGACGCTGGGCTATTTCGGGAGGACGGCCATGAAGAAATTTTTGAATTCGGTCGATACGGTGCTGACCGAGAGCCTCGACGGCTTCGTTGCCGCGCATGCCGATATCCTGGCGCTTGGCGCGGAACACAGATTTGTCCGCCGCAAGCTGCTCACACCGGGCAAGGTGGCGCTGATCTCCGGCGGTGGCTCGGGTCACGAGCCGCTACATGGCGGGTTCGTCGGGCACGGCATGCTGGATGCGGCCTGCCCCGGCCAGGTATTCACCTCGCCAACGCCTGACCAGATGATGGCGGCGGCCGAAGTCGTCAATACGGGCGCCGGCTGCCTGTTCATCGTCAAGAACTACGAGGGCGACGTGATGAATTTCGACATGGCCGCTGAAATGTCGGAAGGCGTGATGCAAATCGTGACCAATGACGACGTTGCGGTCGAAAACTCGTCCTACACCACCGGCCGGCGCGGCGTCGCCGGCACGCTGGTGGTCGAGAAAATCGTCGGCGCGGCGGCCGAACAAGGCATGGCACTGGAGCCGTTGAAGGCGCTCGGCGAGCGCGTCAACGGCGCGACGCGCTCGATGGGCGTGGCGCTGACCAGTTGCACCGTGCCGGCGGCGGGCAAGCCGACCTTCGATATCGGCGACGGCGAGATGGAGTTCGGGGTCGGCATCCACGGCGAGCCTGGGAGGCGGCGCGACACATTGAAAAGCGCCGATGCTATCGCCGAGGAGATCTGTACCGCAATCCTGGGTGACCTGGGCGACGGTGCCAGAGGCCAGGCGCTACTCTTCGTCAACGGCTTTGGCGGCACACCGTTGATGGAGCTTTATCTGATGTACAACAGCGCCCGCAAAATCTTCGAGAAGCACGGCGTGACGGTGATCCGGTCGCTGGTCGGGTCCTATGTGACCTCGCTCGATATGGCCGGCTGTTCGATCACGCTGAGCATGCTCGACGACGAGGCGGCTGTTTGGTGGGATGCACCGGTACATACGGCCGCGCTGCGCTGGGGCATGTAGCGGCGGAGAATGCCCCAGAAATAGTCGGTGACAAGACCGGTACCGGCAACGCCGCGCATCGCCAGACAGTTGCCCTCCTCACCCTGCGTAAGATAAAGAATCTGCGGGTTTGGGGAGTTCGAGCATGCGTTACAATTGGGATCGGGCGCCGACGGGTTTCGAGCGCCATGGAAAGGTGCTGGCAGCCGCCTTGCTGATCGTCGGCGGGGTCGGACTTATGCTCGCTGCCCTCCCGCTTTAGGGACAACAAACTCGGGTAGCGGACTACGTCTCAGCGCGTTGCCTCAGTGCGCCTGGCCAGTCACGGCGATGAAACGGCGGTCGCGCCCTTCAAATCCCTGGCTGAAGCGCTGCACGAGCACCGCAAGCACGCCCGGTTTTCCATCCGGGGTGAATGCGTAAGATTCCGACAGGCTGTAGGAAGTCGGGCAATTCCTCGAACCGGGCACCGCCTTGTCCTCATGCAGCAGCTTGATCGGCTTGCCGTCCTGACCCTGCAGCGTCAGGCGAAAGCCGAGCGCCTTGCCGGTCGTTTCGCCTTGCAGCGTCGCGTCGAAACTCGCTGAACAATCCGCCGTGCTGTCGGCACGGATCTGCTCGAGCTGGATGGTGCCAAGCTCGTCATAGGCCGGCGAAAGCCATTTTTGCGAAACCTGCTCGAGGCGCGCAATGTCATTGTAGGCGACCATGTCGTCGGGAAAGGTGAACCTGTCCAAGGCAGTCCGCTCGCCGCGCGGCGCGATGGCATATTTGGCCAGCAAGGGCGCCGCCAGTTCGGCGGCCTGTGCCCTCGCCTGCGCAAGCGTCAATGTCGAATCCTCCGTCTCGTCGGCGATGACGATCGGCTTGCCGCCGACGAACTCATCGGTCCGCGTGTCGATGATGTCGATCTCCGACCAGCCCGAATCCGAAGCACCGGCATCGAGCGTGCCGTACTGTTCGAAGGCGAAGTAGTTGCCGTCTGGCGAAAAGCCGATGACGCGCCGAGCCGCCGCGTCGCCTGCCTGAGCAGCTGAAGCGAGCACCACCGCCAGCGTCGCAACCGCGGCAAACCCAAGCTCATATCGCAATTTCATCGCGCCCTGCCCCTAATGCCGAAAATTCGAACGATACCGGCCCCCAGACCACCATGACCCGCACTTGCGGCCAAGTTAGAACGACGGCAAACGAAACGCACAAATACATGGTTACACAAACCAGCATACGCTATTTCAAGGACAGCAAACATTCCTGGGGAGGAAGCTGGATGGCGTCACGCTACCACGAGGTCTATGACGACTGGAAACGCGACTCGGAAAAATTCTGGGCCGATGCCGCGGGCGAAATCGACTGGTTCTCGCCCTTTGAGACGGTGTTCGACGCCAATGCCGGCGTCTATGGCAGGTGGTTCATTGGCGCCTCGTGCAACACCTGCTTCAATGCCGTCGATCGTCATGTGGCGGGCGGCCGTGCCGACCAGATCGCGTTGATCCATGACAGCGCGATTTCCGGCACAATCAGGAAGTTCACCTATACCGAGTTGAAGCGCGAGGTGATCGCGCTGACCTCGGTGCTCAAGAATCGTGGCATCCAAAAAGGCGATCGCGTCATCATCTACATGCCGATGGTGCCGGAAGCAGCCTTCGCCATGCTTGCCTGTGCGCGGATCGGCGCCGTGCATTCGGTGGTCTTCGGCGGCTTTGCCTCGCATGAGCTCGCCACCCGCATCGACGACGCCAAGCCGAAGCTGATCATCTCCGCTTCCTGCGGCCTGGAGCCAGGGCGCGTGGTTGCCTATAAGCCGCTGCTCGACAAGGCGATCGAGATGTCGCGGCACAAGCCGGAAAGCTGCCTTATCCTGCAGCGCGACCAACTGCGCTGCGAACTCAGGGAAAACCACGATATCGACTATGCCGACGCCGTGGCGCGGGAGCGGGCCGCGGGTGCCAATGTCGACTGTGTTCCGGTGCTTGCCACCGATCCGCTCTACATCATCTACACGTCGGGCACGACCGGCCAGCCGAAGGGAATCGTGCGTGACAATGGCGGCCATATGGTCGCGCTGAAATGGTCGATGGAAAACGAGTTCGGCGTCAAACCGGGCGAAGTGTTCTGGGCGGCTTCCGATGTCGGCTGGGTGGTCGGCCATTCCTATATCGTCTACGGCCCGCTGCTGCATGGCTGCACAACGATCCTGTTCGAGGGCAAGCCGGTCGGCACGCCCGATGCCGGCACCTATTGGCGTGTGATCGCCGAGCATGGCGTCGTCGCGCTGTTCACCGCGCCAACCGCCTTTCGCGCCATCAAAGGACAGGACCCGAAGGGCGAATTCGTCCCGAAATACGACCTGTCCAAATTCCGGACGCTGTTCCTCGCCGGCGAGCGCGCCGATCCCGAAACCATCAAATGGGCGGAGCAGAAATTGACCTTGCCGGTGATCGACCATTGGTGGCAGACCGAGACCGGCTCGCCGATGACCATCAACCCCGCCGGACTGGGCCTGTTGCCGGTCAAATACGGCTCGCCCGGCGTGCCGATGCCCGGTTATGACATCCGCGTGCTCGACGATGCCGGGCATGAGGTCAAGCGTGGTACGCTTGGCAATGTCGTGGTGAGATTGCCGTTGCCCCCCGGCTGCCTGCCGACGCTGTGGAATGCCGACGAGCGGTTTCGCCAAGCCTATCTCGACGAGTTCCCCGGCTTCTACAAAACCGCGGATGCCGGCATGATGGACGAGGACGGCTATCTCTATGTCATGGCTCGCACCGACGACATCATCAATGTCGCCGGCCACCGGCTATCGACCGGCGCCATGGAGGAGATTCTGGCCGCGCATCCCGACGTCGCCGAATGCGCCGTCGTCGGTATTGCCGATGCTATGAAAGGCCAGGTTCCACTCGGCTTCGTCGTGCTGAATGCCGGCGTCGACCGCGACGCCGGCATCATCGAAAACGAGGTTGTCACCCTAGTGCGCGAACGGATCGGCCCGGTCGCTGCCTTCAAGACGGTGGTGACGATCAAGCGCCTGCCGAAGACGCGCTCCGGCAAGATCCTGCGCGGCACCATGCAGAAGATCGCCGACAAGGAGGAATGGGCCATGCCGGCAACGATCGACGACCCGGCCATCCTCGACGAGATCACCGCCGCGCTGAACCGCCGCGGCATCGGCCTGTAATGGGCGCCGAAGCCGAGTTGCGTCCGAAGCTCCGGTATGGAACGACCGGCGCCGGACGTGGTATCCACGCGCGGTGTCGTCATGTTGTTTCGGAATCGAGACGCACCCACAGCCATGCGAGACGCCATACGTGACCCTGTTCCAGCGATCGAGAAAGCCCCAGGCCGCGGCACGCCAGCGGCTGGAGATCGATATGCGGGGCGCAGTCGTCTATGCGATCGGCGACGTGCATGGCTGCTACAAGGAACTCCGCGCCCTGGAGCAGAAGATCGTGCTCGATTCGGCGCCCTTCGAAGGGCGCAAGCTCATAATCATGCTTGGCGACTACGTCGATCGTGGACGCCAGTCGGCGCGTGTGCTCGATCATCTGCTGGCGCCACCGCTCCGTGATTTCCAGCGCATCTGCCTTGCCGGCAACCACGAAGTCGTGATGCTGAACTACGTCGACGGGATCATTTCGAGAGAGTCGTGGCTGGCGATAGGCGGCCTGCAAACGCTGTTTTCCTACGGCGTCGACCCGTCGCGCATGGCCGATCTCTATGGGTCAAGCGAGGAGGTCGACAAGCGCATTCGGGAAGTCATTCCAGCCGACCACATTAGCTTCATGCGCGCGCTGCCGGTCATGGTCTGTTCGGCGAAATTCGTGTTCGTCCATGCCGGCATCAGGCCCGGCATCGACCTCGCCGCGCAGGACGAGGACGACCTGCTGAATATCCGTTCGGACTTCTTCGACGCTGCGCATCTTCTCGACCGCTATGTCGTGCACGGACATACGCCGGTCGACACTCCGAAGCTCGAGGGACGCCGGCTTGGCATAGACACCGGCGCCTTCCAAACCGGCCAGCTGACCGCCCTCAGGATCGTCGACAACCGCGCCAGGTTGATATTTTCCTGAGCGCGATGTCGTCGCTCAGGCGGCTGCCTTGGTGCGCGCTTCCGATTTTTCCAGATAGTAGCTCGAATATTTGTCGAAGAATTTTTCCGAGCCGCCGATCGCGCCATATTTGGCCAGCTTCTTCAGTTCGACCTTGTTCAGCACCGCGCCAATGATCTTCTTGGCGATGTAGGGCTCCGAGCTGAGCATGGATTGCACCATCGCACGCGGCGTGCGTCCCCATTCGGTGACCAGCACGAAGCCGTCGACAAGCGGAGCGAAGGCCTTGGCGTCGACGACAGGCCCGAGCGGCGGCAGATCGACGATGATGTATTCGAAGGTTTCCTTGGCGTTATCGATGAAACGCCGCATGCCGGCTGAAGACAGAAGCTCGCTGGTATGCGAAAACTGGCCACGCAGGACGGCCGGGATGATAGCCAGCTTGGTCTGCCGGTCGATCTTGCCGACCGACTGCCATGTCTGCCCGCTCACCACAGCTTCCATCAGGCCCTGCTCGGCCTCCATACCGAGGCTGCGGCTGAGGCCGGGATTGCGCAGGTCGCCGTCGATCAGCAGCGTTTTCGATCCGTTGACGGCAAGCAGCCCGGCAAGATTGGCCGCCACCGTCGACTTGCCCTCGCCGGGAAGCACCGAGACCACGCCGATGACCCGGCTGCCCTGGCCTTCCATGACGACATCGAAGGCGATCTTGGCGTTGCGCAGCGTCTCGGAGAACATCGATGCCGGGGCATCGACGGTTACCCGCATCCGCGCACGTTTTTCGGCTGCCGACAATGTTTTGGAGGGCTGGGACTTGGAGGACCTGGCGGTCTTGGATTCAACGACTTTGACGTCAGGCTGACCGCCATTGCGCTGGTCATCCTTGCCAGCCTTGCCGATGACCGGCAGGTAGCCGAGGAATTTGAGGCCGACCCGGTCGCGCACATCCTCGCCGGTCCTGAAGAAGCGTTCCCTGAATTCATTCAGGCCACCAACTCCTGCCCCCAGCATCATGCCAAGCGCCAGCGAAAGTCCCAGCACGATGGCTGTGCGGGGGGTTGCGGCCGACTGCGGCATCGTCGCGTCCGAGATGACCCGGATCTTGCCGACCGGGAAGGATTGCTGCTGGGCGGCCTCCTCATAGCGGTTCAGGAACGTCTGGTAGAGCGTCGACAGCGCCGTCGCCTTTTGGTCCAGCTCACGCAGCTTGACCTGCGACTGGTTGTCGATGGAGCTCTTGCCAGCCGCCAAGGCGACATTTGCGCGGAGCGCGGTTTCGCGCGCCAGAGCGACCTCGTATTCGTTGCGGTAGCTTTCGGTCAGTTGCTTCAGCTCGCCGAAAATCTGCGCCGATATGTCGGCCTTCTCCTTGGCGAGCGCGACGGCCTGCGGATGTTGCGGGCCGAAATTGGCTTCGACATCCTGCTGTCGCTTGGATACGGTGAGATAGCGGTTCTTCAGCGTCGTGATGACCGAGCTGCTCGGCTGGTCGTTCGATATCGCAGCGTCCTTGAACGCGTTGTCCGAGCCGCTTTCGACGATCGACTTGTACTGCTGATAGCGGGCGCCGGCACGTGCTGTATCGGCCTGCGCGACGATCAGCTGGGTGTTGAGATCGGACAATTGCTTGTCGCTGATCAGCTGGCCGTCATTGACGGCCAATCCGTGTTCGGCCCTGAACTTTTCGACCGCCAGTGCAGCCGCCTGGGAGCTCTCACGAAGCTCGGTCAGCCTGCCTTGCAGCCAGACCGCCGCCCGCTCGGTCGCGTCGAAGCTGGCATCGAGTTGATCGGCTAGATAGGCATCGGCATAGGCCTTGGTGATGGCGGTCGCAAGCGCCGGATCGGTCGCCTGAAAGGAGATGCTGATGACAAAGCTCCGGCCGATCCGCTCGGCATCGAGTTGGGTCTGCAGTTTGAAGATTGCGTAGTCACGGGGCGATGAGGATGCGGTGATCGCGTCACGCGTCGCAGCATCAAGCTGAGTGACATCGGTTGTGCTAGCGGCGCGCTTGGGGCGGACAGACTGGACGATACTGCGCACAAAGCCAGCAACCTTCGACAGGGCCGATGTCGGAGGGTTCATGAAAGCGTCGTTCTGATCGAGCTTCAGCTTGTCGACGACCACCCCAGCCAGCCTGGCCGACTGTAGTATTTCGATCTGGCTCAGAACGGCGGAGTCGGTCTGCATGCTGACCGACGCCGCCGAAATGTCGTCGACGACCTTGTTCAATCCTTCGTCGATCAGCACGCTGCTCGTCGCCACATAGGTAGGAGGCGTCGTCTGCAAATAGAGCACGCCGAGAAAGAGACCGATGACGGCGCAGGCGGCAACCACTTTCGCCTGCCGCGCGGCCATGCCAAGCAGGCGCTCGATGTCGATGAAGTCTTCGGCGTTTGCCGCATTAGAAGCCGGCAATGGCGTCCTCTTGTCGACAGGAAAATTGGCATAGTTCATCTTCGGTCCAATTCTAGTTTGCAGGCGCTACCGCCTCGAAGGTCGGGACATAGGGTGCAAACCTTGCGCCGGACAGTGCGCGTTACGCGCGGCGCAACGGCCTGTCCTGCGTCATCAGCCGCACCCACAATGCCTCGAAAAAATGGACATTATGCGGCTTCTTCCCGACGCTGATGCGACCGGACGAATTCCTGCAGCATCTCGAAGATCGGGCCCTTCATGTCCTCCCGCGCCAGCGCGAAAGCGATATTGGCCTGGATGAAACCCTCCTTCGAACCGCAGTCGAACATGCGGCCGTCGAAAGGCTGGGCGAAGAAGGCCTGGGTCTGTGCGAGACGCACCATTGCGTCGGTCAGCTGGATCTCGTTTCCGGCGCCGCGTTGCTGGCTGGCAAGCAACGAGAATATCTCGGGCTGCAGGATGTAGCGGCCGTTGATGTAGAAGTTCGACGGCGCGTTGGCAGGAGCCGGCTTTTCGACCATGGCCGTTACCTCGAAGCCCGTGCCGACATCAGCGCCGCGCCCGACAATGCCGTATTTGCTGGTCTCGGTCGGATCGCAACGCTCGACGGCGATGACGTTTGCGCCAGTCCGTGCGTAAAGATCAGCGACTTCGGCGAGACAGCCACGCCCGCCGAAGGACACCATGTCCGGCAAAAGCAATGCGAAGGGCTCGTCACCGATGACTTCGCGCGCGCACCAGACGGCATGGCCGAGGCCTTGCGGCGACTGCTGGCGGATGAAGCTCGTCGCGCCGGCGACGGGAAGCAGGCTTTCAAGCGATTCGAGTTGCGCCTTCTTGCCGCTCTGCTCCAGGGTTCCGATCAGTTCAGGATGCAGGTCGAAATAGTCCTCGATCACCGCCTTGTTGCGGCCGGTGACGAAGACGATGTGCTCGATGCCGGCCTCGAACGCCTCGTCAACCGCATATTGCACGACAGGCCTGTCGACCACCGGCAGCATTTCCTTCGGCATGGACTTGGTCGCCGGCAGGAACCGCGTTCCGAGCCCCGCCACCGGTATGACTGCCTTCCTGACTTTTTTCATTGCATGTTCCTTCTGAGGAGATCGATTTCAACCCTGTCGCAGGCGGCGAAACTGTCTTCATTCACCTGCAGCCCTTCACCTCCCCGCCACTACGGCAAACTGTGCCGCTACCCTTCGCAGCCGGACGGCGATCGGCATGCTCATATGCCGAACCGCCGCCGGATCGCTGAGCGCCGTCCATATCGCCTTGAGCGGCGACCGCGCCTTGATGTGCTGAACCAGCGACAGGAATGATGCCGCCCGCCGCAGGCTGCGAGCGCGCCTGGCGAACGCCGCCTCGGCCGCAGCATCCATGGAATGGGTCGCGGCGAAGGTGGCATCGGCCCTGCGCATCGCCTCGACGTGATGAAGTTCGAGCACCCGGGAGATGGAACCGGTGCGAATGTGGTAGATATAGCCCGTCGTCGGCTCGACCATGCATTTGCCGCCTTTAGCCAGAGCACTGGCCAGGAGGATATAGTCTTCGCCAATGATCAGGCTTTCATCGTAACGAAGCCCGTTCTCGTTCAGGAACCGGCGCTGGAAGATCGGCTTGAGGTAGCCGAGATTGAACCTCGATTCGAAGAGGACATTGCCGCCGATGAAATCTACCAGCGAGATTTCACCGAGGCCTTCCAGATAGTCAGCCGGGAACATCGTCTCTTCGGCAACGCCATCCTCGCGAACGACCTGCAGATTATCGACCGCGATCTCGGCGCCCGCTTTCTCCGCGCGCTCGATCATGGTGCAGAGTCGCCCGGGATAGACCGCGTCGTCGGAATCGAGGACCGCGACCCACCTGCCGCGTGCAAGCTCAAGGCCGGCATTCCTGGCGCCGCCGGGGCCACGGTTTTGCTCAAGCGCGACAACGCGTACGATGTCTTCGGGGTAGGATCTTGCCAGGTCGAGCGTCCGGTCGCGCGACTTGTCGTCGACGACGATGACCTCGACGCTGATATTGCGCTGGGCGACGGCGCTGGCAATCGCCCGATCGATGGTCGCCTCGGCATTGTAGGCGGCAATCACGAAGCTCACGTCAGGCTGCACGCTTGCCCCCTTGCTGCGGCGAAGACAGGCCGTATTGGCGGATTTCACGAACCCCGACGAGGCCGCTGACGACGCCGACATGCATAATGCCGCGAAGCACGCTGCGGTTCCGACGTACGGGGTCGATGGCGACCGGAATTGCCGACAGGAAACTGTAGGCGGCCTTTGCCGCGGCAATGCCGACCTGCTTGAGCCGGGCAAGGCCGTGTGCGTTGCGCCCCAGAAGATGACCATGCGTCTGCCCAACGCGGAACCGGCGGCGGCCGAGCCAGTCGAATGCCGCCCTGGCAGGTGGCACCGCTTCGTCGACCCAAGCCTCCGGCGAAAAGGCGATGCGGCCGCCGGCCTTGACCATCTGGTCGAAGAATTCCGTATCTTCGCCGCCGGTCTGGCCACGCGCCAGGCTGAAGCGCCGGCCGCGCAGGCTCTCAGCGCCAATCCTGAGCAGGACGTTGCAGGTGTAGCCGGTGCGGATTTCGCCGCTCACCCAGACCGGGAAGGTCGAGTGGAAATCGCCTTTGCGCATCCAGGCGGGCGCATCCGGCAGGTAACGAGCTTGCACCGGCCCAAGCACCGTCGCAGCACCTGTTGCTTCCGCCGTCGCCACCAGTTCGGCAAGCCAGCCAGCGGTGGCCGTCTCGTCATCGTCGATAAAGGCGACGAAATCCGCCGCACTGGTATCGAGGCAAGCGTTGCGCGCGATCGAGATGTTGCGGGCCGGGGCGTGCCGGTAGGTCACCGGCAGCTTCAACTCCGCAGCCAGCGTCGTCACCATCTGTTCGGCCGTCGGCGTATCGTCGTTGTCCGCGATGATAACACCGACGTCGAATCCCGCGGGCATATCCATGGCCGCTATGGAGCGAAGCGTGTCGGCAAGCTCCGGCCGGCGAAATGTGCAGACGCAGATATCGATGCTTCGATTTTTCCTGACCGGGTCCATCACGCTACCCCGCGCTGCGGTCGCGGTGCGAGCAGTTGCAGCCAGAAACCGACCGACCAGCCGAAATGCATGACCATTGCCGAGACCCCGGCCAGCGCAATGTCGGCTTTGCGCTGGCTGACGGCGGTCCAAAAGCCGTAGCCGAGGCAGACCGACGCCCATAGCAAAAGCGGCACGGCCGCCAGCCAGTGGACGAAGGAAAAGGCGGCGAGAAGAACCACGGGGAACACCAGAAGCGGCACCATCTGCCGGATCTTCGGGATCATGCGGTGCTTGAGAACGTTCTTCGCCCGGCCACGGCCATAGCCGAGATATTGAAAATAGAGGCCCTTCAGCGAGGAGCGCGGGTAGTAGACCATTTGCGTCTTGCCGGTCATCCAGATGCGGTAGCCGGCCTGGCGGAGCCGATAGTCGAGTTCGGCATCCTCATTGTGGCTGAAGGTTTCGTCATAGCCGCCGACCGCGGTGAAGGCCGATATCCGCATCAGTGCGTGGTGGCCATGATCGACCCATTCCCCCGCCGAAAGATGCCGGTGCTTGGAGCCGCCGGTGCCGAGCCTGGAGTTCTGCGCCGCTGCCGCTGCTTTCTGAACCATGCCGCTGCCACTGGTCAGCATCGAGACGACGACCGAATCCGCACCGGTGGCCTGCGCTTCTTCGACCAGCCGGTCGCAATAATCCGCGGGATAGCCGCCATGCGCGTCGATGCGGATGAGGTAATCGACGCCATTCCCGAACCTGGCGACGGCGAGATTGATTGCCGCGCTCTGCAAGCGCTTTTCATTGTGCAGCAGGATCACCCGATGATCTTTTGCGGCGATGTCCGCGACGATCGTCCTGGTGCCGTCCGTGCTGCCGCCATCGGCAACGATGATCACGGCGCCCAGCCTCTCGGCCGCAGGGCGGAGCTCTCGAAGCAACGCGCCGATATGGGCTGCTTCGTTCAGGCACGGAACCACGATCATGCAGGATGGAATGTCGGTTTGCGTCATCGGCAGTCCTTCTATGCCAATGCTTCGGCAGCATATGGACCGGGAGCCGCAGTCAGCCCGCGGAGCTTTTCGACGAGCGCCCGGCAATCGGCGCGGTCGTAGCTCCATGTGCGCGGATTGCGGGCGAGAACACGCGCCCTCAATGTCTCGAACCGATGCTGCTCCATCGTGCCGACGGCGGCTTCGAGCGCCTCGGGCGTGGCTTCTGGCAAAAGAACCCCTATGCCTTGCCGGTCGAGGAACCGGCCGGTTTCGGTGGCTCCCATCGAAATCGGCACGGCTCCGAAGCGGCAGCCCTCATAGAGCCGATTGGGCAGCAGCCATTCGGAGTTCAGGCCCTGCTCAAAAAAGTCGATGGCCCAGGAAAAGTGAACCTCGCGGTAGATCGCCGCCATGTCCTCGGGATTGCGGTAGGGCCCGCCAAACGAGAGCCAGGGTTCCGATTCGACGAAACCGTGGAAATCGGGAAATTCGGACAGCGCCGGGCGGCCCCTGAGGACGATTTCAAAGCGGCCGTCGAGGCGGCGCGAAAATTCGGCCAGAAGCTCCAGGGAACGGCGGCAGCGGAGCGCCCCGAACCAGCCGATCCGCCAAGGTGGCGCAACGGGGTTCTCCGGCGCCGCGCGGTCATCCAGCGAGGCCGCGGCTGGCTCGAAATACTTGTTTTCGAGCAGTTCGACCGGGGCGGCAATCTGTCCGAACGGCTTGAAATAGTTGGCGATGAAGGCCGGAGAGCTGGTCACCAGAAGCTTCACATCCCTGGCCAGGAAGCGTTCTGCGCCGCGCATCGCCCAGCCCAGCGGATCGTCGCGAAGCAGCAGGCGATGGATATCCAGGCACTCGTAGACGATCGGCACCGTTGCCTGGAAAGCCGACCTGGCGCGGCGGGCAAGCGCCAGCATTTCCAGATTGCGCGCGATAATGAGGTCGGGCCGTGGCATTGAGCCCAGCTTCGAGCCGGTCGAGACGACTGCCTTCATGATCGCGGCCAGACGTTGGGCGAATCGGCCATCACGAGTCGGGCCGAGATCGATCGGCTGCAAGCCCTCGACATCAGCAACTGCGCTTGCCGTACGACGAAAGCCCGCCAGCGTAACCTGGGCGCCGCCTGCCTTGAGCATTATGATCCGCCGGCGCACTGCCGGGTCGGAGACGTCGTGTACCAAGTACAAGACATGCAGCATGAAAACTCGACCGCTGTTGGCCCGCCCGCGACAATGCTAGTACAGCTCTTGCTGCATCGCAACATTTTTGGTTGCAGCGTAGCAAAGATCCCCGTTTTTTGTTGCACTGCAAAATCGATGGGTTAATCTCGCTCTGCTTGGGCCACATGGACCGCGCGTTGGCCTGCCATCGGGCTGCGCGCCAATAATCACGACGCGAGGACCATCCTTGGCGTGCAGCATTTTCGGCCAACCCGCCTGCAATCCGCCCCTTCGCACCCGTCGATGGAAGCACGGGACTACTCACGAAATGAGGTCATTCCATGAAGATCGCGGTTGAAAACACCGTCTGCCTGAATACCGGGGATGCAGCGATTCTCCTGGCGATCCGCCATGTTTTCAAGACGATCGTGCCAGACGATATCCAGTTCTACGTCTTCGACAGCCAGCCGGAGGTGGCGGCGAGGCTCTACACGAAGAAAGAGTATCCTGATCTCGAATTCCACAAGCTGCTGTCGGAATCGCTGTTCCGCTACAAATACGGCAGCGGGCTGAAGAACCTGTTCAAGCCGATCTACAATCGGCTCGTCCTCAATGCCCTGCGGCGGTTCGGCTTCCGCGGCGTTCTCGGGCGTTTGTTCAGTTCAAGCAATCGCCGTGGTCTCGATATCTACAAAGACGCCGACCTCGTGGTCACGACAGGCGGAACCTATCTTGTCGAGACTTACAATCTGGAACGGCGACTTAATCAATTCCGGATCGACGCGATTCTGGGCAAGGACCCCGTCTTCTTCACGCAATCGCTCGGCCCGTTCAACAAAATTTACAATCGCCAGGAGTTGAGCCCGATCTTCGACCGGAGCCCGCTCATCCTGCTGCGCGACGAACGTTCGCGAGGCCACATTGTGGACATAGTGAAAGACCCCGGCAAATGCCACGTCGTGGCCGACGCCGTCTTTGCCCTGGCCGATACTGACAGGATCGGAAAAATTCTGGCCTCCTGCCAGTCGGCGACCGTCACCGGCCGCGTCGCCATTTCCGTCCGTCACTGGAACTATGTCAGCGACGGCGAGGGTGGCATGCGCCGCTACATCGACTCGATCCGCGCGATCGCGACCATCCTGGTCAGGGACCACGCCAAGGAGGTCACCTTCGTCTCCACCTGCCAGGGCGTGCCGGAATACGCCCATGATGATTCCAAGACGGCGCGGGCTATCGTTGCCGAACTCGATCCGGAGATCGCCAAGCATGTCAGCGTGGACGCTTCGTTCCACACGCCGGAGCAACTGATGGCACTGGTGAAAGGCTTCGACTTCGTCGTCGCAACGCGCATGCACATGATGATCATGTCGCTCTGCGTCGGCACGCCGGTGCTGCCGATTGCCTATGAATTCAAGACCAAGGAACTTGCCAAGCGGATCGGCGTCGCCGACCTGCTGCTCGACATCGACACGGTGACGCCCGAGGAAGCGAGCGCGAAGCTCGGCAGACTTACCGCCAATCTCGACCTCTATCGCAGGACGAGCCTTCAGGCAGTGCTTGAGGAGCATGCGTCGGCGATGTCGGCAGGTGAGCTTTTGAGGCCGGTGATTGCCGGCCTAGCGGGCGTTGCGCATGGCGCTGGAAAGCGTGGTGAACAGGGCGCTGCGCGACTGGCGAAGGGCGAGCATGAGGACCAGGCCGATCGAATAATTGAGGGCACCCGCCAGGACCACCGCGAGCAGGTCTGACTGGCTGGTCAGCGATGCCGGCAACTCGCGGTACACGGACCAGGCAAGCAGCGACGACGCGATGAATAGTCCCTGCATGACCAGGAAGTCGGCTGCGGTCACCGGGCCGACCCGGTGGACAAGAACGGCAAGTACCGGGACGCGCAGCACATAACCGCTGATCGCGTAGGCCGCCGCGACACCGACGGCGCCCCAGTGCAGGCCGATGATGAAGGCGGCGACCGTCGTCAGCGACGAGTAGATGCCCCAGTGGAACATGGTCTTGGTCTTGCCCTGGCAGATGAAGATCCATCCGGTGGTGCTCGAGACGGACTGGATCAGGCTGGCGATGCCCAGCCAGGCGAAGATCGGCGCCACCGCCGTCCAGCGCTCGCCGAAGAGGAGCCCGACGACCTGGTCCGACGTCAGCGTCAGCGCCGCGATGCCGGGCATAGTGATGGCCGCCAGCATCCAATTGGTTCGCACGTAGATGTCGCGAAACCGCGCCTTGTCCTCATGGATGCGGCTCAGCAGCGGCACCATCACGCGTGTCAGCGGCTGGTTGATGTTCTGCAGCGGAAACAGCAGGAGCTTGTAGGCGCGGTCATAATAGCCGAGCTCGATCGCGCCCGAATATTTTCCGATCAGGATGTTGTCGAGATTGCGCGAGAAGAAGTTGGCCAGATTGAAGCCGGTCAGATTGGCGCCGAAGGACAATATGTCGGTATCGACCTTCAGGTCCGGCCGCGACGGCGTCCAGCGCGCCACCTGCCATGCCGCGACCAGCGCGACAACAGCCGAAACCGCCGGGCCAATGACCAGCGACCAGTAGCCCAGCCCCGCATAGGCGGCGATTGCGGTAGTCGCAAGTCCGGCAGCGGCGGTAATCACATCGTTCAGCGCGAGTTGGCCAAAGCGCAAGTGACGGTTCATCAGCGCCAGCGGCACCGCGGCGAGGCTGCCAAGCAGCAGCGGCAAGGCAGAGCCGATGGTGATCCCGACCATGCGTTGATCGCCATAGAAGGCAGCGATGGCGGGTGCCAGGCATGCAACCACCACGGCACTGCCCATCCCCACCAGCGCACTGATCCAGAATACCTGGTTGAGCTGCTCGGTGCTGATATCCTTGCGCTGGACCACAGCCTGTTGCAGGCCAAGATTTTGAAGCAGCCCGACAAAGGCCACGATCGGCCCGACGGAAGCCACCAGGCCGAAATCCTCGGGCACGAGCAGACGGGCAAGCACGATGACCGAGAGAAACTGGATCGCCATCTTGAAGCCTTGCGCGCCGATCGTCACCATGCCGCCGCGCAGGGCGACGCGACCGAACTGGGGGGGCGGGTTGGCGTTCATGCCGGCTGCCTGGCTTCGGCCAGTTGAGCAACGATCTGCGCAAAACGTTCGTTGAGTACGTCCGCGTTGAAATCCTGCTCGATCTTGCGGCGCGCCGCATATGCGATGCGCTCGCATTTGTCCGGGTTCTCTGCCACCCAGACAAGCTTGCGGGCCAACGCCGCAACGTCTCGCTCCGGTGCGAGGAAGCCTGTCTCCTGATCCTCGATCAGTTCGGGGATGCCCGAGTGATAGGTGCTGACGACGATCAGCCCGGCGGCCATAGCTTCCATCAGCGCCACCGGAATACCCTCGAGATCGCCGTCTCGCGCGGCTACGCTAGGCAGCAGGAATACGTGGGCATTGCGCAGGCGCTGCTTGACCTCGGCATGCGGACGCGGCCCGAGGAAAGTCACCCGGTCGGCAATGCCGAGATTTGCGGCGAGCTTCTTCAAGTCGTCCAGCAATTCGCCGCCGCCAATCACCGAATAGACCCAGTCGCGCCGCGGCAGGCTGGCGAGCGCCCGAAGGGCGAATTCGATGCCCTTCTTTTCGGTCAGCCGGCAGACCGAGATGAAGGACAGCGTGTCCCGGTCCCAGGAACGCCAATGGTAGCCGATCTCACCGGGCCGCACGCCCATATGGTGAACCATGACTTGCGCCGGGGGTGCGCCGACGCCGATCAGGGCATCGCGGAAAAACGCGTTCACCGGGAGCTGGAGAACGCCCTTGTCGAAGACAACCTTGTAGCGCGTGAGCGTGTTGTCATGCAGCGGTTCGCCGACATCGCGGCCGTGGAATATGGTCACCAGCGGAGCGGAAATCCGGCCTCGTTTCATGGCGCGGGCGACGCGCATGCCGTTATTGCCGAAATGCGCGACGATCACATCGGCGTTCTGCAACTTGCGCGCAAACGCGATGTCGACAGCGGTCGAGAGCTTATCCCAGAACCTGCCCGACCATCTCCTGAGCGTCGGGCGAAAGCGCCCCAGCCCGCCCCACCAGCAGACGACCTTGCCAGGGAGAGCCTGCCAGCGGCGATCGTCGATGTTGCTGTCCTTGCCGAAGGACGTCTCGTTGCAGATGACGCCGACTTGCATGCCGCGCTCGAGGCACCCTTCTATCTGGTCGAGGACGAAGGTCTCCGACAAAGAGGGGAACTTATCAACTACGAAGCAAATCTTCATCGAATGGACGATCTTTCGAGGCCGGTCGGCGATCTGCTCGCGCGGATGAGGGATGACGCCCGTCGCCGCCGTGCGAGGCGCCTCAAGCGTCTGGTGTTGTGCGTGTCGTTGTCCCAAAGCAGCTCCCACCCTGGTCAGGCGCGAGAGCCGGCTTTTAGGCGACATGCATGGCTTTGGACGAAATACATCAGGCGGCACGCTCCAGCGCGCCTTGCCTGGCGCGGTCGAGAACGCCGAGAAAAGTCGCGAACTGGCTGTCGGGGTTCATTTGCGGCCGCTCCGAAAACAGCTGCGCCGCCGCCGACAGACGGTCGTACTCGGCCTTGTCGCTCCATAGTCGCCTGACCGCGGCGACCCAGTCGTCGAGCGGTGCGTCATAGTCGAGCACCACGCCGCCGGCGCCAATCGCTTCCGGCAGGCCGCCGCGACGGGACCCGACGACTGGAATGCCGCTGCAATGGGCCTCGGATGCCACCCGCCCCCAGGCCTCTTCCCATTTGCTGGGCGCCAGCAGAATCTTGGTGCGGCCATAGACGGTCTTCATGTCGCTGGTGCGGCTTTCCAGCCTGACGTTGCGCAGCGGGGCGATGATCTGTTCGATCTGCGCCCGATGGTCGTCGTCGAGCTTCCAGCTTTCGACGAACAGGAACGGAATTTCGGGGCATTGGCCGGCGATGCGCACGGCGAGTTCGAACCCTTTTTCATTGTAAGGATTGATCAGCGTGACGAATTCACCGGTGGTCGGCGTGCTGTAGAGCCCGGGATTGATGGTCGGCGGGATTACCGTCGAGTCGATGCCGAACTTTTCCTTATAGGTGCGCGCGGTGAATTCGGAGTTGGCGATATAAAGCGCCGAATGCAATTCGCGCAGGTCGCCGGCCAGTTCGTGGAACTCGACGTTCCGCAGATAGACCACCAGCGGCACGCCGAGCGCCTGCAGCGCCTTTCCGATCGGCACCGATTTATGGCACTGCACGACGGCGACATCGGGATCGAGCCGTTCGACCGCGAAGCGCGCCGCCTCCCAGGGAAACCATGCCCGCACGACCGGATAGCCGGGATAGCTGTCGATGACCGCTCGTTGGCGAAGCAGCTTCATCTTGGCGCGCGCCTTGAAGCCGAACATGCCGTCACCGAACAGCGCCGCCAGAACCGAGGCGTCATGACCGTGCTCGCGCAGCTGCTCGACCAGATGATGCGTGCTCGACTGAACGCCACCGCTGAACTGCGGCGTGTAGCCGTTGCCGCCCGCAAACAGAACTTTCATGGACCTGGCTCCTTGCTGGACCGCCCTAGCGTCACGCCGCCATTCTGCCGATGCTGTGGTATTCGATGCCGTGGCGGGCGATGACCTTGGGGTCGTAGAGATTGCGTCCGTCGAAGATAACGGGCGTGGTCAGCGCGTTCTTCAGCGCATCGAAAGACGGCGCGCTGAAGCTTTTCCACTCGGTCACGATCAAGAGCGCATCGGCGCCTCGCAGCGCGGCCTCCTTGGTGCCGCACAGTTGCAGGTCATCGCGGAGCCCGTAGATCGCCTGGCATTCCTGCATCGCCTCGGGATCGTAGGCCTGGACATTGGCACCGGCGGCCCAGAGCGCTTCCATCAGCGTGCGGGCCGGGGCCTCGCGCATGTCGTCGGTATTGGGTTTGAAGGCCAAGCCCCACAGCGCAAATGTCTTGCCTTTGAGATTGCCCTTGAAATAGCGGTCCACCTTCTCGAACAGGACCGACTTCTGCTGGTTGTTGCGCTCCTCGACGGCACGCAGCAGCTTGGCGTCGAACTTGACGGCCTCGGCGGTCTTGATCAGGGCACGCACATCCTTCGGGAAACACGAGCCGCCATAGCCGAGGCCCGGATAGATGAAGTGGTAGCCGATCCGCGGGTCGCTGCCGATGCCCTTGCGGACTTCCTCGATGTCGGCGCCCAGTTGCTCGGCCAGGTTGGCCATTTCATTCATGAAGCTGATCTTGGTCGCCAGCATGCAATTGGCCGCGTATTTGGTGAACTCGGCACTGCGCACATCCATGACGATCATCTTTTCGTGGTTGCGGTTGAACGGCGCGTAGAGCTCGCGCATCACCGCCTCGGTGTCCTCGTTGCTGGTGCCGACGATGATGCGGTCGGGCTTCATACAGTCGCTCACAGCGGACCCTTCCTTGAGGAATTCCGGATTGGAGGCGACGTCGAAAGCCAGATCCTCGCGCCCGCGCGCCTTCAGCGTTGCGGCGATCCTGGCCTTTATCCTTTCGCAGGTGCCGACGGGCACGGTCGACTTGCCGACGACGATCTTGGGCTCGTCCATCTCACGACCGATGGCCTCGGCGACGGCCAGCACATATTTGAGGTCGGCCGAACCATCCTCGCCCGGCGGCGTGCCGACGGCGATCATCTGGATCTGGCCATGCTTGATCGCCGCGGCGGCGTCGGTGGTGAACTTGATGCGGCCGGCGGCATGGTTCTCCTTGACGATGTTTTCGAGCCCAGGCTCGAAGATCGGGACATGACCCTGGTTGAGCCGCTCGACCTTTTTTGCATCGATGTCGACGCAGACCACCTGATGGCCGACTTCGGCAAGCACCGCCGCCTGTACAAGACCGACATAGCCGATTCCAAAGACAGTCAAATTCATTCGGTTTCATCCCTGTTCAAGGCTTCGGGCCTGTTCGAGCTTCGGTTTTCCGACCACCTTCGGCCCGGCCGGTTCAGATGCGCTTCTAGTTTGTGTTGCATGCCAGCGATTCGGGGAATTGGCAGGGCTGGCCAAGTGCGGTGAATGCAACACGATCCACCTGCATGGTGAGCTTGCGGCCCGGATCCGAGAACGGCCCCATCCACCCCTTCATCGTATCGCTGCCCCACAGGCTGAAATAGATCCTTTGCGAATGGGTGGGCAGCTTCGCCGGATCGGTGATCTCGTGGACAAGCTTGCCGTTGACGTACCAGCGCAGCCGGTCCTTTTCCCAGACGAAGGCGTAGTCGTTGAAGGCCTTGTCGGTGCCGCCGGCGACGTCGACCAGTTTCTCGTTCTTGCCTTTGCCGGCTATGTAGGCATTGACCTGGACCTTGGACGTGTCCTTGGTCAGCACCTCGAAGTCGATTTCATCATGCGGCTGCTTATCGGCATCGCCGACGAAGCTGAAGAATGCCGCGTTGACGCCAGAGCCCGTGTCGGTCTTCATCCGCGCCTCGTAGGTGCCGTAGCCGAAGCGCTGCTTGGTCTGGATCTCGGCGCAGGCGAATTCGCGATCCTTCAGCTTGCGCTTCTCGAAACCGAGCGTCAGCATGCCGTCGGAAAGCCCGATCAGGCTTTTGGACCAGGTGCAGTTCTGATGCTTGCCGTTCGTCCAGCCGTCGGAAATGTACCAGCGCGCGCGACTGAGGCTGGTGAAATCATCGACAAAGGACGGCGCG
This sequence comes from Mesorhizobium sp. M0207, assembly GCF_040321995.1. Taxonomy (NCBI): domain Bacteria; kingdom Pseudomonadati; phylum Pseudomonadota; class Alphaproteobacteria; order Hyphomicrobiales; family Phyllobacteriaceae; genus Mesorhizobium; species Mesorhizobium sp. M0207. The sequence goes on from NZ_JAMYSQ010000001.1 coordinate 364,286, forward strand.
GTTGGGAGATCCTGCGCGCCGGCGGGCACCAGGCCCGCAACCAGACTGCCGAGAACGACCAGCAGAAACGCGCCGTCTGAACGGAGCCGCCGCAGCTTGCCTGGGATCGGGCGCGTGAACGGGGTGCCTCGGGTTGCCGGGGCGGGCGTGCTTTTAAGATCTGCGTTCATATCAAACTCACCTTGTGCTGTGCGCCCCCAAAGCGATCGTTCGAACCGTGACGAAACAACCTGATCTTGACCTCTGTCGCTCCCAAGCTCCGTGTTGTGCCTAAAACCATTGCGCCGACCCGGGTGTTCGCTCAGCCTGTGCCGGAATCGGCGGGCTTCACAAAATCGGTCCTTATGTCGGGACCGTTCTGCCGCTTCTCTTCGAAGATTTCATCCAGCGAATGACGGAGATCCTTCATCTTCTGCATCTGGCGCGACAGCGCTGCGATGCGCCGCTCGCAATTCAGGATCGACCTGGTCAGTTCGCCGACTTCGGAAGACCTGCGAGAGGAGACCGTTCCGTTCTCCATCGCCTCAACCAGAAAGGCGGCATTGGTAGCCGTTGTCCTGTAGCGGTTCTCAAGGCCGCTCTTCTCCGCCTCGACTTCGGCCGAGATCTGGTCCAGCAGCTTTGCCAACCGATCAAGGCGCGAGGTGTCGGTCTGCGTGTCGCGCGCCGGATCTCTCGACCGGAAGCGAAAGATCGAGGCCATGCAGTCAGCGCCCCATCATCGTCGAGCTGGTGAACGGCCTTAGTGCCCGTCCACATTCAAAAGACATTTCTTGCATCGTCCAGCTCCTCCGACAGGGTATGTCTCGGGCCAGTTCGGTTGGCCGTCCAAAATTGCTGCACCGCAACATAGATTGCCATTCCCTGCGCGCATAGGCAACCACCTAGATCGTAAACTCATGAATCTCGTTGAAATGGTGCGAGCCGACCGAAGGGTAAGGGAGTGGCTACCGCCATCGCACGTTGACGGGCCTAGCTTTCGTTGGCCGTGCTGGTTCCGGCCATGAGGAAGCGCAGCGGCGGCACATGCTGACGCTTCGCGGCGAGGCCAGCGCGGCGAAACAGCGCATCCAGCTTGTCGGAGGCAACGCCGCGGACGACGGCTGTGAGGTTGGACGAGCCGGCCAAGGCGTAGGCCGCGGCCGGTGCCAACCCGCGCTCAGCCTTCACGTCTAAAAACTTCCGCAATCGATATTTGTCGCGGATGTGCCGCTCGTGCCTTCTCAGCGCAGCCTTCGATGCCTCCGGCAAACTGTCGATCGCAAGCAGTGCCAGGTCGGCATCGGCCAGATGCTTCAGGTCCTGGGTCTTGTGCCGTCCGCTCAGCGAATCGGCGCGCACGATCGCGCCGTAGCCACAGGATTTGATGACCTTGAAGCGCGCGCCAAGGGCAACCGCACGCGCATAGAGTTCATAGTCTTCACCCAGGCGCAGCTTCTCGTCGTAGCGCAGCCCATGCCGATCGAGGAAGGCGCGGCTGATCACGGGTTTGAGGAACCCCAGTTCCCCTCGTTGCACACGGCGCCTGGAGATGTTGGCGTCGATGAAACCCTCGAAATCGAGGAATTCCGGCTCGGGCGAGAACGGTGGAGCCACGATTTTCGAAACGTCGGTTGCCGCGTCATCCCTGACAAGCATGATGTTGTCTGCGGCGAAATCCCAATCGGTGCTGGCGAACAGTCTGTGAAACCTGCCTTCGAAAAAGAAATCATCAGCGTCCAGAATGCTGATGAACGGCGACCTGGAACCGGCAATCGCGGCGTTGCGTGCAAAGGATGGGCCGCGATTGGCGTCGAAGCGGATGACGGAAAGACGGCCCGTGCCGTCGCCGGCCGCGTTGGCGACTTTCGCGGTGTCGTCGGTGGACGCGTCGTCGACGACGACAACTTCCGCAACCTCAGGCTCGCGTAATGCCGATGCAATGGCAGCCGGGATTGTCCGCGCCGCATTGCGGGCGGCGATGATCACGCAGACCTGGAATGATGTCATGGACATGCCTCTCGGTTGCAGAAGCCGTTGCGGATTTCCTCGCCCCGTCCGCTCAATGCCCCACCGCCCATTCTGAAATGCATCGGCCCAAACGCCTATGCTGCAATTGCGAAGCAAGCATCGCCAAAATCATCGGCGCCGTCCAGTTTTTCATTTTGCTGGATGTCATGGCCCGGTTGGGCAGGCGGCGAGCCTCAATCGGGACGGCTCCAGAAATGCGCCGCTTGGCAGAGCCGTTCCTACACGCTCCATCAGAGCGCTCAACTGGCAGAAACCAGTTGCTGATCCTCGCCGACCGGACGGCGGCGGGGCGGAGCGAGCGCGTCGAGGCCCGCAGTGTCAAGGAATTGAAAGAACAGGAATGCCGACTGCCGGTGTCGTTGAGGTGAGCAATTCGTCAGGGGACCGGCGAGCTTAACCACAGGTCACATGGACATCGCAGACCGCGGCCAGGCCCGAAATCAGTGAAGGCCTCTCCTGGCGCTGAGTTTCTCGGCTTCGGCCGCTTCGTTCGAACTCAGCTTTCGTTCAGCGTCGCGGATTTTGTCGGCCGGGGTCGGGGCATTTCTGGCAACCATGGCAAAGACCAGCAGAAAATAACCCAGTTGGATGACTATAGCGCAGCCGATGACACGAAACAGCGTCGTACCGAGCGAGGCGCCGCCTAAATAGGACCAGACGATCACGATCGCCAGCGCAAAACACATTCCGATAATGAACTTTGGCAGTGACATACCCGATAGCCCATCAACCGGCTCGGGAAAAAATGTCGACAAGCCCACCCCGAGCACCTCCCTTAAACTCTGCGAGCTTATTTAGGTTGCCCGCTTCTGGCCGGTTGCTTCCGGCCTAGCCCAATCTGTCCATAGTCCGACAGAAACAATTTGCAACTCTATTGAGCCGCGCAATAGGCGGCAAGGGCAGCTGCGCAATAAATTTTAAACGAATCCTCGGGATCGACTCTCCCATGGTGCAACGCACACGTCGGCATCACCACTGATTGCCGGATATCGACTCGCTCCAGTAAGATTTATAATATTGAATAGTATTTTAGCATAACATCAGTCATTATCTTGAAATTCTAAATGACGGCAAAGCTCCACAGGAGGGTATAAAGAGCGATTCGCCTAAAATCAGCCCCAAAATTGGACTAGTTTTTCCAAAATTGCCCATAATCTGGCTCTTTTGCGACATAAAGGCGAAATTTTGTGCAGGACGAGTTTATTATTTAGTCAGTTCATGACGCGACTATTACAGCCGTCTGGGAAATTGTGTGTTGCGCTGCAACATTTTTTTGGTATCGTGCGGTAAACCATCCGTTCAACGTATGGAGTTTACGCATGAGGGACGTAGCCAAGCCGGCCGATGCGGATTTTTCGCAGGCCGGCGTCGATTTTCCGCCACCGATTGGCGGCCTGCTCAAACGCAGCTTCGATATTGTCGGTTCGCTGATCGGCCTGGTCGCTCTCAGCCCGCTGTTCGTGATGATAGCGCTGCTTGTCAGGTTTTCCGATGGCGGGCCGATTTTCTATGGTCACAGCCGGATCGGCCGCGGAGGACGGATTTTTCCGTGCCTCAAGTTCCGCACCATGGTTCCAGACGGCGAGCGGGTGCTTGCTGCCTATCTCGCCGCGAATCCGGAGGCCAACGCCGAATGGATAGCGACCCGCAAGTTGAAGAACGACCCGCGGATCACGCGCGTCGGAGCGGTGCTGAGGAAGCTCAGCCTCGATGAGTTGCCGCAGATCATCAACATCCTGCAGGGGGATATGAGCCTGGTCGGGCCTCGTCCCGTGGTGCGCGATGAGCTGGAGATTTATGGCAATTCGGCCGTCTATTATCTTAAATCGCGCCCCGGCCTGACAGGGCTGTGGCAGGTCAGCGGACGCAACGATGTTTCGTATGACAGCCGCGTCGCATTCGACAGGCACTATGTCGAGAACTGGTCGATGTTCGAAGACATCCGCATCATCATCAAGACCGTACCCGCGGTCTGGATGTCGCGAGGCTGCTACTGACGGCCGCTTGCTGGCCGTGCATCGAGGAGCGACTGTCCAGAATTCGGGCCTGGAACTCAGGCCCCTAACTCAGGCATCGGCAGCTCATCGGGCGGGGCAAACCAGATCGGAAACGCTCAGTTGAAAGCAGATATAATCGATATTTTTTGCACCGGTATTCTCTCCAGACGCATGCGGCGAGTACGGCTTTTGACGACTTGCCTTACAATGGCGACCGGCCTGACGCTGTCGCTCGCCTTGCCACAGTTTGCCTTCGCCGACGACTATCGCCTAGGAGCACAGGACAAGCTGACCATTCGCGTGGCGGAATGGCAGACCGTCGAAGGCACGTTCCGTGACTGGTCGGCCATCAATGGAGAATACACGGTTGGGCCCGCTGGAACCTTGTCGGTTCCCTTCGTCGGCGAGATGCCCGCATCCGGCAAGACGACTTCGGAGATCGCCGCATCGCTCGGCGAGGCGCTGCAGCGCAAGCTCGCTCTGGCCGACAAGCCGGAGGCTTCCGTCGAAATGGCACAGTACCGGCCATTCTACATCTCCGGCGAGGTGCAATCGCCCGGCCAGTATCCTTGTGTGCCTGGGTTGTCCGTGCTGAAAGCGATGAGCATTGCCGGCGGAGCCCGGCGGAACCCGGAGAGCGGGCAGCGCTACGACCGCGACCTGATCAATGCGAAGGGCAATTTCGACGTATTACAAGACCAATTGGTCAGGCTGACCGTCAAGCGCGCCCGCATCGAAGCGGAACTGGCGGACAAGCCGGCATTCGCGGTGCCGAAAGAGGTGGCCGACGATCCGAAGCTGCCCAGCATCGTTGCCGATGAGACGGCGATCCTGGCGGCCGACCAGAAGAAACTCAAGCTGCGCTTGCAGGCGCTCGACGATTTGAAGGCGCTGCTGCAGAGCGAGATCGATTCGCTGCAGAAAAAGATCGTCAACCAGCAGAAGCAGGTTGATCTGGCGAAGGAGCAGCTCAACGGCATCGGCTCGCTGGCGCAAAAGGGCCTGGTCGTCAACACGCGGGTTTTGAACTCGCAGCAAACCATCGCCGATCTCGAGGGCCAGATCCTGGATTACGAAACGGCGATTCTCACGGCCAAGCAGTCGATCAGCAAGGCCACCCAGGACGCCATCGATCTCGAGAATACCCAGAACTCCAGCCTCGCGACCGACCGGCAACAGACGGAAGCCGATCTCAACGAGGTGACGCTGAAGCTGAATATGGAAAAGGCCTTGATGTCCGAAGCCTTGTCGGGCAGCCCCATGCCGCAATTCTACGGCAACAACGAACCAGCGGCCTTATCATTTTCCCTGGTGCGGGTGGTCGACGGCAAGACCAGCGAAATCACCGCCGATGAAGACACGCCGGTGCTGCCAGGGGACGTGATCAAGGTCAAACCGGCGCCCCTGGCCATCCAGTAGCTTCTTTCCACCGGAGCAAAGCACCAACCCCGCAGGCAGCGGTCTGCGGGGTTTTTGCGTTTGGGATCTTATGGATCAGAAAACAAGCCGGCCTTCGGGCAACGAACCGCCTGGATCCGCCCGCTCTAGCCTCGCACGGCGTCCGGTTCCTCTAGATGGTTCACGGCGCTCCACCGGGAAGGAGCGACGGCCGGCACCCTCACCAGCTTGAAGTAGCTGTAGTACAGCAGGAACGATCCCATGATGTAGGGATTGAGGGTCTCGACCTCGACGAAGGATCGGATGAACAGAAGCACCATGACGCCGGCAAGAATCACGGAATCGGCTTGCCATGTCCTGAATATCAGCGCCGAGACGTGACCCCAGAGCGTGCGCAGGATGATCAGCGAAAGCAGTGTCGCGCCGACGAAGCCGAGTTCCACCAAGGTCTCGATGTAGGTGTTGTGGAAGTGGAAGCCGCTTCGCGCGGCGATATAGAATTCGTTCCACAGCCGCTCGGCCTCGGAGAAGCCCTGAACCCAATAAGCCGCGTAGCCGACGCCGAGGATGGGCGATTGCTGCGCGGCATTCCAGCCCTGTTGCCAGAGGTAGGTTCGTCCGGTGAGCGTCGAATCCTTGCCGAAAAGGCCAAGGACAAAGTCCATCAGCCCGAGATTCAGCGCAATCACGGTGCAGGCGACCAGCCCGCCCGCACCGATCATGAAAATCACCCGGCGATGGCGGAGCGAAAGCAGCTTGCCGATGGAAAGCAGGGCGACCAGAGCGAGAACCGCGGGGGTAGATGCCATTGAAGTGGCGGAATGCGACACCACCAGCAGATAGCCCGATAGAAGGACAATCGGTACGATCAACAAACAGCTTATCCGGCCGCGCCTGAGAAAGGCGAGGTAGACAACGCAGAAATAGATGCCAAGCGATGCGACAAAGCCGATCTGGTTCTTGGAGCTGAACGCGCCGACGAAATTATACGTCCCATCGAGAACATCGTAGGAATAGCCCGCGACCTTGAGCGAGTAGAGCAGGACGACGAAAATCCCGATCAGGGCACCTATGGTCAAGGTCCGGACGCTGACGGTGCGCGCGGCAATGTAGGCGCAGGCGATATGGGAGCAATATTGGACGGCCGTCCTTGCCGTGGTGCCGGGAGCTGCCGACCAGAACACCGAGAAGCAGACATAGGTTGCGAAGGCCAGCGGAAGCCAGGCGCTGGAAGCGTGCCTTAATATCTTGCGGTAGTCGACCAGGATGAGCGGTAGCCAGACCGCATAGTAGGCCAGGATCATGGCCTGGCCGAAAATGGTCGAGTAGGAAAACGCCCAGATCGAGACGGCAACGGCAAAGCTGCCGTAGACGGTGTTCTTGTCCGGATCGATCAACAGAGATTTTGGAATCTTCATCTCGATAGCGGTTTTCCGTCCTTGCAGCTCAATGCCGATTTCATGGGCCGCTCGTGGGCCGATTCGTCGGATCGATGGGAGCCTCGCCTGCAGGCGCTCGCATTGTGCAGTGCAATATAACCCATCCGGCGCCGCCTGTCACCCGGATGCCAACCGGGCGCGTCGTTCCAGCCGTTCTCTCCATACCGGGCGAGACGATTTGGCCAGAAGGCAGTGCCGTACAATTGACCGGTGCTGGCCCATCATAAGCTGTTCTGAGGTTGCAAGTCCGCGCTTGAACTTGTCCGCCGTTGACTTCACATTCGCCGCCAATTGGGAGGAAGACCACATGCCGATGAGTTTCGCGGGACGATTTGCCGGACGATCTGCTGTTATCACCGGCGGCGCCTCAGGCATCGGCCTGGCCGTCGCGCAAAGGATCACTGGCGAAGGCGGGCGTGTTTCGGTCTGGGATCGCGATGCCGCCCAGATCGAGCAGGCCAAGGCCATTGTTCCAGGCCTGCACAGCGTCACCTTAGACGTCGCCGACCCCATAGCGGTCGAAGCCGCCGCCGGAGAGACGATCGAAGCGCTTGGCGCGGTCGATGTCCTTGTCACCAGTGCTGCCATCACCGGGCCGAACATGACGACCTGGGAGTATTCGGTGGAGGATTGGCGCCGGGTCACCGACATCAACATCAACGGCGTCTTCTTCTGCAACAAGGCGCTGGTCCCGCATATGCTCGAACGCAATTACGGCAGGATCATCAACATCGCCTCGATTGCCGGCAAGGAAGGTAACCCGAACGCCTCGGCCTACAGCACCTCCAAGGCGGCGGTGATCGGCATGACCAAATCGCTCGGCAAGGAACTGGCCAAGACCAAAGTAACGGTGAACTGCGTCACGCCGGCGGCCGTGCGCACCGCGATCTTCCAGCAGATGAGCCAGCAACACATCGACTTTATGCTGTCCAAAATACCAATGGCGCGGTTCGGCGAGGTCGAGGAGGTGGCGGCGCTGATTTGCTGGATCGCGTCCGAGGAATGCTCGTTCACAACGGCGGCCGTCTTCGACGTCTCCGGCGGCCGGGCGACCTACTGAGGCGGGGCCGGACGCAAACCGCCCGACCGGATCGCGGCGCCTCAGTCGTGAAGTTCCCGCGAGATCGGCGGGCCGATCGAAAAGTCGCTGAATGTCACTTCGAAGCCCTCGCGCTGCGGCGAACAGCACATCATGCCGACATCGACCGTTTTCGACGGGGGGAAATAGGCAAGCCGCACCGGTTTCCAGTGCTTGTCAGATGGGTCGCGATACTGGACGCGGATCGTCTCGGCATGGCGGGTCATGCGGATCCTGACCCCGTCCGGATCGGCCGGAATGCTGGCCAGCGACCAGTCGGAGGCATCGTTGGTGACGACGACGGAAAAATACATCAGCCCGTCGGTGTATTCGATGCCGGCCTTGATCCAGTGCGTCTCGCTCAGGCGGACCATAAGCCCGGCCTGATCGTAAAGCACCTCATAGTGCCCCTTGACCGTGACTTCGGCGCTGAAATCGCCCTCGACCTCACGATAGAGGAAATGGCCATTGTCGCGCCAGAAGCCGTAGAACGTCTCGCGCCAGAAGTCGGTCTCCTCGCCGGTCCGTACATGCACCGTATTGTTGCCGAAGGCGTGGTGCGGCGGCGGATTGAGCCAGGTCAGGTCCGTATTCTCAGATGCCATCGACTTGCTCGCTGCCTGGCTGGTCTGCCGCCTTTTCTTAGCCGGCAAACGTGTAAGCGGTCTTCACCGTGGTGTAGAACTCTGCGGCATAGCGGCCCTGCTCGCGCGGGCCGTAGCTCGATCCCTTGCGCCCGCCGAAAGGCACGTGGAAGTCGACGCCCGCCGTCGGCAGATTGACCATGACCATGCCGGCTTCCGAATTGCGCTTGAAGTGCGTGGCATGCTTGAGGCTCGAGGTGCAGATGCCGGAGGTCAGGCCGAACGGCGTGTCGTTGGCCACCGCCAGCGCCTCGTCATAATCCTTGACGCGGATGACGTTGGCGACCGGTCCGAAAATCTCCTCGCGCGAGATGCGCATGGCGTTGGTGGTTTCGGTGAACAGCGCCGGCTGCAAATAGAAGCCGCGGGTTTCACGATCGAGCCGCTCGCCGCCGAAGGCGAGATCGGCACCTTCCTGACGTCCGATGGCGATATAGTCCTCGTCCTGTTTCAACTGGCTCTGGTCGACAACCGGCCCGATCTGGGTCTTGGCATCGAGAGCGTCGCCGACGACCAACTTGGCCATGCGGTCCTTGAGCGCCTCGACGAAGCGGTCGTGAATGCCGTCCGTCACCACCAGCCGGGACGACGCCGTGCAGCGCTGGCCGGTCGAGAAGTAGGCACCGTTGATGGCGCAGTCGACAGCGACGGCAAGGTCGGCATCGTCGAGCACGACAAGCGGGTTCTTGCCGCCCATTTCGAGCTGAAACTTGCGCATGTGCTCGACGCTGGCGGCGGCGACGCGCTTGCCGGTGCCGACCGATCCGGTGAAGGTGATCGCGTTGAGGTCAGGACTGTCGAGCATGGCCTGGCCGACCACCGAACCTTTGCCCATCACCAGGTTAAGCACACCCTTGGGCAGCCCGGCGCGGTGCAGGATGTCGACAATAGTCCAGGCGCTCTCCGGAACGAGTTCCGCCGGCTTGAAGACGATGGTGTTGCCGTAGGCCAGCGCCGGAGCGATTTTCCAAGCCGGAATGGCGATCGGGAAATTCCACGGCGTGATGATGCCGACGACGCCGACCGCTTCACGGGTGATCTCGACGCCGACGCCGGGCCGCACGCTCGGCACCAGCTCGCCCGACAGGCGCAGCGTCTCGCCGGCGAAGAAGTCGAATATCTGGGCGGCGCGGACAGTCTCGCCGATGCCCTCGACCAGCGTCTTGCCTTCCTCGCGCGCCAACGCCCGGCCAATTTCATCTTTCCGCGCGGTGATCTCGTCCGACGCCTTCCTCAGCACCGCATGGCGGGCCAGCAGGCCCGATCGGGACCACGCCGGAAATGCCGCCTTCGCCGCCGCGATGGCCTGCCGGGCGTGCTCGGCGCCTCCCGATGCATATTCGCCGACCACGTCGTCGAGATTGGACGGGTTGATGTTACGGGAGCCGGCATCGCCTACCCACTCTCCATCGATGAGGTTCTTTCGAAACGGGATCATGTCGCTGTCTTCCTTGTCGTCCTTCGATCGCCGTCTATCTGGACCACCGACCGCCGCACCGCAAGGCCGAAGCCAGGCAAACTTCTCCTCCTCGACAGGCATGTGATAGGTGTCGGGGCGGGGAAGACGATTCTAGTGTGGTGCGACGCGGATCGCACGGGAGGAAATCATCATGTCCGACAGCGCCTTGCCGCTGGTGATCAGCGCACCCGAACCGCGCACGCTCGACCTGATCTTCACGCCGGCTGCGCTGGCGAAATTTCGATCGAAATACCGCATCATCGAAATATCGCCCGAAGCGGTGGCGGCGCTGCCGGCCGATATCCTTGCCGAGGCGCGCTACATCGTCGGTCAGCCACCTATCGCGCCGGAGACGCTGGAAAGAATGAAGGCGCTGCGCTGCATCTTCAATGTCGAGAGCAACCTCATCAATAACATGCCCTACGAGACGCTGTTTTCGCGCGGCATCCATGTCGTCACCACCGGGCTGGTGTTTGCCGAACCGGTGGCCGAGCTCGGCCTTGCCATGGCGCTCAACCTCGCCCGCGGCATCGTCGACGCCGATCTCGCATTTCGTCAGGGCAAGGAGCTGTGGGGCGGCGACGGCAACCGGGCGGCGCGGCTTCTTTCCGGCGCGGATGTCGGCATTATCGGCTTCGGCGATCTTGGCCGTGCGCTCAACCGGTTGCTGTCAGGCTTTCGCACGCGGACAAAAGTCTTCGACCCGTGGCTGCCGCCGTCGATCCTGATCGAAAACGGCGTCGAGCCCGCCTCTCTCGACGACGTTCTGTCGAACAGCGATTTCGTCTTCGTTGTCGCTTCGGTGACTAGCGAAAACCAGGGCTTCCTCGGCGCCGAGGCGTTTGCCAGGATGCGCAAGGGAGCCGCTTTCATCCTGCTCAGCCGAGCCGGCGTGGTCGATTTCCCGGCGCTGATGGACATCGTCCGCAGCGGCCATATCGTCGCCGCCAGCGATGTTTTTCCTGAGGAGCCGCTTGGCCAGGATCACCCGGTCCGCACATTGCCGGGGTTCCTGCGCTCCGCCCACCGGGCCGGTGCGCTCGACATCGCTTTCAAGCGGATGGGCGACATGGTGCTGGAAGACATGGACCTGGTCGACCGCGGCCTGCCGCCGATGCGTTCGAAGCGGGCCGAGCGTGAGACCGTTTCGCGAATGCGTTCGAAGCCGGTCGACAAGAATTAGGCCGTCTGCCCGACGGGTCGCACATGCTCAGATGGTGAAGGACCAAAACAGGCAGGCCAGTGTCGCTGCGGCGAAGACGACGAAGAACAGGCTTCGCAACAGGATGTTCCGGCGCAGCTCGTTGATGAAGAGATGGCATCCGACGACGGCTGCGACAAACAGGAACCGCCAGTTCAGCAGTGCCGGGAGCACATCGCGCTGACCGAAAGCAAATCTCGCGGCGAGACATCCAACGATGACCGCAAACAACAATATGACCGTCCAGAAGATCGCATCGGCGGCATGTGTCAGGACGATGCCAGCGAGCCTGATCGGCAGAACCATCATCAGCAGTGCGCTGAAAAAATAGATCGCCGCGAGCGGAATGAACGTCCCCGCATCGGCGATGTCGCTCAAGCGCTTGGCACCGATCGCGCCATAGGGATAGCCATGCCTGGCCACCATCAGGCAGAGCGCCATCAGCAAGGCCGCCAGCGCGGCGGCAAGCGCGAATGAGGTCAGGGCTTTGCTCATGAGGCTCCCGTTCCGAGCGAATCGAAGTCAGAACGTTGGTAGCCCATGGTTTGTAAATTGCTAGTAAGCATCATGCGGCGGCACGGCAGAGTTTCTCGGCGCATTCACTCCGCAGCTTGCAGACGCCGCCCGTCGATAATGGTCTTGATCTCGGCGCGGCAAGAGCCGCAATTGGTGCCGGCGTGAAGGACGGCGCCGATTGCCGCGACGCTGGTACAGCCGCCGCGTACCGCTTCCGCGATCTGGTTGGCACCAACCCCGAAACAGGCGCAGACGATGGCACCGCGGTCGACGCTGTTGCCGCCCGGCCGCCCGGCGACAATCGCCAGCCGCGCCTGCCGATTGGCATGGTCAGCGCCAAGTTGTTCGACTGCCCAGCCGCGCGACACCGCCACCGGGGTTGGCGCAAGATAGAGCGCGCCGACCAGCCTATTGCCTGCGAAACGGGCGAAGCGATGGTGCCCGCCGGCGATGTCGTGATAGGCGAGCGTCTCGCCTTCCATGCCTAATAGCGCGGCGGCAAACCCGGTCCAGTCGCGGCTGTCCTGCAGCGCAATTTCAAGCCGCCAGCCGGCGGGGCCGCGGGCGAGGCTCCAGTAATCGGCGTCGATCGATGCGGGCCGTTCGGCAAGCACGGCGAAGCCGAAGGCTGTGGCGGCGAACCGCTCGATGCGGGCGGCAACATTCTTCGAGGCCGGTTGGCCTGAAATCGCATCGGTCGTCGGCGCGACCAGTGCATCGACGCGCGCGCGGCCGGAGAACTGATCGGTCCAGTGCATCGGAACGAATACAGAGCCTTGGCGTTGGCGCACCGTCACCAGGGCGCGGACCAGCACCTCGCCATGGGCAGTCGAGACGCGGACGATCTCGGCATCGCCGATGCCGAAGTGCTGCGCATCCGACGGGTGGATTTCGACGAACGGTTCGGCCATGTGCTGCGACAAGCGCGGGCTCTTGCCGGTCCGCGTCATGGTGTGCCAATGGTCGCGCACGCGCCCGGTGTTGAGCACCAGCGGGAAGTCCGGGCTGGTGCGGGTTTGTGCGGCTGGGCGGATGGCAATGAAGCGTGCCTTGCCGTCGGGTGTGTAGAAATTGCCGTTGGCGAAGAAGCGGGTGCTTTTGTCCTCCAGCTGGCGCCGCGCGCGCCCCTCTGGCCTGCCGGCCACCTCCCCCTCAAGGGGGGAGATTGACAGTTTTGCCGGCACCGCCTTTTCAGCAATGGCAACGATTGGCGAAACCGGTGGCGACATCCAATCTCCCCCCTTGAGAGGGAGATGGCCGCCAGGCCAGAGGGGGGTTCCCTGGCTCGGCGCTGGCCATTGGAATGGCGCCAACTCCTCATACGTCCCTGCATCGATCCCGGCGTAGGCGCCGATGTCGAAATCGCGTGCCCCGTCATTCTCGAATGTCGACAACGCGGCATGCTCGGCGAAGATGTCGGCCGGCGACACATGCGAAAAAGCCTCGCCGAAGCCCATCCGCTTGGCGACTTCAGCGATGATCCACCAATCTGGCCTTGCCTCACCAGGCGTGGCCAAAAAGGCTCGCTGGCGCGAGATGCGGCGCTCCGAATTGGTGACGGTGCCATCCTTTTCGCCCCATGCGGTGGCCGGCAGCCGGACATGGGCGTGGCGGACCGTGTCGGTCTTGGCCAGCACGTCCGACACCACGACAAACGGGCAGGCCTTGATCGCCGCCTCGACGGCATCGGCGTCCGGCATCGAATCGACGGGGTTGGTGGCCATGATCCACAGCGCCTTGATGCGTCCGTCGGCCACCGCTTGGAACATCTCGACCGCTTTCAGGCCGGGTTTTTCGGCGGCGGTTGGGGCATTCCAGAAGCGCTGCACGCGTTCGCGGTGCTCGGGGTTTTCGATCTCCATGTGGGCGGCCAGCATGTTGGCCATGCCGCCGACCTCACGGCCGCCCATGGCGTTGGGCTGGCCGGTCACCGAGAACGGCCCGGCGCCGGGCTGGCCTATGCGGCCGGTGGCCAGATGGCAGTTGATGATGGCGTTGACCTTGTCGGTGCCCGAAGACGACTGGTTCACGCCTTGGCTGTAGACGGTCACCGTCTTCGCCGTCGCGGCGAACAGGCTGTAGAAGCGGGCCAGTTCGTCCTCACTGAGACCCGTGGCAGCCGCGATGCCGGCAAGATCGAGCGCCGAGGCGGCGAAAAGCGCTTGCCCGAAGCCGGTCGTGTGCGCCGTGATATAGGTGCGGTCCAGCGCGTTGTGCTGGCCGAGATAGGCGAGCAGGCCGGTGAACAAAGCGACGTCACCATCGGGCGCGATCGCCAGATGCATGTCGGCGATGTCTGAGGTCATGGTGCGGCGAGGATCGATCAGCACCACCTTCATCTCGGGCCGCTTTTCCCGGGCGGCGGCAATGCGCTGGTAGAGTACAGGATGGCACCAGGCGAGATTGGAGCCGACCAGCACGATCAGGTCGGCAAGTTCCAGATCCTCGTAATTTCCCGGAACGGTGTCCGAGCCAAAGGCGCGGCGGTGGCCGGCGACCGACGAGGCCATGCACAGGCGCGAATTGGTGTCGATATTGGCCGAGCCGATAAAGCCTTTCATCAGCTTGTTGGCGACGTAATAGTCCTCGGTCAGCAACTGGCCGGAAACATAAAAGGCGACCGAACCAGGGCCGTGTTCGGCAATGGTTTGCGAGAAGGTCGAAGCGACAAGGTCGAGCGCTTCGTCCCAGTCGGTGCGGCGACCGTGGATCTCCGGGTATAGCAACCTGCCGTCGAGATCGATGGTCTCAGCCAGCGCCGAGCCTTTGGAGCAGAGCCGGCCGAAATTCGCCGGGTGGTCCGGGTCGCCGCGAACGGTTATTTCACCGTCCGCGGCGACCTTCGCCAGCACGCCGCAACCCACCCCGCAATAGGGGCAGGTGGTCCTCACCTCGCGCGCTTCATCAATCTGCATGGTTCACGCCGCGCGGCTGGCCAGCGCTTCCAGCGCAATGAACAGCCGCTCGCCGTCGATCCGCACCGCAATGGTGCGCACCGCGCCCTCGTCCGCGCCGAGCGCCTTGCCTGTCTCCAGCGAGATCACCCAATTGTGCAAGGGACAGGTCACCGCCGTGCCATGGACGATGCCCTGGCTGAGCGGCCCACCTTTGTGCGGGCAATGGTCGTCGATGGCAAAGACCTGATCGTCGGCCGTGCGAAAGACGGCGATCTTTCCTTCCGGCGTGGCGACGCAGCGCGCGCCGCGACGCGGAATGTCCGAGAGCGTGCCGATCGATACCCAATTCATGTGGCCATTCCTCTTTTGCGCGTGTTCTTGTCCGAAAACCGCATTCCACTTTTCGGGAACACGCGCCTACTCCGCCGCCTGGGCAAAGCCGACCGAAGCCATCGGCCGGAATTCATGCTTGTCCTTGCCGGAAGCACGTTCCGACCATGGGTCGACCTGGGCGAATTTCTGCGAAAAGACGAAGCGGTCGAAATAGGCTTTGCGCTTCTCGCCATCGTCCATGATCTGACGCTTGATCTCAGCTATGCCGACGCGCTTGGCCCATTTGTAGATACGCTCAAGATAGCGACCCTGCTCGCGATACATCTGCGTCAACGCCACGATATGCTCCAGCGCCTCGTCCTCGGTCTTGACCAGGCCGAGCACTTCGGTGCCCTTGATGTCGAGACCGGCGGCGCCGGCGAAATGGATCTCGTAGCCGCTATCGACGCAGATCACGCCGACATCCTTGCAGGTCGCCTCGGCACAGTTTCGCGGACAGCCCGACACCGCCATCTTGACCTTGGCCGGGGTCCACGAGCCCCACATGAATTTTTCGATACGGATGCCCAAGCCGGTCGAATCCTGCGTGCCGAAGCGGCACCAGTCCGAGCCGACACAGGTCTTCACCGTGCGCAGTCCTTTGGCATAGGCGTGGCCGGAGACGAAGCCGGCCTGGCCGAGATCGGCCCATACCGCCGGCAGGTCTTCCTTGCGGATGCCGAGCATGTCAATGCGCTGGCCGCCGGTGACCTTGACCATCGGGATCTCGAACTTGTCGACGACGTCGGCGATGGCGCGCAATTCGGCGGCGTTGGTGACGCCGCCCCACATGCGCGGCACTACCGAGTAGGTGCCGTCCTTTTGGATGTTGGCGTGGACGCGCTCGTTGATGAAGCGCGACTGGTAATCGTCGGCGTATTCGTCGGGCCAGTCGCAGACGAGATAATAGTTGAGCGCCGGCCGGCATTTGGCGCAGCCGCAGGAGGTCTTCCACTCCAGTTCCTGCATGACGGCGGGAATGGTCTTCAGGCCCTTGGCCTTGATCAGCCGGCGGACCTCGTCATGGCCAAGCGCGGTGCAGCTGCACATCGGCTGGACCGCCGCGGGGTTGTATTTGTCGCCGATGGTCAGCACCATCAGCTTTTCGACCAGCCCGGTGCAGGAGCCGCAGGAGGCCGATGCCTTGGTGTGGGCGCGCACATCGTCGAGCGAGGTCAAGCCCCTGGCCGTGATCGCGCCGGTGATCTTTCCCTTGCATACGCCGTTGCAACCGCAGATTTCCGCATCATCCGGCAAGGCTGCAACGGCCGCCATAGGGTCCAGGGGGGCGCCTCCCTGGTAGGACTGGCCGAAGATGAGCGTATCGCGCATCTCGGATATGTCGGTCTGCTTCTTCTTGAGGTCGTTGAACCAGGCGCCGTCCGCCGTCTCGCCATAGAGCACGGTGCCGATGATGCGGTCGTCCTTGAGTACCAGGCGCTTGTAGACACCGGCCGCGGCATCGCGCAGCACGATCTCCTGGCGGTCATCGCCCTCGGCGAAGTCGCCGAGAGAGAACAGCTCGATGCCGGTGACCTTGAGCTTAGTCGGCGTGTCCATGTGGACGAAAGCCGCCGCCTCATTGCCGGCCAGATGGCTGGCGGCGACGCGCGCCATCTCGTAGAGCGGCGCGACCAGCCCGTAGACCTGGCCGTTGACCTCGGCGCATTCGCCGATTGCGTAGATATCGGGATCGTTGCTGCGCATGCCGGCGTCGACGACGATGCCGCGATTGACCGCAATGCCGGCTTCCTTCGCCAGCGCCGCATTCGGCCTGATGCCCACCGCCATGACGACGAGCGTTGCGGGAATGACTGTGCCGTCGGCAAGCTCCACCCGCTCGACCTTGCCGTTGCCGGTGATCGCCTGGGTGTTGGCCTTGGTGATGACCTTGATGCCGCGCTGCTCGACGGCGCGCTGCAGGAGATATCCGGCGGCCGGATCGAGCTGACGCTCCATCAGAGTCGGCATGACGTGCAGCACGGTGACGTCCATGCCCTGCGCGTTCAGACCCGCAGCCGCTTCCAGGCCGAGCAGGCCGCCGCCGATGACGACCGCCTTGGCCCGCGACTGGGCGGCAAGCATCATCGCCCGGACGTCGTCGAGATCGCGATAGGTGAGCACGCCGGGCAGATCATGGCCTGGCACCGGAATGATAAACGGCACCGAGCCGGTGGCGATGACGAGCTTGTCGTAGGGCTCGGTCACGCCATGATCGGAGGTGACGGTCTTTGCCTGCCGGTCGATGGCGACGATCTTGTGGCCCTTGTAGAGGGTGATGCCGTGCTTGATGTACCAGCCGTCGCCATGGATGATGATCTCCTCATAGGCCTTTTCGCCCGACAGAACCGGCGACAGCATGATGCGGTCGTAGTTCACGCGCGGCTCGGCGTTGAAGATGGTGACCTGGTAGCGCCCAGGCGCCTTTTCCAGGAGATGCTCCAGCATGCGCCCGGGGGCCATGCCGTTGCCGATGATGACGAGTTTCTCGGTCATGTCCTGATCCACTCCGCTCTCACTCAGCCGCGTAGGAAAGGCCTGAAGCTTCGGCAGGCGCCGTGCGCTCCATCCGCCGGATGGAAAGATGCATCCAGGCAAAGCAGGTGGCGACGATGACGAAGAGCAGCATGAAGCAGCTCGACCAGACGCCGGTGAGGTCGTTGAGCACGCCGAAGGCGATTGGCAGGACAAAGCCGCCGAGCCCGCCAATCATGCCGACAACGCCGCCGACCGCGCCGACACTCTGCGGATAGTAGGCCGGGATGTGCTTGTAGACGGCGGCCTTGCCGAGGCTCATGAAGAAGCCGAGCACACAGGCAACGGCTATGAAGGCGAGCGGGCCGATCTCGAAATGGAAGGCGATCGGCCCGCTGATACCGCGCACGACGTAGTCTGCCGAGGGGAGAGACAGAACGAGAGTCGCGACGGCACTGACAGCGAAGGTGCAGTAGAGCACGGTGCGGGCGCCGATCCGGTCGGAAAGCACGCCGCCATAGGCGCGGAAAATACTTGCCGGTATTGAATAGGCCGCGCCGATCATGCCGGCGGTCGCAAGCCCGAAGCCGTAGACGCCGATCAGGTAGCGGGGCAGCCACAGCGAGAGCGCCACGAACGCACCGAAGGCGAAGAAATAATAGAAGGCGAAGCGCCAGACCTGCAGGTTCTTGAGCGGCGCGAATTCCTGCAAGAAGCTTCTCTTGGGCGCTGCCTTGCCGGCGCGGCGCTCGCGGATGACCGGATCGTCGCCAGTCGTGAACCAGAAGACGGCGGCCATGACGACGAGTGCTGCCGCCCAGATCAGCGCGACCGACTGCCAGCCCCAGGAGAGAAGCACGAACGGTGCCAGGAACTTGGTGACGGCGGCGCCGACATTGCCGACACCGAAAATGCCAAGCGCCGTACCCTGCTTGCCGGCCGGGAAGAAGCGCGAGACATAGGCGACACCGACGGCGAAGGAACCGCCGGCGAGCCCAACGCCTAGTGCGGCGACCAGCATCTGCCCGTAGGTGTGCGCAAAAGCGAGCAGAAAGGTCGCGACCGCCGCCGCAAGCATGGTCGCGGTGTATACCAGCCGTCCGCCAAAACGGTCGGTCCAGACACCGAGCACCATACGCACGAGCGAGCCGGTGAGGATCGGCGTGCCGACGAGCAGGCCGAACTCCGTCTCGTTCAGCCCCAGCTCTTGCTTTATGCGCACGCCGATGATTGAAAAGATCGTCCACACCGCGAAGCAGACGGTGAAGGCGATGGTGGACATGGCAAGCGCCTGCCGGGGAGCGCTGTCCTGGCTGGGCGCGGCTGGGAGATTTGCGGTCATTTTCTGGCTCCGGTTTGCGGCGTGGGAGGCACCGCCCTTGTCTGTTCGTTCGCGACTGTCAGCGGCGCAGCATCGGCGAACTGGTTGAAACCGACCTTTGCGCGGTCACTTCAAGACCCTTGCCGTCAGTCTTGGCGCCGGCGGGAAAGAGGAGGAGCGCGGCGGTGAACAGCGCCGCCGTCAGCGCGCTGGCGGCCAGAAAATCGCGGCGCGTGAAGTCCGCGAGGGACGCGCCAGTTCCGATCCGTTTCGTCATCGTCGTCTCCGGTTGGCGCCGCTTGGGACCAGCGTGTCGATTGCGTCAAAACAAAAAAGCCGCCGGCCAGGTCTTCGCGTCCGGGATTTCGGGAGCGCGTGTGGACCTGAGCGGCAGCTTTGCCTGTGGCGCCCGCCATTGGACGCCGTGTCACTTGGCCCTTGCGGACCCTACATTTTGGAAAGCAGGAAGCGTGCCAATTCGACAGCGCTCTTAATTATAGAATGAAATCAATATGAACCGCAGCCGCGCGACTTTTGACCAAGCTCGGCAGCGGATCAAAGATTAGTCAAAATGCCTTGCACAGCAGCATAATATTTGTGCAATGCGGTAGATTGCCCATTGCCGATGCAGATTTGCCAATGATGATGACGAGTTTCCAATTATGGCCTTACTCCGCGGCTTCGACGAAGCGGTGGCGTTCGTAGAGGAATTTCAGCACCGCCTCGCGGCAGCGCAGGAAGGTGCGGTCGGAGGAAAGCTCAATGCGCCGACGCGGCCGGGCCAGCGGCACGGGAAGAACCTCGCCGATGGTGGCCGCCGGCCCGTTGGTCATCATGACGATGCGATCGGACAGCAGCACCGCCTCGTCGACATCGTGAGTGATCATGATCGTCGTCGAGCCGAGCCTCGAATGGATATCCATCACCGCGTCCTGAAGATGCGCGCGGGTCAGCGCGTCGAGCGCGCCGAAGGGCTCGTCGAGCAGCAGGATCTTCGGCTCCATGGCCAGCGCCCGGGCGATGCCGACGCGCTGCTTCATGCCGCCCGAAATCTCGGCCGGACGTTTGTCCTTGGCATGCGCCATCTGCACGAGATCGAGATTGCGCATGATCCATTCATGCCGCTCGGCCCGGCTCTTTTTGCCGCCGAAGACCTTGGATACCGCGAGGTTGATGTTTTCGTAGACGGTGAGCCAAGGCAGCAGGCTGTGGTTCTGGAACACCACGGCGCGTTCCGGGCCGGGGCTGTCGACCTCCTTGTCTTCGAGCAGGACGGCGCCGGCCGAGACCTTGGTCAGGCCGGCGATCAGGTTGAGCAAGGTCGACTTGCCGCAGCCGGAATGGCCGATGATCGAGACGAATTCGCCCTTGTCGATAGTCAGCCGGATGTCCTTCAGCACGTCGCTGACCTGGCTGCCGCGGGCGAAGGATTTGTTGATGTGGTCGAGTTTCAGATAGGCCGTCATCGTCCCTCTCCTCACTTTGCCGTTGTGCCGCGGGTGACGAAGACGCCGACCGCCGCGACCAGGCGGTCGAGGCAAAAGCCGGTGATGCCGATATAGGCGAGCGCGACAATGATGTCGGGCAGGCGCGACGAGTTCCACGCGTCCCAGATGAAGAAGCCGATGCCGACGCCGCCGGTCAGCATTTCGGCGGCGACGATGGCGAGCCAGGACAGGCCGATGCCGATCCGCAAGCCAGTGAAGATGTAGGGCGCGGCCGCCGGCACCATGATCTTCACAAAGAACTCGAACTGGTTGAGCCGGAGGATACGGGCGACGTTGCGGTAGTCCTCGGGGATGTTGCGGACACCGACCGCGGTGTTGATGATGATGGGCCAGATCGAGGTGATGAAGATGACGAAGATCGCCGACGGGCTGGAATCGCGGAACGCCGCCAGCGACAGCGGCAGCCACGCGAGCGGCGGCACCGTGCGCAGGATCTGGAAGACCGGATCGAGACCGCGCATCGTCCAGATCGACTGGCCGACGAGCGCGCCGAGCGCGACGCCGACGATTGCTGCCAGGCCGAAGCCCATGGCGACGCGCTGCAGCGACATCAGCACCCGCCAGGCGAGTCCGATGTCCTGCGGGCCATTGTCGAAGAACGGGTGGGCGATCAGGTCATAGGCCTCGTTCCACACCTGGCTCGGCGGTGGCAGGCTGGCCGTGGGCGACGAACAGGCGACCTGCCAGACGACGAGCATAATGGTGATGACGATGACCGGCGGCACCAGCGTGCTGGCCAGCTTGGCGGCGACCGCGGCCGGGTCGAAGCGGCGCCGCGCCCTGGCGGTCAAGGCGATGACCTCGGCGGGCTTGGCCGGTGCGGGGAACGGCTTCACCTTGCGGTCCTCGATGGCTTGGATAGACATTTCTCGAAAAACTCCTTGGCGGCAGGTGCAAGGCAGGCGGCGCTGCCACCGCCTGCCGCGCATCCCTGTCAGGCTCAGGCCGACACCTTGATTTTCAGGCTGTCGAGATAGGCCGACGGGTTCACCGGATCGAATATCTTGCCGTCGAAGAAGGTTTCAGTGCCTCGCGACGTAGACGCCGGAATATCGGCCGCGGCGACACCAAGATCCTTGGCCGCCTCGCGCCACAGATCCTCACGGTTTACTTGGCCGACCAGTGCTTTGATGTCGGTGGTCGGCGCGAACTTGCCCCAGCGGATATTTTCGGCGAGGAACCAGCTGTCGTGGCTCTTGAAGGGATAGGACACGCCGCCCTTCCAGAACTTCATATAGAGGTCGGTGCCGTTGGCGACGCGGCCATTGCCGTAGTTGATGTCGCCCTTGAGGCGGCCGATGATGTCGGCAGTCGGCACGTTCATCCACTGCCGCTTGCCGATGATGGCGGCCATCTCGTCCTTGTTTTCTTTTGCCTCGCACCATTGCTGGGCTTCCATGACGGCCATCAGGATCGCCTTGGTGGCGTTCGGGTACTTGTCGATAAAGGCGGCGCGCAGGCCGAGCGCCTTTTCCGGATGGCCCTTCCACAGTTCGCCGGTGGTGGCGGCGGTGAAGCCGACGCTCTGGTGGACGAGTTGCTCGTTCCACGGCTCGCCGACACAGAACACGTCCATGTTGCCGACCTTCATGTTGGCGACCATCTGCGGCGGCGGCACGACGATGGTCGAGACGTCCTTGTCGGGATCGATGCCGCCGGCAGCCAGCCAGTAGCGCAGCCAAAGATCGTGCGTGCCGCCCGGGAAGGTCATGGCGGCCTTCACCTCCTTGCCTGCGGCCTTTTTCGCAGCGAAGGCGTCCTTCAGCTTGGAGGCGTCGAGGCCGACGCCGGTGCTGGCATATTCCTGGGCGACGGAAATGCCCTGGCAGTCGTAGTTGAGCCGCGCCACGATCGCCATCGGCAGTGGCTGCTTGTTTTGCGTCACCTTGCCGGTGTGCATCAGATAAGGCATCGGCGTCAGGATATGGGCGCCGTCAATGCCGTTGGCTTCGCCGCCGAGCACCAGATTATCGCGCGTCGCCCCCCAGGAGGCCTGCTTGAGCACCTCGACATCGGGCATGCCGAATTTCTCGAACAGGCCTTTCTCCTTGGCGATCATCAACGGTGCTGCATCAGTCAATGCGATGAAGCCGAGCTTGGCGCCGGTGACTTCCGGCGCGGCGGGCGCCGCATAGGCGCCGGAGGGCAGCAGCGCACGCGCCGCGGCCAGCGTTGCCGCGGTGGCCGCGCTGATCCTCAGGAAATCCCGGCGGCTGATCGCCGTTTGGGCGGAATGGCTATTGGTGCTTTTCGTCATCGTCATCTCCGGTTGGGCGCGGCTTGGGATCGGCGCCGTCGATTGCGTGTTCGACCAAAACAAAAAAAGCCGCCGGCCAGGCCGCGCGCGTCCGTCCATCCGGGATCGCGTGTTGACCTGAGCGGCAGCTTTGCCTGTAGCGCCCGCCATTGGACGCCTATTCCGTGACCCGAGAAGAGTCTGCCTATTACAAAGCAGGAACCGTGCCAGTTTCGGAATGGGTGACAAACATCAATGAGATCAACGGCATGCCACAATCTTCGGCGCGCCGGCCCGCTGGGCGAGCAAGCCAAGGATTGTTCATTAGCGCAGTTGCACGCACATTTTTTGTGCAGCGCACAAGAATGCCGGAGAAATGATCAGGCCTCAGCGCGCGCCAATTTCTGGCCGGCAATGTAGGCGTCGATCTCGTCGGGATCGAATATCTGGCCATCGAAGAAGCCATCGGGACCGAGCACCAGGCTTGCCCCCGCCGAACCGACCGGAGTCGCGGCCTTCAGCGCGCCCTCGACCTTGGCATTGGCACCGGGAAGCGCCACGCCAAGCGGCTTCAACGCCGAGCGGTAGAGATCGGGGCGGTAGCAGTCGCGGGCAATAGCGAGGTTTTCCGGCGTGTGCGGGACATGCCCCCAGCGCACCATCTGCGTGTAGAACCACAGCGCATGGCTCTTCCACGGGAAGTTCGCCGCCTTGTTGAAGGGCAGAAAGAAGTCACCGACGGTGAGTTCGGCGCCGCCGCCGAGCGCCAGATGCCCGCTGAGAATCGGCATCTGCAGCGCCGGCGCAAGCCCGAGGAAGGCCGGCTGCGCCATCAGGGCCGCGAGTTCGTCACGGTTTGCCGGATCCTGGCACCAGCGCGCCGCGTGATGAAGCGCACGCAGCAGGGCTGAAAGCGCGTCCGGCTCTCTTTCCGCCCATGCCTTGCGCACGCCAACGACTTTCTCCGGGCTGGTCTTCCAGATGGCCGCCTTGACCGTGGCGATGCGGCCGGTGCCGGCGACGACCGCGGCACTGTTCCAAGGTTCGCCGACGCAGTAGCCGTCGATCCTGCCGGCGGCGAGCGCGTCGGCCATGAATGGCGGCGGCACGATGACGATCTCGATTTCACGCGACGGGTCGATGCCGCAGGCGGCGAGCCAGTAGCGCAATTCGTAATTGTGCCCGGAATGCGGATGGACGACGGCGAAGCGCAGCGGATCGCCGCCGCCATTCGCCCGTTCGCGAATCAGCGCTCGCAATGCCTTGCCGGCCCGCGCCGGATCGAGATCAGGTTGGGCGCCGTGCGCGGCCATACCGGCCCAGACCGCGTTCGAAACCGTCACGCAATTGCCGCCGAGGCCGAGCGAGAACGGCACGAGGGTATCGGAGGCGAGCGGCGTCAGCCCCAGATTGCAGGCGATCGGCATCGGCCCCAGCATGTGCGCCAGATCGAAGTGGCCGA
Source organism: Mesorhizobium sp. M0207 (assembly GCF_040321995.1). Taxonomy (NCBI): domain Bacteria; kingdom Pseudomonadati; phylum Pseudomonadota; class Alphaproteobacteria; order Hyphomicrobiales; family Phyllobacteriaceae; genus Mesorhizobium; species Mesorhizobium sp. M0207. The sequence goes on from NZ_JAMYSQ010000001.1 coordinate 388,299, forward strand.
TGGCGATGCGGTCGCGGATGTTGGCCCAGGACGTTTCCCGGTTGAGGGTGAGCTCGATTCCTTCGCGCAAAGCAAAGCCGATTTCCTTCGCCGCGACAAGGATGGCGCTGTCGAAGAGCGGCATGAAGCCAGCATTGATCCGGTGCTCGGCCGCCATTCTCAACTCTCCTCGGGATCCAGAAGTCCTGCCGCCGTCACCAGGCTCTGCGCGATTTCGGCGATCTTGCGGTTCTGGTTCATGGCTGTCCTGCGCAGCAGCGTGTAGGCCGCGTCCTCTGACAGGCCGCGCGATTTCATCAGGATGCCCTTGGCGCGATCGATCACCTTGCGGCTCTCCAACTCGCTGCGGGCTTCTTCCAGTTCGCGCGCCATGCGCGAGAAGGCGTTGAAGCGACTGATTGCCATGTCGAGGATCGGCTTGACCCGCTCCTGGCGCAGGCCGTCGACGACATAAGCCGACACTCCGGCTTCAACCGCGGCTTCGATCGAGGCCTGGTCCGAGCGATCAACGAACATGGCGATCGGCCGCTTCACCACGCGCGAAAGCTGGAACATGTTTTCGAGCATGTCGCGGTTGGGATTTTCGAGATCGATGACGATCACGTCGGGTTCGATCTCGGCGATCCGCCGCGCGATGCCGGCGACGTCGTGGATGACCGTGACCTGCTGATGCCCAGCCTCCCGCAATCCCGCTTCGATTATCGAAGCGCGGATGTGGTTTTCATCGATCACCAGAACAGTGAGGGATTTGCGGATCATGCCGCATTTTGCGCAGGCGAGACGATTGTGCAATGCGGCATGGCGAGATTCACGGAAACAAAGCCGGCGTCCAGGCGCCGCCTGAGGAATTGGACGACGGCCGGCGCGACGAACTTGACGCCGCGGGCGCCGGCACCCGCCTGATCGGCTGCCTGCAGGTCTGTCGGCGCACGGTGATCGCGTCGGGCGGAAGCAGACATCGCAAGCGAGGACTCCGGAGGTCGCGGTTGCGCCCTCAAGCCCCGCCTGGTCGACCAGATAGAAGATCGCATTGGCCTGGCCGCCCGGCACCGTCTCGCTGAACTGGATGCGGCTGTCAGGCTGGATCAGACCGAGCAGGGTCACCGCGGCACCTCGACGCCGAGGTTGCGCAGATCGTAGCCGTTGCCGCGCCGCGCCGATTTTCTGGAGTGATAACCGCGCTCGACGCGGCGAATTCGTAACCCTACTCGGCGGCCGTCTCCGATGGCGCCTCTGCCGGCCCCGAAGGTTCGGCCTCGGCACGGGGCTTGCGCCGTGAAAACAGCGACCTGAGCGTGACGTAGAACACCGGCGTCAGGAACAGGCCGACGAAGGTGACGCCGAGCATGCCGGAGAATACCGCGGTGCCGAGCGACTGGCGCATTTCTGCGCCCGGTCCCGTTGCGATCATCAGCGGCACGACGCCGAGGATGAACGAGAAGGCGGTCATCAGGATCGGCCGCAGCCTGAGCCGGCAGGCTTCGACGGCAGCCTCGGCGGCCGACAGCCCGCGTTCCTGCGCCTGCCGCGCGAATTCGACGATCAGGATCGCGTTCTTCGCGGCAAGCCCGATCAGCACGATGAGGCCGATCTGCACGAGGATGTTGTTGTCCAGCCCTCGGAAAGACACGCCGAGCAACGCCGCGAGCACGCCGAGCGGCACCACCAGCACAATGGCGAACGGCAGCACCCAGCTTTCATATTGCGCCGCCAGCGCCAGGAACACGAACAGCACCGACAGTCCGAAGATATAGACAGCGGCATTGCCGGTGTTGCGCTCCTGGTAGGCGAGCTCGGTCCATTCATAGGAGGTACCGGCCGGCAGCGTCTTTGCCGTGATCCCTTCCATCAATGCCAGCGCGTCGCCCGTGGAAACGCCGGGCGCGGCGTTGCCCTGCAGCGGCACTGAGACGTACATGTTGTAGCGCTGGACCAGCGCCGGGCCGGTGACGTCGCGGATCTCGATCAACGTGCCGAGCGGAACCAGCGCGCCGGTCGCCGAGCGCACCTTCAGTTTCAAGATGTCGGCGCGATCGAGGCGGAACGCCTGGTCGGCCTGCGCCCGCACCTGGTAGACGCGCCCGAACGCGTTGAAGTCGTTGACGTAGGCGGTGCCCAAATTGATCGACAGCGTCTCGAAGATGTTGGGGATCGGCACGTTCAGGATGCGCGCCTTGTCGCGATCGATCGCCAGGAAGAATTGCGGGCTCGACGCGGAGAAGGTGGTGAACACGCCCGTCAGCCCCGGCGTCTTGTTGGCCTTGCCGGCGATTTCGTAGGCAAGCGCCAGGATCTGCCGCATGTCGGCGCTGTTGCGCTCCTGGATCTGCAGCTTGAAGCCGCCGGCATTGCCGACGCCGCGGATCGGCGGCGGTGGCAGTGCGATAATGAAGGCTTCCTTGATGCTTTGCAGGCTGCCGAACAGATTGCCGATGACCTGGGTCGCCGACTGGCCGGCTTTCAGTCGCTCGTCAAACGGCTTGAACCTGGCGAAGATCACGCCCGCGTTGCTGGCGTTGGTGAAGGTCGCGCCGGAGAAGCCGGCGAAGGCGACAGCGTAATCGACGCCTGGCGTTTTCTGGATGATCTGCGACGCCTGCTGGATGACCGAATCGGTCCTCGACAGCGAAGCGCCGTCCGGCAACTGGACGACGACGATCGCATAGCCCTGGTCAAGCGACGGAATGAAACCGCGCGGCACCGCCTGCACCATGTAGACCGTGGCGTAGATGAGGGCCGCGAAAACGGCCAGCATGGCGGCCATCGTTATCCACGAGCCGACCAGCACGCGGATAATGCTCGAATACCAATGGGCGACCCTGTCGAAGCCGCGATTGAAGCCGTCGGCGAGCGCCCGTCCGAACCGCGCCAGGAAAAAGCGCGGCGGCGCCGCCGCGGCGTGATGCGGCTTGAACAGCAGTGCGGCCAGCGCCGGCGAAAGCGTCAGCGAATTGAATGCCGAGATCGCCGTCGACACCGCGATGGTGATAGCAAACTGCAGATAGAACTGCCCAGAAATGCCGGGGATGAAGGCTGTCGGCACGAACACGGCTATCAACACCAGCGAGATCGCGATGACGGCCGTTCCGACTTCGTCCATGGTCAGGTGCGACGCCGGACTGGGCGCCAGCCCTCTGGCGATATTGCGCTCGACGTTTTCGACCACGACGATCGCATCGTCGACGACGATGCCGATCGCCAGAACGAGGCCGAACAGCGTCAGCATGTTGAGCGAGAAGCCGGCGGCGTAAAGTACCGCCAGCGTGCCGATCAGCGACACGGGAATCGCCACGATCGGCACGATCGCCATGCGCCACGATTGCAGGAAGACGATGATGACGATGATGACCAGCAGCATCGCCTCGAGGATCGTCTTGTAGACCTCCTGGATCGACTCGGCGACGAACTCGGTCGGATTGTAGACGATGTCGTAGCTCAACCCCTTCGGGAAGTCGCGGGAAAGCTCCTTCATCTTGTCCTGGATCTCCGCGGCTGCGGCGAGCGCATTGGTGCCCGGCCGCTGGAAGATGGCGAGCGCCACCGCCGGTTTGCCGTTGAGATAGGAGTTGGTGACGTAATCCTTGGCGCCGAGCTCGATGCGCGCCACGTCCTGGAGCGAGATCAGGCGGCCGTCGTCGGTCGATTTGACGATCACGTATCGGAAGTCGCGTGCGTCGTTGAAGCGGCCTTGCGTTGTGACCGTGTACTGGAACGCCGTGCCGGTGCTGGTCGGCGGCGCGCCGATCGAGCCGCCCGACACCTGGACATTCTGGTCGCGCAGCGCCTGCACCACATCGCCCGAGGTCATCCCCAGGGCGGACAGTTTTTCCGGATCGAGCCAGATGCGCAGCGAATATTCGCGTTCGCCGAAGATGATGAGGTCGCCGACGCCGTCTAGTCTGAGCAATATGTCGCGCACCCGCGAGCGGGCGTAGTTCGAGACGTAGAGTTGGTCGTAGGTATTGTCGGGCGACAGCATGTGCACGACCATCATCAGGTCGGGCGAGGTCTTGGTGGTGGTGATGCCGAGGCGGCGGACTTCTTCGGGCAGGCGTGGCTCGGCGACCGACACGCGGTTCTGCACCAGCACCTGCGCCTGGTCGAGATCGGTGCCCAGCTTGAAGGTGATGGTCAGCGCCATCGCCCCGTCGCCCGACGAATAGGACGACATGTAGAGCATGCCCTCGACGCCGTTGATCTCCTGCTCGATCGGCGTTGCCACCGTCGCTGCGACCGTCTCGGCGTCGGCGCCCGGATACTGGGCGCGAACGACGATGGTCGGCGGCGCGATCTCGGGATATTGCGCGACCGGCAGCTGGGTATAAGCAATCCCGCCGAGGATCAGCAGGACGATCGAAACGACCGATGCGAAGATCGGACGGTCGACGAAGAAATGTGCGAACCTCATTGCTGCAACTCGGCGGTCTCGGCCCTGGGCGGCAACGTCACCATCTCGACCTTGACCTTGGTGCCGGGCCTGGCGTGCATCAGCCCGTTGACGATGATCGTCTCATCGCCGGTCAGGCCCTGGCGGATCACCCGGTAGCCGTCGAGAAGCGGGCCGGTGCGCACGGGCTTCGCCGACACCATCCCGGCCTCATCCACCAGGAACACGATGCGGCGATCCTGATCGGCGCCGATCGCCTCGTCGGGCACCAGCACGCCGCTATGCGGCAGCGACCCCGGCACGTTGATGCGTCCGAACATGCCTGGCTGGAGAATGCCGTCGGCGTTGGGAAACCTTGCACGCACCCGCATGGTGCCGGTCGCGTTGTCGATCCGGTTCTCGGCAAAATCGAGCTTGCCTTTGAATACCGCCTCCGCGCGGTCGGCGACGCGAACCACCACCTCGAGCCCGCCGGCGCCTTCCTGCATGCTGCCGCCGCGCTCCTTCGCGTCGCGGGCGTAGCTGAAATACAGGCGCTCATCGACGTCGAAATAGAAGTCGATCGGATCGCGCGTAACGATGGTCGTCAGCAAGGTGGAATCCGGCTGCACGAGGTTGCCGACCGACACCAGCCGGCGGTCGATGCGGCCGGACAAGGGCGCCTTGATCTCGGTGAATTCCATGTTCAGTCTGGCCGTCGTCAGCGCAGCCGTCGCGCCCTGCATCTGCGCCTGCGCCGAAAGGTATTCCCGCCGGCGGTCGTCGACCGTCGCGGTTGAGATATTGCCGGTCTTGGCGAGTTCGTCGGCGCGATCCAGCTGCATCTTGGAGAATTCGAGCAGACTCTTGGCGACGTCCACTTGCGACTTGGCGGCATCATAAGCCGCCTGGTACGGACGCTGATCGATGGTGAAGAGCAGGTCGCCCTTGTTGACCAGTGCGCCGTCCTGGAAGCTGACCTTGTCCAGATAGCCGCTGACGCGCGAACGGATGGCGACCTGGTCGAGGGCTTCGAAGCGCCCGACGAACTCGTCGTCTTCGACGATTTCACGGACCACCGGCTTGGCCGCCGTCACCACGGGTAACTGTTGGTCCTGCGCAAACGCAGTGCTGCTGAAAGCCATGCCGAGCAGGAATGCCGCCGACACGGCGGCGCGGGTAAGCCAGCCGGCCGATCGACAGGGTCGCCCGCCCGCGTCGCGATGCAATTGCCCATTCTCTTGGGTGTCCATTTGCGTCCTCGCTCGCTGGACCCGGAGGTCGATTGATCCGCTTCTACGCTCAGGCTTTTCGTCGAAATCAGAGCACTACAGTGTTGTGCATGGCAACATGATCATTTTCGATGTGGGCTGAAATGTCCACCCTGTGGCTGCCCCGCCACCCGCCACTTGCGATGCAGATCCACCGGGCGGTCCGGGGATGCCATTGAGAGGGGGCGGCTAAGACCTGGGAACAGACCTTGGTCCCGTCGGGCTGAACGTCCGCAATCCTTCTTCAAACGTTAAAGCCGCCATTTCGCTATCGGCCCCAAACGCGACGTCTGAGTACTGGTTCGGCGATGAACACTCTGGCGCTTGCTGATGTTGAGCGACGTCAGCTTTCGCCCAAACCGCGTCAGCCCTTACACCACCAACCTCCCCTGCTCCGCGTCCTCTGCATTGGGATCGCCCGGCGCGGTCGCCCAGGCGAGCTCCACCAGCGTCACCGTCCGCCTTCCAACCCCGTCGAGCTGGCAGACGATCAGCCCCTGCTCCTCGATATATATCAGCAGGCGCCGGGCGCGGCGTAGCGAGTGCGAGCCGTAGGCGCGGGCGATCGCCGCGTCGCTCGGGCAGGGCCAGCCTTCCTTGGCGGCGCGGGCGATCATCATGAACACGCCTTGCATGTCCTCGGGGAGCAGCGAGGCGCGCGCCGAGACGTCCTGCCATGCGTCATCGCCTGCCATGTCGGAGCCGAGGCCGGCGCGGGCGCGGGTCAGCATGCGGCGGAACTCCGGCAGGTCCGGCACGACCGAGGCGAGGCCCTCGATGCGGCAGCGGACCACGAACTCCTGATAAAGCACGCCGATGACCCGGAAGCCGGCATCGGGTTGCGCCAGCACGGCGCGCAGCACCCGGTCGACGCGCTCGCGGCGCTCCGCCAAATCCTCGGCGCTGATCGGCGGCTCCACCGCTTCGGGGCGGATTTCCAGCGCCGCCGATTTCGCCGCCATCAGCTGGTCGAGCAGGTCCGGCGACGACCGGCGCTGCGGCCGGACGGTTTCGGGCGGCGGGGCCGCCAGGATGATCGCGCGCGCGTCCTCCAACGCCGATTCCGGCAGCGGCATCAGGCGCGGGGTCGCGTTGCGCGGACTTGTATCGGTCGGGCCGATCCGCAAGCCCAGCGGACGGCGCGACAGCGCCGGGCCGAGCGCCATGAATTGCCCGCGCTCGAGGTCGCGAAAAGCCTCCGCCTGGCGCCGCTCCATGCCGAGCAGGTCGGCGGCGCGCGCCATGTCGATATCGAGAAAGGTCCGGCCCATGAGGAAATTGGAAGCCTCGGCCGCGACGTTCTTGGCAAGCTTGGCCAGCCGCTGGGTGGCGATGATGCCGGCCAGCCCGCGTTTGCGGCCGCGGCACATCAAATTGGTCATGGCGCCGAGCGAGAGCTTGCGCGCCTCGTCGGAAACCTCGCCGGCGACAGCCGGCGCGAACAGCTGCGCTTCGTCAACCACCACCAGCATCGGGTACCAGTGGTCGCGGGCGACCTCGAAAAGCCCGCCGAGAAAGGCGGCGGCGCGCCGCATCTGGTTCTCGGCGTCGAGCCCCTCGAGATTGAGCACCGTGGAGACGCGGTGGATGCGCGCCCGCTCGCCGGCGCTCTGCAGGCCGCGCTCGGTATGCTCCTCGGCGTCGATCACCAGGTGGCCGAAACGGTCGCCCAGCGTCACGAAGTCGCCTTCGGGGTCGATGATGGTCTGCTGCACCCAGGGCGCGCTCTGCTCCAAGAGCCGGCGCAGCAGGTGGGACTTGCCGGAGCCCGAATTGCCCTGCACCAAAAGGCGGGTCGCCAGCAGCTCCTCGAGATCCAGCGCCGCCGGGGCGCCTGCGCTCGTCTGGCCCATCTCGATCGCAACGGTCATGTCTCGACTCTCCTTGCGGAGAGGGCTTATCAATCGCATCACAGCCCGTCGAGCGCGGCATGGCCGGCGCTCCGTGTTGCGCACAGGCTGGATGTCGCGGACGATCGAGGATACGGAACGTACCGTTTCGATTCGATGAGGCTTGTCTCCTCAGGTCGAAAACCGGTACCCGCCTTTCACCGGCTGGGCCTGCCTGGCTTTCTGCGAGCCGGCGCGCGCGGCCGCTGCAAGAATGCTCTCCACCAGATCCTTATCGCGCAGCGGTTTGCCGAGCAGCGGCACGTCGGGGGGCCGGCCGGCGATCGCGTCGGCATCGGCATATCCGGTTATCATCACCGCCGGCCAATCGGCCCGCAGATTGCGGGCGAACCGAATGACCTCCAGGCCCGAGACGAGCGGCATGGCAAAATCGGTGACGATGACATCGAAATCGTACGGCGCGCGCTCGATCATCGCCAGCGCTTCGGCACCGCCCGCGGCACAGGTAACCGCAAAGCCGTGTTGGCGAAGCGATTGCGCCGTCAGTTCCCGCAGTACGTTGCTGTCGTCGATCAGCAGGACCGATGGATAGTCCTCGCCGGCATTCACGACGCTGTCGTCGGCATCGGATTTCTCGGGGATTTCGACCGGACGCTCGATTGAACGCGGCAGCCAGAGCTGGACGGATGTTCCACTGCCGACGGTGCTTTCAATGCGAAGCGTGCCGCCCGATTGCTTGACGAAACCATGCACCGTGCTCAGACCGAGGCCAGTGCCCTTGCCGACCGGTTTTGTGGTGAAGAACGGTTCGACGACCTTGGCGAGAATGTCAGCCGGTATGCCCGACCCGGTGTCCTTGACGGTGACCACGACATAGTCGCCCGCCGAAATATCCTCGGCTGCACGGCCTAGCGTTCGATTTTGCGCCTCCACGATTATCGTGCCGCCGGACGGCATGGCATCGCGCGCGTTGAAGACCAGGTTCATCAGCGCGAGCTCCAGCTGGCTGGCATCGACATGCGCCGGCCACACAGTGTCGTCGACAAGCCAATCGAAACGGATCAGGCCGCCCAGGACCGGGGCCACCAACCCGTTCATTGTATCGCCGAGCGCGGCGAGGCGCACGGCCTGCGGCCTCAGCGTCTGGCGGCGCGAGAACGCAAGCATGCGGTTGACGAGCTCGGCGCCTTGTTTTGCCGACCGGCGTGTCAGTTCCAGAACCTGCCTGGTCTGTCCATCGAACTCGGCGTGGCGCTCGAGCAATCCCAATCCGCTGAGAATTGCGGCAAGCAGATTGTTGAAATCATGCGCCAGCCCGCCGGTAAGCTTGCCGATCGCGTCGAGGCGCTGCGATTGCAGCAGCTGGTTCTCAAGCTCGCGCCGCTCGGTAACGTCCAGCAACGTGCCGAGGATCTCAGGCTCTTTGCCGTCGGAGCCATTCGACAGGACGCCCTGGTCGAGAAAAATCCGGTAATTGCCGTCGGCGCATTGCCAGCGGAATTCGCAGGTGTAGGAGCCGGCGGCCTTGGCTGCGAGCAGGACCTCCCTCACTCTCGGCAGATCGTCGGGATGAACCCGGCTCAGGCCGAAGCCTGGATCGGATGTCAGGCGTTCGGGAGGAAAGCCGGTCAGGCGTTCGACCCCTTCGGTGACAAAGCTGGCGCCGAACGGCGGCTCCGCCGCCCTTGCGTGGAAGCAGACCGGAAGAGAGCTCAAAATGGCATGCTGCCGCTCCTGGGCGCTGCGCAGGGCTCGCTCGGCCTCGAGCTTTTCCTTCTGCGCCTGCAGTGCCTGGGCCAGCAGCCGTTGCTCGGCAGCCGCCTTTTGCTGGATTTCCAGCGTCTTCTCATGAAGTTCGACGAACACGGCGACCTTGGAACGCAGCATGGCCGGGTCGAAAGGCTTGAACACGTAATCGACCGCGCCGGCGTCGTAGCCGCGCAGCATGTGCGCGTCTTCCTTGTTGATGGCGGTGAGAAAAATTATCGGCGTTCGCCTGGATTGCTCGCGCTGGCGGATCAATCCCGCGGTCTCGTAGCCATCCAGCCGGGGCATCAGCACATCCAGCAGGATGACTGCGAAATCCTCCTTCAGCAGTGCGCGCAACGCCTCTTCGCCCGACTGCACGCAGACGACTTCACCGATAGGGGCCAGAACCTCGCCGATCGCCAGCAGATTGCGCTCGTCGTCATCCACGGCCAGGATGCGCGCCTTTGCCGGCCCTGCTGCCGGCGCCATAACCTCCAGCTTCCTTGCTCCGTTTCTCGACAGTTTCTGCATCGAGCGGCCGTCAGTTCACTGCCATGAGCGTCTTTTCCGGACCATGAACACGGGATCGCGAACGGCCGATCCAGACACGCAGCAATGCCAGCAGCAGATCAAGGTCGACAGGCTTGGCGATGTAGTCGGAGGCGCCGGCGTCGAGGCACTTCTGCCGGTCGCCCTTCATTGCCTTGGCTGTGACCGAGATCAACGGGATATGGGCGATCGCCGGCATGCTGCGGATCTGCCGCATCGTCTCGTAGCCATCCATTTCCGGCATCATGATATCGATCAGTGCCGCATCGATGTCCGGGCTCTGCTCCAGAAGCGCGATACCTTCCCGGCCACGCTCCGCATGCAGCACCTGGATGTCATAGGTCTCGAGAACGCTGGTGAGTGAATAGATGTTGCGGATGTCGTCGTCGACGATGAGGACCTTTGCGCCGGCGAGGTCGAACTTGTCCGGCTGTTCGGCTGCCGCACTATTGTTGTCGTGGCCCCGCCCCGGGAGCGTCGCGGATATCAGGAGAGCCAGCTGCGCGAAATTCTCCGCCCGGGGAACGTCTGCCAATGCCGGATGCAAGGCAAGCGACTGTTGCAGCGCTTCCGGATGAGGCGCAAAGAACAGCAGCCGCGACACCGACTGTCCGAACAGGACGGCAATCTCATCCAGCATCTGGGCGTTGTCCTTGGCCGAGCGGCCAAAGCCGAGCACAACGGCATCATAGCCGGCGATGCCGATATCGTCCGCATTCGCGGCGACGCGGCCGATCGCCATGACCGAGGTGACGCCGTCGCGAATCGCGTCGATCAGCGAAAGGCGGCGCTCGGGATCGGGATCGGCAATCAGGACGCGGCGCTGGACGCGGAGCTTTCTGGAATGAATGTCGTGGAAGACCTTCATCAGTTCGTCCGACGATACGGGCTTGGTTGAAATGCTGGATGCACCCTTGCGGGCAAGCACCTCGATGTCTTCGGCGCCCGAGATGACATGAACGGGAATGTCCTTGGTTTTCGGGTCATGGCGAAGCAGATCGAACAACACCCAGCCGTCGATATCCGATAGTCCGAGATCGAGCGTAATCGCGTCGGGAACCAGCTTGCGTGCCAAAGCCAGCGTGCCGGAGCCCGCGGTCGACAGGACGCCTTTCAGCCCGGCCGAACGTGCAAGGCCGAGCAGCAAACCGCCGAAGGTCGGATCGTCCTCGACGATCAGCACGACCCGATCTTCCGACGAGATCGTGTCGCGGTCATCGAGCAATTCGGAGGACGGCGGGCTCGGCTGCGCCGTCGTCGCGGCCACCTCCATCGCCGGCAGCAACGCCGCTTGCGGGGCCAAGGCCATCCGGGGTCCGTCGAATGGAATGACCAGAGTGAACGTCGAACCCTTGCCCGGCGTGCTCTCGACCCTCAATTCGCCGCCAAGCAGCCGGGCAATCTCCCGGCTGATCGAAAGCCCAAGCCCAGTGCCGCCATATTTGCGGCTTGTGGTGCCGTCGGCCTGCTGGAAGGCTTCGAAGATCAGCTTCTGCTTGTCCTGCGGAATACCGATGCCGGTATCGCTGACGACGATCGCGAGCGCCTCCATGGGTTGCGCCGAACCGTTGTGACGGCCCGCCTTTTCGGCCCGGAAATTCAAGCGGACCTCGCCTTGCGAGGTGAACTTGAACGCGTTCGACAAAAGGTTGAGCACGATTTGCTGCAATCGCTTCTCGTCGGTGCGGACGGTCTCCGGAAGCTCGGGATCGACGTTGATGGTGAAGCCAAGTCCCTTGTCGGTCGCCAGTAGCCGGAAGGTTCGCTCCATGTGCTGGCGAAGATGCACCACCGGCATGTCGTTGATGTCGATCGAGACGGTGCCCGATTCGATCTTCGACAGGTCGAGGATGTCGTTGATCAGGCTCAAAAGGTCGGTGCCGGCCGAATTGATGGTGCGCGCGAACTCGACCTGCTTGTCGTTGAGATTGCCCTGCTGGTTGGTTGCGAGCAGGTTTGAAAGGATGAGCAGCGAGTTCAGCGGCGTGCGCAGTTCGTGGCTCATATTGGCGAGGAATTCCGACTTGTATTTCGAGGTAAGCGCCAGCTGCTCGGCCTTCTCCTCCAGCGCCCGCCGCGCCATCTCGATTTCCAGGTTCTTGTTCTCCACCTGCTTCTTTTCGTTCTCGAGCAGCTGCGCCTTTTCCTGCAGCTCCTCGTTGGTGGCGTGCAGCTCCTCCTGCTTCTTGGTCAGTTCGGTCTGACGCGCCTGCAATTCCGAGGTCAGCAGCTGCGACTGCTTGAGCAGGCCTTCGGTGCGCATGGTGGCGGCGATGGTGTTGAGAACGATGCCGACGGATTCCATCAGCTGGTTGAGGAAGGACTGGTGCGTGTCGCGGAATTCGCTGAACGAGGCGAGTTCGATGACGGCCTTCACCTCGTCCTCGAACAGAGCCGGAAGAATGATCACGTTCGCCGGCGCGGCATTGCCAAGGCCGGAGGTAACGCGCAGGAAATTCGGCGGCACATTGTCCAGCATGATGGCGCGCTTGTCGGCGGCACTCTGCCCGACAAGCCCTTCACGCAGATCGAGGCGTTGCTTGATTTCCGCCTTGCTTTCGGCGCCATAGGAGGCGGCGAGCTCCAGATAGAATTCATCCTCGTCGCGGTTGGTCACATAGAACACGCCATATTGCGCATTCACCAGCGGGGCGAGTTCGGACATGATGAGGCGCGAGACCGTGGCCAGGTCACGCTCGCCCTGCAGCATGCGCGAGAAGCGGGCGAGATTGGTCTTCAGCCAGTCCTGCTCGGCATTCTTCAGCGTCTGGTCCTTCAGATTGCGGATCATCTCGTTGATGTTGTCTTTCAGCGCCGCCACCTCGCCGGAGGCCTGGACGCTGATCGAGCGGGTCAGATCGCCCTTGGTCACCGCCGTCGACACCTCGGCGATGGCGCGCACCTGGGTGGTCAGGTTGGCCGCGAGCTGATTGACGTTGTCGGTCAGGTCGCGCCAAAGGCCGGCAGCGCCGGGCACCCGGGCCTGGCCGCCGAGCTTGCCTTCGATGCCCACTTCGCGGGCGACGTTGGTCACCTGGTCGGCGAAGGTCGCCAGCGTCTCGATCATGCCGTTGATGGTGTCGGCGAGCGAGGCGATCTCGCCCTTGGCATCGACCGTCAGCTTGCGCTTGAGATTGCCTTGCGCGACCGCGGTCACGACATCGGCGATGCCGCGCACCTGGTTGGTCAGGTTCGTCGCCATCAGATTGACGTTGTCGGTCAGGTCCTTCCAGGTGCCGGCGACGCCCTCGACCCGCGCCTGGCCGCCGAGCTTGCCCTCGGTGCCGACCTCGCGGGCGACACGCGTCACTTCGCCGGCAAAGGAGTTCAGCTGGTCGACCATGGTGTTGATCGTCGATTTCAGCTCCAGGATCTCGCCCTTGACGTCGACGGTGATCTTCTTCGACAGGTCGCCGCGCGCCACAGCGGTGGTCACCTCGGCGATGTTGCGGACCTGGCCGGTCAGGTTCTCGGCCATCGAATTCACATTGTCGGTCAGATCCTTCCAGGTGCCGGCAACGCCGCGCACCTGCGCCTGGCCGCCGAGCTTGCCTTCGGTGCCGACCTCGCGCGCCACGCGCGTCACCTCCGAGGCAAAGGAATTCAGCTGGTCGACCATCGTATTGATGGTGTCCTTCAGCTCGAGGATCTCGCCGCGCACATCGACGGTGATCTTCTTCGACAGGTCGCCCAGCGCCACTGCCGTCGTCACCTCGGCGATGTTGCGCACCTGGCCGGTCAGATTGGCGGCCATCGCATTGACGTTGTCGGTCAGGTCTTTCCAGGTACCGGCAACGCCGCGCACCTGCGCCTGGCCGCCGAGCTTGCCGTCCGAACCGACTTCGCGCGCCACGCGCGTCACCTCGGAGGCGAAGGAATTCAGCTGGTCGACCATCGTATTGATGACGTCCTTGATCTGCAGGATCTCGCCCAATGCATCGACGGTGATCTTCTGGGTCAGGTCGCCGGTCGCAATCGCGGTTGCTACCTTGGAGACGTCGCGTAATTGCACGGTCAGATTGCCGGCCATGGCATTGACGTTGTCGGTCAAATCTTTCCAGGTGCCGCCGACGCCCTCGACATGCGCCTGACCGCCGAGCTTGCCCTCCGACCCCACTTCGCGCGCCACACGCGTCACTTCCGAGGCGAAGGAATTGAGCTGATCGACCATCGTGTTGACGGTGTCCTTGAGCTCGAGGATTTCGCCCTTGACGTCGACGGTGATCTTCTTCGACAGGTCGCCGCGGGCAACGGCGGTCGTCACCTCGGCGATGTTGCGGACCTGGCCGGTCAGGTTGGCGGCCATCAGGTTGACGTTATCGGTCAGGTCCTTCCAGGTGCCGCCGACGCCCTTCACCTCGGCCTGGCCGCCGAGCTTGCCTTCGGTTCCGACCTCGCGCGCCACACGCGTCACTTCCGAGGCGAAGGAATTGAGCTGGTCGACCATCGTGTTGATGGTGTCCTTGAGCTCGAGGATTTCGCCCTGCACGGCGACGGTGATCTTCTTCGACAAGTCGCCCGAAGCGACCGCAGTCGTCACCTCGGCGATGTTGCGGACCTGGCCGGTCAGGTTCTCGGCCATCGAATTGACGTTGTCGGTCAAGTCCTTCCAGGTGCCGGCGACGCCGCGCACCTGAGCCTGGCCGCCGAGCTTGCCCTCGGTACCGACCTCGCGGGCGACACGCGTCACTTCGCCGGCAAATGAGTTCAGCTGGTCGACCATGGTGTTGATCGTCGATTTCAGCTCCAGGATCTCGCCCTTGACGTCGACCGTGATTTTCTTCGACAGGTCGCCAAGCGCCACGGCCGTGGTCACCTCGGCGATATTGCGCACCTGGCCTGTCAGATTTTCGGCCATCAGGTTCACGTTGTCGGTCAGGTCCTTCCAGGTGCCGCCGACACCTTCGACGCGCGCCTGACCGCCGAGCTTGCCTTCTGTACCGACTTCGCGCGCGACGCGCGTCACTTCCGAGGCGAAGGAATTGAGCTGGTCGACCATCGTGTTGATGGTGTTCTTGAGTTCGAGGATTTCGCCTTTCACGTCGACGGTAATCTTCTTCGACAGGTCGCCGGAAGCGACGGCGGTCGTCACCTCGGCGATGTTGCGCACCTGCCCGGTCAGGTTCGTCGCCATGGCGTTGACGTTGTCGGTCAGGTCCTTCCAGGTTCCGGCCACACCTTTCACGCGAGCCTGGCCGCCCAGCTTGCCTTCGGTGCCGACCTCGCGCGCCACGCGCGTCACTTCCGAGGCGAAGGAGGCCAGTTGCCCGACCATGGTGTTGACGATCTTGCCGATGCGCAGAAACTCGCCGCGCAGCTGCCGGCCGTCGATTTCGACCATCATCGTCTGCGACAGGTCACCCTTGGCCACCGCGCCGATGACGCGCGCCACTTCGGCCGTCGGCTGAACCATGTCCTCGATCAGATCGTTGACGGAACGGACGCTCGATTCCCAACTGCCGGTGGCGTTGCGGACACGGCCGCGTTCGCCGATCCGGCCATCCTTGCCGACGACCTTGCTGAGGCGTTCGAACTCGCGCGTGACCTGATCGTTGAGTTCTACGATTTCGTTGAAGGTGTCGGCGATCTCGGAATCAAGGCCGGCGTAGACATTGTCGATACGAACGGAGAAATCACCGCTCCGAAAAGCCTTCAGCGCGTTCAGTATTTGACGACGGTCCAATTGCCTTGTGGATGCAAGCACGCTCACAGCGCCCCTCCCAGCTCACGGATTTCTTGAATGTCCTGGTGAAACTGTCCCCTGCGGCCGACACAACTCCCCGCAAGCGCAAGAACGCGGCATGCTCGATTTGGTTCCAGACGAAATTGCCGCTATGCGGCAGGAATTTCGCAGCCGCATTCACGAAACGACGAGCAACAAAGATCCATAATGATTGTATCGATCAATATTTCTGCCCAACGGAACATCTCGAAAAAACTCTCGTTGGTATAGATCGCGATCCAGCGATGCAACTCGATGGAGACACTAAGATGATGAAAATTCTCTCTGCATCCCTACTTGCTATCGGCCTGGCCACATCTGCCATGGCACAATCCATGGGCTCCGGGACCGGTAGCGCCGATGGCAATACCGGCGTCAACACAGGCACTTCCGGCGGCAACACCGGGACCGGCAGCGCAACTACCCCGAACACGATCGATCCGAACGTAACGAACGCCACCACGCCGCAGACAAACGGTATGGAGGACCGCTGTAAGGATACGGCGAGCAGCGATACCGACAACAATACCCCCAGCGGCGCCATGACGTCGGATATGCAGAACTGCAACAAGTAACGGAGTTTTGCGCAGCGGTCATTTCAGCCCGCGGCCTGGTCCAGACCGGTGCTCGCGGTTCAAACCACAGCCAGAAATATGCACAGACCGGGCACGGGCTCATTACTTCTGAATGGATCGGCGAGCCCAAGCCGGGCGGCCGATTAACTAGTCTCAGCTAGGTTCTGCGATAGGCGGCGGCCAGCCCGGCGGGCGGGGCGGCCGTTCTGCTGATTTTCGCGGAGAGAACTGGTGGAGCCAATCGGAATCGAACCGACGACCTCTTGAATGCCATTCAAGCGCTCTCCCAACTGAGCTATGGCCCCACTCCGGCAGTTCACCGGCGCCGTTTCCGGCGAAGAGATCCGGCGCGGGTTCTAGACCGCGCCGTTAGTGAAGGCGGCTTCTAACCCCGCCTTCAGTCAATATCAAGCCTTCAAGAACCGCTTTTTCTAAGCAGCGCCGCGAAAGCCGGCGAATGCGGTTCGCTCAGACTTCGTCGTCGTCTTCGCCGACGCCGATCATGTCGGCAACGTCGTCGTCTTCTTCCTCCTCGTCGGCGAGGAACGTGTCATCCTCGTCATCGCCAAGGTCAACGTCGTCTTCGTCATCGCCGAGATCGGGAAGCTCGTCGGCCTTCGCGTCCTCGTCCGCCTCTTCGAGCGAGACGACCTCGACGCCCTCTTCCTCCTCGGCGTCCACTTCCTTCTCGGCAACTTCCTCTTCCTCCTCGAGGGCGGCGATCTTGCCTTCTTCGAAATAGGAGCGCGGATAGCTCTTGCCCGTGTAAGGCGAGACGATCGGGTCCTTGTTCAAGTCATAGAATTTTCGACCTGTCTCCGGGTCGATGCGTTTGGTGCCAAGTTCGGGTTTTGCCACAGCAAGCCTCGTCGATGAAAGTTTGGTCCCCTTAACCAGAGTTTACGGCGCTGTCAAAGCGAAAAGCCGGCGTCCCAAAAAGCTTCAATTCGAAGGCCTTCATACCAAGGGGATGACCATTTCGGCACGCCATGATAGGAGACCCCGCAAACCAGCAGAAAATGGCCGGCCGCCGGCGTTTCCAGGAAAGAACCATGTCGCACACTGCCGCCCCGAAGCAGGCCACCGCCCGCAAATCATCTGGCCTTTCAGGCGCGGCACGGGTGCCGGGCGACAAGTCGATCTCGCACCGCTCGTTCATGTTCGGTGGCCTGGCCTCCGGCGAAACCCGCATCACCGGGCTGCTGGAAGGCGAGGATGTGATGCGTACGGGCGCTGCCATGAAGGCCATGGGCGCCCATATCGAGAAGCATGGCGCTGAGTGGGTGATCCGCGGTACCGGCAACGGCGCGCTGCTGCAGCCGGAAGGCCCGCTCGATTTCGGCAATGCCGGCACCGGCTCACGCCTCACCATGGGCCTGGTCGGCACCTATGACATGGAAACCACCTTCATCGGCGACGCCTCGCTGTCCGGCCGGCCGATGGGCCGGGTGCTCGAGCCGCTCCGCCAGATGGGCGTGCAGGTGCTGAAGGCGACGCCCGGCGACCGCATGCCGATCACGCTGCACGGGCCCAAGCACGCCGCTCCGATCACCTACCGCGTGCCGATGGCATCGGCACAGGTCAAGTCGGCGGTGCTGCTGGCTGGGCTGAACACGCCGGGCATCACCACCGTCATCGAGCCGGTTATGACGCGCGACCACACCGAAAAGATGCTCAAGGGGTTCGGCGCCAATCTGTCGGTCGAGACCGACGAGCGCGGCGTGCGCCACATTTTCATCGAAGGCCAGGCCAAGCTCACGGGGCAGACGATCGCAGTGCCTGGCGACCCCTCCTCGGCCGGCTTCCCGCTGGTGGCGGCGCTGATCGTGCCCGGCTCGGACATTACAATCGAAAACGTGCTGATGAACCCGACCCGCACCGGACTTCTGTTGACGCTGCAGGAAATGGGCGCGCGCATCGACATAATCGATCCGCGCAACGAAGGCGGCGAGGATGTCGCCGATCTGCGCGTGCGCTATTCCGAGCTGAAGGGCGTCACCGTGCCGCCCGAACGGGCGCCGACCATGATCGACGAGTATCCGGTGCTTGCCGTGGCGGCGAGCTTCGCCGAGGGCGAAACGCTGATGCTCGGGCTGGAAGAGCTGCGCGTGAAGGAATCCGACCGGCTGTCGGCGGTCGCCAACGGGCTGAAGCTCAACGGCGTCGACTGCACCGAGGGCGAGGCCTCGCTTGTCGTGCGCGGAAAACCCGGCGGCAAGGGCCTCGGCCAGCATCCCAACGGACAGGGCACCATCGTCCAGACCCATCTCGACCACCGCATCGCCATGAGCTTTCTGGTGATGGGGCTGGCGACGGAAAAACCGGTGACCATCGACGATCAGGCGATGATCGCAACGAGTTTTCCGGAGTTTATGGGGCTGATGAAGGGGCTTGGGGCGGAGATCGAGTAGCTTGATGGCAATCAATAGCCTTGGGGGTTGGGGCCAAACTGGAACGTCGGCGGGACAGCGCCCCCCTCTGTCCTGCCGGACATCTCCCCCACAAGGAGGGAGATTGGCAGCTTCGGCGCTCCGCTCAATCCTGCGACGTAGACAATTGGCGAAAGCCGCGATGGCCGCCGATCTCCCCCCGAGTGGGGGAGATGTCCGGCAGGACAGAGGGGGGCGCGAAGGATCGCCACGCCTAGCTGGATCATTGCGCTTTTCGATTCCGGTGGGCGGCCAATGACCCCAACCTTCACCATCGCCATCGACGGCCCTGCCGGCGCCGGCAAAGGCACCCTCGCCCGACGGCTCGCCGACCATTACCGGCTGAACCTGCTCGATACCGGCCTTACCTATCGCGCGGTGGCGCATGCGCTGCTCCGGCTCGGCCTGCCGCTCGACAATGTTTCGGCCGCTGAAACCGCGGCCGGGCAGGTCGATCTGGCAAAGCTCGACCGCGCAGTGCTTTCGGCACACGCCGTTGGCGAGGCGGCTTCGAAAGTGGCAGTGATCCCGTCGGTGCGGCGCATCCTGGTCGAGAAACAGCGCGACTTCGCAAGAACACCGCCTGGCGCGGTGCTCGACGGCCGCGACATCGGCACCGTCGTCTGTCCCGATGCCGACGTAAAACTCTATGTCACGGCAAGTGCCGAGGTGCGGGCAAAGCGGCGGCTGGATGAAATCGAGAGCATCGGCGGCACTGCCAATTTCGACGAAATCCTTGCCGATATCGTGCGCCGCGACGAGCGCGATATGGGCCGCATGGACTCACCCTTGAAGCCGGCCGCCGATGCGCACTTGCTCGACACGTCGGAAATGGCTATAGAAGCCGCGTTTCTGGCAGCTCGGGCGATCATCGACGATGTCCTGGCCAAGAGAAACGAAGCCTGAGCCGGGTTTTCCTGCCGCCGCCGATTGCCGGCGACAAAAAGAATTCCCATATCGGGCATGAACCAGCCTGTCAGCATTCTTCATGCGCCGGAATTGCCGCTCAAGGGCGGCCGAGGGCTTTTTGCCCGGAACGCCGGCAGGCCAACGCAACGCTAACCCACGGCGCCCGCCCCGCGACAGATTGCGGGGCATTCCAGGAGAAACTATGTCAGTTGCAAATCCCACTCGCGATGATTTCGCGAGCCTGCTCGAAGAATCATTTTCCGCCGGCCATTCCGGCGAAGGCCAGGTCGTCAAGGGCATCATCACTGCCATTGAAAAGGACATGGCCATCATCGACGTTGGCCTCAAGGTCGAAGGCCGCGTGCCGCTGAAGGAATTCGGCGTCAAGGGCAAGGACACGACGCTCAAGGTCGGCGACACGGTCGAGGTCTATGTCGAGCGTATCGAGAACGCGCTTGGCGAAGCCATGCTGTCGCGTGAAAAGGCCCGCCGCGAAGAGAGCTGGGTCCGTCTCGAGGAGAAATTTACCAAGGGCGAACGCGTCGAAGGCGTCATCTTCAACCAGGTCAAGGGCGGCTTCACCGTCGACCTCGACGGTGCCGTGGCCTTCCTGCCGCGCAGCCAGGTCGATATTCGTCCGATCCGCGACGTCTCGCCGCTGATGCACAACCCGCAGCCCTTCGAGATCCTCAAGATGGATCGCCGCCGCGGCAACATCGTGGTGTCGCGCCGCACCGTGCTTGAGGAAAGCCGCGCCGAACAGCGTTCGGAAATCGTGCAGAATCTCGAAGAAGGCCAGGTGGTCGAAGGCGTCGTCAAGAACATCACCGACTATGGTGCGTTCGTCGACCTCGGCGGCATCGACGGCCTGCTGCACGTCACCGACATGGCATGGCGCCGCGTCAACCATCCGACCGAAATCCTCAATATCGGCCAGACGGTCAAGGTGCAGATCATCCGCATTAACCAGGAAACCCACCGCATCTCGCTCGGCATGAAGCAGCTCGAGAGCGATCCGTGGTCCGAGATCGGCACCAAGTTCCCGATCGGCAAGAAGATCAAGGGTACCGTCACCAACATCACCGACTACGGCGCGTTCGTCGAGCTGGAGCCGGGCATCGAAGGCCTCATCCACGTTTCGGAAATGTCGTGGACCAAGAAGAACGTGCATCCCGGCAAGATCCTGTCGACGACGCAGGAAGTCGACGTGGTGGTGCTCGAGGTCGATCCGGCCAAGCGCCGCATCTCGCTCGGCCTCAAGCAGACGCTGGAGAACCCGTGGGAGGCCTTCGCGCGCAGCCATCCGGTCGGAAGCCAGGTGGAGGGTGAGGTCAAGAACAAGACCGAGTTCGGCCTGTTCATCGGCCTCGAAGGCGACGTCGACGGCATGGTCCACCTTTCCGACCTCGACTGGACCCGTCCGGGCGAGCAGGTGATCGAGGAGTACAATCGCGGTGACATGGTCAAGGCGCAGGTGCTCGACGTCGACATAGACAAGGAACGCATCTCGCTCGGCATCAAGCAGCTGGCCAAGGATACGGTCGGCGAAGCAGCGACGTCAGGCGAACTGCGCAAGAACGCAGTCGTCACCTGCGAGGTTATCGGCGTGAAGGATGGCGGTCTGGAAGTGCGGCTGGTCGACAGCGGCATCGAGACCTTCATCAAGCGCTCCGACCTCAGCCGTGACCGCGACGAGCAGCGCCCCGAGCGCTTCACCGTCGGCCAGAAAGTCGACGCCCGCGTCATCGCCTTCGACAAGAAGACCCGCAAGCTGCAGGTCTCGATCAAGGCGCTGGAAATCGCCGAAGAGAAGGAAGCGGTCGCTCAGTACGGCTCAACCGATTCCGGCGCTTCGCTGGGCGATATTTTGGGTGCTGCGCTGAAGAAGCAGGGCAGCTAAGCCAACACCGCGCCTCGCGCGGGTTATAAAACGAAACAAAAAGCCCCGCCGGAACGATCCGGCGGGGCTTTTGCTTGTGACCCTTTGCTTGCGAACGGACCGCAGGCTCAGGCCCGGCCGTAGAGTGGCACCAGCGTGCCGCTGATCGCCATGTTGGCCGGCGAGGCAAGGTAGGCAATGGCCTCGGCCGCCGCTTCAAGGCTGACCCATCTGCTGAAATCTGCGTTCGGCATGTCAGCCCGGTTGGCCGGCGTGTCGAGCGTCGAAGGCGCCACGGCGTTGACCAGGATGCCGTTGCCCTTCAGCTCTTCGGCTATCGCCACGGTCATCGCGGCGACTGCCGCCTTGGCGGCGGCGTAGGCCACCTTGCCGGAGCCGCGCCGCGGATCGAGCCCGGCTCGCGCGGTGACATTGACGATGCGACCCGGCACGGAAGATCCCAGCATCGAGCGTATCGCCGCGCGGCAGCACAGAAAGGTAGTGCGGGCGTTGGTGTCCATCATCTCGGCGAAGGAGGCGGGCTCGATCTTCTCGACCGGCGCCGCGGTGAAGCCGCCGGCCAGATGCACCGATGCCCATAGATCTGGAACGCTGGCATAGAAGGCGTCGACCTTGGCAGGATCGGCAAGGTCGACATTGTGCGCCAGCCTGACGCGGTCATGCGCCGGAAAGGGAAAATGCGCAGGCGCGGCAGCGTGGGCATTGGGCACATGGCAGATCGCGCCCTGCTCCAGCAGTTTTCCTACGACCGCGCCGCCAAGGGCACCGGTGCCGCCGGTCACCACGATATGTCTGCCGTCCAGTGTTTCCGTCATATTCGACCGCTCCGTCATTGCGCGCCGCCGATGCGGAAGGTCGCGCCTTTCGCGCGATCACTCAACCGAAATCTCGATGACGTAAGGTCGTCCAGTCGCCCGCGCGCGCCCAAGCGCGTCCGCCAAGCCGCCGGTGCCGGAAATCCGCTCGGCGGCAATGCCGTACGCTTCGGCCAATTTGCAGAAATCCGGCGGTGCCGGGGAGACGCCGACCGGCTCGACGCCGACGTCGAGCATCGAGGTTTCGATCTCGCGGTAGCCACGATTGTTCCAGACGGCGAAGATCACCGGCGCCGCCGCGTCGAGCGCGGCGCCCAGTTCCGGCAGGGTGAACTGGAAGCCGCCGTCGCCGGTGAGGCAAACGACCGGCGCCTCAGGCCTGGCAAGGACGGCACCGATCGCCGCCGGCGGGCCATAGCCGAGCGCGCCGAAGCCGGTGGCGGCGTTGAACCAGCCGCCCGGCCGGTCGTGATCGTAATAGAGGTTAGCGGCGTAGACCGGCTGGGTCGAATCGCCGACGATGATCGCGCCAGGCAGCGCATCGCGGATCGTCTCGACGGCGCGCAATTGCGCCTGCATAGCCGGGCCGATCTCGGCAAAGGCCGCTTGCCGCGTCGCGGCGGCGCGAGCGGCGCCGTCGACCGATTGCGCCTGGCCCGTGCCGAGTTCGGCACGCAGCGCCTCGAGCGCTGCACCGCAATCGGCCTGGATCGAAATCCGAGCCGGCCGGCGGGCAAGCTGGTCGGCGCCGATGTCGATGCGGATCAGATTGGCAGGCAGGACAAAACCGCCGTCGCCATAGCCATCATAGTCGGTCGGACCGAATTCGGTGCCAGCGGCAATGACCAGGTCGGCGCCGGCCATCAGCGCACGCACCGCCTTCAGGCTGGGGCTGGCCGGCACGCCAAGCGGATGGCGATAGAGCAGGCCGCGCGCATTGGCAGTCTGGACGACCGGCGCTCCCAACCTCTCGGCCAGGCGCTGCAACGGCGCTTCGGCAGCTTTGGCGCCGCCGCCGGCAAGGATAAGCGGCCGGCGGGCAGACGCGCATAGCCTTGCCGCCTCGGCAATCGCCGCTACATCCGGCTCGGGCGGCGCTGAATTCCGCAGCAGCGGCACGATGCCGTTGGCCGGCATGGTCATGACATCGGTCGGGATCTCAATATGCACGGGACCCGGACGCGAGGATGAAAACAGCGCAAAGGCGCGGGCGAGCACGCCGGGCAGTTCGCCGGCCTCGGTGACACGGTGCGAAAACAGCGCCACCTTCTCCATCATGCCGCGCTGGTCCGGCAGTTCATGCAGATGGCCAAGGCCTTTGCCCAGCGTCGGTGTGGCGTTGACGCCCGAGATTACCAGCATCGGCACCGAATCGGCGCGCGCCTGGCCCATGGCGGTGATGGTGTTGGTCAGCCCCGGCCCGGTGATGACGAAGGCGATACCCGGCCTGCCGCTGGCGCGCGCATAGCCGTCAGCCATGAAGCCGGCGCCCTGCTCGTGGCGCGGCGTGATGTGACGGATCTTCGACCGCGCCAGCCCGCGGTAGAGCTCGACCGTGTGCACGCCGGGAATGCCGAAGACGATGTCGACGCCGTGCGCTTCGAGCAAGGTGATGAGCGCTTCGCCGATGGTCGTCATTGTCTTAGCACCGGGCGTGTGAGGCAGGTCGGGCCGCCCTCGCAGGCAATGCACAGCGCATCGGCCTCGAATGTCGAGACCGTACAGCCAGCGCCCTGCATGGCAGCCCCCGTCTTCGGAAAACCGGCAACGGCGATAACCTGGCGCGGCGCGGTCGGCAGGACATTGAGGCTGAGCCCATTCGAGGCGAAGAATTCGTCGGCATCGCCGTCGACCAGCCGAATGCCGCGTTCGCGCAGCATCTGACGGAAGGCGACCGGCAGGAGGGGCGCATAGACCAGCGCCAGATCGTCGGCGAGCGGGCTGATCACCGACATCAGGTGCAGGCAGGCCTCCTCGCCTTGCCAGAGCGGCAGGTCGAAGCCATAGACCTGGATGCCCTTGGGCGAAAGCAGGTTGGAGAGCTGCTGGATGCCGTGCTGATTGGTGCGCACGCCGCGGCCGATGGCCAGCGTGTTTGCATCCACCCACACGCAGTCGCCGCCCTCGACCTGGCCGGGAGCCTCGATACGGCCGAGGATGGGGATGCCCATGCGCCCATAGGCTGCCTCGTGGAGGCTGGGCTCGGGCCGGCGCAGCGCCTTGCCCATGGCAAGGATGACCGCGCCATGATCGGTCATCAGCGACGGATCGTGGGTAAAAACCGAATCGGCAAGCCCGTCGTCGGCGTCACTCAGCCATTCGATCTCAGCGCCTGAGGCCGAAATCAGCCTGGCCAGCGCATCATGCTGGACCGCCGCTTTTTGCGGATCGAAGCCTGGGCCATAGTGCCACTCCAGCGCTTCGGCCCGACGCATGGCGCCGGCAGCGGAGCGCATCAGCACGCGCTGCAGCGTCCCGGCCATCGACTGCGACCCGTATGCTTTGCCCACTAAATTCTCCTGAAACGCGCCCCTCCTGCCAATAGCCACTCGGCAGGCGGTGATCAATGGTCCAAAAAACTGCGGTTGACGGAGACAAGCGGAACGGTCCATCTTGAGAATCGGAACGCTGTCCAGTGACGGGTAATGGGTAAAAAATTCCAGCAAGCACTGCCTCGGCTGCTCCGCGGGGCACCGCGACGATGACAGCGCCGGCCACTGCCCTGAAGCATACGGCGCAGAACGGCGCTGCCGAAGCCATCCACGTCGAGAACCTGCACAAGAATTTCGGCAAGCTGCATGTATTGAAGGGCGTTTCGCTGTCGGCGCGCGATGGCGAGGTGATCGCCATCATTGGCGGCAGCGGCTCGGGCAAATCGACGCTGCTGCGCTGCATCAACTGCCTGGAGAACCCGACCAGCGGCATTATCCGGGTCAATGGCGAAGAGATAAAGCTGAAGGCCGACAGCTACGGCCACACCGTGCCCGCAGACCGCAAGCAGATCGAACGCATCCGCTCCAAGCTTGGCATGGTCTTCCAGAACTTCAATCTGTGGAGCCACATGACGTTGATCGAGAACGTCATCGAGGTTCCCGTGCATGTGCTCGGCGTCAAGCGCGATGTGGCGATCGGCGAGGCGGAAAAATTGCTCGCCCGCGTTGGCTTGGCCGAAAAACGCGACGTCTATCCTGCCTATCTGTCGGGCGGCCAACAGCAGCGCGCCGCGATCGCCAGGGCGCTGGCCATCAATCCGCGCGTCATGCTGTTCGATGAGCCGACTTCGGCGCTCGACCCGGAACTCGTCGGCGAGGTGCTGAAGGTGATCGGCGACCTGGCGCGCGAAGGCCGCACCATGGTGCTGGTCACCCATGAGATGAAGTTTGCCCGCGAGGTCGCGACGCACGTCGTTTACCTCCATAACGGGCTGGTCGAGGAAGAAGGGCCGCCGGAACAGATCTTCGGCGCACCAAAATCCGAAAGGCTGAAGCAGTTCATCCGCAACATCAGTTAAACTGTGGGCGGACGAAAACCGGGAACAACAACAAAACTGGGAGTCATGACGATGAAGATTATTCTCAAGACCTTTGCCGCAGCGCTGCTGGTTGGCGTTGCCGCCATGGGCGTGGCCAAGGCCGATCCGGTCAAGATCGGTGTCGCTGCCGAGCCCTATCCGCCGTTCACCTCGCCGGATGCTTCCGGCAAATGGGTCGGTTGGGAAATCGAATTCATCGACGCTGTCTGCGCCGAAGAGAAGCTCGACTGCGTCATCACGCCGGTCGCCTGGGACGGCATCATCCCGGCGTTGACGACCAAGAAGATCGACGTCATCGCCAGCTCGATGTCGATCACCGACGAACGCAAGAAGACGATCGACTTCTCCGACAAATATTACAACACCCCGACTGCGATCATCGGGCCGAAGGACCAGAAGTTCGGCTCGACACCGGAGGACCTCAAGGGCAAGATCATCGGCGTCCAGGTCTCGACCGTACACGCCGACTACGCCAAGAAGCACTTCGCCGACTTGGCGGAAATCAAGGAATACCAGACCCAGGACGAGGCCAACCAGGATCTTGCCGCCGGCCGGGTCGACGCGGTGCAGGCCGATTCCATCGCCCTCGACGCCTTCCTGAAATCGGACCAGGGCAAGCAATGCTGCGATCTGAAAGGCATGGTCGCGCCGGATCTGGCCATTCTCGGGCCCGGCGTCGGCGCCGGCGTCCGCAAGGAAGACACCGAGTTGAAGGAAAAGATCAACGCCGGTATCAAGGCCATCCGCGCCAACGGCAAATATGACGAGATTTCGAAGAAGTACTTCGACTTTGATATTTACGGCTCCGACACGCAGTCGAACTGACGGCCTCATCCATGAGCGATTAACCACGCGGCCCCGATAGAGCCGCGTGGTTGGTCGAAATCCATCGACGCGAGCTTCCGCGGGCGGAAATCGCCGGCGGTTTTAGCGCCAGCAATTCGAGGGCGACGCTGATCGACGCATTTGTTCCGGCTTGGGCCGCCTCTGCCATCGCGCTTCTCTCGCCCGTGCCGCCGGGCTGGGGTGGAACGCTCATCGTCGGGCTGCTCCATACGATCGAGATTGCGGTCGGCGCCACCTGTCTCGGCCTTTTGATCGGCATCGGCGGCGCCTCCGGCAAGCTGTATGGTGGTCCGGTGGTGCGCGATCTCCTGGCAGTCTATACGACCGTCGTGCGCGCCGTGCCGGAGCTGGTGCTGATCCTTCTGCTCTATTACGCCGGCACCGACCTGATCAATCAGATGCTGACGGCAACGGGCTATCGGCGTATGGACATTAGCGGGCTGGCCGCCGGCATTGCCGTGCTCGGCTTCGTCCAGGGCGCCTATTCGACCGAGGTGATCCGCGGCGCGATCCTCGCCATTCCGCAGGGCCAGATCGAAGCCGCGCGCGCCTATGGCATGTCTCCCGGCCTGCTGCTGCGGCGCATCACGCTGCCGGCGATGCTGCCCTTCGCCATACCCGGCCTTGCCAATCTCTGGCTGATCGCCACCAAGGACACAGCCCTGCTGGCGGTCGTCGGCTTTTTCGAGCTGACATTGGCGACACGGCAGGCGGCCGGCGTGACCAAAGCCTATCTGACATTCTTTATCGCCGCCGGCGCGATCTACCTTCTGTTGACGCTGGTTTCGAATCTGATCATCGGCCGCATCGAGACATGGGCCCGCCGCGGCATGCCGTCGCTCAAGGAGGCCCGGTGATGGCTGGCCCGGCGATGACTGGCGAAGCGGCCGTCGAGATAGCCGCACGCGCTTCGCTGTGGCTGAAGCCGCATCGTATCGCGCTGATCCTGATCGCGCTGGGGCTGGTTTTGGCGGCGGCCGTCTTCATGCGCTGGGACTGGCTGCCGAAATATTACGGGATGGGATTGCTCGGCATCTGGCGCGCGCTGTGGATTCTTGCCGTCACCTGCATGCTGGGCTTCCTGCTCGCCATGCCGCTCGGACTGGCACAGGCCGCAGGCTCTTTCTGGTTCGCGGCGCCCGCCAAGGCCTTCTGCACGGTCATCAGGGGAACGCCGCTGCTGCTGCAGCTCTGGTTGCTCTATTACGGGCTGGGCTCGCTGTTTCCACAATATCCATGGATTCGCGAGTCCTGGATGTGGCCCTATCTGAGGCAGGCTTGGCCCTATGGCGTGCTCGGGCTGACGCTGTCCTTCGCCGGCTATGAGGGCGAGGTGATGCGAGGCGCTTTTGCCGGCGTACCGAAAGGCCAATTGGAAGCCGCCCGCGCCTTCGGCATGAGCCGCTGGAGGATTTTCCGGCGAATCTGGCTGCCGCAGGCCTTCTACCGCGCGCTGCCGACACTGACGGGCGAAATCGTGCTGCAGCTGAAATCGACGCCGCTGGTGGCGACCATCAGCGTGATCGACATATTCGCCGTCTCTTCAAAGGTGCGTCAGGATACCTACCTCACCTATGAACCCTTGCTGCTCCTGGCGTTGATCTATATGGCGATTACCGGCATCCTCGTCTTCACCCTGGGCAAGATCGAGGCGCGGATTCCGAACAAGATTGGTTAGGTGAATGGTGAATGGTCAGTAGTGAGTAGCCCGTAGTGTTTCCGGCTAAATCCCACTCACCATTCACCCATTCCCTCAGATATTCATGGCAATCACAATGCAACTCAGTCTCGACCAGGCGACAGGGCTGTGCCGGATGGCCGCACTTGGCGCTGGCGCCAACGAAGAGGCGGCGCAGTCGCTGGCTGCCTCGATCGTCGCGGCCGAGGCGGAAGGACTGTCGACCGTTGGGCTGTCGCACTTCATCGATTATCTCGAAGCGCTGGAAGCCGGCCGCATCGACGGCAACGCCGATCCGGTGATCACCAGGCCGGCGCTCGCGGTCTATCTCTCCGATGCGCGCGGCGGACTGGCGCATACCGGTTTCGACCGCACGATCGATGAACTCGCCAAGGCGGCGCGGCTGTTCGGCGTCGCGATTTTTTCGCAGAAGAATGCCTATACGTGCGGCGCGCTCGGCTATTTCACCGGAAGGCTGGCCGCGCAGGGATTGGTGTCGTTCGCCGCCACCAACGGCCCGGCCGTGCTTGCCGGCTCGGGCTCGGTCAAGCCGGTCTACTGCACCAACCCGATGTCCTTTGCGGCACCCGCCGACGGGGCGGCGCTGGTCATCGACCAATCGTCGAGCGCCACCGCCTTCGTCAACATCCGCAAGGCGGCCGAGGACGGCAAGAAGATACCCGAAGGCTGGGCACTGGATGCGAGCGGCAATCCGACCACGGACCCGGCAGCTGCAATGAAGGGCGCCATGCTTGCCTTCGGCGGCCAGCGCGGCGCCAACATCGCGCTGATGGTCGAGGTGCTGGCTGCGGGCCTGTCGGGCGCCAACTGGTCGCTCGATGCGCCATGGTTCAGCGGCGGGCCGGACAGTCCGGGGACCGGCCTGTTCGTGCTTGCCGTCGAGCCCAAGCTGCTCGATCCGGACTTCGAAAAGCGGATGAAGGATCAACTCGACCGGCTGCGGCGGCGCTATGGCGTGCATGTGCCGGGGCGTGCCCGGGCCGAGGCCGCGGAGAAGGCGGCGGCGCGCGGCATAAGCGCGCCGAAAGCCGTGGTGCAGCGCATTTCCGAATTCGCCGCCCGCTATTCGTCCTGAAGAAATTCGTTTGTCCGATGAGCGGCTGAGAACGCCGGCCGATCCGGTAGCGCGAGCCTACTTCCCGCAATAATGATCGTTGATGACGTTCGCCGCATTCGCGTCCGGCCCTACCCTGTTGTAGGAGCAGGGTTCGGCGGCCGTCGTGAACAGGTGGTTGTCATAGTAGCGCGGGCCACCGAACAGAATGTCGATGATGTCGCCGTTGGCGGGAACGTAGCGCTCGGGTTGAGCTTGGTGGTGATGCCGGTTTGCCGCGAATGCCGAGGCACCAATGCTGCAGCCTGTTGCGAAAGCCATAGCGAAGATCGCAACGCATTTTGTCGTCATCGGAATATCCTCCATTCGAAATCAAACCATACATCTAAAATCGCCGACCGAACAAAGGTTCCTGTTCCTGATGGAGTTGCCGTAAAGCCGGGCCTCGACGGCGTTTTCTGCCACTTCGAACGGATCCGGAAAATCATGCTTCAAGAGTGCCGGGCGACCTATGGTCGCCCTTTGCCTTTGGCGCGAAACCGACTATGAAACGGCTTCAAACCAAACCATCTGGATAGCCCGCCGGAGCCAGCCATGACCGAAATCCTTCAGACCCCAAAGCTCGTCGTCGTTTTCGGCGGCTCCGGCTTTGTCGGTCGTCATGTCGTGCGGGCGCTGGCCAAGCGCGGCTACCGCATCCGGGTTGCCTGCCGTCGGCCCGATCTCGCCGGTCACCTGCAGCCGCTCGGCAATGTCGGGCAGATCCAGCCGGTGCAGGCCAATGTCCGGGTGCGCTGGTCGGTCGACCGCGCCGTGCAAGGCGCGGACCATGTCGTCAATCTGGTTGCGATCGCGCATGAGGCCGGTCGGCAGAAATTCACTGCCGTCCACGAATTCGGCGCGCGCGCTGTCGCTGAAGCGGCGCGCGCCGTCGGCGCCGGCCTAACCCACATCTCGGCTCTGGGAGCGGATCTCCACGCGCAATCGGACTACGCGCGTACCAAGGCGCTCGGCGAAAAGGCCGTTCTGGAGACGGTCCAAGACGCCGTGATCTTGCGGCCATCGATCAATTTCGGGCCGGAGGACGGTTTCTTCAACCGCTTTGCCAACATGGCCCGCTTTTCCCCGGTGCTGCCGCTGATCGGCGGCGGGCAGACGAAATTCCAGCCGGTCTATGTCGGCGACGTCGCCGAAGCGGTGGCGCATTCGGTCGACGGCAAGGTCCAGGGCGGCCGGATCTATGAACTCGGCGGGCCGCAAGTGCTTACCTTCAAGGAATGCATGCAACAGCTGCTTATCATCATCGAACGCAAGCGGTTATTGCTGCCCGTGCCATGGTGGCTGGCGAACCTCCAGGCATCAATTCTCGGGCTGTTGCCCAATCCGTTGTTGACCAAGGACCAGGTCCTGCTGTTGCGCCAGCACAATGTCGTGTCGGAAGCCGCCGTCAAGGACAACCGGACGCTCGCCGGCCTCGGGATCCAGCCACGGTCGATCGGAACCATCCTGCCCAGCTATCTCTGGCGCTACCGCGCCGCCGGCCAGTTCCAACGCAAGTCCGCCGCATAATACGAACGGACGTCCGGTTGCCTACGAGGCGCGCCGGGTGACCTGCATCGGCAGGCCGCCTTGCGGCTGCGTCGTCAGCTTCTGCACCGGCCAGGGGCGGGTTTCCGCGGTGGCGTCGAAACGGTAGCGCGACAGCATGATCGCCAACGCGATGATTGCCTCCTGCATGGCGAAGCTGGCGCCGATGCAGACGCGGGGGCCGGCGCCGAACGGCAAATACTGGAAACGATCGATCTTTTCGCGGTTTCCCGGATGGAAGCGTTCCGGCATGAAAGCGTCCGGCCGGTCCCACAATTTCCGATGGCGGTGGACGACCCACGGCATCACCAGCACCGCAGCACGTCGCGGTATGTAGAGGCCGTTCCAGGTTTCGGGCTCGATCGGTTCGCGGTTGATCGACGGCGCCGGCGGATAGAGCCTGAGCGCCTCGTCGAAGGCGGCGCGGGTGAGCGGCATGGCGTCGAGCCATTTCGTCGGGTCGGGCTCACGCGCCAACACCGCATCGATCTCGTGCTCGATCTTTTCGCGCTCCCACGGCGCTTCGGCAAGGCAGTAGAGCGTCCAGCCGAGCGCCCTGGCCGTAGTCTCGTGGCCGGCACCGATGAAGGTGATGATGTTGTCCTCGACCTCGGCCCGGGTCAGCCCGCCCGGTCCCTCCGCCTTCAACAGCAGCGTGAGAAAATCCTGCGGCACGGTGTCCGGAGCGCGCCTCAGCCGCGCCTCGCGCATCTGCACCGTGTCGGTGACGATCTTGCGGAAGTAGGCCATGGTCTTGCGGCCGCGGATGCGGGTCAGGCGCGGCAGCCAGTCGGGCGCACGCAAAAGGTCGAGCGGATCGACCCGGCCCATCGTCTCGAACAGGCGATCGATCTCCTTGGCGAAGCTGCCGGGCTCGCCCGATATCTCGCCCGAAAACAGTGTCTCGGCCAGGATGTCGAAGGTGAGCAGCGTCATGTCGTGGGCGATATCCGACGTGCCACCTTGCTCGTAACGGGTGACGAATTCGAGCGTGCGTTTCAGCATCGGCTCGGCGAAGCCGAAGATGTGGCGCGGCGTGAACACCGGCGCCATCGCCTTGCGCGAACGCCGCCACACTTCGCCCTCGGCGGTCAGCAGCCCGTCGCGCAAGATCGGCCGCAGGATCAACTGGCGCACCGTGGCCATCTTGTAGTTCTTGGCGTTGTCGACAAGCACATGGCGGATGAGGCCGGGATCGTTGGCGATGACCAGCGGTCCCCCGACGCCGTTCACCGAAATCCAGGGCTCGTTGTAGGTCGCCTCACCCCACAGTTCGAGCGGATTGCGGTAGACGATGCGGATCATCTCCAGCGTTGAAGGCGGCGCGGTGCGCGGCTTCGGCGCCGGCGGGACGAAGGGGACGGGCTGACTGTCCATGGCTTGCTCCGCTGACACCTCAATGTAGTGGCGGGCAAGGCAGGCGTCCATGTGACCGGACGACAAGGTGATGCATCCGCTCTCTGGAATGTGACCCGGGCACCGGAAAGTGCCTGCTTGCTGTGTCCGGCTGCGTGTCTTAGGTGGCAGCACCACAGATGTCAGAACCGGCGGGAGCCTGCCTTGAAGCACCAGTTGAACGTCATCATCGGCAGCACGCGGCCGGGCCGCGCCGGACCCGCTTTCGCAAAGTGGCTGGAGAGCTTTGCGCGCGAGCATGGCAAATTCGAGCCGGTGCTCACTGACATCGCCGCATTCAACCTGCCGGTGCTGGACGAGCCGCATCATCCGAGACTCGGCAAATACGAAAACAGCCACACGAAAGCCTGGTCGAAAGCAATCGACGCAGCCGACGCATTCGTCTTCGTGGCGCCGGAGTACAATTATTTCACCGCTCCCGCGATCGTCAACGCGGTCGACTACCTGCTCAGGGAATGGCGATACAAGCCGGCCGCCATCCTCAGCTACGGCGGTGTCTCCGGCGGTTTGCGAGCGGCGCAGGCGGTCAAACCGTTGCTGACCGCCGTCGGTGTCATGCCGATTCCGGAAGGCGTGGCGCTGCCGATGTACCAGAAGCTGCTCGACGAGACCGGCGCCTTCCTGCCCAGCGAGCAGGTGCTCGGCGGGGCCAGGACCATGCTGGACGAGCTGTTCCGCTGGAGCGAAGCGCTGAGGCCGATGCGCGCCAGCTAACAACGCGAACGGCCGAACTGGCCGATGCCATAACTTGCTCATGCCATAAAGAGATGGAATGCTCCGGCAAATGACCGGGCCGGGGCGGTTCGATTTGCGTTTTCTGTTTGCCTTGCTGCTGATCCTCTCGACGGCCTCCGCTGCAATGGCGGAGCGGCGCGCTGCGCTGGTCATCGCCGAGAACGACTACCGGCTGATCCGGCCGCTCGCCAATCCCGTCAATGACGGCGAGATCATGGAAACTGTGCTGAGGAAGCTCGGTTTCGAGGTCTTCCTCGAAACCAACCGCGACCTGCGGCGCATGCGCCGGGCGCTTGACGATTTCCGCGAGGATGCCAAAGGCGCCGACGTGGCACTGGTGTTCTTCTCCGGCCACGGCGTCGAGATAGCCGGCGAGAATCGGCTCCTGCCGGTCGATGCAGACGCGTCGTCGCTCGCTACGCTGGAACGGACCAGCCTGCCGCTGGAGGAGATCCGCGCGACCGTCGCCGCCACCAGCAAGGTCGGACTGATCGTGCTCGATGCCTGCCGCAGCGATCCGTTTGCGGCTACGGGCGGCGAAGGCCGCGGCGCAGCGGCGCTGGTAAAAGAGGTCAGCGACAAGGTCCGGCCGGGTCTTGGCCGCATCGGGCGGGCAGAAAACATCCTGTTTGCCTTCTCGGCGGCGCCCGGCGAGACCGCCGCGGATGGGACGGACCAGAATTCGCCGTTTACCGCGGCGCTGACGAAATACCTCGGCACCGAAGGTCTCGAGATCCGCTCCGTGCTGACGCTCGTGCAGCAGGAGGTTTACGACCTCTCGCGCGGCAAGCAATTGCCCTATGTCGAGAGCGGCCTGCCGCAGCTGTTCTTTGCCGCCTCGGCCAAGGAGAAATTGCCGGAACGCGAACGCCTGTTGCTGGCCATGGCCGAGGTGACGCCTCAGATGCGCGGCGAAGTGGAGAAGATCGCCAGCGACGCCGACATGCCGCTGGCACCGCTCTATGGCGCGTTGATCAGTTCCGATGCCGGCCACCTCTCCGCGGACAGTCTGAACGCCAGGCTGCGTGAGGCAGCCGACGCCTTCGTCAAGGTGCGGAGCGAAATGCAGACGCTTGGATCCGACGATCTCAGAGTGTCGGCGTTGCGCCGGCAGGCCGAAGAGCAGCTTTCGCTGGGAGCGTTCGATGCGGCGCGGAAAAAGCTCGCCGAGGCAGCCGAGATCGACAGTGTCTCTCGCAACGCTTTGAAGGCCAATTTCGTCAGCCGCACGCTCTCCGAGGCCGCAACGCGCTATTTGTCCGGCGGGGCGGCGCGCGCCGACCTCGACTACGCCACAGCCATCAAGGACTATGAGTCCGTGCTCGCGCTTTATGACGAAGCCGGACAGGTGGTGCTGTCGCTCGACGACGCCGACCGCTTGATCCGCACGCTGGACGAGCTCGGCAAGCTGTATACCACGGTCGGCAATATCGATGCGGCTGGCCGTGCCTTCGAGGCGCTGCAAGCCGATCTCGAGCGGCGGTCGCATCATGAAACCGATCTCAACGTGAAGCGCGACTTCGCCGTCAGCCACGTCAAGCTCGGCAACGTGCGGATGGCGCAAGGCAATCTGCCGTCAGCGCTGCAGAATTATGAGACCGCCAAGACCATTCTGCAGGGCCTGACCGAGGCAGAACCGGACAATCTGGAGTGGTTCGGCGACCTCGCCATGGCCGACGACAAGATCGGCAACGTATTGGCGACGCAAGGCGATCTGGCCGGCGCCGCAGAGGTCTACCAGGAAAGCCTGTCGATCAAGAAACAGCTCGCCGCCGGAGAACCGGACCGTGCCGAACTGCAGCGCGACCTGACCATCACCTACGATGAGATCGGTCACCTTGCCCATATCGCAGGCCAACTGGACAACGCACAGGCGGCCTATGAAGAGAGCCTGAAGGTGCGGCTGGCGCTGG
This sequence comes from Mesorhizobium sp. M0207, assembly GCF_040321995.1. Lineage (NCBI taxonomy): Bacteria > Pseudomonadati > Pseudomonadota > Alphaproteobacteria > Hyphomicrobiales > Phyllobacteriaceae > Mesorhizobium > Mesorhizobium sp. M0207. The sequence goes on from NZ_JAMYSQ010000001.1 coordinate 423,216, forward strand.
CGGCGGACAAACCGGGAGACGCCGACCGGCAGCGTGACGTCTCGGTCAGCCACGATACGATAGGCGACCTGCTGCGCGAACGCGGCGACGCCGCCGGGGCGCTGGCGGCCTACAAGGAAGGTCTGGCGATCGTCAAGCAACTGGCGAAACGCGATCCGGACGACACCGAGTTGAAGCGCGACCTGTCGGTCGGCAACGCCAAGATCGGCAATGCGCTGAGCGACCAGCAGAATTGGCCGGCGGCACTTTCGGCTTATCGTGAGGCACTTTCGCAGGCCAGCGTGCTCGCCGCCGGCGACCCGAACAACACCGAATGGCAGCGCGACCTGTCCGTGTGCATCGAGAAAGTCGCCGGCATCCTGGCGATACAGGGCGACCACAAAGGCGCGCTGAAAGCCTATCTGGACAGCTACGCGATTGCGCAGAGGCTGGCCAAGCTCGATCCCGCCAATTCCGACTGGCAGCGGGACTTGTCGATAACGCTGTCCGAAGTCGCCACGCTGCGCCTCAGGCAGCGCGACGTCAGGGGCGCCCGGCAAGCCCTTCAGGACAGCCTGGCCATTCGCGAGAAACTTGCCCGGTCCGATCCGGACAACGCCACCTGGCAGCGCGACCTGGTGGTCGCCTATATCGACTACGCCCAAGTCGCAAAGGACCCGAAGGCTGTGCTTTCCAAGGCGCTCGACATGACGCTCGAGCTCGACCGGAGCGGGCGGTTGGCACCGCGCCACAAGTTCATGATCAAGTTTTTACGTGAGCGGCTGGCCAGGATCGAAGCCAGGCGCCGATAGCCTGCTCACGCGATGGTCATTCCGTTCCGAAATGCCTGCAAACCTTGGAAAAACCGCCTTTTGCGCCTATATCTACGACATTAGAAATGCGCGATTCGAAGCCGATTTTTCGCGCTCTGCACACGGCATCAATCAGACAGGTTTTCATGAGCGACCAGACCGACATCGCCAACGGCGTTGAAGCCGAATACGGCGCCGATTCCATCAAGGTTTTGAAGGGCTTGGATGCCGTTCGCAAGCGGCCGGGCATGTATATCGGCGATACCGACGACGGCTCGGGCCTGCACCACATGGTCTATGAGGTGGTCGACAACGCCATCGACGAAGCACTGGCCGGCCATGCCGACCTGGTGACGGTGACGCTCAATCCGGACGGATCGGTGACGGTCATCGACAATGGCCGCGGCATTCCGACCGATATCCACACCGGCGAAGGCATTTCAGCGGCCGAAGTGATCATGACGCAGCTGCATGCCGGCGGCAAGTTCGACCAGAACTCCTACAAGGTCTCAGGCGGCCTGCACGGCGTCGGCGTGTCGGTCGTCAACGCCCTGTCGGCCTGGCTGAAACTGAAGATCCGCCGCAACGGCCAGATCTACGAGATGAGTTTCACGCATGGCAATGCCGACGCGCCGCTGCGCATCACCGGCAGTTATGAACAAGACAAGGTCCCCGGCACCTATGAAGGGCGCAGCGGCAGCGAAATCACGTTTTTGCCGTCGTCCGAGACTTTCACCATGGTCGAATTCGACTACGGTACGCTGGAGCATCGGCTGCGCGAACTCGCCTTCCTGAACTCCGGCGTGCGCATCGTTTTGACCGATGCCCGCCATGCCGACATCATGCGCCATGAATTGCACTACGATGGCGGCCTCGAAGAGTTCGTCCGATATCTCGACCGGACGAAGAAGCCGTTGCTCGACAAGCCGATCTCGATCCGCGCCGAGCGCGACGGCATCACGGTCGAAGTCGCCATGTGGTGGAACGACAGCTACCATGAGAACGTGCTGGCCTTCACCAACAACATCCCGCAACGCGACGGCGGCACGCATCTGGCAGGCTTCCGCGGTGCGCTGACGCGCCAGATAACCGGCTATGGCGACTCCTCGGGCCTGACCAAGAAGGAAAAAGTGGCGCTGATCGGCGATGATTGCCGCGAAGGGCTGACCGCGGTGCTGTCGGTCAAGGTTCCCGACCCGAAATTCTCCTCGCAGACCAAGGACAAGCTGGTGTCGTCCGAGGTCCGCCCGGTGGTCGAAGGGCTTGTCAACGAAGCGCTCGGCACCTGGCTCGAGGAGCACCCGACCGAGGGCAAGGCGGTCATCGAGAAGGTCATCCAGGCCGCTGCCGCGCGCGAAGCCGCGCGCAAGGCACGCGACATCACCCGCAAGAGTTCGCTCGGCGTCACCTCGCTGCCCGGCAAGCTGGCCGATTGCCAGGAGCGCGATCCGGCGAAATCCGAGATCTTTATCGTCGAGGGCGACAGCGCCGGCGGCTCGGCCAAAGGCGGCCGTTCGCGCCAGAACCAGGCCATTCTTCCGCTGCGCGGCAAGATCCTCAATGTCGAGCGCGCCCGCTTCGACCGCATGCTCGGCTCCGACATGATCGGCACGCTGATTACCGCGCTCGGCACCTCGATCGGCAAGGACGAGTTCAACGCCGACAAGCTGCGCTACCACAAGATCATCCTGATGACCGACGCCGATGTCGACGGCGCCCACATCCGCACCTTGCTGCTGACCTTCTTCTTCCGGCAGATGCCGGAACTGATCGAACGCGGGCATCTCTACATCGCGCAGCCGCCGCTCTACAAGGTGACGCGCGGGAAGAGCTCGCAATACATCAAGGACGAAGCCGCCTTCGAGGAATTCCTGATCGGCTCCGGGCTGGAAGAAGCGTCGCTTGCGCTCAGCACAGGCGAGGTGCGGGCTGGACAGGACCTGCGCAGCGCCATCGACGACGCCTTGGCTGTCCGCCAGCTCATCAACGGATTGCACACGCGCTATAACAGAGGCGTGGTCGAGCAGGCAGCGATTGCCGGCGCGCTCAACCCGGAGATCTTCACCGACCTCCGCCGCGCCAACGAAACGGCCGAGCGTGTTGCCCGTCGTCTCGACATTATCGCCGAGGACACCGAGCGCGGCTGGATCGGCCGCATGTCGACCTCGAACGAGGGCATTGGCGGCTATGTCTTCGAGCGAACGGTGCGCAGCGTCAAGGAGTTCGCGCATCTCGACCTGGCATTGATCAATTCCGCCGACGCACGCCAGCTCGACCGCTATGCGCCGCGCCTGGCGGAAATCTACGGCGAGCCGCCGGTGCTGCGCCGCAAGGATGTCTCGGAAACCATTTCGGGGCCGCTGGCACTGCTCAATGCCGTGTTTGCCACCGGCCGCAAGGGCCTGACCATGCAGCGCTACAAGGGCCTTGGCGAAATGAACGCCGAGCAGCTCTGGGAAACGACGCTCGACCCGAATGTGCGCTCGCTGTTACAGGTCAAGGTCAATGACGCGACTGATGCGGACAGCTTGTTTTCACGGCTGATGGGCGACGAGGTCGAGCCAAGGCGCGAATTCATCCAGGAAAACGCGCTGTCGGTTGCCAATCTGGACATTTGAGTCGCCATCCAGATACCCAGCCAGCAGGCATGAAGTGTATTGGTGCGCCTTGGCGCACCAATACGACTGCTGCAACGCAACAAAGATCACCAGGACCGCCGGAACGGAAAGGCTTTCAAGGCATTGTAGTTGATCACAATCGCCGCAGGAGGCATCCATGGGACGTGGCATTTTGCTCTGGCTTCTCGGAGTCCCAATTCCGATCATTATTCTGATCATGCTGTTCGCACGGTAGGGAGGCTTCGATGCAGTCCACCGTAACAGCTGTCGACGTTTCCGCCCCGACGGAATCCGCTTCCACTGCTGTCAGCTGGGGGCCAATCGTCGCCGGCGCCTTTGCTGCGTCAACGCTTACCTTCATCTTGATGCTGCTCGGCTCCGGGCTTGGGCTGAGCATGGTGTCGCCATGGTCCGGCTCGGGTGCGTCAGTCACCACTTTCGCCGTTTCCACCGCCGTCTGGCTGATCGTCGTGCAGTGGCTGTCCTCGGCCCTGGGTGGCTACCTCGCCGGACGCCTGCGCACCAAATGGGTCGGCATCCACACCGATGAAGTCTTCTTCCGCGATACCGCTCACGGCTTCCTGGCCTGGGCGCTGGCGACGCTGCTCGTCGCCGGCGTGCTCGGCACGGCGCTTTCGGCCGCGATAGGTACCGGTGTCCAGGCTGCTTCGACTGTGGCATCGGGCGCGGCAATGGGCGCTTCGGCAGGTGCTGCTAGCGCCTCGACTGACAACGCCACATCGTATTTCGTCGATACGCTGTTCCGCCCGGCCGATCCGGCAAGGCTCGCTGCCGCCAATCCGGAGAGCGACGCTGCGGCAACGGCGCAGGCATCGCGCATTCTAATCGCGAGTGCCGCAGCAGGCGAAATATCGGCCGACGACAAGACCTATCTATCGCGGCTGGTGGCCGCCCGCACAGGCCTGTCCGAAGCGGATGCCACCGCTCGCGTCGATACGGTAATCGCCAGAGCGCAGGACGCCAAGGTCAAGGCCCAGCAGGCGGCCGACACCGCCAGAAAGGCAGGCGCGACCTTCTCGTTGATTGGCGCGCTGTCGCTGGTCGTCGGGGCCTTCATTGCCAGCGCGGCTGCAGCACTTGGCGGCAGGCAGCGCGACGACGAGGAAGCGATTTTCCTGACCAATCGTTGATCGGTGACTAAGCGAACTCGGTCCGCTTCGGGAAGATTACGCCCGAAGGGGACCTTGCTTTGAACTGCCGCCGCGCATTGCTTGCCGCCTACAGCTCAGCTTCCAGTTTGCGGCCGAGATCGACCGCATCGCGCAGCACGGCAAGGTGCGAGCGCGGCTGTACGCCGGCCAGCGCGTCGACCTCGACGCCGCTCGCCGTCAGCGACCAGTAGAGCCTGTGCGTGAAGACGCGGCCGCCCGAGCCGCGCAGCTCGACCTGGATGTTTTCCACGCCGGGACCAAAATTTTCCGTCATCCGCCCTGAAATCGGGTCGCCGGTCAGCCAGCCATTGCCCCTGTCGAAAATATTGGTCCAGCGTGTCGCGGCAAACACCGCGCCATGATGCACTGCCCGCTGCGGCTTGCCGGAATGGCTGCGCCCTTCCTGGTAGAGCATGGTCCCGCCCGCCGCTCTGTCGGCGATCGGCGGGCATGCTGAAAACAGGCGCTCGGCGATGCCGCGCCTGAATTCGGCGAGGTTGTAGGTCACCAGAAACTCGCTGTGGGTCAGCGGACTGCCGAGCGTGACGAAATCGCTGATCTTCCACGGCAGCGGATGATCGGCGTCGCCGACGCGAAGCTGCCGGTAGAGCTCCCATTGGCTGCGCCGGAATGCGGGGAGGTCATCGAGGCTGTCGGGCCAAGCGGAGGCATCGGCGACCAGCGTCGCCTTGTCGACGGCGTGGATCGCCTTCAGCCTCGCTTTGTCGCGAATGGCTTCCAACTTTCTAGGCCTGAAATCGGCCCACAATATCTGCAACAGATCATAGGCGATGATCGACCCGAGGCTGTGCGAGACCAGCACGATGCGGTCATAGGCATCGTCCATCATGAGACGCTTCAGCAGCTTGAGGCCACGCTCGCGGACCAGCGCCCGCTTCTCGACCGTTGCCGCTTCGGCCCGCACATAGGCGGCGACGTCGCCGAAATAGGGCAAGCCAAACTGGTCCACCGACCAGATGACGAACGACGCCAGAACCGTGACAAGCACACCCGTCGTCCAGGAGATGTAGCCTTGCCAGGTCGACGTTGCGAGCGCCAGCGCCGCGCCCAGGACCACGAGGGTGGCCAAAAGCGTGACGACATAGAGTTTGAGCACATCGCGCGGAATATCGGCCGGCTTGCGCCAGAGCAGGGTCGTCACCCAGGCAGCAAGGCGGCTTCGGGTCGTGCCCTGGGTGATGTCGGCCCAGTAAAGCTCGTAGAAATCGGTGCGGCGGCCATCGACATCATAGGGCGTGGTGATCCGGCGGAGTTCGTGCGAATTGGTCCGGCTGTCGGGCGTGATCCAGCTCTGGTTGATCTTCGCACCCATCGGGTCGGCCGGATCGGGGACATGGGCATAGAACGGTGCACGGGCCGGATCGTGGCTCCATACGGCCTGGACAAACTCCCTCAACGTGTCCATGGGCCGCTGCTCGCCCATGCCGTGCACGACCACTACCGCCTGGCTGCGCTTGCGTGGCGCCTTCTCTGCTGCGGTCAGATCGGCGGCCGGCGATGCAGCAGAACCAGGGTCGGGCACCAGCACCTCCACGATGACGCCGTTAGCAAGACGACGGGTCGGCATCGTAGCTTCAGAACCGGTAACAGCCAAGAAAAAGCCCGGCGCGGAGCCGGGCTGTATTCGACGATCGGCAGTGAGTTGGCAGCGACGCCGTTTCAGTGATCCATCGCTTTGACGATCTCCTCGGTCATCTTCTTGGCGTCGCCGAGCAGCATCATGGTGCCGTCCTTGTAGAACAGCGTGTTGTCGATGCCGGCATAGCCGGAGCCGAGCGAGCGCTTGACGAACAAGCAAGTGCGCGCCTTGTCGACGTCGAGGATTGGCATGCCGTAGATAGGTGAGGACTTGTCGTCACGAGCCGAGGGATTGGTGACGTCATTGGCCCCGATGACATAGGCGACGTCGGCCTGCGCGAACTCAGAGTTGATGTCCTCCAGCTCGAACACTTCGTCATAAGGCACGTTGGCTTCGGCCAAGAGCACGTTCATGTGGCCGGGCATGCGGCCGGCAACCGGGTGGATGGCGTATTTGACATCGACGCCGTTGGCCTTGAGCTTGTCGGCCATCTCGCGCAGCGCGTGCTGCGCCTGGGCGACGGCCATGCCGTAGCCCGGCACGATGATGACCTTTTGCGCATTCATCATCAGATAGGCGGCATCTTCGGCCGAGCCCTGCTTGACCGTGCGCTCGATGCCGTCGTTGGCAATGGCTGATGTCTCGCCGCCGAAGCCGCCGAGGATGACCGAGATGAAGCTCCGGTTCATGCCTTTGCACATGATGTAAGACAGGATGGCGCCCGACGAGCCGACCAGCGCGCCGGTGATGATCAGCGCCAGATTGCCGAGCGTGAAGCCCAGGGCGGCCGCGGCCCAGCCCGAATAGGAATTCAGCATCGACACGACCACCGGCATATCGGCGCCACCGATCGGGATGATGAGAAGCACACCCAGCACCAGCGAGGCGGCAACGATCAGCCAGAACACCACCTTGGACTCGGCGGTGACGAGCAGCACGATCAGCACGATCAGCGCAATGCCCAGGGCCGCGTTGATGAAGTGGCGGCCACCGATCATGATCGGCTTGCCCGACATGCGGCCGTCGAGCTTCAAAAAGGCGATGACCGAGCCGGTGAAGGTGATGGCACCTATGGCAACGCCGAGGCTCATCTCGATCAGTGCCTGGGCATGGATATCGGCGACGGTGCCGATGCCGAAGCTTTCCGGTGCATAGATGGCGGCGGCCGCCACCATGACCGCGGCAAGACCGACCAGCGAGTGGAAGGCGGCGACCAGCTGCGGCATCGAGGTCATGGCAATGCGCCGTGCCGTGACCGCACCGGCCGAGCCGCCTATCAGCAGCCCGAGCACTATGAGGCCGAAGCGCCCGGCCGAAGGGGTCGCCAGCGCCAGCGTCGTGGCGATGGCGATGCCCATGCCGATCATGCCGTACATGTTGCCCTGGCGGCTGGTGGTCGGATGCGACAGGCCGCGCAATGCGAGGATGAACAGGATGCCGGAGACCAGATAGAGAAAGGAGGCGAAGTTGGCGTTCATAGCGGCCTACTTTTCCTTCTTCTTGTACATGGCCAGCATGCGCTGGGTGACGAGGAAGCCGCCGAAGATGTTGACCGATACCAGCATCAGCGCAACGAAGCCGAAGCCGGTGGCAAGCCCTGAGGCCGAGATGCCGACGGCCAGCAGCGCGCCGACGACGATGACCGAGGAAATGGCGTTGGTGACCGCCATCAGCGGCGTGTGCAGTGCCGGCGTGACGGACCACACGACGTAGTAGCCGACGAAGATCGCCAGGACAAAGATGGCGAAGCGAAAGACGAAGGGATCGATGGCACCGCCGGACAGCGCGTGAGCGGCGTCACCCGCCGCCTCGGTGCCGGGCGCGGCCGCCAGGTTCTGCACCGCGAGCCGCACGGCAGCTGTCGCCTGGTCGAGCTGGTCGAGGGCTTTCTGCAGAGTCTGATCCATCACGCGATCCCTCCGGTGGTCTTGGGCTTCCTCGAAGCGGCCGTTTTCTTCGCAGCCGGCTTCGCCGAAGCCTCGGCAACCATCGTCCTGGCCGGAATGGCCGGTGGCTCGACATATTGGCCCTTTGGCGGCTCCTGCTCAGCCTTTGCGAAAGCCGGATGCACGATCTTGCCAGCATCGGTCAGCATCGTCGCCTTGACCAGTTCGTCGTCGCGGTTGATGGCAAGCGTCTTCGCCGCCTTGTCGACCAGCGTCTCGAGGAAGGCATAGAGGTTCCTGGCATAGAGAAGCGAAGCGGAGGCGGCGACGCGACCGGGAACGTTGAGATGGCCGACGATCTTTACCCCGTTGGCCGTGGTCACCACCTTGCCGGCTTCGGCGCCCTCGACATTGCCGCCGCGCTCGACCGCGAGGTCGACGATCACAGAGCCGGGTTTCATCGAGGCGACCATTGCCGCCGAGACCAGCTTCGGCGCCGGACGGCCGGGGATCAGCGCGGTGGTGATGACGATGTCCTGCTTGGCGATGTGCTCGGCGGTCAGCGCCGCCTGCTTGGCCTGGTATTCCTTCGACATTTCCTTGGCGTAGCCGCCGGCCGTCTCGGCCGCCTTGAACTCCTCGTCCTCGACGGCCAGGAATTTTGCGCCGAGCGAGGCGACCTGCTCCTTGGCGGCCGGGCGCACGTCGGTGGCGGTGACCACGGCGCCGAGGCGGCGCGCGGTGGCGATGGCCTGCAGACCGGCGACGCCGACGCCCATGACGAACGCCTTCGCTGCCGGTACGGTGCCGGCCGCCGTCATCATCATCGGTAACGCCCGGTCATATTCGGCAGCCGCGTCGATCACCGCCTGATAGCCGGCGAGGTTGGCCTGGCTGGATAGAACGTCCATCGACTGGGCGCGGGTGATGCGCGGCATGAACTCCATGGAGAAGGCAGTAACACCGGCCTTGGCAAGGGCAGCGACGGCAGCGTCGTTGCCGTAGGGATCCATGATCGCGATGACAGCGGCGCCGGACTTGTAGCCCTTCAGCTCGGCGTCCGTGGGCCGGCGCACCTTCAGCACGACATCGGCCCTGGCTGCATCGCCGGCCTTGCCGATCGCGGCGCCCACCCGGGCGAACTCCTCGTCGGGAATGCGCGACGCAGTGCCGGCGCCGGTTTCGACAATCACGTCGAAACCCAGTGCCGCCAGCCGCTTCACCGTGTCGGGGGAGGCCCCGACGCGCGGCTCGTTTGCGTCGAGCTCACGAGGGATGAAAACCGTCTGTCCCACCGCATGATCCTTTCGGCCGGAACCCTGTTACCGCAAGACATCGACCGACCCCGGCTGCGCCTTCGACAAAGGTTGGAGGAGTTATCGGAGAATAAAGGCGCCGATGGCCAGGATCAGCACGAATAGGATAGTCCCCGAGAAGAAGCCGCCCACAAAGAAGCCGAACGCCATGGCAAGAAGCACGGCGGCGCAAAATAGCGACCCATATTTGGCCAGCATCACAAAGCCGGCATAGGTGCGGTCGTGCTCGGCATAGTCCATCTTCGCGCCTAGTTCGACAGGACCGGTCGGCGTGTGTTCAGCCATTGGAATACCCCTTCGAAGACATCTTTCAGGCACATAGCGAAAAGCCGCGTTAAGGGCAATGGCGCTATTGCCGCATCGCCGCAGCCAACAATCTCAAGCAAAACTTGAAATCGCTGCGCGAAGCGCGGCGATACCAATCACAATGGATGGCAGGTCCGCTATTGCCTATGTCGTTAGCCGGCGAGATGCGGGAACAGACCGAGCAGGCCGACAACGATCAGATAAAGGGCGACGATATAATTGAGCAGCCGCGGCATCACCAGGATCAGCACGCCTGCAATCAGCGAGATAAGCGGGGTAAGGGCGAGCGTGGAAATGGTCATATCGGTTCCTTTGATCGGATCGCTATCGAAGCGATGCTTGGCGGATGCCGGCCATGCCGACCTACCACCAGCACCCTTGCCCAGAACGCCGAAGCGACCGGAAGGCTCCATGGGCTCGTTCAGGCGGCTTCGCGAAAATACTTGGCGGTGGGCAGGATGGTCAGCGGGGCGAGTTCGCCGGCACCGGGCGTATCGAACAACATGCGCTGCTCCATTGGCGTCGAACGGAAGAACGGAAAGCGAGCGTAGGTTTCATTCTTGATCGCCAGGACATCGGCTTGATAAAGCAGCGCGAAACAGTTGATCACGCCGGCATAGGGCCGCGCATCGCCAATCGGTCGCGCCCGATAGATGCGCTTGTAGAAAGCCGCATGGTCCTCGCGGATCATGGATATGCAATAAGGCGCGCCGAAATGGAAGCAAGCCATGCCCGCAAGGCGCAGCGTCACATACGGGATCTGCGGGTAAAGCCGTGACCATTCGGCGTCCACGGCAAAACGGCTCGGGTCGATAAAGACTTCGCCGGCCGCCAGACGCGGCATCAACAAGTCCTTGTAGACGCTGAGTGCTGGTGATGTGGCGTTATCAGCAGACACGTTATGCAGGCGCATTGTGCTGACCAGCCGCCCCTCGATATAGATTCCGAACGTATGGCAATTGGGCAGTTCGTCAAACTCGTCATGGACCTGACGGGACGCATTCTCGGGCACCAGATCGTTCATCCGATAGGAATTGTAGCGCAGCCTGTAAATGTTTTCGAAGTCCTCGCCGCTTTCACAGCGTCGGTACTCCGTCCGGTCAAGCAGCGCATAAACATGTTGCGCGAAGCTGGACATGGTCTCGGACGCATCTTTCCCACCAGCGCCCGCCGCATGGCCGAGCGAACTCAACTGGGCACACATGAACTCTATTCCCCGCGATTACCGCCACCAGCCGACACTACGGACGGGTCATGAGATGTAAAGATGAAAATAAGTAGGAGCTCGTTTACCGCCCGTTAAGGTTAACAATTAATAAAATTATACTAAAATACGCAGGTTTTCAGCGCGAAGTCAGCGCCGCGGCGCCTTCCTTGCCGTCTGGATGTCCTTGGCAAAGGGCCAGACGGTGCTCGACATCGTCTCGATGCCGGACGCGCTGAGTGCCGACCCGAACAGAAAGCCCTGGACCAGGTCCGGCTTGACCTGCAATGCCAGGATCTTGAGCTGTTCGAAGGTCTCGACACCTTCGACGGTAACCGAAAGTCCCAGCGGCCGTGACAGGTTGACGATGCCCTTGAGCAATTCGAGCGACCGGCTGTTCTGAGTGACATCCATCAGGAACGAGCGGTCGATCTTGATTTTGTCGAGCGGCAGTTTGTGGAGATAGCTGAGGCTCGAATACCCGGTACCGAAATCGTCGAGCGCAATGCGCACGCCGAGCCGCTTCAACTCCTCGATATATTGGCGTGTCAGCGACTTGTCGTCGAGCAGCGCCGTCTCGGTGACCTCAATCTCCAGACGTCCGGCGGAGAGACCGGATTCAGCCAGCGCGTCGCGAACCTTCTGGATGACATCACGGTTGCGGAAATCCTTGGCCGAGAGATTGACCGACACGCTGGTCTGGGCCGGCCATTTGGCGCATTCCGTGCAGGCCGCATGCAGGACGAAGGTGCTGATGTCGGAAATAATCCCCATTTCCTCCGCCAGCGGAATAAAGATACCGGGGGAAATCGGCCCGAGATCGGGATGATCCCAGCGGCACAGCGCTTCGCAACTGGCGATACGCATCGTGCTCATCGCGACGATCGGCTGATAGACCACCCGCAATTCGTTGTTTTCCACGGCGCTGCGCAGGTCCGCCTTCATCAGCTGACGGCTGCGGAAGGCAGCATCCATGGAGGCCTCGAACAGCCGCCAACCGTTCTTGCCAAGCTCCTTGGCCTTGTAGAGTGCAAGGTCGGCTTTGACGATCATGGCGTCAACGTCGGTATCCTTGACCCGCGACAGCACCGCGCCGCCGGAGGCCTGGATGCGTAATCCGTGGCCGGCGACATCGACCTCGCCCTGTAGATTGACAAAGATCTCGTCAACCTGGCCGGTCAGGTGGCTTTCATCCTCGATGCGCTCGAAGAAGATCATGAACTCGTCGCCGCCGAAGCGGCTGACGGTGATGCCTGGCCCAGCGACTGCCGCCAGCCGCTCGGCAACGGCGTAGATCAATCCGTCGCCGACCGGATGGCCGAGCGTGTCGTTGACGCTCTTGAAATCATCGAGATCGAGCACCACCAGCCCGCAGAGACGCTCGGGATCCCCTGAGGCCATGGCTTCCACCACCAACTCGTGGAAGTAGGCGCGGTTGGGCAGGCCGGTGAGACTGTCGTAGCGCGCCATGAAGCGGATCTTGTCTTCCGCCTCGACCCGGGCGGTGACATCCTCGAAAGTGACGACGCCCAGTTCCTGGCTGCCTTCGCGCGCCGAAAATTCATAGTGCTGGCCATTGGTGAGCGAGACCAGGACCTTGCGGTCGCGGCCCTCGCGCAACGCACGCGTCAGCTGGGCTTCGATGTAACGGCAATCTTTCGGCGCCAGCATGCCGCCTGCAGCGCCGCGCATCAGCAGACCGTGGATCGAGCGGCCTAGCAGCGCATCGGCCGATTTGAGCGACATCAGGTGCGCGGCTTCGGCATTGGCCACCGCCACCCGGCCGTCGGGACCAAGCATGACAAGGCCATGTGACATGGTGTTGAGCGCGCGGTTGAAACGCTGCGCGATGCGGTTCGCCTTCTTTTCCTCCGACAGGGCGGTAAACAGGACTTCGCGGACGATGTCGGCGAACCGCTTGATCGCAAACAGAAAAGGGGCCGACATCAGACCGAGGATGATGTGGTAGATATCGCCGCGCAGGATAAAGCCAAGCGATATGGGCCATGTGGTGGTTATGATAAAAATCATGACCATCCGCGGCGACCCATAATTGCGGCCGGCAATCGACGTGACCGATGCCAGAGTGACGCAGACAGAGGCTATTTCGGCATAATTGTCGTGGCTGTCATTTGCCAGATAGATACTGACGAAACAGAACGCGCCAAGCATGAAACCATGCATCGAACCGAAAATTATGTAATCGTTTTCGCGATCATGGGCTTCTTCCCACGTCGTCGGGGAAGGAAGTCGCCCGTATTTTCGGATGTTGCGAAGGCGCAGAGTACCGACAATGATGAGCCCAGCGGCAACTAGAAGATACGCCAAGTCCATGGTCTTCCAATAGACCAGAATGACGAGGAGTGTCTGCGCAACAAGGCCGATCGACAGCGTGAACCCGTCGCGAAACAGCGTTTCCACGAACGGAATGTAAACGTCGACCGGAATCTCGTTTTTTCGTCTCAGATTCACGCCTGGATCCCAACCCTGGGGAACCCAGCAGTGTCACATTGGCCTTAAGAAAGGTTTAGAGCGGCGTTTCGAGCCCTGCCGGCATCCATTGGTGACGCGGCGGAAGCAGGGAAACTACAGTTCAGGTAAACAAGGCGTATCACAGCGCTGAATTATTCGGCGGCTTGAAGTTGCGGCCGCAGCGGCGCCGTCGAGAGGCGGTCGAGCAGACGCTGGCGTTCGCCGGCGGCTTTTTCGGCACTGGCCTGCTTGACGTGGCCAAAGCCGCGGATGAGCGCCGGTACCGAAACAAGCGCGGCAGCAACCTCGATCTTGCCCGGCGCCAGCGCGCCGGCGACAAGTTCCAGGTCGGCTTCATAGAGGGCAAGAAGCTGCCGCTCCATACGCCTCTCGGCGCTGTAGCCGAACAGGTCGAAAGCGGTGCCGCGCAGGCCCTTCATCGCCGCCAGCAGGCGGAACCCGTTCATCATCCACGGGCCAAAGCTCGATTTCTTCGGCTTCCCGTCACTGCCGCGCCTGCCCATGATCGGCGGTGCGAGATGGAATTCAAGCTTGCCGTAGCTCTGGAACTGCTTTGCGAGCTCTGCGGCAAAGGAGCCGTCCGTATAAAGCCGCGCCACCTCGTATTCATCCTTGATCGCCATCAGCTTGAACAGGTTCTTTGCGGCAGCCTCGGTCACCACGGTCGACCCGGGCACAGCATTGGTTTCGGCCTTGCGCAGCGCCGCCAGTCTGTCGGCATAGCGCTTGCCATAGGCGGCGTTCTGGTAGGCGGTCAGGAAGCCGACGCGGCGAGCAATGATATCGTCCAGCGTCTCGGCAATGGCGGCATGCTGCGTGGCCTTGCCCGGCTGGGCGAGAAGGCTGCGGACGAAATCCGGCTGGTGGGCGGCGCGGCGGCCCCAGCGAAATGCCGCGACATTCATCGCTACTGCCTCGCCGTTGAGCTCGATCGCCTTCTCGACCGCCTCCGCCGACAGCGGCAAGCCGCCATGCTGGAAGGCGAATCCGAGCATGAACATGTTGGCACCAAGCGAGCTGCCGAACAGGGCAGTGGCGGTGCGGGTAGCGTCGAAGAAATGCGTCCTGTCGTCGCCCGCGGCCGTTCTTATCGCCTTCTTCAGCCGCTCGACGGGCAGCGAGAAATCGGCCGAACGGGCGAACTCGCCCGGCATGATCTCGGCAGTGTTGGCGAGGAAGATGGTATGGCCTTCGCGCACCGCGGCCAACACCTTCTTGGCACCTGAAACGACGAGATCGCAGCCGAGCACGAGATCGGCCTTGCCGGCCGATACCCGAATGGCGTGGATGTCGTCCGGCGTGCGGGCGATGCGGACATGGGTGAACACCGAGCCGCCCTTCTGGGCGAGGCCGGCCATGTCGATCATGCCGCAGCCCTTGCCTTCCAGGTGCGCGGCCATGCCCAGCACCGCGCCTATTGTGACGACGCCGGTGCCGCCGACACCGTCGATAATCGCCGCCCAGCCTTGTTCACCGAGCGTAAATTGCGCCGGCGCCGGCACGCCCGCGAGCGGGTCGGCCGCGCCGGCTATGCCTTCGGCTTTCCTGATTTTGGCGCCGTGAACGGTGACGAAGGAGGGGCAGAAACCGTTGACGCAAGAGAAGTCCTTGTTGCAACTCGACTGGTCGATCTTGCGCTTGCGGCCGAATTCGGTCTCGACCGGCTGGATCGAGACGCAATTCGACTGCACGCCGCAATCGCCGCAGCCTTCGCAGACCAGCTCGTTGATGAAGATACGCTTGTCGGGATCGGGGAAGGTGCCGCGCTTGCGGCGGCGACGCTTCTCGGCGGCGCAGGTCTGGTCGTAGAGCAGCACCGAGACGCCTTTGACCGAACGCAACTCGCGCTGGACGAGATCGAGGTCGTCGCGGTGATGGATGGTGGCGCCGGCGGGAAATTCCACCTTGCCGGTATATTTGTCCGGCTCGTCGGTGACGATGGCGATGCGCTCCACGCCCTCGGCGCGCACCTGCCTTGCGATCATGTCTACCGTCAGGCCGCCCTCGTGCGGCTGCCCACCGGTCATCGCGACGGCGTCATTGTAGAGGATCTTGTAGGTGATGTTGGCGTCGGTCGACAGCGCGAAACGGATCGCCAGCACACCCGAGTGGTTGTAAGTGCCATCGCCCAGATTCTGGAAGATGTGCCCGCGCTTCGAGAACGGCGCCTGGCCGACCCACTGCGCGCCCTCGCCGCCCATGGCGGTGAAGCCGACGGTGTTGCGGTCCATCCACAGCGCCATGAAATGACAGCCGATTCCGGCGGCGGCGAGCGAGCCGTCCGGAACCTTGGTCGAGGAATTGTGTGGGCAGCCGGAGCAGAAGAACGGCGTGCGCGAGGCGATGTCTGACGTGTCGGCCAGCATCGCCTGGAACTGGCGCAACTTCGCCACCCGCGCGGCGATTTCTTCCGACGGGCCGATCGTTCGCAAAATCCTCTCGCCGAGCTCGATGGCAATATCGTTGGGGTCGAGCGCGCCCTTGGCCGGGAACAGCCAGTCGCCGCGCTCGTCCTTCTTGCCGACGATGACCGGCTGCGTCGCGGTGCCGTAAAGGTTCTCGCGCAGTTGTACCTCGATCAGCGAGCGTTTCTCCTCGACGACGACGATAGTATCGAGGCCGCGAGCAAAGTCGGCGATGTGTTGCAGGTCGAGCGGCCACGGGCAGCCGACCTTGAACAGCCTGATACCGATACGACTGGCGGCCGCTTCGTCGACGCCGATATCCTCCAGCGCCTGGCGAACATCGAGATAACTCTTGCCGATGGTGACGATGCCAAGCTTGGCGCTGGTGCCGCCCGAATAGACGATCCGATTCAGCCCATTGGCGTGGATGAACGCTGAAGCGGCGGCGCGCTTGTATTCATGCAACCGCTCCTCCTGGCCGAGCATGTCGATCTCATTACGGATGTTGAGGCCGCCGGGCGGCATGTCGAAGTCCGGGATGACGATATCTAGCCGGTCGAGCGCGGCATCGACCGAGGCTGTCGATTCGATGTTGTCCTTGACGCATTTGATCGCCGCCCAGGTGCCGGCAAAACGCGACATGGCAAAGCCGTAAAGGCCGTAGTCGATGATCTCCTGGACGCCGGCCGGATTAAGGATCGGCACCATGGTGTCGACGAACAGGAACTCGGTGGCATGCGCGTTGGTCGAGGATTCGGCCATGTGGTCGTCACCCATCAGAGCCAGCACGCCGCCATGTTTCGACGACCCGGCGAGATTGGCGTGGCGGAACACGTCGCCGGAGCGGTCGACGCCCGGACCCTTGCCGTACCAGACCGAAAAAACGCCGTCATGGGTACCCTCGCCCAGCAATTCGGCCTGCTGCGAGCCCCAGCAGGCGGTGGCGGCGAGCTCCTCGTTGAGACCGGGCTGGAAGACGATGTCCGACTGCGCGAGCTGGTTCCTGGCCTTCCACAGCTGCATGTCGAGGCCGCCGAGCGGCGAGCCGCGATAGCCGGAGACGAAACCGGCGGTGTTCAGGCCAGCCCGGCGGTCGCGCTCGCGCTGCATCAGAAGCATGCGGATGACTGCCTGGGCACCCGACAGGAAGATGCGCTCCTTTGCCAGGTCGAACTTGTCGTCGAGCGCGACATTGTGCAGCGTCATCAGGCATTTCCTGTGCGGAGGCCGCGCCTGGAGGTGCGCGGCCAACGTCGGAGTCGAGTGCCCACAGTCTTTCTTCCCTTGCCGGGGAGGTCAAACAAAATCGAAGGTGCCAGGCGGTCCGCAACAAACGATCCGTGCGCGGCCGTGTGGCGCCACGAAACGCCTGTCGGGGAGGATGGCCGAGCATGAAAAATTCCGGCGGCGGTCAGTGCCGCTGGTGATGCATCATGCAGCCTTTGGGCAACTGGGCTTCGGTTCACCGGGCAGCTTGCCGTCGACATGGCCGGCCAGGTCCTTGTTGAGCTCGTAGACTGGCCCGACCACCAGAGGCCGGTCGGGCAGGACCGACTGGTCGAGTGAGGACGTCAGAGTGGTCGCGAAACTCTGCAGCAACTTGCCGCTGGAATCCTCGATGCGGATCGACACCGCATAGGGCTTGTCCTTGACAACGCAGGTAAGCGGCGGGCTGGTGAGCGTCACATGCGGCAGCTTCGGCCATATTTTCTGGGTGACGATGATCGGATCACCGCCGGCCGGGTTCTGGAAGGAGACCACAGCGACCTGCCCCTCACCCACCGGCCGCAGCGGATTGAGGGTGATGACATAGGTGGCGATACCCAGCCGGTAGTTGAACTCGAACAGCTTCCCGGAAATGGCGAACAGCTGGTCCTTGCCGGAATCACGGCAGGCGCCGAGCGCGGCCGCCGCGAACAAAGTCGCGACGACAATCATCGCGCGTGAGAATCTTCTAGACATTGGTGACCTCCCTGGCCGCGGTCCGGCGGCGATAGTGTCGGTTTGCCTTCTGGCGGTTGCCGCACACCGCCATGTCGCACCAGAGGCGGCTGGAATTGCGGCTTTTGTCGACAAACAGCCAGCTGCAGTTCGGACATATCCGCAGCCTGGCGATGGTGTCGCTACGCAGCAGCGACAGCGCCGAGACCGCAAGCGCGGCCTCGAAGGCAATCGGCGTCGCCGGATCACCGAACGGTTTTCCAGGCGTGCCGATTTCGGTGCGGCTATGAGCGAGGCCATCGGCGCAGGCTTCCAAGAATTTCGGCATATCGCCGGTCGCGATCGCACCTTTCGATACCGCGCCGCGAAACAGCCGATCGGTCGTCTCCCGGATCGACAGCACCACCGGTGCGATCTTTTCAGGCGCCGGCGCTACGAGCCGCCTGCCGCCGAGCTCGGCGACGCGAAAGGCACTCGCGGCTTCGGCAAAGCGGGCGATCTCGGCCGGATCGTCGAAACGGTCGAAAGTTTTCTCCGGATCGTTCCGCAAAACGACGGTGTTCGCCGTATCGAGCGCCAGCATGCCACCGGTAAAGCGGTGCGGAGTCCAGGATACTGTCATATGGCGAATCTAACTGATAACTCGCGTTTGACAAGTTAGATTCCGGGTGCAACGCTTGTCACTGAGGCGACCGCCGTACTGAGAATATCGTTCGTCCCAAACCTCTGCCCCGATTGCGGGGCATGCATAGAGGGTCTTGCATGCTCTATTTCTTCCAGCAGGTTCTGAACGGGCTGCATTCGGGCGCGCTCTACGCATTGCTTGCCTTCGGCTACGTGCTGACCAACGGCATCCTGCACCGTACCAATCTTGCCTATGGCGCGCTGTTCGCCTTTTGCGGGCATACGATGATCCTCACCGCGGCGTTCGGCTATCAGGCGCTGTGGCTGACGCTGTTTGCATCGGTCGCGCTCGGCGTAGCTGCGGCATTCCTTTATGCGGCGCTGCTCAGCCATGTCCTGTCGCGAAGTATCTTCGAACCGCTGGCCGACCGCTCGCCCAACGCCATCGTGGTGACGACGCTCGGCATATTGCTGGTCTTGTCGGAAGCCAGCCGCATCGCCGCCGATACCCATGACCTATGGTTGCCGCCAATGCTGGCCCAGACCATCGTCTTCGCGCAGAATGCCAGCTTCAAGGCGACGTTGACGCTGATCCAATTGCTCGATTGCGCCGCCGTACTGGCGGCCATAGCGCTGGCTGCCTGGGGCTTCGCATATTCGAGCTTCGGCCGGAGCTGGCGCGCCGTATCCGACGATCCCAAGGCGGCTGCGATGTGCGGCGTCGATGTTCGTGCGGTGTTTCGGCACGCGGTGCTTTTCGGCGGCCTTTGCGCGGCACTGGCCGGCGTGCTCGCCGCCTTCTACTACGGTAACATCAGCTTCGGCACAGGGTTGGTCTACGGGTTGAAGATCCTGTTCGTGACCGCAGTGGGCGGCTATCTTTCGCCTTTGCGGGCGGCACTGGGCGCCGCCGCTTTCGGCATGGCCGAATCGCTATGGGCCGGCTATTTTCCGCTCGAATGGCGGGACGGCTGGATGTACCTGTTCCTCGTCGCCATGCTTGTGCTGATCGGCGCCGGCCGCGACCAACAGAAGATCGCCTGAGCCGCACCCGACTTTGCTTGGGTGAAAGCACCGCATGTCCTTGGACATGCAAAGGACGCGGCAGCATTTTGCCGCCCGTCATCTCACAACTGTGTTTATGCGGGCTATCCCGTGTTGACCCGCCGGACCACGCACTGCATACCGTTGGTCCACAGCGACACGACGGACAGGGAACCGCCGCGCTCTGACACAAGGGAGGAATGCATGGCAGGGCTTCTCGCTCTTTCCAGAACCATTGACCGTTTGAACGAATTCATCGGCAAATGGGTTTCGTGGCTGATCCTGCTGGCGATCCTGGTAAGCGCCGCCAACGCCGTCATCCGCAAGGTGTTCGACATGTCCTCGAACGCCTGGCTGGAATTGCAATGGTATCTGTTCGGCGCCGCCTTCATGCTGGCCGCCGCCTACACGCTGAAGCAGAACGACCATATCCGCATCGATATCGTCTACGGCATGTTCTCGCGCCGCGTGCAGCACTGGATCGACCTTTTCGGTCACGTCTTCTTCCTGATGCCGTTCGTGACGTTGATGGTGGTCTATTTCGTTCCCTATGTGTCGCTGTCGTATCGCAGCGGGGAGATGTCGAACAATTCCGGCGGGCTGATCATCTGGCCGGCGAAGGCGATTTTGCTGGTCGGCTTTTTTCTGCTCGCGCTGCAGGGCATTTCCGAAATCATCAAGAAAATCGCCATCATGCGCGGTCAGATGGACGATCCCACTCCGTTCATATCGGTGCATGAGCAGGCCGAGCTCGAAGCCAAGGCGCTCGTCGAAGAGGTGCGCTCGTGATCGAGTTCATCGCCCAGAACATGGCGCCGATCATGTTCGCCTCGCTGGTCGTCTTCCTGCTGATCGGCTATCCCGTCGCCTTCTCGCTCGCCGCCAACGGCCTGATGTTCTTCTTCATCGGCGTGCTTCTGTCGCCCTATTCGGGCGGCTCGATCAATCTCGCCTGGCCGTTGCTGCACGCGTTGCCGGATAATTTCTACGGCAGCCGGGTGATGTCGAACGATACGCTACTGGCGATCCCGTTCTTCACCTTCATGGGCATCGTGCTCGAACGATCCGGCATGGCCGAAGACCTGCTCGACACGATCGGCCAGTTGTTCGGACCGGTCCGTGGTGGCCTCGCCTATGCCGTGATTTTCGTCGGCGCGCTGCTCGCCGCGACGACCGGCGTGGTGGCGGCCTCCGTCATTGCCATGGGTCTGATTTCGCTGCCGATCATGCTGCGCTACGGCTACGACCGGCGGCTGGCATCCGGCGTCATTGCCGCGTCCGGGACGCTCGCCCAGATCATCCCGCCGTCACTGGTGCTGATCGTCCTGGCCGACCAGCTCGGCCGCTCGGTCGGCGATATGTACAAGGGGGCGCTGATCCCCGGGCTCATTTTGACCGGCATCTACATGCTCTACATCCTGCTCATGTCGATCTTTCGGCCGAAGTCGATGCCGGCACTGCCGCTGGAGGCCCGCACGCTCGGCCACGGTGTGCTGTCGCTGCTGGCGGCGCTGCTGGCGGCGGTGGTTGTTTCCTATGCGGCGTATCGCTACCTCGCACCGAACCATGGCGGCAACGCCGATATCCTCGGCGCCACCATCGGCGTCATCTTCATCTATGTCGTGGCGATCGTCGACCAGCGCCTGAAGATCAACCTGATGTCCAGACTGGCACAGCAGGTGATCATCGTGCTGATCCCGCCGCTGGCGCTGATCTTCCTGGTGCTGGGCACCATCTTCCTTGGCATCGCCACGCCGACGGAAGGCGGCGCCATGGGCGCCGTCGGCGCGCTTGCAATGGCGGCGGTGAAGGGGCGGCTGTCGCTCGACGTGGTCAAGCAGGCGCTGGCCTCGACGACCAGGCTGTCGTCCTTCGTTCTGTTCATCCTGATCGGCGCGCGGGTGTTCTCGCTGACCTTCTACGGCGTCAATGGCCACATCTGGGTCGAGCACCTGTTGACGTCGCTGCCGGGCGGTGAAGTCGGTTTCCTGATTGGCGTCAACATCCTCGTCTTCGTGCTCGCCTTCTTCCTCGACTTTTTCGAGCTTGCCTTCATCATCGTGCCGCTTTTGGCGCCAGCGGCTGACAAACTCGGCATCGACCTGATCTGGTTTGGCGTGCTTTTGGGCGTCAACATGCAGACCTCCTTCATGCATCCGCCCTTCGGCTTCGCGCTGTTTTATCTGCGCTCGGTCGCCGCGCGCGTGCCCTATCTCGACCGACTCACCGGCAAGCAGATCGCGCCCGTCACCACAGGGCAGATCTATTGGGGCGCAGTGCCCTTCGTCTGCATCCAGGTGATCATGATCGGCCTGACCATCGCCTTCCCGCAGATGGTGATGCACTACAAAGGCACTGTCGTCGATCCTGGCACCATCAACTACCAGGTGCCGGAAACGCCTGGCATCGGCTTGTCGCCGCTTGGCACGCCGCCGGCCAACGGCGGCACTGCCCCGGCCTCACCTTCCCCACCGGATTTGTCGCAGCCGCCGAGCTTCGACGAAAAGCCGCCCGCGAAACCGGCGGCGCCGGCAATCGATCTGTCGCAACCACCGAGTTTCAACTGAGGAAGGCCCGGCAGCCATGAAGGCGGTTCGGTTGGAGCGAGTGGGCAGCCTCGCCGTGTGCGAGGTCGAGAAACCGACCGCCGGGCCGAACGATCTGCTGGTGCGCATCGAGGCGTGCGGCGTCTGCGGCACCGACAGGCATCTTTTCCATGGTGAATTCCCGTGCACGCCGCCGGTGACGCTCGGGCATGAATTCTCCGGCATCGTCGAGGCGGTCGGACCTGCCGTATCCGGCTTTTCCGTCGGCGACCGCGTCACCGGCGATCCCAACATTGCCTGTGGCCGATGCGAGCATTGTCAGGCCGGCCGGGTCAATCTCTGCGGCAATCTACGCGCCATCGGCATCCATCGCGATGGCGGCTTTGCCGAATATCTTGTCCTGCCCCAGAAACAGGCCTTCGTCTTGCCAGGCGATCTGAAGCCTACGCATGGTGCTTTCTGCGAGCCGCTCGGCTGCTGCCTGCATGGCGTGGACCTTGCCGCGATCAAACCAGGCTCGTCGGTCGCGGTGCTCGGCGGCGGCGTGATCGGCCTGCTCACCGTTCAACTGGCAAAGCTCGCCGGTGCGACGACCATTATCTTGTCGACCCGTCAGGCCTCGCGGCGGGCTCTTGCCGAGCAATTTGGCGCAACGGCGACGCTCGATCCCAGCGCCTTCGTTGTCATCGATGCGATCGTCGGCCGGTCGGGTTTGATGCCGGGCGGCGTCGACGTGGTGTTCGAATGCGCCGGCGTGAAAGACACTGTTGAGCAGGCGATGCGGCTGGCCAAAGCGGGCGGCACCGTCGTCGTCGTCGGCGTGATGCCGCAAGGCATGAAAGTGGCGTTCGAACCGTTCGATCTGCTGTTCCGTGAGTTGAAGGTCCTGGGTTCCTTCCTCAACCCCTTTACCCATCGCCGGGCCGCCAATCTTATCGCCTCGGGGACGATCGAAGTAGATCGGCTGATATCACGACAGGTCAGCCTCGACGAGGCGGTGGCGATCATTGCCAACCCGCCGGCGCCAGGCGAGGTCAAGGTCGTGGTGGTGCCCGACTGATCGCAAATGAATGCGCTACGGCGCCAGTGTTCCGAAAGGAACACTGGCGCCGCGAAGCAACAGGATCAGAGCTTGGCATTGCGCTGCTGGACCATCATGAAGGTGTCATAGTTGTACTCGGCCACCTGCGCCCAGAGATAATGCTCCTTGCGGAACGCCTTGATCGAATCCCAGATCTTCTTGAACGGCGCATTCGAGGCTTCCATCTCGGCATAGACTTCGTTGGCCTTTTCGAAACAGGCGGCCATGATCTCCTGGCTGAACGGGCTCAACTTGGCACCGCCGGCAACCAGCCGCTTAACCGCCGCCGGATTGAGATAGTCGTATTTCTGCAGCATGTTGGCGTCGGCCGCTTGAGCGGCAGTATGCACCAGCGACTTGTAAGCCGGCGAAAGTTCGTCGTATTTCGCCTTGTTGAACATCAGATGGACGGTCGGTCCACCTTCCCACCAGCCGGGATAGTAGTAATAGGGCGCAACCTTATAGAAGCCGAGCTTCTCGTCGTCGTAAGGGCCGACCCATTCGGCGGCGTCGATCGTGCCCTTTTCCAACGCCGGATAAATGTCGCCACCGGCGATCTGCTGCGGAACCACCCCGAGCCTTTGCACCACTTTGCCGGCAAAACCACCGATACGCATCTTGAGGCCGGAAAGGTCGGCGACCGTTTTGATCTCCTTGCGGAACCAGCCACCCATCTGCACGCCGGTATTGCCGCCCGGCAGCCCGAACAGACCTTGCGTCGCCAGGAACTCGTTGAACAGATCGATGCCGCCGCCATGATAGTGCCAGGCGTTGATGCCGCGCGCGTTGAGCGAAAACGGAACCGCCGCTCCCAGCGCCCACGTCGGGTCCTTGCCCCAGTAATAGTATGCCACGGTATGGCAGGCCTCGACCGTGCCGGCTGTGGTGGCATCGGCGGCCTGCAGGCCGGGAACGAGTTCGCCGGAGGCGAAGACCTGGACCTGGAAGTTGCCGTCGGTCGCCTCCGACAGCATCTTGGAAAACACTTCGGCGCCGCCATAGATCGTATCGAGCGACTTCGGGAAGGACGACGCCAGTCGCCAGGTCACTTTCGGATTGGACTGGGCGATGGCCGGCGCAGCAAGTGTCGCGGCAGCGGCCGCAGCGCCGAAACCGGTGGTGCCGGCCTTGCGGATGAACGAACGACGATCCATGAAGTTCCTCCCTTTTGGATCCACTGACCGACATTCGGGACACTTCGGCGCCCGGATCGGCTTCGAGCCGACAATACACAGGCAAGGAGTCGAGTCCAGCACGGCAGCCCGGTTTGAGTGGCGCATTTCGGGGAAATTCACGGCGTTGGGGCAGATCTTGCAACTATAGTCTAAGGTCGATTAACTGGCCTACGCGACACGCCGAAACTTGCCATGGAAATGCGCCTTCGGATCGCCTATTTTGCAGGCAGATAATTCGTTGCACCCGATGGGATCCGGACCAAATGCACCAGCCGCTCGTCGCCGTATCGACCGATGTCCGCCAGTTCGACAATTACACCTGGCATGCCGCGCCACAGCAATATCTCGAAGCGGCGCTTTCGGGTGCAGGCGTGTTCCCGCTGCTGGTACCGTCCTTCGGCGACCGGCTCGACTTCGACGAACTGCTTTCCGCCGTCGACGGCGTCATGGTCACCGGCTCCAAATCGAACGTTCATCCCTCGCTCTATGGCGGTGACGCCAGCGAAGCCAATGGTCCTTACGACTCCGCCCGCGACGCGACGACGTTGCCGCTGATCCGCCGGGCGGTGGAGCGCGGGGTGCCATTGCTCGCCATCTGCCGCGGCATCCAGGAGATGAATGTGGCGCTGGGTGGCACGTTGGCCACCGAAATCCAGGAACGCGCCGGTTCGCTCGATCATCGTGCGCCGGCAAGCGACAATCAGGACGAACGCTTCGCCATCCGCCAGAGCGTGGCGATAAAACCCGGCAGCTGCCTGGCCGGGGTCTTCGGCGCCGGCGATATCATGGTCAATTCGGTGCATCGCCAGGCCATCGACCGGCTTGGCCCAAAGCTGCAGGTCGAAGCGGTCGCCGCCGACGGCACTGTCGAGGCGGTTTCGGTGCGCGATGCACGGGCTTTCGCCGTCGGCGTCCAGTGGCATCCCGAATACTGGGTCAAATCGGACAGTATCTCGGTAAAGATATTTCGCGCATTCGGCGATGCGGTGCGGCTGCATCAGGCGGCGAAATCGGGTGCGCGCGCAGCCGCGGAATAGTCCTGCCGCGCTCGCTAGTTGCCGGCCGACGCCAGCGTCAGCAGCGGCAGCGCCGGCGCGTAGGATTCGTAACCATCGCCGTCGGCGACTGAGAACATGACGATCGGATCGCTGCCGTTGGCGCTGAAGGTGACCGTGCCGTCATCCTGCTCTCGCCAGAACTTCGCCTGCTCGACGCCGGGCAACACCCGGCGGCAATTTGCTGCGACCGTCAACAGCGACAGGCCTTGCGAAATCTCGGCGCCGCGGCTGACCGCACAAGACCCCTCGTCGCCATGGGCTACCAGCCTGTAGTTGCCGGATGAAGGCGGTGACTCACTGGCTGCACGGCTTTCACCGCTACCGGCGTAAAACAGCTGGGCGCTGCCGAACAGCACAGCGACTGCCATCAATGCAGGAAGCGTCTTCATCCTGGTTCTCCGCGCATTTCTAGCGCGCCGGTTCGAAGAGATCAGGGAGGCGCGCTTCATCTTGCTGTCATGTCCTGTCAGGCGGACATACACTGCGAAGGGATCAGAATGATTCCGAAGGGTTAAGCTGAAGTTAATAGATATGGCAGCCCGCTTACGGCCTTGCCTTGACATTTGCCGTCTCCGGCACCGGAGTCAGCGCCTTGCGCTGCGAAAACCACGAGACCAGATTGTCGACGCAAAGGTCGGCCATGGCGCGGCGCGTATGCTCGGACGCCGAGCCGACATGCGGCAAAAGCGAGGTGTTGGGCGCGGCAAGCAACGCCGCTGGCACATTCGGCTCGTCGGCAAAGACGTCTAGCCCGGCAGCGGCGATGCTGCCGCTGGCAAGCGCGGCGGCAAGGGCTGGTTCGTCGACCGTGCTGCCCCGGCCGATATTGACGAAGACGCCGTTCGGCCCCAGAGCCGAGAGGATTTCGGCATTGACGGCCTTTTCCGTCGAGGCCCCGCCGGGCGCCACCGAGATCAGTGTGTCGACCGCCTCGGCGAGACCTTTCAGCGTCGGGTGATAGTCATAGGACAGGCCTTCGACGCGGCGCCGGTTGTGATAGGCGATGGGCAGTCCGAAAGCATCGAGCCGCCGGGCAATGGCGAGGCCGATGCGGCCCATGCCGAAGATGCCGACATGGCGACCGCGCAAAGTCAGCCGGCTCAGCGGATAGTTGCCGTTGCTCAGCCAGCTTCCGTCGCGCAGCCAGGCCTCGGCGCGCGGCAGTTCGCGGACGGCATTGATCAACAGGCCGAGCGCCGTATCGGCGACCTCTTCGGTCAGCACATCCGGTGTGTTGGTGACCATGATGCCGCGCCGTGCGGCGTGGCGGATATCGACCGAATCATAGCCGACGCCGAAATTGGCGATAATCTCGAGCTTTGGCAGCGCGTCCATCAACGCGGCGCTTATGCCGCCAAAGGCGGCTATGCCGCGCACCGTATGACGCATCTCGTCGGTGACCAGCGACGGATCGGCGCGTTCGATCCGGACGCGGCTGAACGCCCCGTCGATGCGGCCGACCGCATGGTCGTTGAACTGGCCCGGCACCAGAATGGTAACATGTTGCTGTTCGGTTTTTGTCATGCACGTTCCACCGGTTTGCCGGTCGACTGGCGCACATGCAGTTCCGGCTTGATCAGTTCCTGCGACGGCCGCACCGTCTGTCCGTTGAGTTTGTCGAGCAGCGCGCTGGCGGCGCGGCGGCCAACCTCGCGCTGGCCGTTCCACACGGTAGTCAGCGCCGGCGTGGCGATCGCCGCTTCCTCGAGGTCGTCGTAGCCGGTAACCGAGATGTCGATGCCCGGCACCAGCCCGGCGCGGGCAATGCCATTCATCAGGCCGATGGCGACGAGGTCGTTCCAGCAGCAGGCCGCGGTCGGCCTGTCCTTCAGCGCCAGGAACTGCCCGGCCGCCTCGAAGCCGGCCTGCTTGGTGCGCGGGCCGGGGATGCGCCAGGACGGCCTGACCTCAAGCCCTGCCGCCTCCATGGCGTTGACATATCCCTGATAGCGGTCGCGGCCGGTCGACGTCTGGTCGGTACCGCCGATCATGGCGATGCGCTTGTGGCCAAGCGAGATCAGATGGTTGGTGGCAAGCCCGGTGCCATAGGCGTCGTCGCCGCGAAACACCGGCACGTCGGCACCTTCGACGGTGCGTGCAATCAGCACTGCCGGGAGACCGTTCTCCTCGGCCAAGATTATGTCTTCGGGCGGCGTGCCGATGGCCGGCGACATGATGACCCCGTCAGCGCCAAGCTGCAGAAGCGTGTCTATGAAAGTGCGTTGTTTCTCGAGCTGGTCGTAGTGGTTCGACAGGATGAAGGTTTGCCGGCTGCGGTCGAGCTCGCTCTCTATCGAACGCAATATCTCGGCAAAGAACGGGTTCATGATGTCGTGGACGACGACGCCGACTATGCCCGATCGCGAGGTGCGCAGGCTGGCGGCGCGGCGGTTGTAGATATAGCCGATGGCGCGTGCATGTTCCTTGATGCGATCGCGGGTGCCGCCGGCGACCAGCGGGCTGTCGCGCAAGGCCAGCGAGACCGTGGCCGTGGACACGCCGAGCGCATCCGCGATGGTCGAAAGCTTGATCTTCTGTGCCAGCGCCCTGCGCTCCCGAAGCAATTTAAACTGTTTAAAGGCCGGCTCTTATGCCATCGATTCCGAGCAAATCAAAGTTTTTTTGCCAGCGCTTCCGCCTCCGCGCCCAGCGTTGCGCGGTTGCGCAAGCGGAGCCGGTGCTCGCGGTGAACGATGTAGAGGCCGCTGGCGACGATGACTGTGGCACCGACCAGCGTCCAGCGATCGGGAAACTGGTTGAAGACGATCAGGCCGGAGATGATCATCCAGATCATCTGCGAATAGGGATAGGGAGCCAGGGCCGTGGTGGTGGCAAGGCGATAGGCCTGCACAAGAAGCCAATGACCGATGGCGCCGAAGACGCCAAGCATCAGCAATATGAATCAGTGCCAGCCATCCTGCGGCAGCGAAGGCGAAAACGGCAGTGTCGGCAGCAGCAGCACGGCCGGCGCCAGCGCCGAAAACAGGATCAGGCTTTCCGAGGTTTCCGTAGCCGACATGCGGCGCGTCATGATGACGTAGAAACTGTTCGATAGCATCGAGCCGAGCGCAAAGAGATGGCCGACGCCAAAAACGCCGACGCCCGGCCGGGTGATGATGAGGACGCCGACAAAGCCGCTCATGATGGCCAGCCAGCGCCGCCAGCCAGCCCATTCGCCGAGCAACGGACCGGCAAGCGCGGTGATCACCATCGGGCCGAAGAAGTAGATCGAGGTGGTTTCCGCCAGTTGCAGCGTCCGCAGCGCCAGAATGTTGAACATCGTCGATCCGAACAGGAGCAGACCGCGCGTGATGTGCGCCGGCAGGTTGGCGGGACGAAAGCGCAGCGGCTCGCGCCATCCGCGCAGAAAGACGCCGACGATCAGCACATGGACCGCGAAGCGGGTCCAGGCGACGATCAGCGCCGAGACGCCGGCCAGCACAAGGTACTTGCTGCTGGTGTCGAGGAAGGTGAAAAACACATAGACGGAAAGCATGCACACGATCGCCGCTGGCGATGTCGCGCTTTCGTCATGTCTTGGGGGAGCATTCAATTTCAGGCCGGACGGGAAGCAAGGCGGTCCCTCACCAATGCGGTAATTGTCGCCTGCGGGCAAGCCAAAACAGGCTGGCACAACGACAGCCGCCGACAGGCTCAGTTTGTTTCCCAGTGGCCGACCTAGTGGCCGACGACTCAGGCGTGCATGCGGGCGCCCTTGGTGATCTTGTCGACGAGCTTCTTTTCGGCGCGAAGCGCGATGCCGACCACCTTGGCATCCTCCGGCGCAAATTCGGCAAAGACGGCGCGGTTGGCCAGATCATACCCGGTCGAAAACATTTCCTCGACATAGAGCGAAACCGTCACACCACGCTCCAGCGCCCGCCTCTGGATCGCGACGAGCGTCTGGCCGTCCGCCGAAAGCACGATGACCGGCTGGATCGACAGCGGGTTGTAGATATTGCCGGCGCGATCACGGTAGGGGTCGCCGATAATGTCGGGAAATTGCGCGACGATGCCGCTGGTCAGAAAGGCGGTGACATTGAGCTTTTGCCAGACGGGAAGATCATCCTTGAGGACGATTGCAAATTTCGTATCGAACATGCGACAGTTTCCAATCCGAAAAGGGGGCCAATCCGAGGCTGCGAGTGAAGTTATGGCGCACGATCTAGACCGGGAAGCCTTTCAGGGTCTTGGACGTTTGTGCGTGGATGCAGCCGAGAACTGCATCGTACCGGCACCCGGTGCTGCCGGGATGGAACGCATCGAGGCCCGGTTCCACGGCAATGCCTTCGATCTCCATCGCCACGACACCTATGCGATCGGGGTGACGCTTTATGGCGTGCAGCGCTTCCGCTATCGCGGCCAAATGCACAAGAGCTTGCCCGGCCAGATAATTATCCTTCATCCCGACGAACTGCACGATGGCGGTGCCGGCACCGAAGACGGCTTGCGATACAGAATGCTCTATTTGGAGCCGTCCCTGATGCTCGATTGTCTCGGCGGCGGATCACTGCCATTCGTCGGGAATGCCGTGGTGACAGACCGCGATCTCCGCGCGACGCTGCTTTCGGCGCTCGGGCCGCTGGATCAGGAACTGGACGAGCTGTTTGTCGTCGATTTCATGACGCAGCTTATGCAAAGCCTGGCCCGGCACGCCGGTCAGCCGGCGAAACCGGTAGCGAAAACGGCGTGGCGCGCCGCCAGCCTGGCGCGCGACTATCTGGAGGAAAATGTCGCGCGGATTGTACGTTCAGACGAATTGGAGGCGATAACCGGATTGGACCGTTATGCCCTTTCGCGGCATTTCCGCGCTACCTTCTCCACCAGCCCGCACCGGTTCCTGGTGATGCGCCGGCTTCAGCGGGCCCGTCGGATGATCGAAGCCGACGAGCCGCTGGCGCAAATCGCCATCGCAGCCGGCTTCAGTGATCAAAGCCATTTCAATCGGCATTTCAAGAAGGCGTTCGGCGTCACACCGGGACGTTGGTCGGCACTGACGCGGCGGCCGTCAGCGGCGAACGCGTGAGCTATTCAAGCATCTTGTCTTCGATGTCCAGTTCGTCATCCGGGAGCACCATTTCGCCGTTCGACAGGTTCGCCTCGACGCGGGCAAGCAGCTTGAACAGCGCTTTCTGGTCCTTCTTGTCAAGACCCTTCAATGCCTGCTTTTCGGTCTTCTTCACCGACTTCTCGATGGCGTGGATGATTTCGCGGCCGGTGTCGGTGAGGAAAATATGCGCCTGGCGGGCATCGGCGGACGAGGCCCGCTTCTCCAGAAAACCCTGCGCCTGCAGCCGGTTGATGGTCTTGGTGATGGTTGGCGGACGCACGCCGAGGCGGCCGGCAAGGTTGCCGGGCGTCTGCCCGTCCTCGCGGTCGAGCGCCAGCATGATCTGGTCCTGGCCGGCATAGAAACCATGCGCCAGAAGCCGGGCGGCGAGCGCCGTGCGCGCCAGCCGCGCCGCCGAATGCAGCCGGCTCATTGTTGCAGTCTTGTCCGCCTTGGCCATGCTCATCCCTCCTCGGCCGAACCGGAGCGGACAGCATAGAAGCAGGCCGCCGATTGGCAATGACGATCGAAAACATTCCGGCCCGGAAAATAGCTTTGCCGGCAAGCTTCGCGGTGTTCGCCGTGGCTAATGCCAGATGTTTATTTCAGTTAGATGACAAACGACTTTCCGCAATGGCTGGATGGGGACGTGACGAGGTGTTCTCAACCGGCTTTCACCGCGACCACCATCAACGCCTGATAGGCGTCCGCCATTTCCCGCAGCGCTGCCTGCGACAGCGGCCCGGCCTGCCGCGCAATGCCGTCCCGCGCGTTCGATGTATCGCGTTTGCCCGGGCGATCTTTATAGGGCGCGACGGTGGCGAATATCTGCTCGCTGAGGCTGTCGGGGAAGAACATCTGGCCGGTCATCACCGAGCGGTCGTCGGGGAAGATCTTGAAATGGATGTGGGTGGTGCGGCCGCGATACCAGCCGGGATAGATGGTGGCGAAAGAAGCGATGCCGCTTTCATCGGTTCTCTGCCAGCCGCGGAGAAAGCTCTGGCCGGACGTGTCGATATCCTGCCCGTCGCCCTGTCCGGGATATCCGGAATAGGTGCCCTGGGCATCGCAATGCCAGATATCGACGCGTGCGCCGGGAAGCGGCCGGCAGGCGGCGTCGACGATTTGCAGCCGCACATTGAGGGCGATGCCCTTCTTGCCCTCGGTGATGTCGGCGCGTTCGAGCTTCGGGTCGAAATAGAACGGCCCTTCTGTGACCTCGGGCGTGATGGTGCAGACACCAGCACCGGCTTCAAACAAAGCAAGCCTGGCATAGGGCGAAACCTGCCCGGCCCTTGCACCGGCGGGCAGGAATATGCCGCCAGCGGTAACCGCAACGAGACCGAGCGCCTGCCGACGGCTCAGTGGCAAGGACTTGTCGGACATCTGGCGCCTCTTCAACGCGAACAGCTCCGTAAATGACCCCGCCTGTCTAGGGCCCGCTGTCAGGCGGCGCCAATGAAAGTTCGGTAATGTGAGGAAAGTTCGGCAATACCAGCCCCTCTTTGGCCCACCGGTTTGCCTCGTGCAAAAGCCGAGCACACATCCTATATGGAGCCGACAATCCCTAATTCGAGGCACAATATGAGCGACGCACAGACGCAGATCCCCGTAACCGTCCTCACCGGCTATCTCGGCGCCGGCAAGACGACACTGCTCAACCGCATCCTTTCGGAAAACCACGGCAAGCGCTACGCCGTCATCGTCAATGAATTCGGCGAGATTGGCATCGACAACGAGCTGATTGTGGAATCCGACGAGGAAATATACGAGATGAACAATGGCTGCGTCTGCTGCACCGTGCGCGGCGACCTGATCCGCGTCGTCGAAGGCCTGATGCGCAGGCCTGGCCGCTTCGACGCCA
This sequence comes from Mesorhizobium sp. M0207, assembly GCF_040321995.1. Lineage (NCBI taxonomy): Bacteria > Pseudomonadati > Pseudomonadota > Alphaproteobacteria > Hyphomicrobiales > Phyllobacteriaceae > Mesorhizobium > Mesorhizobium sp. M0207. The sequence continues at coordinate 455,390 of NZ_JAMYSQ010000001.1, forward strand.
TCGTCGTCGAGACCACAGGCCTCGCCGATCCCGTGCCGGTGGCGCAAACCTTCTTCATGGACGACGACGTGCGTTCCAAGACCAGGCTCGATGCGGTGGTGGCGCTGGTCGACGCCAAGCACTTGCCGCTGCGCCTCAAGGATTCCCGCGAGGCCGAGGACCAGATCGCCTTTGCCGATGTCGTCGTGCTCAACAAGACCGATCTGGTCACCCCCGAAGAGCTGAGCAAGGTGGAGGCGACGATCCGCGCCATCAACCCGGCGGCACGAATCCACCGCACCACACGCGCCAGCGTGGCGCTGTCCGAGGTGCTCGATCGCGGTGCGTTCGACCTGTCCCGGGCGCTGGAGAACGATCCGCACTTCCTCGAGGCGCATGACGATCACGACCATCATGATCATGATCATGACCACCATCACCATGATCGCGACGGCCATGATCACCACGATCATGACGGGCATCATCATGCGCACCCTTCCGACATCCATGACGTGACTGTGCAGTCGGTGTCGCTGCGCGGCGGCGAGATGGACCCGAAAAAGTTCTTCCCGTGGATCGAGAAGGTCACCCAAATGGAAGGCCCGAACATCCTGCGGCTGAAAGGGATCATTGCGCTGAAAGGCGATGACGAGCGCTATGTCATCCAGGGTGTGCACATGATCATCGAGGGCGACCACCAGCGCGCCTGGAAGGACGACGAGAAGCACGAGAGCCGGCTGGTGTTCATCGGCCGCGAACTCGACGCCGAGCGACTGAAGACAAGCTTCGAGGCCTGCCAGGCCGCTTGATTTAGCTGCCCTTTCTTCCTTCTGAGAGAAGTGCAGCCTAAACGCTGGCGGTCTCTCCTCACCACGATCCGAAGCACGGGTTGAGACCCGCAGCTCAACCCCTTAAGGGTGAGGCAGCAGAAATCTCGAACGGAATGATCTCTCATGCCGACAGTCGCCCCGCTCGATCTCGAAGGCCACTGCCTCGCCGCCGTGTTTCTCGGCGACGTGCCGCATTTTGCGCTGGCCGACGGCACAATCCATCGGCTCGACCATGGCCACAAGACGGTGCAGGCCAATGACGGAATGCTCGCCGCCTTCCATGATGCGGCAAACGACCGACTGATCACCGGTGGTGAGGACGGCAGGATCTTTGCCGTGACCCCAGGCGGCAATACAACGGAATTGGCGACCGCAGGCAAAAAATGGATAACCAGCGTCGCCGCCGGGCCGCAAGGCGCTGTTGCCTATGCTTCGGGCAAGATTGCCTATGTGCGTTTTGCCGACGGCAAGACCAGGGAATTCTCGCATCCGCGCTCGGTCGAGGGGCTGGCCTTCTCGCCCAAAGGCATGCGCTTCGGCGTTGCCCGCTACAATGGCGCGACGCTGCACTTCCCGGCTGCCGACGGCAAGCCGGTCGAGCTCGAATGGGCCGGCGCCCACACCGGCATCACCTTCTCGCCGGACGGCGGCTTCGTCGTCACCTCCATGCAGGAAAACGCGCTGCATGGCTGGAAGCTCGCCGACGGCAAGCACATGCGCATGTCCGGCTACCCCGGCAAGGTGAAAAGCCTGTCGTGGAGCGCCAAGGGCAAATGGCTGGCGAGTTCCGGCGCACCGGCGGCGATCGTCTGGCCGTTTTCGGGCAAGGACGGGCCGATGGGCAAGGCGCCGCTGGAACTCGGCACGCGCGGCAATGCGATGGTCACCTCTGTCGCCTGTCACCCGAGCCAGGACGTCGTTGCTATCGGCTATGATGACGGGATGGTGATGGCGGTGCGCTTCGCCGACGCCAAGGAAGTGCTGTTGCGCCGGCCCGGCAAGGGCGCCGTCACTTCGATGATGTGGGACAAGGAAGAGCGCCGCGTCGCCTTTGGCAGCGCTGCTGGCGACTGCGGCGTCATCGATATTTCGGCGTAGCCTGTTACTTACTCGGCTCCGCAAGATACTTTGCCGGTCAATTCAGCCTGCTTGCCGTCCTTTTCGGCCTCGGCCGTTCCATCATAGATTGAGAGCAAATAGCGGCCGTCATAGACGCCTTCGTCGCTGGCCTTGGTCAGGATCGCCAGTTCGACGTAGCCGTAGGCGTTTTCGACCTGCCGTTCGTGGTAGACGAGCAGCCGCAATTCCTTGTTGTCGAGCCAATATTGCGTGAGGTTCTGATCCTCGAACACCGTCTTGCGCAGACTGTCGGCAGCCGGCCTGCCCAGAATCTCGAGCTCGCCGCTAAAATTGAAGGTCGGCCCGCCCATGCCTCTGGTGACCCCGGCACCGATCTGAAATTTGACGGCTGCATCCTCGGCGGAACACCAGATGCCGCCGGACGCCAGAGCCGCACCAACCGACGACAGCAGCGTTGTTGCGCAGACGGTCGCCCGCACCATCTTATGCCCTCCAGCCGAAGTACCATTGGCGCCCGAAGGCGGCTCGCGGTCAAGCGCCTGTTTTCATTCAAATGACCGCTGACCCAACAGGCAGCCGCCCGGCCAATTGCGGTAGCGGCCGCCGATTGTCTAATGTGCGACTGAGAGGGCCGCCATGAACGTCATGAACCATGCAAAGACTTCCATCGGCGGCATCGGCCCGGCCCGGATCGCCGAGTTGCGCGCGACCGAGGCAGAAGTCTTCTGCCGGGCGCGGCCGAAATCGATGGCGAAAATCGGCAATGGCCTGCCCGGCTTCTTCGGCGGCGTGCCGATGCATTGGATGAACGACTGGCCGACGCCGTTCCCGATCCTTGTCGATAGTGCCAGGGGCGCCATCATCAGAGATATCGACGGCAACCGGCTCGACGATTTCTGCCTTGGCGACACCGGTTCGATGTTCGGTCATTCGCCGCCGCCGGTCGCACGCGCCATCCGCAGGCAGGCCGGACGCGGCCTGACCTACATGCTGCCTGCCGAGAACGCGCTCGCCATCGGGCCGCTGCTGCAGCAGCGTTTCGGCTTGCCGTTCTGGCAGATCGCGACGACGGCGACCGACGCCAACCGCTTCGCGCTGCGGGTTGCCCGCGCCGTTACCGGCCGGGAGAAGATACTGGTCTTCAACGGCTGCTATCATGGCTCGGTCGACGAGACGATGGTGCGGCTGGTCGCCGGGAAAGCGGTGAATCGACCGGGACTGGCCGGCGAGTTCCGCGACCTGACGCGGGCGACTGATGTCGTCGAGTTCAACGATCTGCCGGCGCTCGACGCGGCACTCCGGGGCAACGATGTCGCCTGCGTCATCGCCGAGCCGGTGCTGACCAATTCCTGCATGGTGCTGCCCGAAGCCGGCTTTCATGATGGCTTGCGGCGTCTCACCCGTGCGACCGGCACGCTGCTTCTAATCGACGAGACGCATACAATCTCGACCGGTCCCGGCGGCTATGCAAGCAAATACGGGCTGGAGCCGGACCTGTTCGTGCTAGGCAAGCCGATTGCCGGCGGCGTACCGGCGAGCGTCTGGGGCATGAGCGAAGACGTTGCGGCCCGCTATGCCGCTTATATCAGCCGGAAAGAGCCCGGCTACTCCGGCATGGGGACAACGCTGTCGGCCAATCCGCTGCAATTCGCAGCGACGCGCGCCACGCTCGAATACGTCATGACCGACGAGAACTACAGCCATATGGACAATCTGGCGCGGCGGCTCGACGCCGGGCTGACCGCCGTCATCGATCGCTATCGTCTGCCCTGGCATGTTGCTCGCGTCGGTGCCCGTGTCGAGTTCATCTGCGCGCCGGGCCCGCTGAGGAACGGCGGCGAAGCGGAGGCTGCGCACGTGCCGGAGCTCGAGGCGGCAATCCATGTCGCGCTGGTCAATCGCGGCGTGCTGATCGCACCCTTCCACAACATGATGCTGATCTCTCCTGCGACCAGCGCCGCCCAGGTGAACCGGCTGATCACTGCCTTCGGCGCGGTTGCGGCAAAGCTTACGGCGTGAGACAAGCTTGCGGCATGAAACAAGCGCCCAAGCAAAGTTTGAACCTGGTCACGGCATCCCCTTCGGGCTCGACGCCCGCCGAGGCGCAGGCCTTTCTCGACGCTCATCCCGAGATCGAAGCGTTCGACATCGTGCTGACCGACGCCAATGGCGTCGGGCGCGGCAAGATCGTGCGCCGGCATGAGTTGATGAGCATCTTCGATGGGGGCCGGCACATGCCGATCTCGATCCTCGGCCTCGACATCACCGGCGAGGATGTTCACGAGACCGGGCTGATCTGGACGACGGGCGACGGCGACCTGCGGGCGTGGCCGATCCCCGGCACACTGGTGCCGCTGTTCGGCACCCAGCCGCCGCGCGGTCAGGTGCTGATGGCGATGTACCATCTCGATGGCCAGCCGATGTCGTCCGACCCGCGGCTGGCACTCGCCCGCCAAGTAGACATCCTCGCGGCCCAGGGCCTGCATCCGGCCGGCGCCTTCGAGCTCGAATTCTTCCTGCTCGCCAACGAGCGCGACGCCGAAGGCAAGGTGCAGCCGGCGCACGCGGTGCTTGACGGACGCCGCTCGGCCAAGACTGAGGTCTATTCCGTCGACCATCTGCACGGCATGGAGCCGCTGTTTTCCGACATCTACGCCGCAGCCAAGGTACAAGGCATCCCGGCCGAGACGGTCATCTCGGAATATGCGCCCGGCCAGTACGAGCTGACGCTCAACTACCGCAAGGATGTGATGCGGGCGGCCGACGATCTCGTGATGCTCAAGCGACTGGTGCGGGCGCAGGCGCGCCGTCATGGTGTCACCGCTTGCTTCATGGCCAAGCCGATCGAGAAATATGCCGGCTCGGGCATGCACTTTCATGTCTCGCTGCTGGACGATGCCGGCAAGAATGTCTTTGCCGAAACCGGCGGCGAAAGCTGGTCGCTGCCGCTGCTGCGCGGCCTCGGCGGACTGATCCAGACGATGGCGGAATCGATGCTGGTCTTCGCGCCGCATGCCAATTCATGGCGGCGCTTCGTCTCGCAATCCTATGCGCCGGTGGCGCCGACCTGGGGCGTCAACAATCGTTCGGTGGCACTGCGTGTGCCGGCCGGCGATGCCAGGAACCGCCGCATCGAGCACCGGCCATCGGGCGTCGACGCGAATCCTTACCTGGTGGCGGCAACGGTGCTGGCCGGTGTCGTCAAGGGCCTCGACGAAGGCCTCGATCCCGGTCCCGAAACCACCGGCAATGGCTACGAATCGGCCGTCACGCGCACGACGATGCCGGTCGACTGGCGTGCCGCGATCGAGGCGGCAAGGGCGTCGACCTTCCTCAAAGGCGCATTGGGCGAAGACCTGCACCGGACGTTCGTGGCGATCAAGCAATCGGAATATCTGCGCGTGGCGCGCACGGTCAGCGAACTGGATTATCACCTCTATCTGCACGAGGTGTAGGGCATCACATCGTCGGCCATCCGCCGGTGAAGGCCCATGCGGAATAATTTCAGCGGAACCTTCGGCGGGCTTTGCTCATTGCGTGTCTGATTGCAGGAGCGAGCAAGGCCGCCTTAGTCATGATCGCCAGGATGCAGACAACCCCGACGCCGCACCATGCCAAAGTGCGGGCAAGACGCTTGCCTGCAAGCAAGTCTCCGGAAACGACAGAAATCGACGCCAGGACGATTCCTGAACTGCGCGAAACGGCCAAGATCTGCCGCCGCTGTCCGCTATGGCACGACGCCACGCAGACCGTGTTCGGTGAAGGCCCTGATAAAGCCAAGGTGATCTTCGTTGGCGAACAGCCGGGCGACCAGGAGGACCTGGCGGGCAAGCCCTTCGTCGGTCCGGCGGGCAAGGTGTTCGACGCGATCCTGGACGATGCCGGCGTCGATCGGCTGAAAGTCTACGTCACCAACGCGGTCAAGCATTTCAAGTTCGAGCCGCGCGGCAAGCGGCGCATCCACTCCAAGCCGAACGCCGGCGAGGTGCAGGCTTGTCGCTGGTGGCTCGACAAGGAAATCGATCTGATCAAGCCCAATCTGGCGGTGGCGCTCGGCGCAACGGCGGCGCAGGCGCTGCTCGGCAAGGTGGTGCCGATCATGAAGATGCGCGGGGCCGTCGTGGAGCGTGACGATGGCTTGCGTGTCTTCGTCACCATCCACCCGTCCTTCATCCTGCGCATTCGCGAGCCGGCGGACAGGCAGGCAGAACGCGACCGGTTCCTGCAGGATATGAGAGCGGTGAAAAAGCTGATGGCCGCCTGAGCTATTTGATCAATATCGCCCGGAGATCGTTGACGTTTGTGCCGGTCGGACCGGGTACGAAAAGGTCATCTACGGCATTGAATGCCGTCCAGGCGTTGTTGCCGGCAAGCATGGCCTTGGCATCGATGCCCGCCTTATGCATCCGCGACACTGTCGAGCCGTCGGCGAAGGCGCCGGCATTGTCTTCCGAACCGTCTATGCCGTCGGTGTCGGCGGCCAGTGCGTGGACGCCCGCCAGGCCGCTGATCCCAATGGCGAAGGCGAGCAGGAATTCCGAGTTGCGGCCGCCTTTGCCTTTCGCGCGCAAGGTCACGGTCGTCTCGCCGCCCGACAGGATCAGCACCGGTTTTGCGAATGGCCGGTTGCGCGTCGCCACTTCGCGCGCGATTGCAGCGTGGACGCCGCCGACCTCACGCGCCTCGCCCTCGATGGAATCGGAGAGAATGACCGCTTCGATACCTTGGTACCTGGCTTCGGCCGCAGCCGCTTCCAGCGATACGCCGGCCGAGGCGATCAGATGTACCTCGTTGCGCGAAAAACGCGGATCATCGACGCGCGGTGCATCGGCGGCCGGCGAATTGATGTGCGCCATCACTGAAGCCGGTAGTTTCATGTCATAGGCGGCGATCGACGCTAATGCATCTTCGCGGCTGCCGGAATCGGGAACGGTCGGGCCGGAAGCGACCAGCGCCGGGTTATCGCCCGGAATGTCGGAGACCACCAGCGACACCACCTTGGCTGGATAGGCAGCGGCTGCCAGCCTGCCGCCCTTGATCGTGGAAACATGTTTACGGATGGTGTTCATTGCGGCGATCGGCGCGCCGGAGGCGAGCAGCGCCTCGTTGACGGCGATCTCATTGGCCAGCGTCAGACCTTCGGCAGGTGACGGCAGCAGCGCCGAGCCGCCGCCCGAAATGAGCGCCACGACGAGGTCGTCCGCAGTCAGTCCCTGGACCTTTTCGAGCAGCCGCCGGGAAGCTTCTCGCCCCGCGGCATCCGGCACCGGATGCGCCGCCTCGATGATCTCGATGCGCCGGCAGGCCGCGCCATAGCCGTAGCGGGTGACGACCAGCCCTTCGATCGGCCCGTCCCACACTTTCTCGAAAGCCGCCGCCATCTGCGCCGAGCCTTTTCCTGCACCGATGACGATCGTCCGTCCCTTCGGCCTTGCGGGCAAATGATCCTTGATCGTCCTCTGGGGATCGGCGGCGGCAACGGCGGCGTTGAAGATCGAAATGAGAAAGGACTTGGGATCGAGCGCGGTCATACTGAGGTACCACGGACGCTGTGCGAGCTTCTGCGGCGTTTGCGCTGCCCCTCACCCTTACCCTCTCCCCGTATAGAGACGGGGAGAGGGGATCGCCAGCGTTGGAGCGTTGCCCTTCTCCCCGTCACTACGCGGGGAGAAGGTGCCGGCAGGCGGATGAGGGGCAGCGCCAACGTCACGATGTTGCTTCCGGCGGCAGGACCAACTCCTGGCTATCGACGCCCAAGTAGCTACACAGCGTATCGACGACAACTCCGTGGTCCTCGCGCTCCGGTAGACCGGAGACGGCGATCACGCCGATGACGCCAGCGCCCTTGACAGTGATGGGAAAGCCGCCACCGGCCAGCACATAGTCGGCAATGTCCAGCCCTTCGCCGGGCTTGAAGCTGCGGTCGGGGCGCTGCTGCTCCAGCACCATGCGGTAGGTGCTTTTCAGGAACCGCCGCACGACGTTGATCTTGCGCCGCGCCCAGTCCGGATTGGAGGCGTTCGAGCCGGGCATTGCCGCATAGAACAGCGGCCGGTCGAAAGTTCTGATATCGACGATGATCGGCAGGTTTTCCTTGAGAGCCCGGTCGCGGATCGCCGAGCCGATCTCGAAAGCGACGGCTTCATCGAAGGCCGAAAAGACAAGCGTGGCTTCCTGTTTCTTGATCAGAGCGATGTCGTCCGCAACGGCCATGTCGTTCCCCTGTCGATCTCGCCTGTTGCTTTGGCGGATGGCTGCCGCCCGGTCAAGCCGGCCGCATACGACGGCTAAACCGCTATATCCGCCTTGGCCGCCCGGCCGGCGACATAGACCTCGCGCACGGCGCGGTCGTCGCCTAGCGTCTGCAGCAGAAACAACTCCTCGGCGAGCGTGTCCGCCGTCTCCACCCGCAGCCGCATCGCCGGCGTGGCGCGGGCGTCGAGCACGATGATATCGGCGTCGCTGCCTTCCTCCAGGGTGCCGATCTTTTCCGCAAGCGACAGCGCCTCGGCATTGCCGCGGGTCAGCTGCCAGAAGGACTGGAACGGATTGAGCTTCTCGCCGTTCAGCGCGATCACCTTGTAGCCCTCGTCCATGGTGCGCAGCATCGAATAGTTGGTGCCACCGCCGACATCGGTGGCGGCGGCGATGCGAAGCGGCTTCTCGCGGCGGCTATAGCGCTGATAATCGAACAGGCCCGAGCCGAGAAACAGGTTGGAGGTCGGGCAGAACACCGCCACCGAGCCGCTATCCGAAAGCGCATCCGCCTCGCGTTCCGACAGGTGGATGCAATGGCCGAACAGGCTTCTGCGCCCGAGCAGCCCATAGTGTTCGTAGATGTCGGTGTAGTCCCGCGTCTGCGGGTACAATTGCTGCGTGAGGGCGATCTCGGCGTGGTTTTCCGACAGATGCGTCTGCATGTGCAGATCAGGATATTCGCGGCAGAGCGCGCCCGCCATCTCCAATTGCTCGGGCGACGAGGTGATGGCGAAGCGCGGCGTGATGGCATAGTGCTGGCGCCCCTTGCCGTGCCACTCATCGATCAACGCCTTGCTGTCGTCATAGCCCGATTGCGGCGTGTCGAGCACGCCGTCCGGCGCGTTGCGGTCCATCATCACCTTACCGGCGATGTTGAGCATGTTGCGGTCGTGCGACTCGGCAAAGAAGGCTTCGGCAGATTCCTTGTGTACCGAGCAATAGGCCGCGACTGTCGTGGTGCCATGCCGCAATACTTCATCCAGGAACAGCCTGGCGATACGGCGGCCATGCTGGGCGTTCTGGAATTTTGTCTCTTCCGGAAAAGTGTAGGTGTTCAGCCAGTCGAGCAGTTCGGCGCCGAAGGAAGCGATGACCTGCATCTGCGGAAAATGTGCATGCGCATCGATGAACCCGGGCAGCAGCAGATGTGGCCTATGGTCGATTTTTTTTGTTCTCTCGCCCGCCTTTTTCTCGACCTCGGTATAGGCGCCAGCGGCAACGATCCTTCCGTCGCGCATCAGCAGGCCGCCATCTTGCTCGTAGCGCCAGGCGGAATGGTCGTCGATAGTTTCTGGCCAGCGCAAAAACGACAGCGTGCGGCCGCGCAGGAGCGTGCTGGTCATGCTATTTCCCCGCGCCTTCGAACCAGGCTACCAGCAGTGCCCGTTCCTTGTCGGTGATCTGGGTGACGTTGGCGGGCGGCATGGCGTGGCTGCGTCCGGCCTGCAGGTAGATCTCGCCGGCGTGCTCGGCGATGCCGGCATCGGTGTCGAGCATCACGCCCTTCGGTGCGTGGTAAATGCCCGCGTAGGACGGCTCCGCCGCGTGGCACATCGAACAGCGGCCAAGCACCGTATCGCGCACGGCAGGGAAATGCGCCGAGGCAACGTAGACCTGTGCCGCCGAGGACGTTTTGACCTCGCCGGTCAGCAGCTTCGGTGCCGTCGACAGCCAGATGATGACGACGAACAGGACGGCGGCCGCCAGCCAGGTCCAGGTAGGATTGCCTTTGCGCGCATGCCTGGTGTTGAAATAGTGCCGGATCAGCACGCCGATGATGAACACCAGCGAGGCGATGACCCAGTTGAACTCTGTCCCGAACGCCAGCGGATAATGGTTCGACAGCATCAGGAACAAAACCGGCAGCGTCAGGTAATTGTTGTGCAGCGAGCGCTGCTTGGCGATCTTGCCGTATTTCGGATCAGGCTTACGGCCGGCGATCAGGTCGACGACGACGATCTTCTGGTTTGGGATGATGACCATGAAAACGTTGGCCGACATGATCGTCGCGGTGATGGCGCCGAGATGCAGGAAGGCGGCGCGGCCGGTGAACAGGTGGGTTAGTCCCCAGGCCATGAATACCAGCACCCCATACAGCACCAGCATCAGGCCGGTGTCGCTGTTGCCGAGCGGCGAACGGCACAAGAGATCGTAGACCACCCAGCCGACGCCGATCGTCGCCAGCGACAGCAAGATGCCTGTAGGCACCGACATGGCAAGGACATTCGGATCGATCAGGAACAGGTCCGCCCCGGCATAGTAGACGACGCACAGCATGGCGAAGCCCGACAGCCAGGTGGCGTAGGATTCCCACTTGAACCAGGTCAGATGCTCGGGCATCTCAGCCGGCGCCACCAGATATTTCTGCACATGGTAAAAGCCGCCGCCATGCACCTGCCATTCCTCGCCGAAGGCTCCGGCAGCCATGCCCGGACGCTGGCGCAGCCCGAGATCGAGCGCGACGAAATAAAAGGACGATCCAATCCAGGCGATACCGGTGACGACGTGCAGCCAGCGCACGGCGAAACTCAGCCAATCCCAGAATATCGCGAAATCCATCATGAAAAAATCGTCCCTGCCGATCCACTGACTTTACGGACTGGAGCGCAAACGGAAAGGGCCGAGCTGCACGATGACTTTCAAAAAAAATTGGAAAATACTAGGCTGATCATACGCAGCCACACGAGAGCCACGGAAGCCGCATGGCCTATCTCGACAACATCGCCGTTTTCGTCCGCGTCGTCGAGCTCGGCAATTTGTCGGCGGCTGGGCGCGACATGCGCATTTCGCCGGCGGTCGCTTCCAACCGGATCAAGGAGCTCGAGAAGCACCTGGGCGTAAGGCTGTTCAACCGTACGACGCGGCAGTTGATGCCGACCGAGCACGGGACGGTGTTCTACTCCGGCGCCAAGCAGGTGCTGGAGGCGGTCACCGAGGCGGAAGCGGCGGTCAGCGCGTTATCCGGGCAGCCGCGCGGCACCATAAAGGTGACAGCGCCGCTCGGCCTCGGGCGGCGGCTGGTGGCATCCGGCATCCCGGATTTCCACGACAGATACCCCGATATCGAGGTGCGGCTCCGGTTATCCGACCACAATGTCGATATCATGAAGGAAGGCATCGACGTTGCCTTCCGGCTGGGCATCATCGAGGATTCCAGCCTCAGGATGCGCGGCATCATGGACTGCGAACGCGTGCTGGTAGCGGCTCCGCAATATCTGGACGTGCGCGGCGAGCCGACCGAGCCGCAGGAGTTGATCGGCAAGAAACACGATTGCCTGATGCTGCGCTATTCCGGCGCGCGCGAATATGTCTGGACGCTGCAGACGCCGAATGGGCCGCAAAAGTTCGAGGTGCACGGCCCCTACGATACCGATGATGGCGACGTGCTGACCGGCTGGGCGCTGTCCGGCCGCGGCATCATCAACAAGCCGCGCTTCGAGGTCGAGCCGTTTATCCGCGACCAGCGGCTGAAGGTGATCCTGAGCAACACGCCGCCGACGCCGGTGCAGTTCGCCGCCGTCTACCCGCACAAGAAGCTGCAGGATCCGAAGGTGCGGCTGCTGCTCGATTTCATGGCCGAGCGCTGCCAGCGGCTGATCAGGGATATTCTGGCCGGCAAATGATCGTCGGCTGGCCGGTTGCTTTCCGTCCAGCCGGCGAGATAATTCTCAAGGAATCTCGCTCAACAGGGAAAAGCGATGGCCAACGGCGCCACAATGTGTCTCGCCGTTTCACTGTCTCCGGAAGCCGCCCCTTCCCATCCGCCCGACGCCGGCTCGGACTTCAGTCTGCTGACGCGGTTCGTGCAAGAAGCCGAAGCGGCCGGTCTGGACATGGTGTTGCTGGGCGATTCCGCACCGGTTGCAGGCGGGCCGAACCGGCAAATGCGCTTCGAAGCAACGACCTTGCTGGCAGCGCTGGCTACGGTGACAAGCAGGATCGGTCTCGTCGCGGCAGCGTCGACGGTCGCCCACCAGCCCTATAATCTCGCGCGCCGTTTCGCTTCGCTCGATATTATCAGCCATGGCCGCGCCGGCTGGAACGCGAGCATGATGCCCGACCCGCGCGAGGCGGCCAATTTCAGCCGACAGGAAGGGTTTTCCGGCGATGATTTCCGCCTGCGCGCCGAGGAATTCATCGGCATCGTGCAAGGCTTGTGGAAAGGCTGGGACGCAGACGCGCTGCTGTTCGACAAAGTTGGCGGCCGCTTCTTCGATCCCGAGAAGATGCACCTTCTCGACCACAAGGGCGAATATTTTTCCGTGCGCGGGCCGCTCAACGTGGCGCGGTCGCCGCAGGACACGCCGGTGCTGGTCATGTCCGGCCTGTCCGAGCCCGCCATGTATATCGCCGCCCGCACCGCCGATGTCGTCCTGCTGGATGAGCCATCGATCGAGCCGGCGAAGGCTGGCGATCTGAAGCGCCGTGCGCTTGCCTTCGGGCGCAGGCCGGAGGCGCTGAAAGTGCTGATGAACGTTACCGGCAGCGCCGAAATAACCGCCGCGCCGGACCTGTTTGCGGACAGGCTCGAAGAGTGCTTTCGCTCGAAAGCCTGCGACGGCTTCAACATCGCCATGTCGTTCACATCGGCGCTCGACGATTTCGTCGGTCTCGTGCTGCCGGAGCTTCGCCGCCGCGGCCTTGTCCGGTCCGGCTACAGCGCGGCGACACTGCGCGCCCATCTCGGGCTTGCAGGGGAGGATCGGCAATGAGCGCCGGTCGAGGCCAGATGAAGCTCGGCGCCTTCCTGTGGGCGACAGGCCACCACATCGCCGCCTGGCGCCATCCGCAGGCGCATGTCACGGCCGGCATCGACATCGATCATTACATCCAGCTGGCGCGGACGGCGGAAGCGGCAAAGTTCGACATGATCTTCTGCGAGGACGCCGCCGGCGTGCGCGAGGCCAATATCAACATCGCCAGCCAAACGTCGCGCTCGATCGGCTTCGAGCCGATCAGCCTGCTTGCCGCGCTCGCCGTCCAGACGGCGCGCATCGGCCTCGTCTCCACGGCGTCGACGAGCTATAACGAGCCTTACGGGCTGGCGCGAACCTTCCTGTCGCTCGACCATCTGAGCGGCGGGCGTGCCGGCTGGAACCTTGTCACTTCCGCCAGCCAGATCGAGGCCGCCAATTTCGGCTCGACCGGTCTGCGCCCGCATGCCGACCGCTACGAACGGGCGCGCGAATTCGCTGCCGTGGTTGCTGGCCTTTGGCAAGGCCAGGGCGGACACGAAGGCAGAAGCTTTTCGGTGCGCGACCCGCTCGATCTGCCGCGCTCGCCACAAGGTGCGCCGGTCATGGTTCAGGCGGGAGCGTCGGACGAAGGCCGCGATCTCGCCGTCCGGACCGCCGATGTGGTGTTCACTGCGGCGCAAACATTCGAGGAGGGGAAGGCCTTCTACGACGACCTCAAGGGACGGCTGGCGGCCTATGGGCGCCAGCCGGACGACCTCAAGATCATGCCCGGCGTCGCGCCGGTCGTCGCCGCAAGCGAAGCGGAAGCCCGGGCAAAACATGATGAACTGCAGGAGCTGATACCGGACGATGTCGGTGTCGCGCTGCTTTCCAGCTATCTCAGCATATCCGATCTCGCGCGCTATCCCATCGACGGACCGCTGCCCGAGCTGCCGGCCAGCGAAGGCATGCAGAGCCGGCAGGCGCTCGTCATCGAGCAATCACGCCGCGACAAGCTGTCCATTCGCCAGCTTGCCCGTCATTTCGCCGGCGCGCGCGGCCATTGGCGCGTCGTCGGAACGCCCGCCCAGATCGCCGACGAGCTCGAGGCACGCTTCGAGGGCGGCGCCGCAGACGGTTTCAACGTCATGCCATCCTATTTTCCCGGCCAACTCGATGCCTTTGCCACACTAGTCGTGCCGGAGCTACAGCGGCGCGGGCTGTTCCGTACGGACTATGAAGGCAGCACGCTGCGCGATCATCTGGGCTTGAAAAGGCCGGCGTAAACGACGCGCGGAACGAAAGTCGGAGATCGCCGTTTGGGATGCTGTGCCGCGCGGCGATGAGGGCGTCTGCGCGCATGTTCGATTGACCTTCCACAAACTTCGCCCTCTTCAAACCAAGCGGACGCAACCGCCACAGGAGCCGATCATGGATGCCATCGCCACCCGCAACGACCTGCAATCCAATGCCAAAAAAGAGTGTGTCGATCTTCTCAATGCCCGCCTCGCCGACGCCATCGATCTGGCCTTGATCACCAAGCAGGCGCACTGGAACGTCAAGGGACCGCAATTCATCGCCATCCACGAGATGCTCGACACGTTCCGCGAGGAGCTCGACGGCCATGTCGACACCATTGCCGAGCGCGCCGTACAGCTCGGCGGGACGGCGCTCGGCACATCGCAAGAGGTGTCGAAGGCGACTATGCTCGAGGCCTATCCGACCGACATCCACAAGACCCGGGATCATCTGGCGGCGCTGATCGACCGCTATGCCGCAACCGCCAAGCGGGCACGCGCGGCGATCGACGAGGCGGCCGGCGCGGGCGATGCCGACACCGCCGACATCTTCACAGCCTATTCACGCTCGCTCGACAAATTGCTGTGGTTCCTTGAGGCGCACACGCAGGAGAAGGAATAGCTCTTTTTGGACGGCGCTATTTGCTCGGCGCGCCGGGGTTCGATCAGAAATTTCTGTCGAACTTCGGCACCTCAAGCTTCACCCGGCGATTTAGCTCATCGTGTCCGCCCTGGAACGCGGTGTAGCCAATGCTGGTTTTCTTGGAACGAAGCTGGAAATCTCCTGTCCATTTGCGACCAGCCCATTCGATGTCTTCCCACGGAATAAATCGAAGCGGCATGAATGGCTGCCGGATTCCTATGCCCTCGACATTCCAAAAGACTACGCGAACATAAAAGAACCAAATCCACCCGATCAGGCTCAGACCAAAGCCAACCAGTAGACCAAAAATCCAGGGAAGTTGCTCGCTCGGTGTTTCGCTGTGTCCGGCAACCACAACGACCGCGATAAAGCCCGCAAGGAGAACCGCAAACACATGCACAAACCAGGTGGCGCGGAGTGTTTGCTCGCCGGCGTGTCGCGCAGCGGGCGTTCGCGATCCTATTGTAGACGCCAAGAAAACTGCAAAAGCAGCCAGAAGAGCTATGACAAGCTGTTTCATCAATTTGCGCTGCTCGTGTTTTTCTCGGCCTTACGCGCCAACTGCTCCAGTCTTCCGTTCATAGCATCAAAAAGTCTGCGACGATGCGGTCGACCGACCACCACCCGATGATTGGGAATATTTTGGCCCGTCGACGGGTAAATAATACCTCGCCAAGGCCGTTATGATTTCGGCCGCGGCGAGCGCTGCAATGACTTGCGGATGCTTGTCTTTCACCGCATCGCCGCCGATCGGCGAGACGAGGCGGGCAAATTCCGCCTCGCTTCCGTCCGCCGATTTCAGGAACCAGTTCCGGAACGTCGCCTTCTTGGTTCTGGAGCCGATCATGCCGACATAGGCGGCATCCCGGCGTTTCAGAGCCTCGGCGACGATCAGGAAGTCCAGCGCGTGGTCATGTGTAAGGACGACGAAGGCGGATCCAGCCGGGGCTTCGCGCACCATCGCCTCAGGCATCGGCGTCAGCTTGGTTTCGACCGCTTCCGGCATGCCTTTGAGCGCCTCGGCTCGCGTCTCGACAACGACGACATGCACCGGCAGCAAGGCCATCGCGGAGGCCAGCGCCTGGCCGACATGGCCGCCGCCGAGGATGTAGACATGCGGTCGCTGCGCTTCCTCGGTTTCCGCCGCCGCAACCAGCTTGGCTTCAAGCGCGGGGTCGACTAGCTGGATCAGCAGCTCGACCCTGCCGCCGCAGCACTGCCCGATGTCTGGGCCGAGCGCGATGTCGAGGGTGGCGCGGATATCCCTCCCCCTTGAGGGGAGGGTGGCGGCGAAGCCGCCGGGTGGGGTCGCCGCGGCAGTGCTCGACGCGCTGGCGGTACCTTCTGAGACGACCCCCTCTGGCCGCTCCGCGGCCATCTCCCCCTCAAGGGGGGAGAAAAGCATCTGTCGCGCTTTGTCGATCGCCATGTATTCGAGCTGGCCGCCGCCGATCGTACCGAAAGTGGCCGATCCTGAGACGAGCATGAAGGCACCCGTCTCGCGCGGCGTCGAACCTTTTGTCCGGGCCACCTCAACGAAGGCGACCCGGCCGGCGCCGGCAAGAAAGGCTTTCAGGCTCTGCACTTTCGCGTTCATCATTTGCGTTCCCTATCGGGAAATATAGAGTTTTTCGGCCTGAATTGCACGTTTTCCGGGATTCAAGTGCCGGTTTTGGCTTCCCGCTTCAGCCGTTCGATCGCCATCAGCACACGCTCCGGCGTGGCCGGCGGGTCGAGGCGCGGGCAGATCTTGTGGCTGGCAACGCTCGCCACTGCGTCCGACAGCGCATGCAGCACCGACATTGCGAGCGGAAAGGGCGGCTCGCCGACCGCCTTGGAACGGTACACCGTCGGCTCGCCTGCTTGCGCCCAGTCGGCCAACGTCACATTAAAAATCTTCGGCCGGTCCGACGCGAGCGGGATCTTGTAGGTCGATGGCGCATGGGTGCGCAGCCGCCCCTTGTCGTCCCACCACAGTTCCTCCGTTGTCAGCCAGCCCATGCCCTGGATGAAGCCGCCCTCGATCTGGCCGAGGTCGATGGCGCGGTTCAGCGAGCGGCCGGTTTCGTGCAGGATGTCGGTGCGCTCGACGATATATTCGCCGGTCAGCGTGTCGACAGACACTTCCGAGCACGCGGCGCCGTAAGCGAAATAGTAGAAGGGATGGCCCTCGCCCTTGTCGCGGTCCCAATGGATTTTCGGCGTCTTGTAGAAACCCGCCGCCGAAAGCTGGATGCGCGCCATATAAGCCTGCCTGACGAGATCGGCGAAGGCGATCTCCTGGTTGCCGATGCGCACGCGGTTGGGCAGGAACAGCACCTGGTCGCGCGGCACCTGGTATCTCTCGACGGCAAAATTGGTCAACCGGTCCTTGATCTGGCGGGCGGCATTCTGCGCCGCCATGCCGTTGAGATCGGAGCCGGAAGACGCGGCGGTGGCCGAGGTATTCGGCACCTTGCCGGTCGTCGTCGCGGTGATCTTGACCTGATCGAGGTCGATCTGGAACTCTTCCGCCACAACCTGCGCCACCTTGACATAGAGGCCCTGCCCCATCTCGGTGCCGCCGTGGTTCAGATGCACCGAACCGTCGGTATAGACATGCACCAGCGCGCCGGCCTGGTTGTAGTGGGTGGCGGTGAACGAGATGCCGAACTTGACCGGCGTCAGCGCCAGTCCGCGCTTGATGAAGCGGCTGTTGGCATTGAAAGCATCGATGGTGCGGCGGCGCCTCGCATAGTCGGAACTCGCCTCCAGCTCGGCGACGATGCGGTGGATGATGTTGTCCTCGACTATCTGGTGATAGGGCGTGATGTTGCGGTCGCTGGTGCCGTAGAAATTCTTCTTGCGGATTTCGAGCGGGTCCTTGCCGACGGCAAACGCGACTTCGTCGATGACGCGCTCGGCGCCGACCATGCCTTGCGGGCCGCCGAAGCCGCGAAAGGCAGTGTTCGATACCGTGTTGGTGTAGAGCGGCGCCGATTGCGCGTGCACCGCCGGCCAGAAATAGGTGTTGTCGCAATGGAACAGCGCGCGGTCAGTGACCGGGCCGGAGAGGTCGGCCGAGAAGCCGCAGCGCGCCGCGAACATGAAATCTACGCCCAGAATATTGCCCTGGTCGTCGAAGCCGACCTCGTAGTCGACGAGGAAATCGTGGCGTTTGCCGGTGGCGATCATGTCGTCGTCGCGGTCAGGCCGGATTTTCACGGCCCGATGATGTTTCTTCGCGGCGATAGCGGCCAATGCCGCAAACTGATTGCCTTGCGTTTCCTTACCGCCGAAAGCGCCGCCCATCCGGCGGATTTCCACCGTCACCGCATGGCTCGGCACACCCAGCGCATGGCTGACCATGTGCTGGATTTCGCTCGGGTGCTGGGTCGAGGAATAGATGGTGACGTCGTGGTCCTCGCCGGGGATGGCCAAGGCGATATGACCTTCGAGATAGAAATGCTCCTGGCCGCCTATGCGCATTTTTCCCTTCAGCCGGCGCGGCGCCGCATTGATCGCAGCCGCTGCATCACCGCGCTTCAGCGTCAGCGGGGGCGTGACCAGCTTATCTTTCCGGGGATCGAGCTCACCGACATCGGCGACGAACGGCAATTCCTTGTATTCGACCTTGGCCAGCCTCGTTGCACGGCGCGCCTGCTCGCGGGTTTCGGCAATGACGCAGAAGATCGGTTGGCCAAAGAATTGCACCTTGCCGTCGGCCAGCACCGGCTCGTCGTGACGGCCGGTCGGCGAAATGTCGTTCTCCCCTGGCACGTCGCTCGCCGTCAGCACGTCGATGACGCCGGGTGCCGCGCGCACCGCCGATAGGTCCATGCTGGTGATAGTGGCATGCGTCGCCGTCGAAAGCCCAAGGCAGCCGTGCAGCGTGCCGGCCGGTTCCGGCATGTCGTCGATATAGACGGCCGTGCCACTGACATGCTTGTGCGCGGAATCATGGCGCTGGTCGGTGGCGACGCCGCCGGCGATTTTTTGCGCCTTCAGGTTGGGGGTGGCGTGCTTGTTCATCATGCCGCCTCGTGCCGTGATACCTGGATCGGCGCCCGGGTGCCGGTGGTTTCGGCAAAGAAGCGCAGCAGCAGGTTGCGCGCCCCCAGCGCCCGGTATTCGGCGCTTGCCCGCATGTCGGTCAGCGGCGTGAAATCGTCGGCATACGCGGCCATCGCCGCCTCGACCGTCGCTTCCGTCCAGGGCTTGCCAAGCAATGCCTTTTCGACGCCAAAGGCTCGCTTCGGCGTTGCCGCCATGCCGCCATAGGCGATGCGCACATCCGCCACCGTGCCATGCTCGGCGAGCTTCAGGAAAAACGCGCCTAGCGCTGCTGTGATGTCTTCGTCGCGGCGCTTGGTGATCTTGTAGACGGCAAATTTCGTCTCGCTACCTGGCACCGGAACATGTGCGGCCTCGACGAATTCGCCGGGCTGCCGGTCCTGCTTGCCATAGGCGATGAAAAACTCCTCGAGCGGGATCGTTCGACGCTTGTTGCCGCGGCGCAGCGTCAGGCGGGCACCGAGTGCGATCAGCGGCGGCGGCGTGTCGCCGATCGGCGAACCGTTGGCGATATTGCCGCCGATGGTGCCCATGTTGCGCACCTGATCGCCGCCGATGCGGTCGAACAGCGGGCCGAGCGCCGGGATGCGTTTCGCCAGCGTCGAGAAGGCTTCGCTATAGGTGACACCGGCGCCGATCGAGACGACGCCCTTGTCCTCGGAAATCCCGCACAGACCATCGAGATTGCCGATGAAAACCGCCGGCGCAATATCGCGCATGTGCTTGGTCACCCAAAGGCCGACATCGGTCGAACCCGCGACGATAGTGGCGCCCGGCTCCTTGACGAGTACGCTGGCCAGATCGTCGGCATTGGCCGGCACGATCAGCCGCATGCTGCCGGAGCCGATCTCGATGCGCGAACCGTCCTTCATCGCTTCGAGCTTAGCCGTGACTGACTTGCGCTCCGCCGCCAGCGGATCCTTTGCCGCCGGGCCGTAGCTGGAGATGTCACGTGCGGCGCGCATGATCGCCTCGTAGCCGGTGCAGCGGCAGAGATTGCCTTGCAGCGCCCTTTCGATGGCGGCGTCCGACGGCTCCGGCGTCCGCATCCACAGAGCATAAAGCGACATGACGAAACCCGGTGTGCAGAAGCCGCATTGCGAGCCGTGGAAATCGACCATCGCCTGCTGCACGGGATGCAGTTTTCCTGCGTCGCCGCGCAGATGCTCGACGGTAACGACATGCGTGCCGTCTAGCGAGCCAAGGAAGCGGATGCAGGCATTGACGCTTTCATAGACCAGTGTTCCACCGGAGAGCCTGCCGACCAGCACCGTGCAAGCGCCACAGTCGCCCTCGGCGCAACCCTCCTTGGTGCCGCGCAGCGAGCGGTCGAGCCGCAGCCAGTCGAGCAGGGTCTGGTCGGGTGCAACCGTGCTGAGCGCGACGTCCTCGCCATTGAGGATGAACCGGATTTCGTTGCGTGTCTTGATCCCGGCCATCTCAGCTTCCCCGGTAAGTCGAATAGCCGTACGGGGACAGAAGCAGCGGCACATGATAGTGCACCGGCTCGGCCATACCGAAGCGGATCGGCACATGGTCGAGGAAGGCCGGTTCCGGCAGTTTTGTCCCTTGCCGGCGCAGATAATCGCCAGCCGCAAAGACCAGCTCGTATTCGCCGGTACGGAATTCCGCGCCGGCAAGCAGCGGAGCATCGCAACGGCCGTCATCATTGGTGACGACCGTTTTCAGATGCGTCCGGGCCTGACCGTCAAGATGATAGAACTCGATCGACAGACCGGCCGCCGGTTTGCCGGCCGCAGTGTCGAGGACGTGGGTCGTCAGGCGCCCGCCTTCGGCTTTCGACGTTTCCGCCACTGGCTGCTCCATTCCCTGAACGGTCGAACACTATTCATGAATTGTGCGCCAATTAAAGGCGATGCATAAGTCCCGGTCGAGCGGAGCGCGACAAAAACACTTTCAAAAATTTCGGGGGAATGCGCAGGCACTCCTTTCGACTATCCTGATCACAATTTCCGGCAGGAGCGAGAATGCGTTACGAACGAGACATGCGCGGCTACGGAGCCAATCCGCCGGATCCGAAATGGCCCGGCGGGGCGCATGTCGCGGTGCAGTTCGTCGTCAATTACGAAGAGGGCGGCGAGAATTGCGTCCTGCACGGCGACAAGGCTTCGGAGGCTTTCCTGTCGGAGATCGTCGGCGCCGCGCCCTGGCCCGGCCAGCGCCACTGGAACATGGAATCGATCTACGAATACGGCGCCCGTTCCGGCTTCTGGCGATTGCTGCGCCTGTTCAGCGCGGCGCAAGTGCCGGTCACCTGCTACGGCGTTGCCACGGCCCTGGCGCGTTCGCCCGATCAGGTTGCGGCGATGCAGGAGGCCGGCTGGGAGATCGCCTCGCACGGGCTGAAATGGATCGACTACCGCGACCATGCGCCAGAAGACGAGCGCCGCGACATGGAAGCGGCGATCCGGCTGCATTATGAGGTCACAGGGGCGCGGCCGACCGGCTGGTACACCGGCCGCACCTCGATCAACACGGTGCGGCTGGCGGCGGAAGAGGGCGGCTTCGACTATGTGTCGGACACCTATGACGACGAACTGCCCTACTGGTTCGAGCATGTGGCACCGGACGGGTCGGCGAAGCCGCAGCTGGTCATCCCCTACACGCTCGACGCCAACGACATGCGCTTTGCCACGCCGCAAGGCTTCAACTCGGGCGACCAGTTCTTTGCCTATCTCAGGGATAGTTTCGATACGCTCTATGCCGAGGGCAAGGCAGGGCGGCCGCGTATGATGAACATCGGCCTGCACTGCCGCCTGGTCGGCCGGCCGGGCCGGGTCGCGGCACTGAAGCGCTTCATCGACTACGTCAAATCGCATGACAAGGTCTGGCTGGCACGACGCATCGACATTGCAAAACATTGGCAGGAGACGCATCCGTTCCGGTTGCCGGCGCTGCGCCCGTCGAAAATGGAATTCGAGGCCTTCGTCCACACATTCGGCGGCGTCTTCGAGCATTCGCCGTGGGTTGCCGAGCGCGCTTATGAGCTGGAGCTCGGCCCGGCCCATGACAGTGCCGGCGGCCTGCACAACGCGCTCTGCCGCGTGTTTCGCGCGGCCAGCGAGGCCGAGCGGTTTGCCGTGCTCAATGCCCACCCCGATCTTGCCGGAAAACTGGCACAGGCCAAGCGGCTGACGGCGGAATCGTCGAGGGAACAGGCTTCGGCAGGGCTCGACGCGCTGACCGAGAAGGAGCGCGAGCTGTTCGCAAAACTCAATGCCGCCTACGTCACCAGTTTCGGTTTCCCTTTCATTATTGCAGTGAAAGGAAAGACCAAGGCGGAGATCCTGGCCGAGTTCGAGGCGCGTATCGGCAACAGCCACGATGTCGAATTCGAAACCGCCTGCAGACAGGTCGAGCGCATCGCGCTGCTTCGTCTCAAGGACATGCTTCCGCAATAGGGCTTCGGCTGCCGCCATGGGCCGTGGCTTCCGCAACAGGCTTGAATTTATGGATATGATGAAAATGGCCGAGCGAACCTATTATGCGCCGCAGGGCGGACATCCCGGCCAGAGTGAATTGCTGACCGGCCGCGCTGTGTTCACACAGGCCTATGCGGTCATCCCCAAGGGTGTGATGCAGGACATCGTCACCAGCGCCTTGCCGTTCTGGGATGGGACACGCGTCTGGGTGCTGTCGCGGCCGCTGTCGGGTTTTGCCGAGACGTTTTCGCAATACATCGTCGAGCTCGCGCCCGGCGGCGGCAGCGACCGCCCCGAGCTTGACGCCGCCGCCGAAGGTGCCCTGTTCGTAGTCGAAGGCGAGCTATGCGTTTCGCTTGCCGACAAGAAATATAGCTTAAGGCCGGGCGGTTTTGCCTACCTGCCCCCGGCAAGCGGGTGGACGGTGCGCAATGAAAGCGGTGCCGCCGTCCGCTTTCACTGGATCCGCAAGACTTATGACGCAGTCGACGACATCGACCAGCCGCAAGCGTTCTTCGCCAACGAACAGGAAATCGCGCCGACGCCAATGCCGGGTACCGAAGGCCGATGGGCGACGACGCGCTTCGTCGATCCGGCCGACATGCGCCACGACATGCATGTCACCATCGTCACGCTCGAGCCTGGCGCGGTCATTCCCTTCGCCGAGACGCACGTCATGGAGCACGGGCTCTATGTGCTGGAGGGCAAGGCGGTCTACCGTCTCAACCAGGACTGGGTCGAAGTCGAAGCCGGCGACTATATGTGGCTGCGCGCCTTTTGCCCGCAGGCTTGTTATGCCGGCGGGCCGGGCAAATTCCGCTATCTCCTCTATAAGGACGTCAACCGCCACGCCAAGCTTGGCAGCGCCGGCGTCGTGAAACCTACACCATGACCCGCATCGTCGCGCGGCCGCTGACCCGCGAGAATTTCGCCGAATTCGGCGACGTCATCGATATGGGCGGCGACAACCATTATCCGATCAATGGCGGCAAGGCTGAGCGCTACCATGACCTCGCCACGGCGGAAGCACGAGGGCCGAATGCGCGCGTGCTGATCTCGATGGTGCGTGGCACGCCCTATGAGCTGCCGTTGAAGCTTACCATGGTGGAGCGCCATCCGTTTGGCAGCCAGGCCTTCATCCCGCTGTCACCACGGCCGTTCCTGGTCGTCGTCTGCCATGACGGCGAGGAGGGCCCGGGCGAGCCGCATGCCTTCATCACCGCGCCCGGGCAAGGCATCAACTATCCGCGCAATCTGTGGCACGGAGTGCTGACGCCGATCGGCGATGTTCAGGATTTTGTGGTCGTCGACCGCGGCGGCGACGGCTCCAATCTCGAAGAGTGCCATTTCTCGCACGCCTACGAGATCGATCTTCCCGACGGGATTAGATGATGACCGACATTTCGCTGATCGACCGACTGCTCGACGTCATCGAGCACGACATCGTGCCGAAGACCGTCGAAGGCGTCGCGCACGGCAATAAGCTGTTCGGCGCGGCCATTCTGCGCAAGGACGACCGCTCGCTGGTGCTTGCCGAAACCAACAACGAGACCGAAAACCCGCTTTGGCACGGCGAGGTGCATTGCCTGAAGCGCTTCTACGAAATGCCTAAAGCCGAACGCGTCGACACCAAGGACGCGATCTTTCTTGCCACGCACGAACCCTGCTCGCTCTGCCTGTCGGCGATCACCTGGACCGGCTTCGACAATTTCTTCTATCTGTTCAGCCACGAGGACTCGCGCGACAGCTTCGACATCCCGCATGATTTGAAGATCCTGAAAGAGGTCTTCACCCTCGATCCGGGCGGCTACAATGCCGAGAATGCCTATTGGAAGAGCTTTTCGATCCGCAAATTGGTGCGCTCGCTGCCCGACCCCGAGCGCGGTCGGCTGGAAGCGCGTATCGGCGCAATATCAGCGCGCTATGACGAATTGTCCGCCGCCTATCAAGCAAGCAAGGCCGAAAACGACATACCGCTGAATTGACGCGGATTGACCAGCCGAATTCGTTGACTGGCCCATGACGCGCTCTCACGGGCTCCATCATCTGGCGCTCCTGGAGTTCGCCCGCATGAAAATCGTCACTGAATTCCCACGAAAGATCGTCGAATTTCCGGATATGGGGATCATCATGCCGGACGGCTGCCGGCTGTCGGCGCGGGTGTGGATGCCGGCCGATGCTGCCGACGATCCAGTGCCGGCAATCCTCGAACACCTGCCCTATCGCAAGCGCGACGGCACGATCTATCGTGATCAGCTGACGCATCCCTATTTTGCCGGCCACGGCTACGCCTCGATCCGCGTCGACATGCGCGGCAATGGCGATTCCGAAGGGCTGATGGACGACGAATATTCCGAGCAGGAATTGCAGGACGCTTGCGACGTCATCGCCTGGGCGGCGGACCAGCCCTGGTGCAACGGCAATGTCGGCATGATGGGCATTTCGTGGGGCGGCTTCAACTGCCTGCAGGTAGCAGCCAAGCAGCCGCCGGCGCTGAAGGCGGTCATCAGTCTCTGTTCGACGGTCGACCGCTATGCCGACGACATCCACTACAAGGGCGGCTGCCTGCTGATCGAGAATTTCGGCTGGGCCTCGACCATGCTGTCCTATTCGTCAAGGCCGCCGGATCCGTTGCTGGCCGGCGACAACAGATGGCGCGACCTGTGGCTGACCAGGCTGGAGAACCAGCCCTTCCTGGCACCGCTGTGGCTGAAGCACCAGCATCGCGATGCCTATTGGAAGCGCGGCTCGATCTGCGAGGACTATTCCGCCATCCATGCCGCGGTGCTGTCGATCGGCGGCTGGCATGATGGCTATCGCAATACGATTTCCCATCTCGCCGTCAATATCGAGGCGCCGGTCAAGGGCATCGTCGGCCCGTGGATCCACAAATACCCGCATTACGCCGCGCCCGAACCGCGCATCGGCTTCCTGCAGGAGGCCTTGCGCTGGTGGGACCGCTGGCTGAAGGACATCGACACCGGCGTCGAGGCCGACCCCGCCTACCGCGCCTATGTCATGGACAGCGTGCGTCCGGCGCGCTGGCATCCCGAGCGGCCGGGCCGCTGGGTCGCTGAATCGGAATGGCCATCACCCAACATCGAGACCCAAGAGGTTGAGCTTATCGCTGAAGGCAACCACGCTATCGTCGCTTCGCCGCAAAGCTGCGGCCTCGCCGGCGGCGAATATTTCCCCTTCACCTTCGGCCCGGAACTGCCGGGTGACCAGCGCCCCGACGATGCGCTGTCGGTGTGCTTCGACCAGCCGGTGCTGACCGAAACGATCGACATTGTCGGTGCTCCCGAAGTTGTGGTCAGGGTCTCGTCGGACCGGCGCCAGGCGAACATCGCGGTTCGGCTGTGCGACGTCCATCCGGACGGGGCATCGGAGCTGATCTCGTACGGCGTGCTCAACCTGACGCATCGCAACTCGCACGAATTTCCCAAAGCGCTAGTGCCCGGCGAAACCGTCAGCGCCCGGGTGGTGCTCGACCAATGCGCCTATCGCGTGCCGGTCGGCCATCGCTTGCGCGTTGCCGTTTCGAACGCCTACTGGCCGATGATCTGGCCGTCGCCGGAGCCGGTCCGGCTCGAATTGTCGGCCGCGACATTGATGCTGCCGGTACGCCCGCCAGCGACAGGCGACGAGGTCACCTTCCCCGCTCCCGAAGGTGCTGCGCCCTGGGCAACGGAGACGCTTCGGCCCGCCAATTCCGAGCGTCATGTCGATCGCGACGAAAAGACCGGAATGATTACGGTTTCCATCGTCGACGATTTCGGTGAGGTGCGCGACCTGGAGCATGGCCTCGCCCACGGGAGCCTCGCCAGGGAGACATGGGTGATCCATCCTGACAATCCGCTGTCAGCCTCGGGCAAGACGCATTGGAGCCAGACGCTGTCGCGAAATGGATGGTCGGTGCGCACCGAAACCTTCGCCGAAATGCGGTCCGACGCGCAAAGCTTCGTGGTTAGCGCCAGAATTGAAGCCTATGAAGGCGAGAAACTCGTCTTCGAGCGCAATTTCGAGGAGAAAATCCCGCGCGTGCTGCTTTGAGCGCTTATAGCGATTGGTCCAATTGCGACGCACGATTTACGCCACGGCATGTCGCATTCGGTCTTGCTTACCGCTTTCCCTTACGGTCATTATTCTCCCGATTGAAATGAGAAAAACGACCATAAGGTCGGACCAACAGAGTGAGGAACTCAACATGTCGAACGAACTGGAATATCTGAGCCGGCGCGTTGCGTCCGGCAAGCTGAGCCGTCGCGATTTTCTCGGCCGGGCAGCAGCGCTCGGCGTCACCGTAACCTTCGCCAATTCGCTGCTATCCAGCGCTTCCCGCGCGGCGGGTCCGGTCAAGGGCGGCACGCTCAAGGCTGGCCTGGTCGGTGGCGAGTCCACCAACAGCCTCGATCCGGCGCTGTTCATGACGCAGGTGCCGTTCGCCTTCGGCAAGATGTGGGGCGAACTGATCGTCGAACTGTCTCCCGAAGGCAAGCTCGAGAACCGCATTGCCGAGGAGATCGGCTCGTCGGACGACGCCAAGACCTGGACGCTGAAGATCCGCGATGGCGTCGAGTTCCACGACGGCAAGAAGGTGACCGCAGATGACGTGGCCGCCACCCTCGAACGCCATTCGGACGAGAAGTCGAAGTCCGGCGCGCTCGGTTACATGAAAGGCATCGAGAGCATAAAGGCCAGCGGCAAGGAAGTGGTGCTGACGCTGAAGGAGCCGAATGCCGACCTGCCCTACCTGCTTAGCGACTATCACCTGATCATCCAGCCGAACGGCGGCAAGGACAAGGCCGATGCCGGTATCTCGGCGGGTCCTTACAAGGTCACCACCAACGAGCCCGGCGTGCGCCATGGCGGCGAGCGCTTCGCCAATTACTGGCAGGGCGACAAGATGGGCCATGCCGACCAGATAGAGATCATCGTCATCAACGACGCCACGGCCCGCACGGCGGCGCTGCAGGGCGGCCAGGTCAACATGATCAACCGGGTCGAGCCGAAGATCGTCGATCTGATCAAGCGCGTGCCCGGCGTCACCATCCGCAACCATTCGGGACCCGGCCACTACGTCTTCATCATGCACTGCGACACCGCGCCGTTCGACAACAACGACTTGCGGATGGCGTTGAAGCTGGCGATCGACCGCGAGGAGATGCTGAACAAGGTGCTGCGTGGCTATGGCTCGCTCGGCAACGACTTCCCGATCAATGCATCGTACCCGCTATTCACCGAGATCGAGCAGCGCAAATACGATCCCGATAAGGCCAAGTTCCACTACAAGAAATCGGGCCATGACGGTGCCGTCCTGCTCCGGACGTCGGACGTCGCCTTCCCCGGTGCCGTCGATGCCGCACAGCTGTTCCAGCAAAGCGCGGCCAAGGCCGGCATCAAGCTGGAGATCAAACGCGAACCGGGCGACGGCTACTGGTCGGAAGTCTGGAACAAGCAGCCCTTCTGCGCCTCCTACTGGGGCGGCCGGTCGACGCAGGACCAGATGTACTCTACCGCCTATCTGTCGACGGCCGACTGGAACGACACACGTTTCAAGCGTCCGGATTTCGACAAGATGGTGCTGGCGGCTCGCGCCGAGCTCGACGAGGCCAAGCGCAAGGCAATGTACCACGACATGGCTGTGATGGTGCGCGACGAGGGCGGCTTGATCCTGCCGATGTTCAATCAGTTCATCGACGCGACGGGCGCCAAGGTCGCCGGCTGGGTGGATGATCCGCATCAGGAGTTGATGAACGGATATGCTCTGGCGAAGTGCTGGCTCGAAGCCTGAGCCCGGCCTTGCGGATATGTCCTCACCCATCGTGAAACTGGTGGCCCAGCGCATTGCGCTGGGCATTCTGCTGCTGTTGGCCGTTTCGGTCCTGATCTTCGCCGGCACCCAAATCCTGCCCGGCGACGTCGCGCAAGCCATTCTCGGGCAGTCGGCGACACCGGAGTCGCTCGCCAATCTGCGCGAGCAGCTCGGCCTCAATGATCCCGCTTACATCCGTTATTTTCGTTGGCTCGGCGGCATCCTGACCGGTGATCTCGGCACGGCTATGTCGAGCGGTCAGGATATCGCAACCTCGATCAAGGGAAGGCTGTGGAACACGCTGTTCCTCGCCTTCTGGGCGGCGATCGTCGCGGTGCCGCTGGCGATCATCCTCGGCCTGATCGCGGTGCGCTACCGCAATGGCTGGGTCGACAAGCTGATCTCCGGGTTAGCGCTCGCCTCGACCTCGTTTCCGGAATTCTTCATCGGCTATGTGCTCGTCTTTTTCTTCGCGGTGCAACATCAATGGTTTCCCGCCATTTCCACGGTCTATGACGGGATGCCTTTCGGCGAACGCATTCAGGCCATAGCACTGCCAGCGGCGGCGCTGACCCTGGTGGTGCTCGCGCATATGATGCGCATGACGCGCGCTGCGATCCTCAATGTGATGCAGTCCGCCTATGTCGAGACCGCCGAACTCAAGGGGCTTTCGGCCTTCGCGGTCATCCGCAGGCATGCCTTCCCCAATGCCATCGCGCCGATCATCAACGTCGTGATGCTCAATCTCGCTTACCTGATCGTCGGCGTCGTCGTGGTCGAAGTTATCTTTGTCTATCCAGGCATGGGCCAATACCTCGTCGACCACGTCACCAAGCGTGACGTGCCGGTGGTGCAGGCGGTCGGGCTGATCTTCGCCGCTGTCTACATCAGCCTGAACATCATCGCGGACATAGCGGCGATCGTCGCCAATCCGCGCCTCAGACATCCGAAATGAGGGGGGCGGGTATGCTCGTCATCAAACGCATCCCCATCCCGGCATTGGTCGGCATCGTGCTGACGGCGCTGTTCGTGCTGGCAGCGATCTTTGCGCCGTGGATCGCGCCGCATGGCAATGCCGAGATCGTCAGCGACGTCCCTTGGGAACCGATGTCGGCGGCGCATTGGCTGGGCACCGACAATCTCGGCCGCGATCTGTTGTCGCGCATGATCTATGGCGCCCGCATCACCCTGTTCATCGCGGTGCTGGCGACCGCGCTGTCGTTCTCGCTCGGCGCCATCCTCGGCTTCTCGGCGGCGGTTTTCGGCGGCTGGTTCGACACGCTTCTGTCGCGTCTCGTCGATCTCCTGATGTCGATCCCGACGCTGATCATGGCGCTTGTGGTGCTGTCGGTGCTGCCATCCAATCTGGTGACGCTGATCCTGGTCATGGGCGTTCTCGACTCGACCCGCGTCTACCGCCTGTCGAGGGCGGTCGCCGTCGATATCAACGTCATGGACTATGTCGAGGCGGCCAAATTGCGCGGCGAAGGCAGCGGCTGGATCATCTTCCGGGAAATCCTGCCCAATGCGCTGTCGCCGCTGGTTTCGGAACTCGGCCTGCGCTTCATCTATGCCGTACTGTTCCTGTCGACGCTGTCCTTCCTCGGGCTTGGCGTGCAGCCGCCGGACGCCGATTGGGGCGGCATGGTCAAGGAAAACAAGGATGGCATCGTCTTCGGCATAGGCGCCGCCCTCATTCCGGCGGCGGCGATCGCAGCGCTGGCGATTTCCGTCAATCTCGTCGCCGACTGGGTGCTCAACCGTACGACAAGCCTGAAGGGAGGACGCGGGTAATGGCTGACAAGCAACCGAAGCCCGGGCAACCGAAGCCCGGGCAACCAAAGTCCGGCGTGCTGCTCGACATCCGCAATCTGCGCATCGAGGCCACGGTATATCCGCCGGGTGAGGCGCCGAAGAACATCGTGCTGGTGCACGATGTCTCGCTGACGCTCGAAAAGGGCAAGGTGCTCGGATTGATCGGCGAGTCCGGCGCCGGCAAATCGACCATCGGCCTGTCGTCGATGGGCTACGGCCGCGGCGGCGTGCGCATCACCGGCGGCGAGGTCATCCTCAATGGCCGCGACATCCTGAAGGGCGGCAACGAAGGGTTTCGCAAATTGCGCGGCCGCGAGGTCTGCTATGTCGCGCAATCGGCGGCAGCCGCCTTCAATCCGGCGCACAGGCTGATGGACCAGGTGGTCGAGGCAGCACTCCTGCACGGCACGGCGACGCGGGCCGAAGCCGAAAAGCGCGCCGTGGCGCTGTTCAAGAAGCTCAGCCTGCCGAACCCCGAAAGCATCGGCGAGCGCTTTCCCCACCAGGTGTCGGGCGGTCAGCTGCAGCGCGTGATGACGGCAATGGCGCTGTGCTCGGAGCCCGACCTGATCGTCTTCGACGAGCCGACCACGGCGCTGGACGTGACGACGCAGATCGACGTCTTGGCGGCGATCAAGGATGCCATCCGCGACACGCATGTCGCGGCACTCTACATCACTCACGACCTTGCCGTCGTCGCCCAGGTCTCGGACGAGATCATGGTGTTGCGCCACGGCCGGCTGGTCGAATGGGGCGGCACCCGCCAGATCATCAAGGAGCCGCGCCAAGAATACACCAACGCGCTGGTTTCGGTGCATGAGATCGAACACCAGGAGCAGAAGCCCGGCACGAGCCCGTTCCTGTCGGTCAAGAACATCACCGCCGCCTATGGCCGCAGTCACATCAAGGTGCTGAAGAACGTCTCCGTCGATATTTTCCCCGGCCAGACGCTGGCGGTGGTCGGCGAGTCCGGCTCCGGCAAATCGACACTGGCGCGCGCCATCACCGGCCTCTTGCCGCCCGAACAAGGCACCGTCACCTTCGACGGACGGCCGCTCGCCAACCGACTTGCCGACCGGCCGAAGGAGGACCTGCGCCAGCTGCAGATGATCTACCAGATGGCCGACGTGGCGATGAACCCGCGCCAGACGGTCGGCACCATCATCGGTCGGCCGCTGGAATTCTATTTTGGGATGCGCGGGCTTGAGCGCGACAAACGCGTCGCCGAACTGCTCGACAAGATCGAAATGGGTAAAGGCTATGTCGACCGCTATCCGGCCGAGCTTTCGGGCGGCCAGAAGCAGCGCGTCTGCATCGCTCGTTCGCTCGCCGCCAAGCCGAAGCTGATCATCTGCGACGAGGTGACCTCGGCGCTCGATCCGCTGGTCGCCCACGGCATACTGGAGCTGCTCCTCGGGCTGCAGAAAGAGGAAAACGTCGCCTATCTGTTCATCACCCACGACCTGGCCACGGTCAAGTCGATCGCCGATTCGATCGCCGTGATGTATCGCGGCGAAGTGGTGCGCTACGGCGCCAAGAGCACCGTGCTGACGCCACCATTCGATGCCTACACCGATCTTTTGCTATCGTCGGTGCCAGAAATGGAGATCGGCTGGCTAGAGAAAGCGATCAAGGGACGGCGCATGGCCAGCGCGGGGAACTAGCGGGCCGCCCTTTGCGCCCGACGATCCTGTCCGGGCGTGGATTGAACGGCAGGCCCGCCCTGACTTTTCCGATTAAGCCGCATGGAGGCGCCCTTGGCGTTCGACACAAAACTGTTGCTCATCATCCTCGACGGCGTGCCTTACCGGAACTGGCGACGGCTGATGGGCAATCTCGAAGGCTGGGTGCAATCAGGCGAAGCCCGCGTATGGAAA
This sequence comes from Mesorhizobium sp. M0207, assembly GCF_040321995.1. NCBI lineage: Bacteria > Pseudomonadati > Pseudomonadota > Alphaproteobacteria > Hyphomicrobiales > Phyllobacteriaceae > Mesorhizobium > Mesorhizobium sp. M0207. The sequence continues at coordinate 487,157 of NZ_JAMYSQ010000001.1, forward strand.
ATGCGTTCCGTGCTGCCGTCGACCTCGGCATCCTGCTATGCCTCGATCCACACCGGCGTGCCGCCGCAAGTGCACGGTATCCTGTCGAACGAGAACCGGTTTCGCGTCGAACAGCCGGACATCTTTTCCGAAGTCAGCAGGGCCGGCGGCAAGACCGGTGCGGTCACCCACTCCTACTGGTCCGAATTCTTCCGGGCCTATCCGTTCGACCTGGTCGAGGACATGGAGTTCGACCAGCCGGGCAGGCCGATCAGCCATGGCCGGTTCCACACCATGACCGGCTACAATGCCAGGAACCAGATGACGCCGAGCGACGTCGACCTGTTCGCGACGTTGACCATGCTGACCAGGCGCTACGGCATCGACTACGGCATCCTGCACAGCTGTACTCTGGACTCGATGGGCCACCGCTTCGGCCATGACTGCCACGAGATGGATCATGCCGTCTATGCAATGGACGCCATGCTCGCCGGCTTCCTGCCGCGCTGGCGGGAAGCCGGCTACGAGGTGATCGTCACCGCCGATCATGGCCAGACCGATCGCGGCCATCATGGCGGCCACGACGAGGAGATGCAGGATTTCGCACTTTACTACTTCGGATCCGGCGAGGGTCCGGAAGCCAGTACGCTGCTCGATCAGTTGCAGCTCGCGCCGACGGTGCTTGCGCGCCTCGGCGTGCCGGTGCCGGCGACGATGAGGGCAAAGCCGTTCCTGAGTTGAGCGCGCGCCCTCTTCTCCCTCTGGCAACGCTCCCGCTCTTCAGTTAGCCTCCGCAGATATACGGGCGGATGCGGTGAACCTTTTTGGGCCGATCAGCGACAGAGCAGGCAGGAGCCAGGCGGCTCGACCGGCGATGACGGCCGCGGAGACCGATCGCGCGCTTGTCGAGCGGGTCGCGAAGGCGACCGTGCCGCCGTGCGGCTCCTGTTCATGCGCCACCACGCGCGGGTCTACCGCTTCGTGGCACGCCAGACGGGATCGGAACTGATGGCCGACGATATCGCGAACGAGGTGTTCCTCGAACTCTGGCGGCAGGCACCGGCCTTCGAGGGGCGCTCGGAGGTTTCGACATGGCTGCTCGGCATTGCCCGCTTCAAGGCGCTGTCCCTGCTGCGCAAGAAGAAGGAAGACTGGATCGACGACGATGACGCGGCCCAGGTCGCCGACGGCGCCGACACGCCTGAAGTCGTGACGATGAAGGAAGACAAGGCCGCCGCCTTGCGACGCTTTATCGATGCCATGCCGGAAGAGCACCGCACGGTGATCGACCTTGCCTATTATCACGGGCAATCGGTGAGCGAGATCGGCGAGGTACTCGGCATCCCGGTCGCAACGGTCAAGACCAGGATGTTCTACGCCCGCAAGAAACTCGGCGAAGCTCTCAAGGCCGCCGGTTACGACAGGGGGTGGCCATGAGCGCCGCTGAAAAGATGTCACGCCGCGACGAAATGGAAATGCTGCTGCCGTTTTATCTGAACGGCTCGCTGGAGGGCACCGAGCTCGAAGCCATCGAGGAATGGCTGGCGAGCGATCCGGCGGCGATGGCCGCACTAGGCGAGGCCGAGGCCGAATTCTCCGGCACCGCTGCCGCAAACGAGGCAATCCGCCCGCCGGCCGATGCGCTCAGCCGCTTTGCCAAGGCGCTCGACGCCGAGGCCGGCCCGTCCCGCGCGCCGGCGGCATCGTCCTGGCTGGCGCAGGCCTGGAGCCGCTTCATGGCGGTGCCCGCCGGCGTCGCCTGGGCCGCGGCCGCGGTGCTGCTGGCCCTGGTCGTCGCGCAATCCTTTGTGCAGACCGGCAACAGAGGTGGCGATTTCGAGATTGCCGGATCGGAGGACGATCTGGCCAAAATGCCGTTTGCCCTTGTGAAGTTCAAACCGGATGCGAAGCTGTCCGACATCATCGCTTTTCTCGACCAGAACCAGTTGAAGATCGCTGGCGGGCCGACCGCCGACGGCGTCTTCCGCGTCGGCGTCCCGGCCGAGACCGCCGCCGACTATCAGAAGCTGCTTGGCCTTATCGCCGCCCAGCTTTTCACCGAAGCTGCCCTGGAGGGAAGGAAACCGGCTGATGGCGGCTGAGGCGGTCATTCGATTGACGGCGGCGATGACAATCTTCGCCGCGTCTGCCGTTGCACAAACCAACGATCCTAACCTCACCCAGGCTGAGATCGACTGCCTGAACCGGGGAAGTGCTGCCAACGCCGACTGCGCCAAGGATGGCGGCGGCGTGAAGGATGGCGGCAAAGCGCCGGCTCATGGAACGACGGGCGCGGTGTTTCTTCCGGGCTTGATTGTCGACCTGTTCCCCAATCCTGCCGTAGTCACCGACGCGCCGATACCTCCTGGCAATACTGCAACCCCACCCGCCCTCGCGCCGGCAATACAGGCTGCCGCGCCGGGCGGTCCGGTCGTAGCACCGACCGATCTTGTGGCAACCGAGCCGCCGCGCGCCGTGACCGGCGATTTCGTGCCCGACGAGGTGCTGGTCACCGTCAATGGCGAGGCCGGCGCGGTCCAGCAGATCGCGGCCTCGTTCGACCTCGAGATACGCTCGCAGCGGCAGTCGCGGCTGCTCGGTAACACGCTGGTGCGCTTCGGCATTCCGATGGCCGCCCGGTCGGCGTCGTACTGGCACAGCTCGCCGCCGACGGCCGTACTTTGCGGCGTGAGGCCAACCATGTCGGCGGGAATGTGCGCATCGGCGTCATCGACACCGGCATCGACGACGGCAATCCGGCGCTCTCCGGCGTCATCGCCGGGCAGTTCGATGCCATGCCCGACGTGCCGATCGAGGCGCGCGACCACGGCACTTCGGTCGATGGACTGATCGCCGGCACCGGCGCGTTCAAAGGCATGGCGCCGGGCGCCAGGATCTATCATGCCCGCGCCTTCGAGGGCGGCAAGTCGACCATGGACGTCATCCTTTCGGCGCTTGACTGGGCGGCGGAGCAGGATGTCCGCATCATCAACATGAGCTTCGTCGGCCCGAAGAACGACCTGCTCGGCATCGCTTGCCGCAATGCGCGCGCGCTTGGCATCGTGCTGGTCGCGGCCGCCGGCAATAACGGACCGAAGGCGCCCTATGGTTATCCGGCCGCCTTCGACGCCGTGATCGCGGTGACGGCCACCGATGCCAAGGACGGGCTGATGCCGCAGGCCAATCGCGGCGCCTACGTCTTCATCTCCGCTCCCGGCGTCGAGATGGTGGCGCCGAGCGGCGCCGGCTCGGACGTGGTGACCGGGACGTCCTTCGCCGCGGCGATCGTGACCGGCGCCGTCGCCAATCTGTTGCATGCCGCGCCCGACCGCTCCGCCGACTGGGTCGAGAAAGCACTTGCCGCCACGGCAAAGGATCTCGGCGCGAAGGGGCGGGACAATGACTTCGGCTACGGGCTTCTGAACACCAAGGCGGCCGAGGCGGCGAAGGAATAGCCCGCTCAGGTCGCGTTTTGCTGAGGACGTAGGAGAAAATAGAATGCGGCGATATGCGTTATCATCAGCAGCGGTACGTAGATGATCGGGATCGCGTAGGTGGCGCCCAGTTCGCCTGCGCGTGCAGGAAGGCCGATCTGAATGGCGTGGTAATAGTCGACGATGAGGTCGACCGTCCCTGCGACGTTGAAGGCGACGACCAACGGCCAGAAGAGCGGACGTATCCTCACCGTGAGCAGCGCCAGCATGGCCAGCACTCCAGTCGCGAAATCGCCGTAGGCGGCGAACACGGCGAAATCAGCGGGCAGATTGGGGTTTACGACGCCCGGAACGATGAAGACGAGCCCGAAGAAGCGGAAGCTGTGCAGCGTAGCAATAGCGCGTTGCGCTACGACCCGGTCCATCGACCTGAGCAACGGCAAACCGTACGCGCCGAAGCAGAGCAGCCACGCGAGATAGCCGAGAACAAGATGGGTTTGGAACACCATTTCCGTGGACATTTGGCCTACTCTCAACAGTTGGTTCACGCGGCTTTAAGCCCGCTACCGCCATTCGACTATCCGGTGTAATCACAACAACCTATGAAGCAGAACTACACAGTCCGACATGGTGCGCTGGAGGGCGTCGAGGCGTTCCTGGCCGTCGCCAGGCGGCGTAACTTCCGCCGTGCCGCCGCCGATCTCGGCGTGACGCCATCGGCCGTGAGCCAAGCGGTGCGCGCGCTGGAAGCTCGCTTGGGCACGGCGCTGTTCGTCCGCACGACGCGGAGCGTTGGCTTAACCGAACCTGGCCAGCGGTTCCTCGACCGTGCTGGCCCGGCATTCGAGGAGCTCGTTGCGGCCGGCGAGGCTGCTCGCGATATCGGCCAGCGGCCGACCGGTCTGCTACGTCTGTCTGTGCCTCGCGCTATCGTGCCGCTGATGTTGGAGCCGGTGCTCGCGTCGTTCTGCCAAGCCTATCCTGAGATCGAACTGGAGATCGCCGTGAGCGACCAGATGGTCGATCTCGCGACCGGTGGGTTCGATGCCGGCATCCGCCTCGGGCAACTCATCGCCGCCGACATGGTGGCGGTGCGGTTGACCCCGCCGTTCTCGTTCGTAGTCGTCGGCAGCCCTGACTATCTCGAGCGCTACGGCCGTCCCGAGCGTGTCGACGACTTGCGCCACCACGCCTGCTTACGCTTGCGTCGCTCGAATGGCGCCATCGCGCCCTGGTCGTTCATCGACGGCAACGGTGCAATCGAAGCGATCGTCTCAGGCCCGCTGATCGCGCACGACTATTCGACATTGGTCGGGGCCGCGATGCGGGGCGTCGGGCTGGCGCAGACGCCGCGACCACTCGCCGAAGGTCCAATAGCCGGAGGAAAACTCCAGTCGGTGCTGGACAGCGTCGCCACGACGACGCCGGGTGTCTTCCTTTATCATCCCGGCAAGCGCCAAGTCCTGCCGAAGCTGCGCGCCTTCATCGATCACCTCAAATCCGCGACCTGAGGCCAGGACGCACCCGCTGGTGCTGGCCAACAGCCGCCAAGAGTCGACCTCGGCCGTTCAGAGTGATTGCCTCTAGGCCGGCGCGCCGGCGACCGATCCCCTGACCACCAGGTCGACCGGCCAGACTTCGCCGTGAGCGCCCTCCTCCAGGCCGGAAATTCGCGCCGCCAGCCGTTCGGCGATGCGCGCGCCGGCGAGGCGGATCGACGAACGCGTCGTCGACAATGGCACCGAAAAATTTTCCGGCTTCAGCCAGGGAAAGACGTCGTCATGGGCGATCAGCGACAGGTCGCCCGGAATGGTCAGGCCGAGATCGCGCACCGCGCGCACCACGCCGAGCGCCATGATCAGACTGGAGCAGGCGATCGCCGTCGGCGCGTCGCTTTGTTCCAGCAGACGCCTGGCGGCGCGGTAGCCGTTCTCCTCGGTCATGGTGAGGGAACAGACATGCTGATCACGAAGCACCAGGCCGCTCGCCGCAAGCGCGCGGCGCACGCCGCGCTCGCGATGGATAGCGAAGGTCTCGCGATCGTCTCCATTGATCAGCGCCAGACGCCTGTGACCGAGCTGAACGAGTAGCCGCGCCGCCTCGTGGAAGGCGCCCTCATTGTCGATGTCGGTGAACGGATAGTCGAAATCGAAGCCTTCGCTGCGGCCATGGACGATGAAGGGAATGCCGAGCGTGTTGACGAGTGCCACCCGCCGGTCGGCCGGCCTCGGCGACGAGATATAGACCGCGTCGACCTGCCGGTTGGCGACAATGCGGCGGTAGGTCGTCTCCTGGTCGTCGGCATCGGCCGGTGACAGCACCAGGTCGAGCTCGTGCGAACGCGCATAGTCGCCGAGGCCGGACAGGAACTCGACGAAATGCGGGTCGATGTCGACGGTCGTTCCCGTCGGCAGCACATAGCCGATCATGCCGGTCTTGCCGGTCGCCAGCCGGCGGGCGCTCGGATTGGGGCGATAGCCGTGACGCTTGGCGGCATCGACCACCCGCCGGCGCGTTTCCTCGTTGACTTCCGGGTAGCCGTTCAATGCGCGGCTCACCGTAGTCTGCGAAAGCGCCAGCATGTGGGAGAGCTGCTTGAGGTTCACCGGAGGCCTCCAACCTCAAAGCGCTTTTAATCTGAATCGAGCTAGCCGCTACGAACCGCGTTGCCGAGCGCACTGACCATACGCACGGTTCGGACCGGTTTGAAGCCGAATTTGCTGCTGCACCGCCAGAAAACTGTGCTGCAGCGCACTTTCGCCGGCACCCGGCCGCAGAAATTAAATCGATTAATCTGGCTTTCTCTTGACTCCGGACCAATTCAGTGGCGTGATCAAAATCACCAAAGCGCTTTGGAAGACTCTACGAAAGGTTGCAGTTCCTTTCCGACTGAGTCACAGTCCTGCAGCGCCGGCGGACGGAATGGAGGTTTCGTTCGGTGTTTGTCACCACTGGGAGGGAATACCGATGAAGAAAATGCTTCTGCTGGGCGCTGCGTTTGCCACGCTTGCGCTCGCCATGCCGGCGCAAGCCGAACTGAAATTCAAGCCGGGCGAAGATCCCCGTTTCAACTGGGCGAACTACGAAGATCTCAAGAAAGTCGACCTCAAGGGCGAGACGCTGACGATCTTCGGGCCGTGGCGCGGCGAGGACGAAGGGCTTATCCGCACCGTCCTCGATTACTTCTCCGAAGCCACCGGCGCCGAGATCAAGTACTCCTCGTCGGAGAATTACGAGCAGCAGATCGTCATCGACACGCAGGCCGGCAGCCCGCCCAACATTGCCGTGCTGCCGCAGCCGGGCCTGATCCAGGATCTGGCATCGAAGGGCCTTTTGACGCCGCTCGGCGACGATACGGCCAACTGGGTCAAGGACAATTACGGCGCCGGCCAATCCTGGGTCGACCTCGGCACCTTCAAGGACAAGGACGGCAAGCCCGGCTTCTTCGCCTTCCCATACAAGGCCGACGTGAAGTCGCTGGTCTGGTACTCGCCGGACAATTTCGAGGAAGCCGGCTACAAGGTGCCGAAGACGCAGGAAGAGCTTGCCGAGCTCGAAAAGAAGATCATCGCCGACGGCGGCACGCCATGGTGCATCGGGCTTGGTTCGGGCGGCGCCACCGGCTGGCCGGCGACCGACTGGGTCGAAGACATCATGCTGCGCACCCAGACGCCCGAGACCTACGACAAATGGGTGAAGAACGAAATTCCGTTCAACGATCCGGCAGTGGTCAACGCCATCGACATTTTCGGCAAGATCGCCACCGACGACAAGATGGTCGAGGGCGGCGCCAAGGCGGTTGCGGCGACCGATTTCCGTGACAGCCCGAAGGGCCTCTTCTCGGTGCCGCCAAAATGTTATCTGCACCATCAGGCATCGTTCATCCCGACCTTCTTCCCGCAAGGCACCAAGATCGGCGAGGATGCCGACTTCTTCTACTTCCCGCCTTACGCTTCCAAGCCCGAGCTCGGCACTCCGGTGCTCGGCGCCGGCACGCTCGCCATGATCACCAAAGACAGCAAGAGTGCCCGCGCGTTCATCGAATTCCTGAAGCTGCCGCTCGCTCATGAGATCTGGATGGCACAGGGCGGCTTCGTGACGCCGTTCAAGTCGGTCAACAAGGACGCCTATGCCAGCGACGCGCTGAAGAAGCAGGGCGAGATCCTGGCCAACGCCTCGACCTTCCGCTTCGACGGGTCCGACCTGATGCCGGGCAAGATCGGCGCCGGTGCGTTCTGGACCGGCATGATCGACCTGGTCGGCGGCAAGTCCGCCCAGGACGTCGCCACCGACATCCAGAAAAGCTGGGACGCGATCAAGTAAGCGGCCGGCTTGAGTTCCCAATGTGACGTGGTCCGGGCCTCAAACGGCCCGGACCTTATCCGGTGCTTGGCGTCGCGTCGATTGTCGTGAGCACAACGCATTCCGGCATGACGCGCGCCCAGTGACCTGCTTTCCGGCTGGTCGCGCTCCAGACAACTGAATCGGCGCATGATCCCGTCGCCAAAGCCATTCTCGACTGGCGGATCCGTGCGCAGGGGGAGGGACCCATGGCGGCTCAGATTTTTTCGGCGATATTCGTCATCATCATCGGCGTGGGCGGCTGCGTCGCCTATTTCTGGGGCGCCAACAAGGCACTCGACACGATCTTTCCGGCACGCGGCGTTTCCGGCAAGGCGGCGATCAACAATCTGCGCCGGCAGGGGGTGATCCGGCCCTGGCTGTTCGTCGGCCCGGCGATGATCATCCTCACGATCTACCTGATCTACCCGGTAGTGGAGACGCTTAGGCTGTCGTTCCTCGATCGCGGCGGCGCCCATTTCGTCGGCTTGGCCAACTATCAATGGGCGTTCGGCGACCGCGAGTTCCGCAACTCGATCCTCAACAACATCATCTGGCTGGCGGTGGTGCCGGCCGCCTGCACCTTCCTCGGGCTGATCATCGCCGTGCTCACCGACAAGATCTGGTGGGGCACCATCGCAAAAAGCCTGATCTTCCTGCCGCTCGCCATCTCGTTCGTCGGCGCCAGCGTCATCTGGAAATTCATCTACGAATATCGCGGCGACGGCCAGACGCAGATCGGCCTGCTCAATGCCATCATCCAGTATTTCGGCGGCCAGCCGCAGGTCTGGATCTCGCTGCCGTTCTGGAACAACTTCTTCCTGATGGTCATCCTGATCTGGATCCAGACCGGCTTTGCCATGGTCATCCTGTCGTCGGCCTTGCGCGGCATTCCGGAAGAGACGCTGGAAGCCGCCGTCATCGACGGCGCCAACCCTTTCCAGATCTTCTGGAAGATCATGGTGCCGCAGATCTGGGGCACCATCGCCGTGGTCTGGACCACCATCACCATCCTGGTGCTGAAGGTTTTCGACATCGTGCTGACCATGACCAACGGCCAGTGGAACAGCCAGGTGCTGGCCAATCTGATGTTCGACTGGATGTTCCGCGGCGGCGGCGATTTCGGCCGCGGCGCCACCATCGCTATCATCATCATGATAGCGGTCATTCCGATCATGGTCTGGAACATCCGCCAGGCGAACAAAGAGACGGAAGGGCATTGAGATGGCCGTGTCGACCGGTAAGTCCTTTGTCAGCCGTTTCGGCGTCCATATCGCCGTCTTCATCTTCGTTGCGATCTGGACGATCCCGACGCTCGGCATTCTGGTCTCGTCGCTGCGCGACAAGGACCAGATCATCGCTTCGGGCTGGTGGAACTCGTTCACCAGTTCCAGCCAGACGGAGGCCGGACGGCTGCCGCCCGCCTCGGCGCAAGTCGAGAAGGACGGCAAGTTCATCCTGCAAGGCAATATTTTCGGCGACGGTCCGGCCCGCAACATCAGCGCCTTCGGCGTCAAGTCGGCAGCGCCGACGCAATATCCCGCCGGCACGACAGCCGATCTCGGCGACGGCGTGACCCTGCAGCTCAATGCCGACGGCAGTTTCGTCATGACCTCGCCGAAGGCTTTCGAAGGCGAGCGCGGCCAGCGCGTCTATTACGCCTCGTCGGCGCCGCCGAAATTCACCACCGACAATTACGACACGGTGCTGTTTTCGGAGGGCATCGGCCGCTCCTTCATGAACTCGCTGACCGTCACCATTCCGGCGACCGTCATCCCGATCCTGATCGCCGCGTTCGCCGCTTACGCTTTGGCCTGGATGCGCTTTCCCGGCCGGGCGCTGCTCATCGCCGTCATCATCGGCCTCCTGGTCGTGCCGCTGCAGATGTCGCTGATCCCGCTGTTGAAGCTCTATAACGGCGTCGGCAGCTTCTTCGGCGTGCCGTCGAAGACCTATCTCGGCATCTGGCTGGCGCATACCGGCTTCGGCCTGCCTTTCGCCATCTATCTGTTGAGGAGCTATATCGCCGGCCTGCCACGCGAGATCATGGAGTCGGCACGCATCGACGGGGCCAGCGATTTCGAGATCTTCGTCAAGATCGTGCTGCCATTGTCGTTCCCGGTGCTGGCCTCGTTCGCCATCTTCCAGTTTCTCTGGGTGTGGAACGATCTGCTGGTGGCGATGGTTTTCCTTGGTACCGAGGGCGACCAGATCGTGCTTACCGCCAAGCTCAATGCGTTGCTCGGCTCGCGCGGCGGCGACTGGGAGATCCTGACGACATCGGCCTTCGTCACCATCATCGTGCCGCTGATCGTGTTCTTCTCGCTGCAGCGCTATTTCGTCCGCGGGCTGCTTGCCGGCTCGGTGAAAGGAGGTTGAGATCATGCAATCCGCTTTGAAGGCGACCCCGAAGCCCGATCTCGCTATCGATCGCGACTGGTGGCGAGGTGCCGTGATCTACCAGATCTACCCGCGCAGCTACCAGGATTCGAACGGCGACGGCATCGGCGACCTCAGGGGCATTATCGGCCGGCTGCCCTATATCGCCTCGCTCGGCGTCGACGCCATCTGGATCTCGCCGTTCTTCAAATCGCCGATGAAGGACTTTGGCTACGACGTGTCGGATTATTGCGAAGTCGATCCGATGTTCGGCACGCTGGCCGACTTCGACGCGCTGACCGCCGAGGCGCACCGGCTTGGCCTCAAGGTGATGATCGACGAGGTGCTCTCGCACACCGCCGACATCCATCCGTGGTTCAAGGAAAGCCGGTCGAGCCGCAGCAATCCAAAAGCCGACTGGTATGTCTGGGCAGATGCCAAGCCGGACGGCACGCCGCCCAACAACTGGCTGTCGATCTTCGGCGGCTCGGCCTGGCAGTGGGACACCAGCCGCCAGCAATATTATCTGCATAATTTCCTGGCCGAGCAGCCCGACCTCAACTTCCACAGCCGCGCGGTCCAGGACGCGCTGCTCGACGTCACCCGCTTCTGGCTGGAGCGCGGCGTCGACGGTTTTCGCCTCGATACCATCAATTTCTACTTCCACAGCCAGGGCCTGGAAGACAATCCGCCGCTGCCGCCCGAGCAGCGCAACGACCAGACGGCGCCGACCGTCAACCCCTACAACTACCAGGACCATCTCTACGATAAGAGCCGGCCTGAAAACCTCGGCTTCCTCGAACGCTTCCGCGCTTTGCTCGACGAATACCCGGCGACGGCCGCGGTTGGCGAGGTCGGCGACTCGCAGCGTGGGCTGGAAGTGGTGGCGGCCTATACGGCCGGCGGCAAGCGCGTGCATATGTGTTACTCCTTCGACTTCCTGGCGCCGGAGAAGATCACCGCGGCAAAGGTGCGCTCGGTGCTGGAAACCTTCGGCAAGGTGGCCAGCGACGGCTGGTCGTGCTGGGCCTTCTCCAACCATGACGTGATGCGCCCTGCCTCGCGCTGGGCAGCCGGCGAGCCCGACCCGACCGCCTACCTCAAGGTCATCTCGGCGCTGCTGATGTCGTTGCGCGGCTCGGTCTGCATCTATCAGGGCGAGGAGCTCGGGCTCAGCGAGGCCGAGCTCAGCTTCGAGGATCTGCAGGACCCATACGGCATCCGCTTCTGGCCGGAATTCAAGGGCCGCGACGGCTGCCGCACGCCGATGGTTTGGGACGGCGCCGCCCGCAATGGCGGCTTCTCGACGGCAAAGCCTTGGCTGCCGGTACCCAGCAAGCACCTTGCGCAAGCCGTCAATGTGCAGCAAGGCAACGACGGCTCGCTGCTCGAGCACTACCGGCGCTTCCTGGCTTTCCGCCGCGCCCATCCGGCACTGGCCAAGGGTGATATCGAGTTCATCGAAAGCGAGGGCGACACCGTCGCCTTCACCCGCCGTGAAGGCAACGAGCAGATCGTCTGCGCCTTCAATCTCGGAGCAAAGCCTGCCGAAGTCGATCTTGGCGGCCGCTCATTGCAGCCCTTGCCGGGACACGGGTTTTCGGGACAGACTGGCGCCGGCACTATCCGCCTCGGCGGCTACGGCGCCTGGTTCGGGCGTATCGACTGAATTCAAGGAAGAACTGGAGGGTACCATGGCCGATGTCACGCTAAGGCAAGTGAGGAAATCATATGGCAATCTCAACATTCTGCACGGCGTCGACCTCGACATAAAGTCGGGCGAATTCATCGTCTTCGTCGGTCCCTCTGGTTGCGGCAAGTCGACCTTGCTGCGCTGCATCGCCGGGCTGGAGGAGATCACCTCGGGCGAGCTCAAGATCGACGGCGAGATCGTCAACGACGTGCCGCCGTCAAAGCGCGGCATCGCCATGGTGTTCCAGTCCTATGCGCTCTATCCGCACATGACCGTCTACGACAACATGGCCTTCTCGATGAAAATCGGCAAGGAAAGCAAGGCCGAGATCGACAAGCGGGTGCGCCAGGCGGCCGAGATCCTGCAGCTGACCAAATATCTCGACCGCCTGCCCAAGGCGATGTCGGGCGGCCAGCGCCAGCGCGTCGCCATCGGTCGCGCCATCGTGCGCAATCCCAAGGTCTTCCTGTTCGACGAGCCGCTATCCAACCTCGACGCGGCGCTGCGCGTCGCCACCCGCATCGAGATCGCCAAGCTCAAGGAGTCGATGCCGGCCACGACGATGATCTACGTCACCCACGACCAGGTCGAGGCGATGACGCTGGCCGACCGCATCGTCGTGCTGAAGGAAGGCCATATCGAACAGGTCGGCACGCCGATGGAGCTCTACAAGCGGCCCGGCAATCTTTTCGTCGCCCAGTTCATCGGCTCGCCGGCGATGAACATCCTGCCGGCGACGATCGACAAGACCGGCAACCCGACGGTCGTCAGCCATGTCGGCGGCCGCAAGGCAACGGTGCCGATCGCAACGCCTGCGTCGGCGAAAGGCGCAGCGGTGAGCTTCGGGGTGAGGCCGGAGGATCTGATGATTGCCACCGGCGCCGACTATTTGTTCGAAGGGACGGTCGATTACGTCGAGCAGCTCGGCGAGGTCCAGCTCGTCTATGTCGACATCGGCCGCGCCGACCTGCCGCTGGTGACCAAGCTGCCGGGCAATGTCGAGATCAAGCGCGGAGCGACACTGCGGCTGACGGCGGACGCCGGAGACCTGCATATTTTCGACGCGGACGGGCGCTCTTTCGCGCTCCATGAAGCAGAAGCAAAGGCGGCTTGAAGCAGGCGTTCTTCCGCCATGCAAGGGACAAGAGCGGCGGGCATGGCCCGCCGCTCTTGTCTGGAATTCCAGTTCGGCCGTTAGAGCGGTTCATCGTTTCACGGAACGCCGAACCGCTCTATCTCCTTGTTTTGACGCAATTCCGGACGGCCGTTTCACACTTTTCCTGGAATTGCTCTAGTTGTTGCCGAAGAGGTTGCGGTCGGCGCCCTGAGGCGCGGACTTGGGCACATCGCCAGACGAATTCAGCAGCTTGTAGATCGGCGAGTTGCTGTCCCGCACCGAATACGTCTGCGTCTTGTCGACGTTGACGGTCGACTGCTTGTTGATGTCGGTCCCGCCAACATTGTCGTTGCGGGCATAAGCGCTGCCGGCGGCAATCAAGAGCGCGGCGGCAGTAAGAACAATCTTTTTCATTTTGGGTCTCCTGGATTTTCGAAATCAAGCGGCGGGCATGCCGCCGCCCTGATGGTGGGATCGGCTGTTAGTTGTTGCCGAAGAGGTTACGGTCGGCGCCCTGGACAACCGGCTGCTTTTCAGCCTGGTTCGACGTCTTGACGGAAGCCGTGTAGGAGCTGTCGACCGAGACAGCAGGCGGGTTGGCTCCGTTGGAACCAAAGTTGTCGCTGCCGGCGAAGGCGCTGCCGGTGATGGCCAAAACGGCGGCGGCAGCAAGAACGATCTTTTTCATCTTAATACTCCTGAATTTTTCAGATCCCCGGACGGCGGATATGCCCGCCGCCCTGATGCTGGGATCGGCTGTTAGTTGTTGCCGAAGAGGTTACGGTCGGCGCCCTGGACAGCCTGCTGGTCAGCATGAGCCGGCTTCTGAATGGAAGCCGTATACGAGCTGTCGACCGCAGCGGCAGGCTGGTTCGCACCCTTGGAACCAAAGTTGTCGCTGCCAGCGAAGGCGCTGCCGGTGATCGCCAAAACGGCGACGGCGGCAAGAGCGATCTTTTTCATTTTTTAGTACTCCAGTATCTTAGTTTTCCGTCCGTCTAGCGGCGTGCCTTGGGGGGAATTCGCGTCGTTCGGACAGCCCCGATGTGGGAAAGCCAATGGCCAGTTTCCAATCACGAAGTTTTTTGGTGTGGACCAAGAATCTACACCTTGAAATTGTGCCAGAGATTCCCTTCGCCACATTTTTATCGTTTAATGTCAAGCAGATAGTCTATCGCCTCGGTCTGGCTGCAAGGTGACTTGGGAGGCAGCGTTCACAGCGTCCTGCACGCATTGTCAACAGAAACGAACCGTTCGGTTCGATTTTTTAAACCGATAAAAGTCGCAGCCGAGGTTCTTTGTCGAATCGTTAACCATTTCGGCCAAACGCGGCCTCACCGTTCTGCCGGTTTTCGGCCCGCTTATGCCGGCCGGCGAAGCCAGCAACCGCGCAAGAACCAGGTCAGACCCCGTAGCGTTCGGTGCGGATGAGTGCCGCAGGCACCCCGGCATCGATCAGTGCCTCGGCGGCGGCCGTCACGAATGCGTTCGAGCCGCAGACAAAGGCGAGCTTCGGCGGCGCCGGCAGCCTGGTCATGGCTTGCACCATCATCGCGGCGTCGACCCGCCGCGCATAATCCGCCGGACGGCGGGCCGGCTCGCGCGTAAGCGTCAGCACCAGGTCGAAGCCATCCCGGCGCTCGGCGAGGTCGATCAGCTCATCGCGAAAGATCACCTCGTCCCAGACCCGCGCCGAAAACACCAGGGCGGCGGCGACCAGCGATCCCCGCATCGCCCGGTGGCGGAGCATCGACATCAGCGGCACCACGCCCGACCCGCCGCCGACGAGCAGGAGCGGGCCGCCATCGCCGTCTGACCAGACGAAATGGCCGCCGAGCGGCCCGCGCAATTCGACCTCGTCGCCCACCGCCGCTATCTCGTGAAAGAACGGCGAGACCTCGCCGTCCTCGAGTTTTTCAATCGCCAGCTCGATGGTCTCGCCGGTCTCCGGCGCCGAGGCGATGGAGTAGGAGCGGCGCGCCTGATAGCCGTCCGGCGCCGTCAGCCTGACATCGACATGCTGTCCGGCACGATAGACGAAGGGCCGCGACGGCTGCAGGAAGAAGCTGGTGACCCGCGGCGTGCGCTTTTGGATGCGGGTGATGGTGACCGTCTGCCAGGGCGACTGCGCCGCCGGGCCGTCGCTCATGGATCGTTCGTGTAGCGCTGCTCGCGCCACGGATCGCCATAGATATGATAGCCTCGCAACTCCCAGAAACCCGGCTCGTCACGCTCGGTGAACTGCAGCCCGTTCAGCCATTTGGCCGATTTCCAGAAATAGAGATGCGGAACGAGCAGCCGGGCCGGGCCGCCATGGTCGGGAGTGATCGGCTTGCCTTCATAAAGCAGTGCCACCATCGCCTTGCCACCGGTGATATCCTTCGTCGGCACGTTGGTGGAATAGCCGTCGAAACCCAGCGCCAGCGTGAAGGCGGTGGGCGGCTCGATGCCGGCGTCGGCAAGGATGTCGTCGACGAGCACGCCCTGCCACGCCGTGTCGAACTTGGTCCATGCGGTGACGCAATGGATGTCGCGCGTCATCTTGGTCAAGGGCAGCGCGTTGAACTCGGCCCAGTTCCACTTCTTGATCGGCCGCGGCCCGTGCTTAAGCGTGAACGACCAATCCTCGGTGCGGACATGCGGCGTCGGGCCGGCCGACAGGACCGGGAAACCTTGCTCGAGATATTGCCCCGGCGGGATACGTGCATCCGTATCCGTCGGCGGCTTTCGTCCGGAAGAGAAGCCTCGGGTAACCATCGAGAATATCCGTTTGCGCAAGGTCCAATCGAGCTTTGTCAGTTTTCTCGAAGACGCGAGTGCGGGCAACCGAAATCTTGGCTCCGGCCTGGCGGCAATGCTCTACATTGATCTTGGCAGCGCGGCGCCCGCTTCAGCCGCTGGCGAAGGGGACGGCGACGAACATCTGGGCGTCGCCGCGCTCGACAAGCAGCAGCACCGATTTCTTGCCGGATTTGGCAGCCTGCACAATCGCCTGATTTGCCTGCCTGGCGCTCCTCACCGGAGTCTGGTCGACGCCGACGATGATGTCGCCGGGCTGGATGCCGGAAGCCGACGCCGCCTTGTTCGGGTCGACGCGCTCGACCAGTGCGCCGTGCTGGTTTTCTGGCAGGTTCATTGCCTGGCGCACATCAGGAGTGACGTCCATCAGGCCGAGACCGAGCGCCGGTGCGCGAAGGCCCTGCCCCGTCGACGGCTGACCTGACTCGCCGGTCACCGATCCCGTCGCCGTGTCGTCTTCGTTGCGCCCGATCTCGACGGAGATCTGCAGGCTTTTCCCCTTGCGCCAGACATTGAGGGCTTCCCTCGTGCCAGGCGCAACGTCAGCGACGGCGCGCGACAGATCCCTCGGATCCTTTATGTCCTGGCCGGCGAAGCTGGTAATGACATCGCCGGTCTCGATGCCGGCCTTGGCGGCCGGCGATCCGTCGCTGACCTGCGCGACCAGCACGCCGGTAGGGTGATCGAGGCCGATGGCGCTCGCCACATCAGGCGTCACCGGCTGAATCTGGACGCCGAGATAGCCGTACTGGATGGAGCCGCCCTTCATCAGCTTGGCGACGACCTTTTGCGCCTGGTCCGAGGGGATGGCGAAGCCGACGCCGACACTGCCGCCATTCGGCGAAAAGATCGCGGTGTTGATGCCGACGACATCGCCGTACACATCCGTCAGCGGGCCGCCGGAATTGCCCCGGTTGATCGGTGCGTCGATCTGGATGAAGTCGTCAAACGGGCCGCTGTGCAGATCGCGGCCGCGCGCCGAGACAATGCCGGCGGTGACCGTGGTGCCAAGGCCGAAAGGATTGCCGAAGGCGAGCACCTGGTCGCCCGGCATGAGCTTGTCCGAATCGCCCCATTTGACGGTCGGCAAGGGCTTGCCGGCGTTGACCTTGAGCACGGCAAGGTCGTTCTTCGTGTCATGGCCGATCAATTTGGCGGGAAGCTCGGTGCCGTCGTCGAGCATCACCTTGACCGACTGGGCGCCGTCGACGACGTGATTGTTGGTGACGATCATGCCGTCGGCACCGACGATGAAGCCTGAGCCGAGGGCCTCGGTGCGCGGCGCCTGTTCCGGCGGTGTCTTGGGGGCGGGCAGTCCCTGGTCACCGAAGAAACGGCGGAAATAGTCGTCGAAAGGCGAGTTGCCACCGAACTCGTTGCCACCGAATGGGGAGGCCTCGCTCGTGGTGTCCGACTGCGCCGATTTCATGAGGGTGGTGATCGTCACCACTGCCGGTTTGTCGGCCGCCACGACCGGAGCGAACGAGCCGCGGGGCGCCGTCATGCCGGTGACAGGTGGGGTCACTGTTGCCGCCAGGACATCATTCAGCCTGGGAGCGAAGGACAGGGCGAAGGGGCTGACGATCAGCGCGGCGCCCAGCAGAGCGGCGACGCGATGTCTGCGAAGGGTCTGGATTGGTGACATGGCCGTTGTCCGGGCGAGAGATTGGTCTTGCGCCGCGACGTTCCGTCACCGGAACAATTCATCGGCGCGTCGGTCGTCGGCCTTGCCTGTCTCGCCTGTCACGGCAGCCGACCGGATCGACAGCCCCGCATCTAGGGCGCCGATTATGGTTTCCAGATAATATTACGAAGATTTAATTTCCAGCCGGCAACCGCCTCGCGGCGTTGCCGCCGAAACCCGAAAATACAAAACCCGCCTCGGGAGGGGCGGGTCGGTTGGGGCGAATCAGCACCATACCCATATTAGTAGCATAGCTGCCGGCACAAAGCAAGAACAAAATAGCTGCCCAAGACAAATCGCCTCAGATTTGCGCCGCCTCAGCCGAGGCCTCCTATTCGCCTTTCCGGTCGGTCCGGCTGAGATAGGTGGTGGCGATCTCGCGCATCCGCCTGCCATCGAAGCTCGGTCCATGGCCGCCATGGCCGATCCGGATCGGCAGCTCGAGCAGGCGCTGCATCGTGCGGCGATAAGCGGCACGATCCGAATCCGGCAGGTCGTCGATCAGCATGGCGTCGTAGATGGCGTCGCCGGCGAAGAACAGGCCGTCAGCCTCGTCGAACAGCGCGATCGAATCCGGAGAGTGGCCGGGCAGATGCAGGACGCGGAATTGGCGGTCGCCGAGGTCGATCCTATCGCCCTCGTCCAGGGTCCGGGCCAGAGGCGCCGGCTGAATCCTGTAATCGGCCGCCTTCCAGCCCTTTGCCGGCAGCCTGGAGACGGCGCCTTCCAGATCATGGAACATGTAGGCGTAGGTCACCGCTTCATCCATGCTGTCGAACTGCGCGGCGCTGTGGCGCGGCCCTGCCCGCAACGGAAACTCGTGCAGCGAGCCGACATGATCGAGATGGATATGCGTGGCGACGGCGAGCAGCGGCTTGCCGGACGGCGTGTCGATCTGCGGCGCCAGCGGGCAGATACCCATGCCGGTGTCGACCAGCAGGTCGACATCGCGGCCGCGCAAATGCCAGATGTTGGCACGCACGAAATCATGCACGAAGGGCTCGGTCAGCATCGTCGTCTTGGCGTCGACGATGGTTTTGCTGAACCAGCTGTCCATCAGATCAACGCCGCATCAGACGAACGGCTTGCCGACCTTGTACTTTTGCGGGACCAGCCGCTTCAGATAGGCCATCCCCGCGTCGGACAGCCGGTTGACGTCGGGCAGCATGAAATCATCCGGCATATGGCGCGTCTTGCCGGCGACGTTCTTCAGCGGCACCTTTTTCAGCACGGTTTTCTTGCCGTCATATTGCAGCGCCACCGAACCGCCGCCCTCGTCGGCCACCGTGACCGCGAAGGCACCGGCATCGAAGGCCTCCTGCGCGTCCACCGCGCTGATGGCGCCGACATAGCCGCGCGGCATATAGCCGAGCGCATCGACGCGCGCCCGCTTGCCCGGCAATCCTTCGGCGAGCGCGCGCTCCAAGGCTGCCGGCAGGTCGCTGCCCGACAGCTTGACGTTCCCGTGTTGGTCGCGCTCCAGCCTTTCCGGCGGCACCAGGCTTTCGACCAGCGCCTTGCCGTCGGCGGTGCTGACGCCTTCGGAGACGGCAACGATGCAGCGCTTGTGGCGGTCGAGCGTGGCGCGCACGTCGTCGATGAAACCGGCCGCCGAGAACGGCCGCTCCGGCACGTAGACGAGATGCGGGCCGCTGTCCTGGTCGAGCTGCCAGGCCGCGGACGCGGCCGTCAGGAAACCGGCATGCCGCCCCATGACAATGCCGACATAGATGCCCGGCAGAGCGCGGAAATCGAGATCGACCGAAAGGAATGCTCCAGCGACGAACTCGGCCGCCGACATGAAGCCGGGCGTGTGGTCGTTCTCCTCGAGATCGTTGTCGATGGTTTTCGGCGCATGCACGAAGGCGATCTTGCCGCCGGCGGCGTCGGTGAGGATCTGCTGCGTGCCCGAGGTGTCGTTGCCGCCGATATAGATGAAGGCGTCGGCACCGGCTTTCTTCAAGCCGTTGAGGATGAGGTCGCAATAGGCGGCATCCGGCTTGTCGCGCGTCGAACCAAGCGCGGCGCTCGGTGTCGCCGCGATCAGCCGCAGGCGATCCTCGGGGATGGCGGAAAGATCGACGTAATTGCCGTCACGAATGCCGCGCACGCCGTGGATGGAACCCAGCACCTTGGCGCCGGGATGCCGCTTGCGGATTTCGAGCGCAGCACCCACCACGGTCTGGTTGATGACGGCGGTCGGGCCGCCGCCTTGCGCGATGACAAAAGTTCCGGCCATTGTTCACGTCTCCCGGGCGATGAAATCGCAGGCACATTCGCCTGTCTTGCGGCATCGCGCAACGGCAGAGTGATCGCTGAAGGCGAAGCCGCCGTTCAGACGACGACGACCGGGTTTTTCTTGGAGACGCGGCTATAGAGGTCGATGATGTCCTGGTTGATCAGGCGCACGCAGCCCGACGACATCGCCTGGCCGATGCTCCACCATTCGGGCGAGCCGTGGATGCGATAGCCGGTGTCGCTGCCGTTCTGATAGATGTAGAGGGCACGCGCGCCGAGCGGATTGTCGAGGCCGCCCGGCTGTCCGCTTTGCCATTTCACCAGTTCCGGCCTGCGGGCGATCATCTCGGGCGGCGGGGTCCAGACCGGCCATTCCTTGCCGTACTGGATGTTGGCGCGGCCGGACCAGCGGAATCCGTCCTTGCCGATGCCGACGCCGTAACGGATCGCCTCGCCGCCGGGCTGCACCAGATAGAGCAGCCGTTCCTGCGAGTGAACGACGATGGTGCCGGGTTGCTCGCCGGTCGGATCGACGACGATCTGGCGGCGGAACTCCGGCTTGACCTTGAGATAGGGCACTTCCGGCACATTGAAGCCACCGTCGGTGAGCGAAGCGTACATCACGTCGGGGCTGGTGATGTTCTTGTCGACGCTGATACTCGGACGGATGGGCCGGATCGAGCCGGTGGTGACGTCGTCGAGCTGAAGCGACGGCAAATCCAGCGTCTGGCTGCAGCCGGCGATGCCGAGCAGCGCCAGCGCGCCGGCGCCGGACAGCACCGTGCGACGGGAAAGCTGTATTTCGGTTTCGATTGCGTCGCCAATATGCGGCAGCGACAGACCGTGCGGCAACTCACGCATTTACCCAAACCCTACGCTGTCGACGGGAAACACGGTCCGGCCGAATAGCAGGCATTTTCGCCAATCATGGTTGAAAAAGCGTGAAGGCCGGCCGCCTGGCATTAACGAGGGGCTTTGTCGATTTTTGCCTCTTTACATCTGCGCGGGACCAAGGATTTATCCTCTTCGTTGAGCTCAAGGAGAAGAAAATGTCCTTCGAAAACTGGGCCGCTTTTGCCGCTGCCTCGGCAGTCCTTCTGGTCATTCCAGGTCCGACCATCCTGCTGGTGATTTCCTATGCGCTCGGCCAGGGCTGGCGCACCGCGCTGCCGATGGCAGTCGGCGTGGCGCTCGGCGACTTCACCGCGATGACACTGTCGATGCTGGGCATCGGCGCGCTGCTGGCGGCGTCCGCCACCGTGTTTACCGTGCTGAAGGTGATCGGCGCCGGCTATCTGATCTATCTCGGCATCAAGCTGTTTCGCGCCGGCGGTGCGCTCCGGGCCGAGCCGCGCACCGATGCGGTGTCATCGGCGAAAATGACGGCGCACGCCTGGCTGGTTACCGCGCTCAATCCGAAAAGCATCACCTTTTTTGTCGCCTTCCTGCCGCAGTTCCTCGACCGGTATGCGGATTTCTGGACACAGATGCTGATCTTCGAGACGACCTTCCTGGCGCTCGCCTTCGCCAATGCCTTCGGTTATGCGCTGATCGCGGCAAGGGCGCGCAACGTGGTGCACAACCCAAAGGCGATCCGCATCTTCAACCGCACCGGCGGCACGCTGCTGGTCGGCGCCGGGATCGCGACAGTGGCGATGCGCTCGGGCAACTGAGGACAGACCATGGCGGTGAGCGACGCATTCGGCCTGACACTGTCTGGCGCGACGGAGGCCGGGCTCTCGTCCTACAGCCGGGCCGTTCGCGAATTGCAGTGCTTCATCGGCGATCCGGTCGGTTCCGTTGACCGGGCAATCGCCGAAGATCCCGGCTTCGTCATGGCGCAGGTGTTCAAGGGTTATCTCTTTGGCCTCGCCACAGAGCGTGAGGCGACGGCGGTGGCCAAGGCATGTCACGAGGCGGCGCTGCCGCTTGCCGCGACAACACGCGAGCAGGCGCATGTCGCCGCCCTTGGCCATCTTGCGGAGGGACGCTGGCACGAGGCCGCCCGCGTGCTGGAGGATATCGCCATCGAGTTTCCGCTCGATGCGCTGGCGCTGCAGACCGGCCACCAGATCGACTTCTTCACCGGCAATGCGCGCATGCTGCGCGACCGCATCGGCCGCGCGCTGCCGTCCTGGCAGAGCGACATGCCGGGCTATCACGCCATACTCGGCATGCAGGCCTTTGGCCTGGAGGAAATGGGCGATTACGCGCGCGCCGAAAAACTTGGCCGCACGGCGGTCGATATCGAGCCGCGCGACGGCTGGGCCCAGCATGCGGTGGCCCATGTCATGGAGATGCAGAGCCGGCAGAAGGACGGCATTCTGTGGATGCGCGCCAATCCCGAAGCGTGGACGCGGGACAGCTTCCTGCAGGTGCATAATTGGTGGCATCTGGCACTGTTCCACTATGATCTCGGCGAAATCGACGAGGTGCTGGCGCTCTATGACGGGCCGATCTATGGCGAACGCTCGATGCTGGCGCTCAACATGGTCGATGCCTCGGCGATCCTGTGGCGGCTGCATCTCGGCGGCGTCGATGTCGGCGAGCGCTGGACGGCACTGGCCGCCAACTGGGTGCCCATGGCCAGCGCCGGCCACTATGCCTTCAACGACGCCCACGCGATGATGGCGTTTGTCGGTGCCGGCCTCGAAGCGCCCGCCCGCAACTTGCTCGAGGCGCAGCGCGAGGCGATGCGCGGCAAGGACGACAACGCCGGTTTCACCAGGGATGTCGGCCATCCCCTGACGCTCGCCATCAAGGCATTCGGCGAGGGCAATTATGCCGGGACGATACGCCTTATCCGGCCGATCCGGGCAATCGCCCATCGCTTCGGCGGCAGCCACGCACAACGCGACGTCATCGACCTGACACTGATCGAAGCGGCATTGCGTTCCGGTGATGGCGCGCTGGCGAGGGCGCTTGCGGCGGAACGCGCGCTGGCACGGCCGGACAGCCCGTTGTCGGCACTGTTTTCACGGCGTG
The DNA here is from genome assembly GCF_040321995.1 of Mesorhizobium sp. M0207. Classification (NCBI taxonomy): domain Bacteria; kingdom Pseudomonadati; phylum Pseudomonadota; class Alphaproteobacteria; order Hyphomicrobiales; family Phyllobacteriaceae; genus Mesorhizobium; species Mesorhizobium sp. M0207. The sequence goes on from NZ_JAMYSQ010000001.1 coordinate 509,806, forward strand.
CAACCGCTCTCGCGGCGAATTGACCAAGGCCACATCTTGCCTTAAAAACTGCCCCGGCCAGATTTTTTCGAGCGTCGAAAAAATCTTCGCGTGTTGACCGGGGTGCGTTTCCGGCGGCACGATTGCCGGGATATCTTCGCCGCCCGTGTCACAGGACTGGGCAGCGAAGCAAGAAAGACCGTCGCCGCCAGGCATGACGGACATGGGAGGAAACATGTATCTCGGCCTCGATCTCGGCACGTCGGGCGTCAAGGCGCTGCTGATCGATGCAAGGCAGAGCATCGTCGGTTCCGGCCATGCGCCGCTCGACGTGTCGCGCCCGCATCCCGGCTGGTCCGAGCAGAACCCGGCCGACTGGATCCGCGCCTGCGAAGCGGCGGTCGGCGAGTTGCGGTCAATGCATGCGAAGGAACTCGCGGCAGTCAAAGGCATCGGCCTTTCCGGCCATATGCATGGCGCCACCCTGCTCGATGCCGCCGACCAGGTGCTGCGCCCCTGCATTCTATGGAACGACACACGCAGCCACGCCGAGGCGGCCGCGCTCGATGCCGACCCGCGCTTTCGCAAGCTGACCGGCAACATCGTCTTTCCCGGTTTCACCGCGCCGAAGCTGGCCTGGGTGAAAAACAACGAACCGGCTGTTTTCGCCAAGGTGGCAAAGGTCCTGCTGCCGAAGGACTTTTTGCGGCTCTGGCTCGCCGGCGAGCATATTTCGGAAATGTCGGATTCGGCTGGCACGTCGTGGCTCGATGTCGGCAAACGCGCCTGGTCCTCCGAACTGCTCGCTGTCACGTCGCTCGACGAAAGCCAGATGCCGTCATTGGTCGAAGGCACGGCCAAGGCCGGTGCCTTGCGCGCCGAACTGGCCGCCAGATGGGGCATGCAGGCGGGCATCCCGATCGCCGGCGGGGCCGGCGACAACGCGGCCTCGGCCTGCGGCATGGGCACGGTCGGCGCCGGGCAGGCGTTCGTCTCGCTCGGCACGTCGGGCGTGCTTTTTGCCGCCAACGCGTCCTATCTGCCCAATCCGCAAAGCGCAGTGCACACATTCTGCCACGCACTGCCCGGCACCTGGCACCAGATGGGCGTCATCCTGTCGGCAACCGATTCGCTCAACTGGCTGTCGGGGATCGCTGGAAAAAGTGCCGGCGAGTTGACCGCCGAACTCGGCGATTCGCTGCAGGCGCCGAGCGGTGTCTCTTTCCTGCCGTACCTGTCAGGCGAGCGGACGCCTCACAATGATTCCGTCATTCGGGGCGCCTTTACCGGGCTTGCCCACGAGTCCGGCCGCGCGGCGCTGACCCAGGCCGTGCTCGAAGGCGTCGCCTTCGCTTTCCGCGACAGCCTCGAAGCCCTGGCCAAAGCCGGTACGACGCTGACCCGGGTGACGGCGATCGGCGGCGGCTCGCGTTCGCGCTACTGGCTGAAGGCCATCGCCACAGCGCTTGGCCTGCCAGTCGATATCCCAGCCGACGGCGATTTCGGCGCCGCCTTCGGAGCGGCCCGGCTTGGCCTGATCGCGGCGACAGGCGCCGATCCGCGCGCCGTGTGCACGGCGCCGGCGACGGACGCCACGGTCGAGCCGGTCGCCGCACTAAGCGATGCCTATGCAGATGCCTATCAGCGCTACCGCCAGCTTTACCCGGCGATCAGGAGCGCCACGGCGTGAGCGGTTTCCCGCCCTCGCCGTGGCCTGCCGAGAAGGCCTCACTGTGCCGGCACCTTGTCGAGAAAGCCGGTGACGCTTTTCAGCCGGCCATTTTCGATGACGCCGATATCGGTGCCTTCGATGACGGAGCCGACGCCTTCCGGCCCGAGGTTCCAGGAGAAGCGGATGGTATCGGCGAAGCCGTCCGGCTTGCCTTTCAGCGAGAACCTGAAGCCGGCAAAGCGCTGCTGAACGCCTTCGATCAGCGCGGCGATGGCGTCATGGCCGTCGCCCTGCATGATCGGATCGCGGTAGCCGACGTCCTCGGTGAAGGTCGCCTCGAGCAAGGCTTTCCTGCGTGCGGCGTCGCTCTCGTTCCAGGCGGCGATGTAGTTTTCGGCAATGGTGTTGAGGTCGGTCATGGTCTGTCTCTTTCGTTGGGTGGCTTTGACATGAGCCTTTTCGACCAGCGCCAGCGCGAAACCAATTACGCCTGAGGTAATCAGGCCGGACCATGCGAGAGGAAAAGAACATGAGCAGCGGTTTTTTCGGCGACATCCAACAGATCAAATATGAGGGACCGGATTCGACCAATCCGCTGGCCTACCGGTTCTACAATCCCGACGAGATTGTCGCCGGCAAGCGGCTGGAAGACCATCTGCGCTTTGCCGTCGCTTATTGGCATTCCTTTGCCTGGCCGGGCGGCGATCCGTTCGGCGGCCAGACATTTGACCGGCCGTGGTTTCCGAAGGCCGGCAGCACCGACACCATGGAGTTGGCCAAGCTCAAGGCCGACGTCGCCTTCGAGATGTTTTCGTTGCTGGGTGCGCCTTATTTCTGCTTCCACGATGCTGACGTGCGGCCGGAGGGCCGGGACTTTTCCGAAAGTGCGGCGCGGCTCGACGAGATCGCCGATTACTTCTCGGGAAAGATGAAGCAGACCGGCGTCAAGCTGTTGTGGGGCACGGCCAACCTGTTCTCCAACCGCCGCTTCATGTCAGGCGCCGCCACCAATCCCGATCCGGACGTCTTTGCCTATTCGGCGGCGACGGTGAAACACTGCATCGACGTCACCAAGCGTCTGAACGGCGAGAACTACGTGCTGTGGGGCGGCCGCGAGGGCTATGAGACGCTGCTCAACACCGACCTTGCCCGCGAGCAGGAACAGGCCGGCCGTTTCCTCAACCTGGTCGTCGATTACAAGCACAGGATCGGCTTCGAAGGCACCATCCTGATCGAGCCGAAGCCGCAGGAGCCGACCAAGCACCAGTACGATTACGACGTCGCCACCGTCTACGGCTTCCTCAAGCGTTTCGGACTGGAGAACGAGGTCAAGCTCAACATCGAGCAGGGCCACGCCATCCTGGCCGGCCATTCGTTCGAACATGAACTGGCGCTGGCCAATGCGCTCGGCATTTTCGGTTCGATCGACATGAACCGCAACGACTACCAGTCGGGCTGGGATACCGACCAGTTCCCGAACAATGTACCGGAGATGGCACTGGCCTACTATCAGGTGCTGCAGGCCGGCGGCTTCAAGACCGGCGGCACCAATTTCGACGCCAAGCTCAGGCGCCAGTCGCTCGATCCGCAGGATCTGCTGATCGGCCATATCGGCGGCATGGACTGCTGCGCTCGCGGCCTCAAGGCGGCAGCGCGCATGGTCGAGGACAAGGCGCTGTCCGCCCCGCTCGCCGAGCGCTATGCCGGCTGGGATTCGGCCGAGGCCAAGGCGATGCTTGCCGGCAAGCGTACGCTCGAGGAAATCGCCGAGCGCGTCGTCAAAGAGAAGATCGAGCCGCAGCCCAGATCCGGCCGCCAAGAGCTACTCGAGAACATCGTCAACCGGTACGTCTGAGGCGTACCCGGTTCGCGGCCGCATTGTTCAGCGGCCGCCGGCTAAGACGGCTTTCCGCGGGGCTGAACCGACGAAGGTTTTGCCCCGTGTGAAACTCGCGTGGCCTGTTCGCTGACCGGGTCTGGCGCGCCTTAGCCGTGATCGAGGCCTCTCAGGTAGGCGCAAAACATGTCGGCCATGGCGTTGGCGTAGACTTCAATCTCCTTGGGCGTTCGAGGCGTCTCCGAGAACTGCTTCCCCACCGTGCTGAGCGTCGTCATGACCAGGTCGCCGGCCAATTCGCGAGTCGCTTGCGCGGCGCTCGGCAACGCCTCCTGCATGAAGAGCTGGATGGTGCGGTCTCCGGACGCCCTCGCCGCCTGCGCCTCGGGCGCGTCGCGGTAAAGCGGGGCGGCGTCGTCGAGCGCCACACGCACCGCAGCCTCCTCACACTCCGAGCGGAGGAAGGCGTGGACCAGGTCGCGCAGCCGGTCAAGCGGCGGTTTCCTGATATCCTCGAGGATATCGCGCAGCAAACTGGTCGTCTGCCGCCATTCGTCGCTCTGGAGCCGGAACAGGATCGCCGCCTTGTTCGGAAAATACTGATACAGCGATCCGACGCTGACGCCGGCCTTCTCGGCCACGCGCGCCGTGGTGAAGCGCTGCGCGCCTTCCCTCGCCAAAACCTGAACAGCAGCCTGCAAAATCGCAGCGACGAGCTCCGCCGAGCGGGCCTGCTTCGGCTGTTTTCGCGAGGAAATCCGCGGACTTCGGTTGTCGCTCATTGAGAGCCGCGCCAATGCGATTAGTGAATGCGAATGATTAGTCGTATTTTGAATGTCGCACAAGAACGCATTCAATTCCGACTGGAGACCGATATGACCACACTGACGACAACGCCGCTCGCGCCCCTGCTGGACCGCCTGTTCGAGGAAGCCGCTGCGGCAACAAGCCCTGCAGTGGCGGAACTCTCCGCCGAGGAGCGGATGCGGCTGGTTCGAAGCAAGACCGAATACCTCGATTTCTATGGGCGGCTAAGGGATCTCTGGCTTCCCGTTTCGCGAGAGACCGGCACGCTGCTCTACATGCTGGCACGAGGCAGCGGCGCACGGACGATCGTCGAATTTGGAACCTCGTTCGGCATCTCGACCCTGCACCTTGCCGCAGCCTTGCGGGACAATGGCGGTGGCCGCCTGATCACCAGCGAGTTCGAGCCATCCAAGGTCGCGCGCGCGAGGAGTAATCTGACAGCAGGCGGTCTCATTGACATGGTGGAAATCCGCGAAGGAGACGCGCTGCAAACATTAAGCGTCGATCTTCCCGAAAGCGTCGACCTGCTTCTGCTCGACGGCGCCAAAGCGCTCTATCCCGAGATCTTGAGTCTGGTTGAAAGCCGCCTCAGACCGGGCGCCTTCGTCGTTGCCGACAACGCAGATCTTTGCCCCGAATACCTCGAGCGGGTGCGCTCGACCGGGAGTGGCTACATGTCCACGCCGTTCGGCGAGGATGTTGAACTGTCGATGCGGCTTGGCTGAAGCACTGCGTAACCTGCCGGAACGATCGTGCCCAAGATGGGCGGCGGCGGACAAAACTTTGCCCGGCATCGCCCATCAATCGCCTCGCTCTTGCCTTCAAACAGCCGTCACGAACCTCCTATAGTGTGGTTCGTGGCGGGATTCAGAAAGAAGGAGGCGAAACGATATGCAGCACGAACGCGAAATCGACGCCCTGCTCTCATCTGGCGAGGCTGGATCGATCATCGACCGGCTGATGGCGCTGCCGCACCCGAAACAAGGTGCGCTGAGTGCAAACGAATGGGATCGCGCGGTCGCCAGCCGCTTCGAGACCCATCTTGCGAGACAGGTGCGCTCGCAGATCGACGGCAGCAGCGACCGCCAGGACGCTGCCTGATCTACCTTTGCCTATGGATGTCGTTATCCCAAAACCGCTACGCACGCTCGGGTCAAGCCCGTGGCCAGGCTTTTGGGCGACATGCATGATCCCCGACGCAGCCTGACCGGCGCTTCGCCGAACGCTCTTGAAAACGCTCTGGAAAATGCCGCGGCGGACGAAAACCCCGTTCGCCCGGCAATGTCCGCCATGGCGATGCGCGTGTCGACCACCAGCCGGCGCGCGGCGCCGAGGCGCAGCCTGAGGTAATAAGCGCCGGGCGTTTCGCCGATCGACTTGCGAAAGATGCTTTCCAGCGTCCGTGCCGTCACCCCGGCGCGCTTTGCCACGGCCGCGATAGTCAGCGGCTGGTCGACATGCGCTTCCATCAGCCGGATGGCTTGCGCCAGCCTGGGATCGTAGCCGTCAAGACGGCCGAGCGAGACCAGCGGTTGCGCGTCCGTCGCGGCGCGCGCCTGGTCGTAGATGAAGACGCTCGCGACATCGAGCGCCACGGCCATGCCGAGCCGCGTGCGGATCAGATGCAGCATCAGGTCGAAGGTCGGCGAGGCGCCGCCGGTGGTGAACACCGGGCCATCGATGACGTAGCGGTCGGGGCGCACGTCGACGCCGGGAAAGGCCGACGAGAAATCCTCCATGTCCTCCCAGTGGGTGGTGGCGCTGCGCCCCTCCAGCAGACCGGCGCGGGCAACCAGCCAGGTGCCGGCCTCGACGCCGCCGCAGGCGCGTGCCGCGCGCGCCGCCCGGCGCAGTCCGGACAGCAAGGCCGATGTGGCATGGTTCTGCGTGCCGAAGCCGGCGACAACGACCAGCATATCGGTTGTGTCAGCCGCATCGAAGCGGCCGCTGACCGCCACCGGCAGGCCGCATGTGGTGACCGGCGCCTCGCCTGTCACCGAGACCAGCCTGAAATCGAACAGCGTCTCACCGGCAATGCGGTTGGCGGCGCGCAACGGATCGACGGCCGACGCGACGCACATGATCGACGAGCCGGAGAATACCAGCAGCGTCACCTTGAGCGGCAAACGCTCGGCCCGAAAGATCGTCGGTTTTTCGTTTTTGATCACATGCTCTTCGTAAAACGCAAAACAGTTTCCGGCAAGTCAGGCATTCTTGCCCTACGTTCTATTGGGAGAGAGTCCGATGCCGTTAGCGATGAACCGTGAGGTTTTCATTACCTGTGCCGTGACCGGGTCCGGCGGTTCGCAGGACCGCAGCCCGCATGTGCCGCGCTCGCCCAGAGAGATCGCCGATTCGGCCATCGAGGCGGCAAAGGCGGGTGCGGCGATCGTGCACTGCCATGTGCGCGATCCCGAGACCGGCAAGCCTAGGCGCGACGTGCATCTCTATCGCGAAGTAACCGAGCGCATCCGCGCGGCAGACGTCGACGTGGTGCTGAACCTGACCGCCGGCATGGGGGGTGACATGGTATTCGGCCCGCCGGAGAAACCGCTGCCGCTGAACGAAAAAGGCACGGACATGGGCGGCGCGAGCAACCGCATGGAGCACGTCCGCCAGTGCCTGCCGGAAATCTGCACGCTCGACTGCGGCACCATGAATTTCGCCGAGGCCGACTATGTCATGACCAATACGCCCGGCATGCTGCGTGCCATGGGCGGCATGATGACGGCGCTCGGCGTCAAGCCGGAGATCGAGGCCTTCGACACCGGGCATCTGTGGTTCGCCAAGCAATTGGTCGAGGAAGAAGCGCTGAAGCCGGACGCCTTGGTGCAATTGTGCATGGGCGTGCCGTGGGGCGCGCCGGACGACCTCAACACCTTCATGGCCATGGTCAACAATGTACCGTCGACCTGGAACTGGTCGGCCTTTGCCATTGGCCGCAACCAGATGGCCTATGTCGCGGCCGCGGTGCTGGCCGGCGGCAATGTCCGCGTCGGACTGGAGGATAATCTCTGGCTCGACAAGGGTGTGCTGGCGACCAATGCGCAGCTGGTCGAGCGGGCGGTCAGCATCGTGTCGAATATGGGCGCCAGGGTCATCGGCCCGGACGAAGTCCGCAAGAAGCTGAACCTGACGAAGCGCGCACCGCTTTGAAAAGCCGGTAGCCGGTTGGGAGGAGCCGCCGATGAAGACCGTGAAATTCACCGCCATGAAGGACGGCGACCGCGAGGATTACGCCTTCCTCACCGAGCACGAGATCGACTACGCGGCAAAGACCGGCGAGCGCCTGCTCGACGCGCTCGTCCAGCTTGATGCGGGCCTCTCGGGCTACAAGATCACCCGGCTCGGCCATTCACTGCAAGCGGCAACACGGGCCTGGCGCGACGGCGCCGACACCGACTGGATTGCCTGCGCCTTGCTGCACGATATCGGAGACATCTACGCGCCCTATAACCACGACGAGTATGCGGCGTCGATCCTGAAGCCTTTTGTGCGCGAGCAATGCACCTGGGTGGTGGAAAAGCACGGCGATTTCCAGCGCCTCTATTACGCCCACCACCTCGGCGGCAATCCGCACGCCCGCGACCGTTTCGCCGAGCACATCTACTTCGACGATTGCGATGAGTTTTGCGAACGCTGGGATCAGTCGAGCTTCGACCCGGATTACGAGACATTGCCGATCGATTTCTTCCGGCCCTTCGTGCTCGAAGTGTTCGCGCGCAAGGCCTATGACGCATGCGTGATCCGTGCCGGCGAACGCGTCGCCCTCACCGACCCCGCAACAGCCAGCACCAGAACCGGAGCTTCCGCATGAGCATCATCAACAAAGCGGCCGCCATCGGCGGCGGCGTCATCGGCGCCGGCTGGGTGGCGCGGCTGCTGCTCAACGGCATCGACGTGTCGATCTTCGATCCCGACCCCGAGGCATCACGCAAAGTCGGCGAGGTGATGAAGGGAGCACGACGCGCCTACAAGCAGATGCTGCCCGGCGGCCTGCCGAAGGAGGGCAAGCTTACCTTCGCCAAGACCATCGCCGAGGCGGTCGCCGACGCCGATTTAATCCAGGAAAGCGTGCCGGAACGGCTCGACCTGAAGCACCGCGTGCTGGCCGAGATCGACCTTTATGCGCCGGCCAACGCAATTGTCGGCTCCTCCACTTCCGGCATCAAGCCGACCGACATGCAGGTAGCGATGAAGAAGCATCCGGAGCGGCTGGTCGTCGGCCATCCGTTCAACCCCGTCTATCTGCTGCCGCTGGTCGAAATCGTCGGCGGCGAACAGACCTTTCCCGAGGCGATCGAGGTCGCCAAGGAGATCTATGCCTCGATCGGCATGAAGCCGGTGGTGATCCGCAAGGAGATCGAAGCGTTCGTCGGCGACCGGCTGCTCGAAGCAGCTTGGCGCGAGGCGCTGTGGCTGGTCAAGGACGGCATCTGCACGGTCGAGGAGCTCGACGACATCATGCGCTATGGCTTCGGCCTGCGCTGGGCGCAGATGGGCATGTTCCAGGTCTATCGCGTCGCCGGCGGCGAGGCCGGCATGCGCCACTTCATGGCGCAGTTCGGCCCGTGCCTGAAATGGCCGTGGACCAAGCTGATGGACGTGCCGGAGTTCAACGACGAGCTGGTCGAGCTGATCGCGACCCAGTCGGACGACCAGGCGCACGGTCTGTCGATCCGCGATCTCGAAAAGATCCGCGACGACAATCTGGTCGCCATCATGGAGGCACTGTCGAAGCAGAACAAAGGCAAAGGCTGGGGTGCCGGCGCCTTGCATAAGGACTACACCAGGCAGTTGGCCAAGCTTGCGGCGAAGAAGCCCACCGCCTCCAAGGCGGCCGAAAAGTCCAAGGCTGAAAAGCCGAAGAAAAGGAAGAAAGGCTGAGACCATGGATTTTGGTCTTTCGGAGGAGCAGAAGCTCATCGTCGAGACGACGCGGGCCTTCGTCGAGAACGAGCTTTACCCGCATGAGCGCGAAGTGGAGCGTACCGGCGTGCTGCGCCGCGAGCTGATCGAGGAGATCAAGGCCAAGGCGATCGAAGCCGGCCTCTATGCCGCCAACATGCCGGCCGATGTCGGCGGCGCCGGGCTCGATACGGTGACCTGGCTGCTCTATGAAAAGGAACTCGGCCGCGCCAATTATGCGCTGCATTGGACCTGCGTGGCGCGGCCTTCAAACATCCTTCTCGCCGGCACGCCGGAGCAGCGCGAAACATATCTGTTTCCCTGCATTCGCGGCGAGAAATGGGATTGCCTGGCAATGACCGAGCCGGGCGCCGGCTCCGATCTGCGCGGCATGAAGGCAACCGCCGTGCAAGACGGCGACGACTGGGTGCTGAACGGCACCAAGCATTTCATCAGCCATGCGGACCTCGCTGATTTCGCCATCGTCTTCATGGCCTCGGGGGAGGAAGAGGCTTCGCGTGGCAAACGCAAGAAGATCACCGCCTTTTTCGTCGACAAGGGCACCAAGGGCTTCACCGTGCGCGACGGCTACCGCAACGTCTCGCATCGCGGCTACACCAATGCCATCCTCGAATTCGACGATTGCCGGCTGCCGGCGAGCCAGGTTCTGGGCGAGGTCCACAAAGGCTTCGATGTCGCCAATTCATGGCTCGGCGCAACGCGCCTGCAAGTCGGCGCCACCTGCCTTGGCCGTGCCGAGCGGGCGCTTGGCCATGCCATCGAATACGCCGCGCAGCGCCAGCAATTCGGCCAGCCGATCAGCAAGTTCCAGGGCGTGTCGTTCAAGCTCGCCGACATGGCGACCGAGCTGAAGGCCGCCGACCTGATGGTGTTCGAAGCCGGCTGGAAGTACGATCAGGGCACCGTTACCGATCAGGACATGGCCATGGCCAAGCTGAAGGCCACCGAGATGCTTGCCTTCGTCGCCGATGAGGCGATCCAGATCCATGGCGGCATGGGGCTGATGGACGATTTGCCGCTCGAGCGCATCTGGCGCGACGCCCGCGTCGAGCGCATCTGGGAAGGCACTTCGGAAATCCAGCGCCACATCATCTCGCGGGCGCTGCTGCGCCCGTTCGGGGGCTGAACAGCGCAATGTTTGCATTCCTTCGCGCGCCCCTCTGTCCTATCGGACATCTCCCCCTCAAGGGGGGAGATCGGCCGCCATTCCTGATTTCGCCAGTTATTGCCGTTGCATGCCTGGGGCCGGCGGCCCAACTGCCAATCTCCCCCCTTGAGGGGGAGATGCCCGGCAGGGCAGAGGGGGGTGTTCATGCACAAACTTGAACGTCTTTTGCGCCCACGAACGATCGCCGTCTTTGGTGGTGCGCAGGCTGCCGCCGTGGTCGCGCAATCGATCAAGATGGGCTTTGCCGGCGATATCTGGCCGGTGCATCCGAGCAAGGCCGAGGTCGCCGGCCGCAAGGCCTATCGCTCGGTGGCCGAATTGCCCGGTGCGCCGGATGCCGCTTTCGTCGGCGTCAACCGGCACTTGACCATCGAAGTGGTCAAGGCACTGGCCGAGCGCGGCGCCGGCGGTGCGGTCTGCTTCGCCGCCGGCTTCCTCGAAACCGAGGCCTATGACGAGGACGGCGAGCGGCTGCAGGCCGAACTGGTCGCGGCGGCCGGCCAAATGCCGATCATTGGGCCGAACTGCTACGGGCTCATCAACTATGCCGACGGCGCGCTTTTGTGGCCCGACCAGCATGGCGGCATCAGGCTGCCAGAAGGCAGTCGCGGCGTTGCCATCATCACCCAGTCGTCGAACATCGCCATCAATATGACGATGCAGAAGCGCGGCCTGCCGATCGCCTTTCTGATGACCGCCGGCAACCAGGCGCAGACCGGGCTTTCCGAAATGGCGCTCGGCCTGATCGAGGACGACCGTGTCACCGCGCTCGGCTTGCATATCGAGGCTTTCGATTCGGTAGCCGGCTTCGAAAGGCTGGCGGCACGGGCGCGCGAGCTGAAAAAGCCTGTCATCGCCATGAAGGTCGGCCGCTCCGAGCAGGCGCGGCAGGCGACCGTTTCCCATACCGCGTCGCTGGCCGGCTCGGACGCAGCGTCCGGCGCCTTCCTGAAGCGGCTCGGCATCGCCCGCATCGATTCAATTCCCGCCTTCATCGAGGCGCTCAAGCTATTGCACGTCACCGGCCCCCTGCCCGGCTACCGGCTATCGTCGATGAGCTGTTCGGGCGGCGAGGCGTCGGTCATGGCCGACAGCGCCGAAGGCCGCTGGGTAACGTTTCCGCCACTCACCCCCGAGCACCGCGTGCATGTCAAATCGACGCTCGGGCCGCTGGTCGCGGTGGCCAACCCGCTCGACTACCACACCTTCATCTGGAACAACGAGCCGGCGATGACCGCCACCTTCACCGCGATGGTGTCGGGCGGCTTCGACCTCAACATGCTGGTGCTCGATTTCCCGCGCCCCGACCGCTGCTCGGACACCGACTGGTGGGCGACGCTGCGCGCCTTCGAATCGGCGCTGAAGACCAACAGCGCGCAAGGCGCGATCGTCTCCTCGCTGCCGGAGAACCTGCCCGAGGAATACACTGCCGGCCTGATGGCGCGGGGCATGGTGCCGCTGTTCGGCATCTCCGAAGCCATGGACGCCGCCCAGGCGGCGGCCTTCATCGGCTGGGCCTGGCGCGAGCCGCAGGCGCAGCCGATCGACACTTCGGCGTCCGGCGCGCCGGACGGCGACCATGTCACGCCGGACGAGGCCGAGGCGAAGGCGCGGCTCATCGAGGCCGGGCTCCCCGTGCCGAAGGGCGAGCGCGCCGGCAACGCGGTCGAAGCTGTCATCTCCTCGATGGCGCTCGGCTTCCCGGTGGCGCTGAAGGCCCTTGGCGTCATCCACAAGTCCGAGCTCGACGCGGTCCGGCTCAATTTGAGGGATGCCGAATCCGTCAGCACCGCCGCCCACGATCTCGGCCCGCTCGGCACGGGCCTTTATGTCGAGCGCATGGTGCGCGACGGCGTCGCCGAGCTGCTCGTCGGCTTCACCCGCGACCCGATGTTCGGCGCCGTGATGACGCTCGGCACCGGCGGCGTGCTGGTCGAGCTGTTGCGCGACAGCGTCACGCTGATGCTGCCGGCGACCCGCGACGATATCGAGGCCGCTTTGCGCGGGCTGAAACTGTTCCCGCTGCTCGACGGCTATCGCGGTCGGCCGAAGGCCGATGTTGCAGCGGCAATCGGTGCGATATCGGGCATTGCCGCTTTCGTGCAGCAAAACGCCGGCGAGATCGAGGAACTCGACATCAATCCGCTGATCGTCTGCACCGAACGCAAGGGCGCCTGGATCGCCGATGCGCTGCTGGTGCTTGGAGAGAACAAAAATGTCTGACGTCATCACCACCCGCCGCGAGGGCACTATCCTCGAAGTCACGCTCGACCGGCCCAAGGCCAATGCCATCGACCTGAAGACGTCGCGGCTGATGGGCGAGACTTTCAAGGCGTTTCGCGACGATCCCGACTTGCGCGTCGCCATCGTCAAGACCGCCGGTGACAAGTTCTTCTGCGCCGGCTGGGACCTGAAGGCAGCGGCCGGCGGCGACGCTGTCGACGGCGACTACGGCGTCGGCGGCTTCGGCGGGCTGCAGGAACTGCGCGACCTCAACAAGCCGGTGATCGCCTGCGTCAACGGCATGGCGGTCGGCGGCGGCTTCGAACTGGCGCTATCCTGCGACCTCATCTATGCGTCGGACCACTCCTCCTTCGCGCTGCCCGAAATCCGTGCCGGCACGCTGGCCGATGCGGCGACGATCAAGCTGCCGAAGCGTATCCCCTACCATGTCGCCATGGACCTTCTGCTCACCGGCCGCTGGATGGATGTCGCCGAGGCGCATCGCTGGGGCCTGGTCAACGAGGTGCTGCCCAAGGAAAGACTGGAGGACCGCGTCTGGGAGATCGCGCGGCTGCTCGCCAGCGGCCCGCCGCTGGTCTTCGCCGCGATCAAGGAGACGGCCCGGGTCGCAGAATCGCTGACGTTCCAGGACGCGATGAACCGGGTGACGCGCCGGCAACTGTCGACGGTTGACGCACTCTACGGCTCGGAGGACAATCTCGAGGGCTTTCGCGCCTTTGCCGAGAAGCGCGATCCGGTGTGGAAGGGGAAATGAAGGTATTGCCGAAATGACGGCACTCCGTCACACCCCCCTCTGGCCTGCCGGCCATCTCCCCCTCAAGGGGGGAGATCGGATGTCGCTTCGGTTTTCGCCAATCTCCAACGTTGCAAGATGGGCTGCAAGGCCGAAGCTGCCGATCTCCCCACTTGAGGGGGAGATGCCAAGTGGTGGCAAAGAGGGCAGGCCAGAGGGGGGTGTTCACGCGGATTCATTGCGATCCATTCAGCGCCCATGACCGACTACAAAACCCTCATCGACGCCGAGACCTGGGCCTTCATCGAGCGGACTAACTCCTATTATCCGCCCGATACGATCGACTACACCGTCGCCGAGCAGCGCCAGATCTATAACCGGATGTGCCGCGAGTTCTTTGCCGGCTATCCCCAAGGCGTCACGGCGGAAACCACCGCCATTGCCACACCTTGGCACATTCCGATCCGCGTCTACCGCGCCCCGGCGCCGGAAGCGGCGGCGATGGTGCTTTATTTCCATGGCGGCGGTTTTATCCTCGGCGGGCTCGACAGCCATGACGACCTCTGCGCCGAGCTTTGCAGCCGCACTGGCTACGAAGTGGTTTCGGTCGACTACCGGCTGGCACCTGAACACCTTCATCCGGCCGCCTTCGACGATGCCATCAGCGCCTTCGAATGGGCGGCGGCGACTTTCGAGCGTCCTGTCCTGCTCTGCGGCGACAGTGCCGGCGGCAATCTCGCCGCCGCTGTCAGTCACGCAACGCGTGGCCATGCGCGCAAGCCGATCGGCCAGATTCTGGTCTATCCCGGCCTTGGCGGCGACAGCTCCGCTGGTTCCTACGTCACCCACGCGGAAGCGCCGATGCTTACCGCGCGCGACCTCGTTTTCTACAGGGATATCAGGACCGGTGGCGAGGATCGCACCGGCGATCTCACTCTGTGGCCGCTCGCCGACGCCGAGTTCGCCAATCTGCCGCCCACCGTCGTGATCACCGCCGAATGCGACCCGCTGTCGTCGGACGGCGAAGCCTATCGCGACCGCATCGTTGCCGCGGGCGGGCGCGCCTGGTGGCTCGAGGAGCCGGGGCTGGTGCATGGCTATTTGCGCGCCAGGCACACGGCCGGCCGGGCCCGCTCGAGCTTTACCCGGATTGTCGATGCGGTAGCGGTTTTGGGAAGGGGCGAGTGGATCTGGTGAGGGATGTCTTCCCGACCAGAACGGGCCTTTGTCGGCCGGTACAGCTCTATTTGCGGCGGCGTCGCCGGCCGGAAACCTGCTTCAGCCAAGGTCCTAAATGAAAGCCGCTCATCAGCAGGTACATCGGGACCATGCCGCCCAGCGGTGACGCCTCTTGCCCGGTCGAGCACATCATGTCCGGCGCGCCGCCGAGAAGCGTCAGCAGCGCCATGGTTGCGAAGGTCGGCGCGGCCGCAAAGGACAGCCAATCGGCTGCACTATGGCCGGCCGGGCTCGCATCGTCGCCGGATCCGCCTGCATGAATCTCGCTCATGTCCGTTGTCCTGCATAGCGAGCGGGATGCGGTCCAACCGTGCATCCCGCTCCTCCAATTATCCTGGCCGCATTTCCGCGACGCCAAAGACGTTCTATTCAGTGCGATTCCGGAACGCGGCCTCTCCGGCGTCCGATATCTCGACCCATTTTTTGTCGGGGACGGCTTCGGCGCCGTAATTGTCGTGCCAGTTCCACCACTTGTACGTCGGCGTCTGCGGATAGCCCTCGGGCGAATCTTCCCAAACCTCCTGGCGGCCGAGCGGCGACAGGTCGAGATAGCTCCATACGGTCCCCATCGCCTCGTCACCGCGGTTGTTGATGAAGTAGGTGCGGAACACGCGGTCGCCGTCGCGGATGAACACGTTGTGGCCGTGCCACTCGTCAACGCCGAAGTCGGCATCGAAGCTGTCGGTGATGGTGTACCAGGGCATCTTCCAGTCCATCCGCGCCTTCAGCCGCGCAATGTCGGCCTGCGGTGCGCGCGAGGCGTAGGCAAGCGTGGTGTCGCGGGCGTTCAGATGGGCGAGGTTGCCGACCTGGTCCGCCCCCAGCGAACAGCCGCGGCAAGCGTGGTCGGGCCAGCCGAATACGCCGGGCTCGAAGAAGGCGCGGTAGACGATCAGCTGACGGCGGCCCTCGAACAGGTCGAGCAGGCTCACCTTTCCGTCAGGCCCTTCGAACGTATAGGTCTTCTCCACCGCCATCCACGGCATCCGCCGGCGCTCGGCGGCCAGTGCGTCGCCAGCCCGGGTCACGGTCTTCTCTTTCACGAGCAGCTGCTGGCGCGCGGCCTCCCACGCGTCAGGCGAAACGACCGGTGGTGTCTTCATCGCGAGCCGCGTCGTCTGCTCGCCTGTGCCATTCTGATGTGCCGTCATTGTGCATCTCCCTTGCTGGTTTGTCGCCGCAGGCGCGACGTGTTGGGTCGTGAGCCAGGATAGGGGCGATAGCGGATTGGCGAGAGTGACAAGTGTGACGCGATTCCGACGGGTTCGCTGATCACGGCCAATTTCGCCGCCCGCGACGCCCCTGCGCTCATTCGTGCCCGGACTGCTGAATGGGCCGAGTGCCGGCCAGATAGCGGTCATTGTCAAACGGCTCGGCCTGGTTGCTATCCGGACTCCACAGCTGCCGGTGGGTTCGTGTGAGATCGCCGAGGTAGACATGCAGCGCACCCGATCGCGCACCGCCCGTATTCGCAACCGCATGAACGGTATTTGACGCCATGTGCACCACGGCAGGCGCTGCGATGTCCTGCCTTTCGGGAACATCGAGTTCGCTGCCGGCAACGGGATAGATGAAGTTCGTCTCGCTGCCCTTGTAGATGCCGATCAAGGCATCCATCAGGTGGTTGTGAGGCGGGTACTGCAGGCCGGGCGACAGAGTGATGTGATAGATCGTCAGGTTCGGACTCGCATGCAGAAGCACCTCGTCGTCGTCTTCTAAGTGAGCGAGTGTTCCCGATGCGTGAAAGCGGTTGGTGTAGTCGCCCAGGACCGTCCTTACCGCTTCGAGGGGATCTGGCCCCTTCGCGGCATTGACGATATCATCAGCAACAGCGTAGAGGGGCGAGTTGGCGGCTAAAGGCATATCAGTTATCCTCCCTGAGATGCTCAGATTATCAATTTGAGATGATCACGCTAGCGAATGCTGAGGCCAGCGTCAATCGGACAGCCAGACGGACAAAATATGAAAACGACGAAGTTGACCGCCGAACCGGCAAGACCGGCTACGGTCGAGGCGACAGCACTGTCAGCCGCCGACGTCCTTCGCAGGGAACAGGCATATGAGCAGCTGAGGAACGACATCATCGCCTGCGTGTTGCGCCCCGGCGAAGCGCTGACAGAGAAACAGATCGGTGATCGATACCAGATCAAAAAGGCGACCATCCGCGCGGCGCTGGCCCGACTGATGCAGGAAGGACTGGTCAGGAGCGAGCCGCGCCGCGGCTACGTCGTTGCAACGCTCAGCCTGCGGGACGTCAACGAGATCTTCGATGTCCGCAGCTTGATCGAGCCGGAAGTGTTCAGGGTGGCGGCATCGAACATGACCGAGCGCGGGCTCGACGATGTCAGGCTGGCAGCGCAAAAAGTGCTGAAGCCGGAGACGCTACGCAGCCACGTCGCCTTCCTTGCGGCCGACCGTGCCTTTCGTCTGGCCCTTGCGGAGCTCTCGGGAAATTTACGACTGGCGCATCTCCTGGACCAGATACTCGACCAATCGGCGCGGGTTCTCCACCTCGGCTTCAAGTCCCGCGACTTCACCCAGTTGATCATCGCCCAGCAAAAGGAGCTGGTCCTTGCCTGCGAGGCAGGCGAGGTTTCCGCCATCGTCAAACTTGCCCGTTCGCAGTGCCTGTCTCTCAAGAAGCAGGTGCTCGAGGCTTTACTTGCCGGTTCCAAGCTTCAAGACGTCAATTTGCAGCCCTTCGCCTAGAGCCGGTTCCGGTTCTCCTGGAACCGGTAACCCGCTCTAACTATCTGTTTTGCCGCATTTATGCGGACGCCAAATGATTCCATTTGGCTGCAAAATGCTCTAAGGGAAGTTGGCCACTCGGTGCGACCCGCCACCTTGGCGCAACGGCCGCCGGCGGGCCTTGTTTCACCCCACTGCGCGTGCCGCCGCCCGTCCGGCACTGCGGCCGGAAAAGATGCAGCCGCCGAGAAACGTGCCTTCGAGCGCTGCATAGCCGTGCATGCCGCCGCCGCCGAAACCGGCGGCCTCGCCCGCCGCGTACAGCCCCTCGACTGGTTGGCCGCCGGCGCCCAGCACGCGGCTGTCGAGGTCAGTCTCCAGCCCACCGAGCGTCTTGCGGGTCAGGATGCTGAGCCTGACGGCAATCAGCGGGCCATTGGCGGGATCGAGCAGCTTGTGCGGTCTTGCGGTGCGGATCAGCCGGTCGCCGAGATAGGCTCGCGCGCCGCGCAACGCAGTAATCTGCATGTCCTTGGAGAACGGATTGTCGAGCTGCCGGTCGCGGGCGCGGATTTCGCGCTCAACCTGCGCCAGTTCGAGCAACGGCTCGCCGCCGGCCACTGCGTTCATGCGGGCGACCAGCGCCGGCAGATCAGGCTCGACGATGAAATCCTCGCCCGTCTCCATGAACGCCTTGACCGGCGCGGGCACGCCGCTGGTGGCGCGGCCGAGCACCTGGCGCCAGCTCTTCCCCGTCAGATCGGGGTTCTGCTCGGAGCCCGACAGCGCGAACTCCTTCTGGATGATCTTTTTGGTCAGGATGAACCAGGAATGATCGAAGCCGGTGCTCATGATGTGGCTGAGCGTGGCCAACGTGTCGAAGCCGGGATAGAGCGGGACCGGCAGGCGCTTGCCGCGCGCATCGAGCCACAGCGATGACGGGCCGGGCAGGATGCGGATCGCATGATCAGTCCAGATCGGTGCCCAGTTCCTGACGCCCTCGACATAGTGCCACATGCGGTCGCGGTTGATGAGCCGGCCGCCGGCGGCTTCGGCGATCGCCAGCATGCGGCCGTCGACATGATCGGGAACGCCGGTGATCATGCGTTTCGGCGGCGCGCCCATCCGCTTCGGCCAATTCTCCCGGACCAGCCGGTGATTGGCGCCGATGCCGCCGGAGGCGACGATGACGGCCGGCGCCTTCAGCTCGAAATCACCGGTGATCTCGCGCGAGCTCTTGCGGCCGCGCTCGGCATCGCTCGCCGCCAATAGGTCGCCGCGCACGCCGTTGACGACGCTGCCCGTCCGCGTCAATTCGTTGACCCGGTGACGGAATTTGAAGCGGATCAGCCCGCGCTTCTCGGCCTCGCGTACGCGCTGCGCGAACGGTTCGAGCACGCCAGGGCCGGTGCCCCAGGTGATGTGGAAGCGCGGCACCGAATTGCCGTGGCCGACGGCATTGCCGCCGCCGCGCTCGGCCCAGCCGACCACCGGAAAGAATTTCAGGCCGCGCTGCATGAGCCAGGAGCGCTTCTCGCCGGCGGCGAAGCCGAGATAGGCCTCGGCCCAGCGGCGCGGCCAGAGATCTTCCGTGCGGTCGAAGGCTGCGGTGCCCAGCCAGTCCTCGAGCGCCAGCTCATACGAATCGCGGATGCGCATGCGCCGCTGTTCGGGCGAATCGACAAGGAAGATGCCGCCGAGCGACCAGAACGCCTGGCCGCCAAGCGACTGTTCCGGCTCCTGCTCGACGATGATGGTCTTCTTGCCGGCCGCAGTCAGTTCGGCCGCCGCGACAAGGCCGGCAAGGCCGGCGCCGACAATGATCACATCCGCATCGTCGGACATCTATTTGGCCATGATCTTGTCCAAAAACCGGTCCCCACTTTTCGGGATCATGGCCGGCCTAGACTGTTTCCCAGCCTTCCTTCTCGCCGGCGCGGAAGATGGCATCGATGACCTTCTGGTTGAGCACCGATTCTTCCAGAGTGAAGACGCGGTCCTTGCCGCCCTGCGCAGCCCGCGCGAAGGCCTCGACTTCCAGCCGGTACTGTTGCGTGCCGGGAAAGCGGAAAACCTGCGCCTCGCTGTGGTTCTGGTTGTGCAGTTCGACGCGGTGATGGTCGTAGAGTCCGGCGTTGAACGGTGAGAACACCTCGATGAAGCCCTTCTCGCCGTGGAAGACCATCACCTGGCGTGCCGCCATCTGCGTCGACAGGTAAAACGACAGCTCGAAGTCGCCGAAATCGGCGCGGATCGAGGAATAGATGTCGGTGCCGAACGTCTTGTCGCGCTCGATCGTCGCCTGGACGCGCAGAGGCTCCTTGCCGGTCGAAAAGCGTGTCGACACTGTCGGGTAGACACCGATGTCGGGCAGCGCGCCGCCGCCGAGATCGAGCTTATTGCGCATGTTGTTGGGGTCGACATTGTAATAGGAGAACGCGCCCTGGACATGGCGCAGCCGGCCGATGGCGCCGTTGGCGATGAGGTCGCGCACTTTGATCCATTGCGGATGGTAGACGACCATGAAGGCTTCGCAGACCAGCACCTTCCTGGCATCGCGCAGCTTGATCAATGGCGTAATGTCCTTGGCGTCGAGCGCCAGTGGCTTTTCGACCAGAACATGCTTGCCGGCCTCGATCGCCTTGGCTGTCCATTCGACATGCTGCGAGGTCGGCAGCGGAATGTAGACGCCGTCGATGTCGCTGGAGGCGAGCAGCTCCTCATAGGAGCCGAACGCGTGGCTCGCACCGAAGCGTTCGCCCAGCGCCCGCGCTTTCGACAGATCGCGGCTGGCAATCGCGGACAGCACGCCGTTCTCCGCTTCGACGATTGCCGGCAAAAGCTGCTCGCGGCCGATCTTGGCCGTCGACAAAACTCCCCATCGGAACATCAGATTTCTCCTCTCGATTGCAGGCCTGGAGGTTTGCCCTAATTCAGGAGAAAAGCCAATGCGGGAGCATGGCGGCGAACAGGGCGATCATCTGCGGCTTGTCCGGATGCCGGCGCTGCCCCCTGCGGAACCTGCAAAGGCTATCCCCTTCTACCCATCAGCGTCATGTCGAAATCGACGACGTTGGAATAAATCGGCGTGCCGACATCCATGCCGTAGCGCGACCGCAGCACCTTGCCGGTGACGTGGAATTTTATCGTGCCCGCCCTGAGCCCGCCGAGCTCGGCCGTGAATTTTTCCTGAAAGGTCTTGCCGCGCGCCGTCAGCCGGCCGGTGACAAGGGCCGACGTGTCGCCGGTGCGTTTGACGCTGGTCGAACGGAACTGGATCTCCGGATTGTTGGCCGCGTCGAAAACGGCGTCCGAGCGGAGAAAGGCATCGATGCGGCTTTGGCCGGTACCGACGCTTTCGGGGAAGATGGTGAAATTGACCCGGGACCGGCCGACATCACTGTTGTCGATGAGGATACTGCCCTTGAAGCGGGAGAAGGCACCGTCGAGCCCGCCGCCGCCGAGCTTGGCGATGGAGAAATGGATGCTGGAACTCCCCGGGCTGATCGTGTAGCTGCCGGCCGCCTCGCCAAGGGCAACGGCGGCGAAAACAGGCATGGCAAAACAAGCGGCAGCTGCCGCAAATCCGAAGATGCGCGCGTACATGGAAATGGTCCTCTTGGCAGGCAACGCTTTCTTGCGTCCTCGCCCCATCAACGAATGAGCCGTCCGCTCTATTCCCTGTCGTGATGTGACGAAGCCGTGATCATGCGCGTCAGCACGGTATCCCTCAGCCAGAAATGATGGCGCAGCGCTGCGGCGAGATGCAAAGCGACAAGTCCGATGCCGGCATAGGCGAGATACCAGTGCGTCGCTGCCCAGAAGCTTTCTGCCGTGTCCGATTCACCGAGCGGCAGATTGGGCATGACGAACAGATTGAACGGCACGCTCGGGATCTCCAGCACCGAGACCGAGACCAGCGCCCAGCCGGACAGCGGCAGAGCGAGCTGAAACGCATAAAGCGCGAGATGGACCAGCGGCGCCATCCGGCGCTCGAAAGGGCCGACCGAGCGCGGCAGCGGCGGGGCCGGTCTGCCTAGGCGCCAGGCGATGCGCAGGATGACCAGTCCAAGCAGCAGGAAGCCGAAGGATTTATGCAGCTGGATCAGCTCGAAGGCGGTGCGCTGGCTGGACAGCCGCACCATGACGAAGCCGAGCAGGAACTGGCCGATAAAGAGTGCCGCGATCAGCCAGTGAAGGATGATCGCCGTCCAGCCGTAGCCGGCCGTCTGGTTTTTGGGCAGTGCTGACATGGTCGGTGAACGAATGCCAGGTCGGCTTTCTTCCACCTCTCCCTTGTGGGGAGGGTTGGCTTACTCGCCGACCTTGAAAAAATCGACAAAGGCCCTGAGCGCCGGCCGCATCTGGCGGCGGCTGGGGTAATAGACGAAGAAACCATCGAAGCGCGGGCACCAGTCCTCCAGCACGCGAACGAGCTTGCCGCCGGCGAGCGGGTCGCGGACATAGTCCTCGAACACGAAGGCGAGCCCGGCGCCGTCGACCGCGGCATTGGCAATCAGATGGTCCTCGTCGAGGATCAGCGGCCCTTGCACCGGGATTTCGATCTCCTCGCCGTTTTTCTCGAATTCCCAGCGGTAGAGAATGCCGCTGGAGAAGCGGAAGCGGATGCAGCGGTGAGCGGCGAGATCGCGCGGATGCTGCGGCTTCGACCTGGTCTCGAAGTAGGATGGCGTGCCGACCACCGCGCCGCGAAGGTCTGGTCCGATGCGCACTGCGATCATGTCGCGCTGCAGGCTCTCGCCCAGCCGCACACCGGCATCGAAGCCGCCCTCGACGACGTCGGTGAAGCGGTCCTCGATGACGATCTCCAGCACGATGTCGGGATAGGCAGCAGCAAAGGCGCCGAGCCTTGGCGTCAGCGCCAGGTGGGCGGCGGTGCGCGGCACGGTCAGCCTGAGATTGCCCGCCGGCCGGTGGCGCGCCTCGATTGCCGATTCAAGCGCAAGGTCGATTTCCGACAGCGCCGGCCTGAGGCGCTCGAGCAGTTGCGCGCCCTCCTCGGTCGGAGCGACGCTGCGCGTGCTGCGCGCCAGAAGGCGCACGCCGAGGCGCGCTTCCAGGCTGGACACCGCGTGGCTGACCGCCGACGGCGCGATTGCCAGTTCCTTGGCGGCGCCGCGAAAACTGCCGCATTGGGCGACCATTGCCAGTACCGCGAGCTGTGAAAGATGGGTTCGCTTCATTGATCTATTTCTTGGAACAGCCCGTGCAATTGAGCGCCGATTATCGAACTCGGCGCAAGACGCTATCTCTGCGGCATCACAACCATCACAACAAGGAGACACGTGATGCAAACTCGCAAGCTTGGCAATGAACTTGACGTCTACCCGGTCGGCCTCGGCTGCATGGGGATGAGCTTTGCCTATGGTGGCCAGCCGGAGGCGGAGGCGATTGCCACGCTGCGCCATGCCGTCGAGATCGGGGTCAATTTCTTCGACACGGCCGAGGTCTATGGCCCTTTCGAGAACGAGATCCTGGTCGGCAAGGCGCTGAAGCCGGTGCGTGACAAGGTGACGATCGCAACCAAATTCGGCTTCAAGATCCTCGAAGAAGGCAGCGGCATGGAGCGCATGGCCGGTGTCGATAGCCGCCCGGAGCATGTCAAGGCCGTGGCCGAAGCGTCATTGAAGCGGTTGGATACGGAGGTGATCGATCTCTATTACCAGCACCGCGTCGACCCCAACGTGCCGATCGAGGATACGGTCGGCGCCATGGCCGAGCTGGTGCGCGAGGGCAAGGTGCGGGCGCTCGGCTTGTCGGAGGCGAGTGCGGCGACCATCCGCCGGGCGCATGCCGTGCATCCGATCGCCGCCGTGCAGAGCGAGTATTCACTGTGGAGCCGCGATCCGGAGGAGGAAGTGTTTGCCGTCTGCCGTGAGCTCGGCATCGGCTTTGTCCCCTATAGCCCGCTCGGCCGCGGCCTGCTCACCGGCACGATTGCCAAGCCCGATGTTCTCGGCGCCGACGACTGGCGCCGCGGGTTGCCGCGCTTCCAGGCCGACGCCATGGCGGCCAATGCGGCGGTCGTCGCCGTGCTGGAAAAGATGGCCGCCGGGAAGGGCGTGACGCCGGCGCAGCTGGCGCTCGCCTGGGTGCTGCATCAGGGCGACTTCATTGTCCCGATCCCTGGTGCGCGAAAAATGCGCCATCTGGAGCAGAATACGGCGGCAGCCGATATCGTGCTGAGCCAGCCCGAGGTGGCATCCATCGGCGACGCCCTGTCGCCGGAAAAGGTGGTCGGCAAGCGCTATACCGAGGAGCTGCTGGCCCTGGTTAACGGGTGAACGGCAATCGACGGCGTAATCGAAGCGGGGCGTTTCGGCACCCCTTTTTGACTAATACGGTGCGATGCAAAGCGTTGTGAGACCTCGGCGCGAGACACCCCCTCTGTCCTGCCGGACATCTCCCCCTCAAGGGGGGAGATTGGCAGTTCCCGCGCCCCGCCCGCCCTTCCGGCGCCGGTGATTGGCGAAAGCCGAGGCGACATCCGATCTCCCCCCCGAGGGCCCCCGAGGGGGAGATGCCCGGCAGGGCAGAGGGGGGTGCCTCGCGCCGACATTTCCTACCAAGGCACGACACTGATCTCCGGCCAGTTCTCCCTGGCACGCGCGCCCTTCATCTCGTGCGTCTGCCGATTATCCAGTGCACGGTTCGGGGTAACGCGAAACGAGAAGATGTCGTCGAGCCCGAACGGCGCCACGAGCGCGAGTTGCCCATCGGTGCCGAATCTAACGCCGACCGCATGGGTTTTCGAAGCGAAATAGGACAGCGCCTCGGCGGACGACGACAGTCTGGGATAGGAACCGCCAAAGCGCGCCTCAAACCAGAGATGCACCCGCGCCTGGTTGCGCACTTCGACCGGCAGCGTCAGTCCTTCGAACCGCTTCGCCGCCCGGCGGATGACCGTGTCCTCGGCCTCATAGGACAGATCGCTCTCATCGAAATAGAACAGGTCGACATCCCGGATGCCGTACCCCGAGGGCTTTCCGGTCAGATGATTCCAGACGCTGTTGTAAAGCGCGCCGGACACGACCAGCCAGTCCGGCAGGCCCAGCACCCGTACCCGCGACAGCGTCTCGGCAATCAGCGGATCGGCCGAGACGATATCGAGAAAGGCTGCACGCTGTTTCTCGAAAGACAGCCCGCAATAGCGCAAATGGTCCATCGCCCTTTGGATGGCGATTCGTCACCTGCCGGCAACCCCTTTAGATCGTCAACGCGCCATGCGTTGTGCAATTATCGGAAAGGGCGTCGTGACGCCCATTTCTGCAGGCTAGTTTCCCTCCCGTCCAAGGCTCATTGTTCGGTCGGTCTCGGACCAGAAGACTGGCTCCTCGATTGACGGCCATTCTTCGCCATACACAAAGCCTTCGATCGCATCTAGCTTTCCTTCAATCCCATCGAAGAACAGCACCATGCCGCAAAGAAGCTGGTCAGGTCCAACGCACGCTACCCGAAGCGAACTGAACACTCGACTCTCAAAGCGCAATTCCGGGGGAACCGATGAGGCAACGATTGTGGTCATGAACCCTACAGGATCGCGGCTGCGGTCTTTGACTTTCAGCCCGCTTGCTATGTCAGAAGAAATGCCCGCGAAACGACAGAACTCCCGAACGAAAAACATTTCGAGCGAGGTCAATTTCATCCAGCTATCCCCGCAGCACGCCGCCAGTCTGCTTGCCAACATTCTCGACGATGCGCTTGGCCAGCGCCTCGAAATCCTCGTCGGTCAGCGTCTTTTCGACCGGCTGGATCGACACTTCGATGGCGATCGATTTCTTCGCCGCGCCGAGCGCTGCACCCTCGAAAACATCGAACACCGAGACGCCGGAAATCAGCTTCCGGTCGGCGGCAAGGGCGGCGCGAACGAGTGTGCCGGCTTCAACCGCCTTGTCGACGACGAAGGCGAAATCGCGCTTGACTGCCTGGAAGGCGGACAGATCCAGTCTCGGCTTTGTCCGCGTCGGCTTGGTCTTCGGCTCAGGCACGGCATCGATGAACACTTCGAAGCCGCAAAGCGGACCGGAGACGTCAAGCCCCTCCAGCGTCTTCGGGTGGAACTCGCCAAACGTGCCAAGGATTACCTTCGGCCCAAGCTTGATCGTGCCGGAGCGGCCGGGGTGATACCAGGCCGGGCCGCCGGCCTCGATCTGCAGCCGCTCGACCGGCGCGCCGCAGGCTTCGAGTACTGCGATCGCGTCGGCCTTGGCATCGAAGACGCCGACGGCGCCGGCATTGCCGGCCCAATGGCGGCCGGAGCCCTCGAGCTTGGCGGTGCCGCGCCGCACGCCGGCGGCAACACGCCGCTGCTGGTCGGCGCCGTCGCCCTCATAGGTGCCCGACACTTCGAACAGCGCGACATCGCCGATGCCCCTGTCGGCATTGCGCTGTGCTGCCGCAATCAGCCCCGGCAGCAGCGACGGCCGCATGTCCGACATATCGGCGGCGATCGGGTTGGCAAGCTTCAGCGCCTGCTGGCCGCCGCCGAACAATTCGGCGTGTTTTGCCGGAATGAACGACCAGGTGACGGCCTCCATCATGCCGCGCACGGCAAGTGCCCGCTTGGCAGCGCGGGTGCGGATCTGCAGCACAGTCAGGATCCTGGCGTTGACCGCATCGTGCGAACCGAGCGGCTGCGGCGCGATGTTGTCGACGCCGTGGATGCGCATGACCTCCTCGACCAGGTCGGCCTTGCCGTCGACATCCGGCCGCCAGGACGGGACCGCCACATTGACGACATCGCCCGTGCCCTCCGGCCTGAAGCCGAGGCGGGCAAGAATGTCGAGGCTTGTCGAGCGCGGCACTTCGATGCCGGTCAGCCGCTTCACTTCCGACAATGGGAACGAGACGATCTTCGGCTGATGGCCGGCATAGCCGACGACTTCGGTTTGCGCCGGCGTACCGCCGCAGAAATCGAGCACCAGCTTCGTCGCCAGCTCCACACCGGGAATCATCATTTCCGGGTCGACGCCACGCTCGAAGCGGTAGCGTGCGTCGGTGATGATGCCGAGCGTGCGGCCGGTGCGGGCGGTGGTGATCGGGTCCCAAAGCGCCGACTCGATCAGCACGTCGGTGGTGTTCTCGTCGCAGCCGGAATGCTCGCCGCCCATGATGCCGGCAATCGATTCGATGCCGTCCTGGTCGGCGATCACGCACATCTCCGGCGTCAGCGTGTATTCGCGGCCGTCGAGCGACAGCACCTTTTCGCCATCACGCGCCCGGCGCACGGCGAGATTGCCGGTGACCTTCGCAGCGTCGAAGACATGCAGCGGCCGGCCGCGGTCGAAGGTGACGTAATTGGTGATATCGACGAGCGCGCTGATCGGCCTCAAGCCGATGGCGAGAAGCCTTTGCTGCAGCCATTTCGGCGACGATCCGTTCTTGACGCCGCGCACCAGGCGCAGCGCAAAGCCGGGACAGAGCTCCGGCGCTTCGATCGTCACCTTGACCGGCGTCTCGCCCTTGCCGGGGATCGGCTCTATCGGGGCGCTCTTCAGCGTGCCGAGCCCGCTCGCCGCCAGATCGCGGGCGATGCCATGGACACTGGTCGCATCCGGCCGGTTCGGCGTCAGATTGATCTCGATCAGCGGGTCGTCGAGATGGGCATAGGCGGCGAAGCTGGTACCGACCGGCGCATCGGCCGGAAGGTCGATGATGCCGTCATGCTCCTCGGACAATTCGAGCTCGCGCTCGGAGCACATCATGCCATGGCTTTCAACGCCGCGGATCTTGCCGACGGTCAGCGTCACGTCGATGCCGGGAATATAGGTGCCCGGTGCTGCAAAGGCGCCGACCAGGCCCGCGCGGGCGTTCGGCGCTCCACACACGACCTGCACCGGCGGCTTGCCGTCGCCGGTGTCGACGGTCAGCACGCGAAGCCGGTCGGCGTCGGGATGCTGGACCGCCGTCACCACCTTGGCGATGACGAAGGGAGCCAGGCTCGCCCGGTCGTCGACATGCTCGACCTCGAGGCCGATCGAGGTGAGACGCTCGACGATTTCCGCCAGCGAGGCGTCGGTCTCGAGATGATCCTTGAGCCAGGAGAGGGTGAGTTTCATGACTGTGTTCCGTCTGGTCTGGGCACGCTGCACTTGAAGCTATGCGGCCGCGCGTCGGACATGTGCAGGAAGGCGAGCTGCCCGCGGATTTGCTGCGGCCCGGTCGTCACGCGCTCAAGCCCCCGAACAGCGTCGGCATGTCGAGCGGCCTAAAACCGTAATGCGACAGCCAGCGCACATCGGCGTCGAAGAAGGCGCGCAGATCCGGCATGCCGTATTTCAGCATGGCGATACGGTCGATGCCCATGCCCCAGGCGAAGCCCTGGTATTCGTCGGGATCGAGCCCACCGTAACGGAGCACATTGGGGTGGACCATGCCGCAGCCGAGGATCTCCATCCAGTCCGAGCCCTCGCCCAAGCGCACCTCGCCGGGCCGCGAACGGTCGCACTGGATGTCGACCTCGAGGCTGGGCTCGGTAAACGGGAAGAAAGACGGCCGGAAGCGCATCTTGACGCTCGGCACCTCGAAGAAGGCTTTGCAGAACTCCTCCAGCACCCATTTCATGTTGGCGACGTTGGCTGATTTGTCGATCACCAGCCCCTCGACCTGATGGAACATCGGCGAGTGGGTGGCATCGGAATCCTGCCGGTAGGTCTTGCCGGGGATGACGATGCGGATCGGCGGCTTCTGCATCTCCATGGTGCGGATCTGCACCGGCGAGGTGTGGGTGCGCAAAAGCTTGCGCTCGCCCTGCTCGTCCGGCTGGAAGAAGAACGTGTCGTGCATCTCGCGCGCCGGATGGCCTTCCGGGAAGTTCAGCGAGGTAAAATTGTAATAGTCGGTCTCGATGTCCGGACCTTCGGCGATGGCAAAGCCGAGATCGCCGAAAATCGCCGCGATCTCGTCGATAACCTGGCTGATCGGATGGATGCGGCCGCGCTCGGCCGGCGATTGCCTGACCGGCAAGCTGACGTCGACCTTCTCGGCGGCAAGCCGTGCCGTGATCGCCACATCTTTCAGCTCGGCGCGGCGCGCCGAAAGTGCCTCGGTGACGCGGTTCTTGAGGCCGTTGATTGCCGGGCCTTTGACCTGTCGCTCCTCGGCGCTCATCGAGCCGAGTGTCTTCAGCATCTCGGAAACCGAGCCCTTCTTGCCAAGGGCAGAGACACGCACCGCCTCGATCGCCTGCTCGTCGGCGGCCGAGGCGATCTCGGCCATCAGGGAATTTTCGAGAGTTTCCATGTCACTCATGTTCCAGATCCGATTGGAAGCAAAGAAAAACCCGCGCCAGCCCTGCCAGCGCGGGTTTCCCAAATCAAGTGTCGAATAGCTTGGGAAGCGCTGGTCTTAAGCGACAGCGCTTTCAAAAGCATTCGGCGTGGTATTCTTCAGGTATTCGAGCGCGACCTTGGCCTTGGCCACGAGTGCGGCGAAGGCCTTCGGCTCGTGGATGGCCATGTCCGACAGGATCTTGCGATCGATCTCGATTCCGGCCTTGTTGAGACCGTCGATGAAACGGCCATAGGTCAGGCCATGCTCATGCGTCGCCGCATTGATGCGCTGGATCCACAGCGCGCGGAACGAGCGCTTGCGGTTCTTGCGGTCGCGATAGGCGTACTGCAGCGACTTTTCCACCGCCTGCTTGGCGATGCGGATGGTGTTCTTGCGACGGCCGTAAAAACCCTTGGCGGCTTTCAGGACCTTCTTGTGCTTGGCGTGCGAGGTGACGCCTCTCTTTACGCGTGCCATGTCATGATCTCCTTAACGCTGTCCAGACCGAATGCTCAGAGGCCGTTCGGCAGAAAATTCTTGATGACCTTCTTGCCATCCGGTTCAGCCAGAACCATCGTGCCGCGGGCATTTCGAATGAACTTGTTGGACCGCTTGATCATGCCGTGACGCTTGCCGGCCGCAGCCGACAGAACTTTACCCGTACCTGTGATCTTGAACCGCTTCTTGGCGGCCGATTTGGTCTTCATCTTGGGCATTTTGCTACTCCGTTTATATGCGCACCAATGCGCTTTTTGTTCGCTTCAGGCCGACCAAAGCCCGAAAAGCAAATGAAACCGCCACGGCATGCCCTGCCGGGCGGTTTTTTGGGAACGGCGGTCCTATACGTCAAAGCGGGCTGGCGCGCAACACCCCGTGCCGAGCAACACTGTAGTGCTCAGGGGAAACGGAACAGCACCGGCAATATGCCCGACTGCTGGGCGCCGTCGATCAGTTCGAAAGCCGGCAAGGCAACGAGGAACACCAGCCCGTCCAGCAGCGTGGTTCGCAGCAGGCGCGGCTTGAAGCTGCCGGTGTCGCCTTCCTGATACAGCGACAGTTTCGGGAAGAAGCGCGGCACTTTCAACAGGTAGGCCTGGTATGGCGCGCCGAGAACCTGCTTGAGGAATTTCTCCTCGCGCAGGATAACGATGTAAAAGGCACCCGCGCAGAGCGCTCCAAAGCCGATCGTGGCGGTGATGGAGCCGATCTGTGCGCCGACACCGGCGGCAGCTAAAGTAGAGAAGACATAGAGCGGGTTGCGGGTGATCGAATAGGGTCCGCCGGTCACCACTTCGGAGGATTTGCGTCCACCAATATAGAGCGTCGACCACAAGCGTCCGACGATGCCGAGAAAGATCAGCACGACGCCGACCATCTCGATCGTTTCATGCACAGGCGTATCGGGCGGAAAAACCGACTGCCCGAACAAAAGCATCGCGAAAAGGACGACGACGACGACGGCAAGCACCATCCTGCGCGTGTGCTGGTAGCTGCCCAGCCCATATTTGGCTTCCGAATGCTTGACGTCATTGACCATGTCGGGAATTCGATCGTCGAGGGAACCAGAGCGTCTTTGCTCTCGCCGGCGATCGCAGCGTCTGGCCAAGAAACAGGCGCCCCGCCGATCGCCGGGACGCCTTGCAACATGATTCAGGCGGATTTAATGCACGTCGCCCAAAAGTGCGCTGCGGTTTTGCGACAACGACATGCACAAACAGAACTAAAGCGCAACGCGCTTTAGCGGGGCGCCAGCACCATCATCATCTGGCGGCCTTCGAGCTTCGGTTCGGCTTCGACCTTGGCGATGGGCGCCACTTCCTCGCGAACCTTGTTCAGAAGCTGCATGCCGAGTTCCATATGCGCCATCTCGCGACCGCGGAAGCGCAATGTCAGCTTGACCTTGTCGCCTTCCTCGAAAAAGCGCCGGACGGCCTTCATCTTGGTCTCGTAGTCGTGGCTGTCGATGTTCGGGCGCATCTTGATCTCCTTGATCTCAATGACCTTCTGGTTCTTGCGCGCCTCGGCCGCCTTCTTCTGGTTGGCGTATTTCAGCTTGCCGAGATCGAGGATCTTTACGACGGGCGGCACTGCATTGGGCGATATCTCGACCAGATCGAGCCCAGCCTCTTCGGCGAGCAGCAATGCATCGTTGATGGAGACATCGCCGCGGTTCTGGCCTTCGGCGTCGATTAGCTGGACCCGGGGAACCCGGATATCACGGTTGGAGCGCGGGCCTTCCTTGGTGGGCGCCGCTGCTTTGAAAGGTCTGCGAATGGTCGTGGTCTCCTTGAGCCGTTTCGTTAAGGGGTTCTTCGGTTCAGAATTGCGAACGCGCAATGTGGTGAGCGCGCGGTCGGAGTCAATAGCACAGCATTCTCAGGAAATCACCTGCTCGATGGAATGCTCCTCTGCACCAAGCGAAGAAAGTGGCGGAGCACTTTTCGTTGAATGCCTTGCTGTGCCAAAAGATCGGCGTGAGGGAATACACCATGAGCACCACCCCGATCTTCCTGGACGTCGACGGGACGAGCATCGCCGTCAGGCATGCGGCAGGTGCCGAGCCCGGCATCGTCTGGCTTGGCGGCTACAAATCCGACATGCTGGGCACCAAGGCCGAAACCTTGTCGGAATGGGCGCTCGGGGAAGGCCGCGCCTTCCTGCGCCACGATTATTCCGGCCACGGCGAATCGGGCGGCGCCTTTGCCGACGGCACCATCTCGAAATGGCTGGGCGAGAGCCTGGCGGTTTTCCGCCGTTTCACCCAGGGCAGGCAAATCCTGGTCGGTTCGTCGATGGGCGCTTGGATCGCGCTGCGCATGGTGCAGGAATTGCGCAAGGCGGGCGAAAACAGCATCGCAGGTCTTGTGCTGCTGGCCCCGGCGCCCGATTTCACATTCGAACTGGTGGAGCCGGTGCTGACCGGGGCGCAGAAGCGCAACCTCAGGAAAAAGGGCTTTTTCGAGGAGCCGTCGGACTATTCCGCCGAACCGTACATCTACACGCGCGCACTGATCGAGGACGGCCGCAACAACCGGGTGATGACCGGGCCGATCGACACGCACTGTCCGGTCCACATCCTGCAAGGCCTTGCCGATCCCGACGTGCCGTCGAACCATGCGTTGAAGCTGGTCAGCCTGCTGCCGGCCGACGACGTCACGCTGTCGCTCATCCCCGACGGCGACCACCGCCTGTCGCGGCCTCAAGATCTCGACATGCTGGTGCGGGCAGTGGACGCGATGGTGCGGCAGGCGGGATAGAGACATGCGCATTTCCATTCCGGTGTCCGCCTTCGTGGCGGCGATCGTCGGCTTCGGCGGTACGCTGGCCATCGTCATTGCCGCCGCCAAGGCGGTCGGCGCAACGCAGGTCGAGACCGCAAGCTGGGTGACGACGCTTTGCCTGGCGATGGCGATCGAGAGCCTGTGGCTGTCCTGGCGTACGAAAATGCCGGTCATCACCGCCTGGTCGACGCCAGGCTTGGCGCTGATCGCCGCGTCGACCGGCTTTTCGATGGGTGAGGCGGTTGGTGCCTTCGTCGTCACCGCGGTCCTGCTGATCACCACAGGCCTGTTCGGGCCCTTGACCAAGCTGATCGCCAGAATACCGGCGTCCGTCGCGTCCGGAATGCTGGCCGGCATCGTCGTCACCTTCGCCATCAATGCGGTGAAAACCGTTCCCGTCGACCCCTGGCTGATCCTGCCGCTGGTTGCGGCGTTCTTCGTCATCCGCCTGTTCAACCCGGCCCTGTCGGTGCTGCTGGTGCTGATCGGCGGCGGTCTCGCCGCCTTCCTCACCGGCCGGGTCGGCGGTCTGCCGGCACCGGAACTCTCGAGCTTGACGCTGGTGATGCCGCAGTTCACCGCCACTGCGATCATCGGCCTCGCCTTGCCGCTCTACCTCGTCACCATGGCCTCGCAGAACCTGTCCGGCCTCGCCGTGCTGAGGGCAGCCGGCTATCATCCCGAACCCGGGCCGCTGATCGGCGTCACCGGCCTGTTTTCGCTGCTGACGGCGCCGTTCGGCGCCTCGACCACCAATCTGGCAGCAATCTCGGCGGCGATCTGCACCGGGCCCGACGTGCATGCCGATCCGGCCGAGCGCTGGAAGACCGGGCCGTTCTATGCGTTGGCCTATCTCGTCTTTGCCCTGTTCGGCGCCTCGCTGGTGGCGATCTTCGCCGTATTGCCGCAGAGCCTGATCGCGCTGGTCGCCGGCCTGGCGCTGATGGCGCCGCTCGCCAATGCACTGTCGATCGCCTTGAAAGACGAGGACGAGCGAATGGCCGCCACCGTCACCTTCGCCGTCACCGCATCGGGGCTGACGCTGTTCGGCGTCGGTGCGGCGTTCTGGGGCCTGATCGCCGGATTGGTCGTGCTTTTCCTCGAAAAGCTCAAAAAGCGATAATCATTTCAGCCGCTTGTCCGGTTTTGGCGGCTGCTGTCTTGAATCGCCGTTTTCTTCATCCCATTTCGATTCCACGCAGCCGGATTTGGCTGTCTCCAACTGAAGGATTGGAAGAAATGAACACATCTGCATTGATCCGTCCGGCCTGGACGCCGGCGACCATCGCGTTGATGGTGATCGGGTTCATGGTGTTCTGGCCGCTCGGCTTAGCCATGCTCGCCTACATCATCTGGGGCGATCGGCTCGAGGGCTTCAAGCGCGACGTCAACCGCGCCACCGACGGCATCTTCGCCGGTTGCCGCCGCGGTTCCGACAGGGCCGCCCGCTGGGGCCATGGCTCTGCACGCACCGGCAACGTCGCTTTCGACGACTGGCGCGAAAAGGAACTCGAGCGGCTTGCCGAGGAACGCCGCAAGCTCGACGAGATGCTGAGCGAGTTCGATGAATATGCCCGCGAATTGCGCCGCGCCAAGGACCAGGAAGAGTTCGATCGCTTCATGGCCAACCGCAACAAGTCGACGTCGCCCACGACGGGTGGGTCAACTGGCTCGACGACGAACAACAAACGCGGCGGCAACTCCACGCCAGGCCTGCTCGACGAGTAAGGTCCCGTGCCCAGATAGATAATCCAACGGCGTCGCGTCAGCGGCGCCGT
Organism: Mesorhizobium sp. M0207; assembly: GCF_040321995.1. Classification (NCBI taxonomy): domain Bacteria; kingdom Pseudomonadati; phylum Pseudomonadota; class Alphaproteobacteria; order Hyphomicrobiales; family Phyllobacteriaceae; genus Mesorhizobium; species Mesorhizobium sp. M0207. The sequence goes on from NZ_JAMYSQ010000001.1 coordinate 543,453, forward strand.
TTCTTTTTTGTTCTAGTCGTTTCCCTCGAATCACGTATCGTCCCGGAATGTCCTTCGGCTTCTTCCGCACCCCGACGAAACCCAAGCCCACGCCCGTCGTGGAGCGCGAGCATTGCGTTGCCGGCCGCACGCTGCCGCTCAAGATCGTCGAGAACGACCGGGCGCGGCGCCTGACGCTGCGCATCGATTCCGGCGGCCGTGGTCTGCGCATCACCGTGCCGCCGGGGCTGCGCCGCGGCGAGGTGGAAAAATTTCTCGACCGCCATCAGGACTGGCTGGAGCAAAGGCTGGCCAAAGTGCCCAATCGGCCGCAGGTGCGGCCCGGCATCAAGGTGCCGGTGCGCGGCGTGCCGCATCGCATCGTCCATGAACCGTCGAAACGCGGCACCGTCACGCTGTCGCGCGACGAGCGCGGGCCGCTGATGATCGTGCATGGCGAACGCGTGCATCTGCCGCGCCGCATCGCCGATTTCCTCAAGCGCGAAGCCAAGCGCGAGATCGAAGCGCTGGTGACCAAGCACAGTGCTGCGGTCGGCAAGCGCGCCAAGGCGATCCGCTTCAAGGATACGTCGAGCCGCTGGGGATCGTGCACGTCGGACGGCAATCTGTCGTTTTCCTGGCGCATCATGATGGCGCCGCGGCCGGTGATAAACTACCTCGTCGCGCATGAGGTGGCGCATCTCAAGGAGATGAACCACGGCCCGAAATTCTGGAAACTATGCGAGCAGCTTTGCCCGGATACCGAGCGCTGCAAGGACTGGCTCAAGCGCAATGGCGGCGCGCTGCAGGCGATCGCGTTCGAGTAGGATGCTTGTAGGGGCACGAAATGGAAACTGTAGCGATCCTTCGCGCCGGCCTCAATAGATTCTGCACTGCCGATCAATCGTCATTGGCCGCGTTCAACTCCTCCGGCCGCAACCCCTCATCGACATGGCGCGGCCAGGGCAGGAAATCCTTCTCGAAGGTCTCGTTGCTGAAATAAGCCAGCGCCCGGTGCGCCTCGGCGCCGTTGAAGGCTGCCTTGTCCATCAAATGAGCGATGACCTCATGGGCCTGCGCCAGCTTTTGCCTGAGTTCCGCGACGGTCTTTTCCGGCATGATCTTTGTTCTCCCGCCTCTGTGCCTGAGCAAGTAGCGTTGCGCTTATATTAGCAAGGTAGCGCGTTCCGCTCTTACATTAGCAAGGTAGCGCGTTCCGCGCTGGCGGCAAACAGGATGCTTTTTCTCGACTCTTTGGCCGTTTCATGCCAATCCCGCGCCATGGCGATGGACATCAAGATATGCGGGTTGAAGACCGACAAGGCACTGGCTGCGGCATTGGCCGGCGGCGCCAGCCATGTCGGCTTCATTTTCTTTGCCAAAAGCCCGCGCTATGTCGAGCCGGCGGAAGCCGGCCGCCTGCGCGAAGCGGCGCGCGGCAAGGCCAAGGCGGTTGCCGTGACGGTCGACGCCAGCGATGCGTTCCTGGATGACATCGTCGAAAAGATGCAGCCCGATATGCTGCAGCTTCACGGCGCCGAGCCTCCCGAGCGGGTGGCCGAGGTGAAGGCCCGCTACGGCTTGCCGGTGATGAAGGCGCTGCCGGTCAGCGAGGCCGCCGATCTCGGGCGAGTCAAGCCCTTCATCGGCATTGCCGACCGCTTCCTGTTCGATGCCAAGCCGCCTAAGGGTTCGGAATTGCCGGGCGGCAACGGTCTTGCCTTCGACTGGCGCATTCTGGCTGGCCTTGACGCCGGCGTCGATTACATGCTTTCCGGAGGGCTCAATGCCGGCAATATCGGCGACGCCTTTCGGCTGGCGAACCCGCCCGGAATAGATGTTTCCTCGGGCGTGGAGAGCGCGCCGGGCGTCAAGGAACCGGCGCTGATCGAACAATTTTTCCGCGCCGTCGGGGCAGCACGCGACAACCGCGCCGCCTGACCACGCTTCAAACCACAGACCAGGAGATCGGCGATGGACAAGCCGGCGATACCGAATTCCTTCCGCACCGGCCCCGACGAGCAGGGCATGTTCGGCATTTTTGGCGGTCGTTTCGTTGCCGAAACGCTGATGCCGCTGATCCTCGAGCTGGAGAGGCACTGGAACGAGGTCAAGAACGACCCGGATTTCAAGGCCGAACTGACCGATCTCTCGACGCATTACGCCGGGCGGCCGTCGAAGCTCTATTTCGCCGAAGGCCTGACCAGGCATCTTCGTGAGGTGTCCTCGGCGAAGGGCCTCGGGGGCGGCGCAAAGGTCTATTTCAAGCGCGAGGACCTGAACCACACCGGCTCGCACAAGATCAACAACTGCCTCGGCCAGATCCTGCTCGCCAAGCGCATGGGCAAGACGCGGATCATCGCAGAGACCGGCGCCGGCCAGCATGGCGTCGCTTCCGCTACGGTGGCGGCGCGCTTCGGGCTTCCTTGTATCGTCTATATGGGCGCGACCGATGTCGCCCGGCAAAGCCCCAACGTCTTTCGCATGAAGCTTCTGGGCGCCGAGGTGCGGCCGGTGACGGCCGGCCACGGCACGCTGAAGGATGCCATGAACGAGGCCCTGCGCGACTGGGTGACCAATGTCGAGGATACCTATTACCTGATCGGCACCGCCGCCGGCCCGCATCCCTATCCGGAGCTGGTGCGCGACTTCCAGTCGGTGATCGGCACCGAGGCGCGCGCCCAGATCCTCGAGCAGGAAGGCCGGCTGCCGGACACCATCATCGCTTGTGTCGGCGGCGGTTCCAACGCTATCGGCCTGTTCCATCCCTTCCTGGATGACAGTGAGGTGCGCATCATCGGCGTCGAAGCCGGCGGCCGCGGCCTCGACGGCATCGAGCATTGCGCCTCGATGAGTGCCGGCGCGCCCGGCGTGCTGCATGGCAACCGCACCTACCTCTTGCAGAACGCCGACGGCCAGATCATGGACGGCCACTCGATCTCGGCCGGGCTCGACTATCCGGGCGTCGGTCCCGAGCACTCATGGCTGCGCGATTCCGGCCGCGTCGACTATGTGCCGATCCTCGACGACGAGGCGCTGGAGGCGTTTCAGCTGACGACACGCGTCGAGGGCATCATTCCGGCGCTGGAATCGGCCCATGCCATCGCACAGGCGGTGAAGATCGTGCCTGACATGGACAAGGACCAGATCGTCATCGTCAACCTGTCCGGCCGCGGCGACAAGGACGTGCATACGGTGGCCAATATGCTGGGCATGGAGATCTGATCATGGCCACCCGTATCGACCGCCGCATGGCAAAGCTGAAGGCCGAGGGGCGACCGGCACTCGTCACCTATTTCATGGGCGGCGATCCGGACTACGACACGTCCCTGTCGATCATGAAGGCGCTGCCCGGCGCCGGCAGCGACATCATCGAGTTAGGCATGCCGTTTTCCGATCCAATGGCCGACGGCCCGGCGATCCAGGCGGCCGGCCTGCGGGCGCTGAAGGGCGGCCAGACTTTGGTCAAGACGCTGAAGATGGCCTCGGAATTCCGCGCCGGCGACAGTGAAACGCCGATCGTCTTGATGGGCTATTACAATCCGATCTACATCTACGGCGTCGAGCGCTTCCTGAGCGACGCGCTGGCCAGCGGCATAGATGGGCTGATCGTCGTCGACCTGCCGCCTGAGATGGACGAGGAGCTTTGCATCCCGGCACTCAAGGCCGGCATCAATTTCATCCGGCTGGCGACGCCGACCACCGACGACAAGCGCCTGCCCAAGGTGCTGCAGAACACGTCGGGTTTCGTCTACTACGTCTCGATGACCGGCATCACCGGTTCGGCGCTGGCCGACACCGGCAAGGTGGCGGCAGCGGTCAAGCGCATCAAGAGCCATACCGACCTGCCGGTCTGTGTCGGCTTCGGCGTCAAGACCGCAGAGCAGGCGCGCACCATCGGCGCGTCGGCCGACGGCGTCGTTGTCGGCACCGCGATTGTCAATGCAGTCGCCAACGTGCTGGGGCCGAAGGGCGAAAAGACCGCCGATCCGGCCGAGGCCGTCGCCACGCTGGTCAGCGGGCTTTCGCAAGGGGTTCGCGCGGCTCGCCTTGCTGCCGCCGAATAATCTTGATCTTCTGGTTGGCCATGATCTCCAGCGAAAACCGGTTTCCACTTTTCGGGATCATGGTCTAACTCTTCGTAAGGACAGGAGCCGAAGCGATGAACTGGATCACCAATTACGTCCGCCCGAAGATCAATTCGATGCTCGGCCGCCGCACCGACATGCCGGAAAACCTGTGGATCAAGGATCCCGAGACCGGCGAAATGGTGTTCCATAAGGATCTGGAGCAGAACCAGTTCGTCATCCCGTCCTCCGGCCACCATATGAAGATATCGGCTAAGGAACGGCTGAAATTCTTCCTCGACGACGGCAAATACGAGACGCTGGAAAACCCCAAGGTCGTTCAGGATCCGCTCAAGTTCCGCGACGAGAAGCGCTACGTAGACCGGCTTAGGGATGCCAAGGCCAAGACCGGCATGGAAGACGCCATCATCAATGCGCTGGGCACGGTCGAGGGCGTGCCGGTGGTGGTGACGGTGCAGGATTTTGCCTTCATGGGCGGCTCGCTCGGCATGGCGGCAGGTGACGCCATCGTGCATGGTTTCGAGGTCGCCTTGCAGCGCAAGCGGCCGCTGATCCTGTTTGCGGCCTCCGGCGGCGCCCGTATGCAGGAAGGCATCCTGTCGCTGATGCAGTTGCCACGGACCACGGTCGGCGTCGACAGGCTGAAGGAGGCCGGCCTGCCCTACATCGTCGTCCTGACCAACCCGACGACCGGCGGCGTCACCGCCTCGTATGCCATGCTGGGCGACGTGCATATTGCCGAGCCCGGCGCCCTGATCGGCTTTGCCGGCCCGCGCGTCATCGAGCAGACCATCCGCGAAAAGCTGCCTGACGGCTTCCAGCGCGCCGAATATCTGATGGAACACGGCATGGTCGACATGGTGGTGTCACGGCTGGAGATGCGCCAGACCATTGCACGGCTGCTGAGAATGCTGCTCAAGCTGCCGGAGGAGCAAAAATCTCAGGAACCGGAAATCTTGCCGCCGTCGGTGATTCCGGCCGAAGCCCGGCCGCACGCCTGACGCATTCGCCACTGCGATTGCGCGCCGTCCGCGGCGCGCCTAGGATTCGCCATGACCACGCTTGCCGCCGACCGCGAAATCGAAAGCCTGATGGCGCTTCATCCGAAGGGCTTCGACCTTTCGCTCGACCGCATTTCGCGGCTGCTCGAGCGGCTCGGCAATCCGCAGGACCAGCTGCCGGCGGTCATCCACATCGCCGGCACCAACGGCAAGGGCTCCTGTGCTGCTTTTTCACGGGCGCTGCTCGAAGCCGCCGGCTACCGCGTCCACGTCCACACCTCGCCACATCTGGTGAACTGGCACGAGCGCTACCGGCTGGCCGCAGATGGCGGCGGCAGGCTGGTGGACGACAAGGTCTTCGCCGAAGCCATCGCCCGCGTCGCCAAAGCCAATCAAGGCCAGAAGATCACCGTCTTCGAAATCCTCACCGCCGTCACCTTCCTGCTGTTTTCCGAACATCCGGCCGATGCCGTCATCCTCGAGGTTGGCCTTGGCGGCCGCTTCGACGCCACCAATGTCATCGCCGAGCCGGCCGTGTCGGTGATCATGCCGGTGTCGCTCGACCACGAAGCCTATCTCGGCGACCGCGTCGAGCTGATCGCCGCCGAAAAGGCCGGTATCATCAAGCGCGGATGCCCGGTCGTCATCGGCGCGCAGGAAAGCGAGACGGCCCAGCAGGTGCTCATCGAAACCGCCGAGCGGCTCGACTGCCCCGCCTTCGTCTATGGCCAGGATTTCCTTGCCTATGAGGAAAACGGGCGCATAGTCTATCAGGACGAAGACGGATTGATGGACCTGCCGCCGCCGCGCCTGCCGGGGCGCCATCAATTCGCCAATGCGGCGGCGGCGATCGCGGCGGTCAAGGCGGCGGGCTTCGAGATCAGCCACCGCGCTGCCGAGAAGGCGATGGCGAATGTTGCCTGGCCGGGCCGCATGCAAAAGCTGCCGCAAGGACGGCTGAGCGAACTGGCGCCGAAGGGCGCCGACATCTGGCTCGACGGCGGCCACAATCCCGGCGCTGGCGTGGTCGTCGCCGAGGCGCTGGCCGAGCAGGAGGAAAAGAACCCGCGTCCGCTGTTCCTGATCTCGGGTATGATCAACACCAAGGACCAGAGCGGCTATTTCCGCGCCTTCAAAGGGCTGGTCCGGCATGTCTACACCGTGCCGGTGAGCCTGAGCGACGCGGGCGTGCCGAACGACGAGCTGGCGACCCGCGCCATCGAGGCCGGCTTGTCGGCCGAACCGGTCAGTTCCGTCGCCAATGCGCTGATGCTGCTGCGCGACACATGGGACGGACCGCCGCCGCGCATCCTGATCGGCGGGTCACTTTACCTGGCCGGCGCGGTGTTGGCCGAAAACGGCACGCCGCCGGTTTGAGGCGTGCTTCAGCCGGGCCACGGTGACGCCACACTTGTCAGACCACCGCGAGGAGCCAATCATGATCAAGGTAAAGCAGCTCGCACACGTTTGCATTTTCGCGAATGACCTGGAGATGACGCGAAGCTTCTATCGGGACGTCCTCGGCATGGACACCCAGTTCAATTTCCTGCGCGACGGGAAGATTTTCGGCTTCTACCTCAATTGCGGCAGCCGTAGCCATGTCGAGGTGTTCCAGAAAGACGGCGCCAGCTATGGCGACTTGAACCAGATCAACCACTTCTGCCTCGAAGTAGACAATATCGACGCCGCGATCGCCCATCTGAGGTCAAAGGGGGTTGATGTCACTTCCAAGAAACGCGCGTGCGATGACACCTACCAGGCTTGGATCCGCGACCCCAACGGCGTGAAGATAGAACTGTTCGAATACACTGAGAAAAGCGCACAATTCGTCGGCGGCGATCGTATCGCGGATTGGTGATCGCGCCTCGCCGCGACAATTGTAGCGGTGCAGCCGATGGTTGGTGGACTACTTCAGCTCGACCTCGATGAAGGCGAATTCGCCATCGTTTGCGCTGATGACGTCATGTTCGACGCCCTCGTTGCGGAAATACGGCGCGCCCTTCTTCATCTCGGCAAAGGATTCGCCATCCTTGGTCAGGAGCTTCACCTTGCCGTCGGTCAACGGCACGATCACATAGTCGTGGCCATGGCGGTGCCAGCCGGTGTTGTCGCCCGGGGCGAAGCGGTATTCGGTGACGATGACGCGCTCATTGTCGATGAAGACGGTGGCCTTGGCGGATCCGGTCATATCGCTTCTCCTGCTTTAAGCCAGACAAGAGCATGAGACGGCAAGTGGCGAGTGCCAGATCTGCGGATCGGTGACGCCACAATAAAGCCCAGCGCGAGGCCGGGCTTTTCTGCAAAATTTTGATCGGATCAGGCGAGACTGCCGTTGATCCAGTGCGACAATGCCGTTTTCGGCGCAGCACCGACCTTCATGTCGGCGACTTCGCCGCCCTTGAAGATCATCAGCGTCGGGATCGAGCGCACGCCGAACTGCGCGGCCAGCTCAGGATTCTCGTCTATGTTGAGCTTGGCGATCTTTATCTTGCTGCCGAGTTCGATGGCGATGTCCTCGAGCGCCGGGGCGATCATCTTGCACGGGCCGCACCATTCCGCCCAGAAATCGACCACGACTGGCTCCTTGGCGTTGAGCACGTCGGCCTGGAAATTGCTCTTGTCGACCTTGACGGTGGCCATGCTGAGATCCTTTCGATTTATTCGTCGCACCAAATGTGGTGGTGATCGCGTCCGTCTTCAAGCAAGTGTTGTGTCACGCTCCCGTGAGTCTAGCAAGCGCGTCGTCCATGACCGCTGCCGGCAGCTCGATCAGCCGCGGCGCCTCGGTGAACAGCAGCGCCGCCGAGACCTCGCGTCCCGGATAGAGCGGCTGAAGCAGCGCGCGATAAATTGCGAGCTGCAGAACATAGGCTTGCGGCACTTCGGCGAGCGTAGCTGGCGCTGGCCGATTGGTCTTGTAGTCGACGATCGAAACCTTGTCCGGCGTTACTGCCAACCGGTCGATCTTGCCGGAAATCGAGCGCAGTTTGCCCCTTACCTCCAGGCTGCCCATGATGGCGACTTCGGCGCGCGAGTTTGGCGCAAACAGCGGCGCGAAGCGGCTGTCGGCAAGAATTCTGAAAACGCCAGCCAAGGCCTTGTCGTGCTCGTCGTCGGGCCATGCCGCGCCGGCTCTTGCCAGATAGCGTTCGGCGGCATCCCGGCGTGTTCCCTCGGCGATGCCGGGCAGCATCTGCAGCAATTTGTGCAGCGCCAGCCCGCGCACGACGGCAAGGCCGGGCTCGGCGTCGGCATCCAGCACCGGCGAACGCGTGTCGGCCACCGCTTGCCGCGCCTCGTCGATCAGCACCGAGGCGCCGGACGGCGAGAGCGGCCGCGGCAATTCTTCGAAGGGCGGCAGCGGCCGGAACAGGGTTTCAGGCAGTGGTGCAAAGCGTCCCGCCTGTCGTGCCTCATCCACTGACGCCGGTGGCATGGGCGGCAGTTTCGTCACCTGGAAACGATGCACGGTCTCGCCAGTGGCGGGATGCCGGCGTTCTTCGCTCTCTGCGGCACCGACCAGTGCGCGGCTGACGATCGAATGCCAGGTACCGATATTCGGCGCCCGCTTGCCGTGATAGCCGCAGACGATCAGCCGATCCTCGGCGCGGGTCATGCCGACATAGAGCAGCCGGCGGTATTCGTCGTCGGCGAGCTCGCGGGCGCGGGCCGATGCGGCGCGTGAAAACCCATTTGCGACATCGCTGGCCGAACGCCAGAGATAGCCCTTGCCCTCCCAGCAGTCGCCCGAGCCTTCGAACGGCATCAATCTCGGCAGATGCTGGTCACTGAACGGCGCGGAGCCGCCATCGACAAGGAATACCACCGGCGCCTCCAGGCCTTTGGCGGCATGCACGGTCATGACGCGAACCTCGTCGCGGGTCTGGTCCATTTCGCGCTTGATCTCCGGGCCGGCGTTTTCCAACGTCGACAGGAAGGATTCCAGTCCCGGCAGGCCGGTCCGCTCCTCGGCCAGGCAGAAATTCAGGAATTCGTCGAGGACGTCGCCGGCCTCCGGCCCGAGCCGCGCGATCATCTTCTTGCGCAGGCCGTCGCGGGCGAGAGCTGCAGCATAGAATTCGAACACCGGCTTGAATGCGGCCTCGTTCGACCATGTGCCGAGCCGGCTGACGACGGCGGCCAACGCCTCGCTTTCGCCGGCATGCCGGCGCAGCGAGGCGATCAGCGAGACGCTCGATGGCCTCTCCGCAGCAAGCGCGAAAAGCTGCTCTTCCGAGACATCGAAGATCGGGCTGCGCAGCACGGCGGCCAGCGACAGATCGTCCTCGGGCTGGATTAGAAAGTGACCGAGTGCGATCAGGTCCTTCACCGCGATATGGCCAGGCAGGCTGAGCCGGTCGGCGCCGGCCACCGGGATGTGGCGGCGCTTCAACGCCCGTGTCAGCGCATGGACGAAGCGGTCGCGCTTGCGCACCAGCACCAGCACGTCGCCGGGCCGGAGTTTCTTGCCGCGGCCTTCGATGACCTCACCGTTGCCGATCCAGCCGGCAATCGTTGCGGCGACGTTTTCAGCGACGCGGACTGCCGGCGCGTGGGCATGGTCGACCGCTTGCGTCCAATCGTCTGGTTCGTCGACGACGTTGGCGCCGAGCGACGGCCAGACCTCGACATGACCCGGCGCATCGGTGCGGATCGCCTTGTGGTCGAGCGGATCGGGATCGTGGCTGATGCCGCGCCGCACGTTCGGGTCGGCAAAGACCCGGTCGACGGCGGCAAGAACATCTTCGGTCGAGCGAAACGACCAGGTTAGCTTGAGATCGGCGAAGGCGGCGGCGGCGGATCTGACTTTGCCGGCAAACAAAAGCCGGCTGTCGGCAAAGGAGTCCGGGGCGGCGCCCTGGAAGGAATAGATCGACTGCTTTTCGTCGCCGACAGCAAAGATGGTGCGGTGGACGGCGTCGCGTGCGCCGAGCCCGGCAAAGAACTCCTCCGCCAGCCGCTTGACCACCTCCCACTGGTCGGGACTGGTGTCCTGCGCCTCGTCGAGGAGGATGTGGTCGATGCCCTGGTCGAGCTTGTACTGCACCCATGGACCGGCGTCGGGCCGCGCCAGTAGATGGACCGTGCGGGTGATCAGGTCGTTGAAGTCGAGGAAGCCCCGGGCGCGCTTCAATTGCTCGTAGCGGGCGATCAGCCAGTCGGCGATGGTCAGCGCCGCACGCGTGCCTTCCAGCATCCTGAACAAGGCCAGCCGGTCGGAGATTTCGAGAATGGCGTCGACCGCCGCCAGATATCGTTCGGCAAGATCTGGCAACCGGTCCAGCAATGCCCTCTTAAACGTCTTTGCCGGATCGTAAGGCTCGCCGTCGGCCCTCAGGAAAGCCTTGGAGAGCAAATTCAGGCGACGTACCGGATCCTCCTCGGCAAAGGCAAGGCGGGCGTATGGCAGCAGATTGTTCAGCACGATGCGCGCATCGGCGGCCTCGGCTGCCCGTGAAAAGGTGACGAGATAATCCGGCAGGAAGCCGGGCAGCGGCCAGACCGAGGCGGCTATACCTTCGGCCGTCTGGCCGGCGCGGAAATGGAACTCGTCGAACAGCGCCTGAAAACCATCGCCGCCGGCCGCGGCGATGAACGCACGCAAACCATCGCGCTTGCGCACGATCTCGGCCAGCAGTGCGTCGAGCCCATGCTCGCCGCCGCGCTCCAGCACGGTTGCGAAGGCCTCGGACAATGCCGCATCGCCTGCAACGCCGCCCGAAATCATGTCGCGGCGGGCGGCGGCGAACAGCGAAGCCTCCATTTGCGGATCGAGCATTTCGAAATGCGCAGGGATATTGGCTTCCAGCGGGAACTGATGCAGCACCGATTCGCAGAAGGCGTGGATGGTCTGGATCTTCAGCCCGCCCGGTGTTTCCAGCGCCTCGGCGAACAACCGCCGCGCCCGGCGCATGGTTTCGCGGTCGGGCTGGCGGCCGTCCAGCGCCTCTATCCGTGTCGAGAGCTCGGCATCGCCCAGGGCCGTCCATTGCGACAGCGTCGAAAACACCCGGTTCGACATGTTGGCGGCGGCGGCACGCGTATAGGTCAGGCACAGGATCTTGGACGGATCGGTGCCGCGCAGCAACAGCCGGATAACGCGCTGGGCGAGTACATGGGTCTTGCCCGATCCGGCATTGGCCGACACCCAGGCGGAATTGCGCGGGTCGGACGCGCTTGCCTGGCTCGCGGCAGTGTCGCTTGGAATGGGGTAGGCCTTTTTCATGCCTCCCCTCCCTCGTCATCGGCGTCGCCGCCGGCGGACCATTCGAGCACGCGGGCGAGATGGTCGTAGTCGCCGTCGGTCTCGCCCTCGCGGAACGGCAGCGCCCGCGACAGATAGCCGGTCGCCGGGTCGGCGTAGTGGATCAGCAGTTTTTCCAGCCGCGCCCACGCTTCTTCGGCGAGATCGGCGGCGGTTCGCGGCTTGCGGTTGTATTCGAGGATGGATTCCTCGAACACTTCGCCATTCGGCCTCAGCCGCACGAAGGCCAGTTGCGACGGCTCGCATGCGCCAAGCTCCTTGAAAGCGCCGCGCCTGAGCAGCGCGCCCTCGAGTGCCAGTTGCGGCGCGAGCAGCGTGTGCGCCTGTGCTTTGGATGGCGAGGAGCCGGTCTTGTAATCGAGGATGTCGGCCATGCCGCCGGCCAGCAGATCGATGCGATCGGCATAGCCGGACAGGGTCACACCGGATCGGCCCACACCGGTCTTTTCGGCGCGTTCCTCGGCGTGCCGCCGTGCCACGGCTGCGGCCCGGCCGCGCTCCCATTCGATGATGCCGGCGGCAAGCTTTTCGAAGCGTGGCCACCACACCGCCTCGACATCGGCCGGCAGCGCCGCCTCGGCAAAGCAGGAGCGGCCTGCGGCGATGAGCCCGTCCAGCGCCTCCGGCGCGCGCGGGTCGGCCACCCTCGCCGAGAAGAGGTGCAGAATTGCGTGAAACAGCGTGCCACGCTCGGCAGCGCCCGGATCGCGAATGACCGGATCGAGCGGCATCAGGCCGAGTATCCTTCTGGCATAGACCGCATAGGGATCGCGACGCAGCGTTTCGATCTCGGTGACCGAGAAGTGGTGCGGCCGCGCGGCGAGCGGCGGTTTCGGCTGCGGCCGCGGCGCAAAGTCCTGCTTTTCGCCGGCATCGAGCACACGCGCCCAGGCAAGCAGTTCGTCGCCGCGCCGGCGAAGTGCAGCAGCGTGGTCCTCGCCGACGAATGTAAGGATGCGCTGCAGCCAGCGCGAAGGTACCGACGGTGCATCGCCGGAGCGGCCGGAGCGAGCCAGCACCACTTTTTTGGCGCCCATGGCCATCTGGAAATCATGGGCGGAAAGGCCGATGCGCCGCTCGGGCGGTTCAAGATCGATGCCGGTCTTCATCAGCCGCGACATGAAGCGGTCGCTCTCCGGCTTGCGCGGCCACACGCCTTCGTTGAGGCCGCCGACGACCAGCGTGTCGACATCCTGAAGCCGCGCTTCCAGCACACCCCAGATGGCGATGTTCCTGTCGGTGCCCTGCGCCGGCTTGACCGTCTCGGGCGCGATCAGCGCCTCCATCACGTCAGGCCATTCGTCAGCGGCGAAGGAGAACGACACCGAGGCCGCGACCAGCCCGCGTAAGAGCTCGGCGAGCTTTTCGCCGGCATCGCCCGCATAGAGTTCGCTCAGGCTGCCGTCAGCGGCGCGGCCGAGACTTTCGAGCGCAACGACGCTGGCGCGCACAAGGGTGGCAAGATCGGCATTCTCGTCGCCGCGAAGAGCAACCAGCGGCGCCAGCGCGGCCGTTAGCCGGATCAGCAGGTCGCGCGCCTGTTCGATGCGCCTGACCGAAAGCCGCGGCCACCAGAAGGGTGGGCGGCGATTGCCGCTGCCGTCGAATTCGAGGAGCCGGGTGTCGAAGAGCTGCGGCAGCGACGCCACGTCCGGACGCCCTGTGCCACCGCGCAGCGCCACAAGTTCGACGATTTCGGCCGCATGGCGCACGCTTGCCCGCTCCAGGCCGAGGCCAAGCAGGGGATGCTTGAGCAGCGACAGCAGGGCGACGGGGTCGCCCGGGCGGAAGGCTGCCTGAAGCGCCAGCCTGAGCAGGCTGGCGGCTGGTGTGTTGATCAGCGGCGTGCCGCCGGAATCGTCGGCGGCAACGCCGAAGCGCAGCAGCTCGACTGAGACGCGCCGCGCCAGAGCGCGGTCGCCGGTGACGAGTGCGGCGCGCTGGCCGGGCCGTTCGACAGCCTGTTTGAGCGCGACGGCGATCGCCACGGCTTCGTCGCGTTCGCTGGCGGCTTCGAGAAGCGTCACCTCGGCGAAGGCCTCGGCAATATCGCCGGCCCTAAAGCGGGCGCGCGTCTCGGCCCAGAGCTCGGTGGTCTCCGCCGGGCGCAGCGCTTCGCCGACAAGTGCGGCGCGCAGCGCAAGCGGTGGCGGCGCAACAGCAAGCTCCTCGACATCGGCGCGCGGCACGCCGATCTTGCCGATCAACTTTGCCAGGCCGTATTGCGGGTGGCCAAGCACGGCTGGCCGCGCGCCCGGTGTGGTGATCGCGGCAAAGGATGGCTCGTCCAATGCCCGGTCGAGCCCGGGCAGCACAACGGCGCCATTGGGCAGACCGGCGATCACGGCAAGCAGCTCGGCCGTGGCGGGAATGGAGCCGGTGGAACCGGCGGCGATCACCGGTCCGGCCGGCGGATTGCGCTTCAGCCGCGCCGCCTCCAGCCTAATCAGGGCATTACGATGCGCGGCCGGATTGGAACGATGGCGTTCCTCGAGCAGGTTCGGCCAGTTCTCCGTCACGATGGTCAGGAAGTCGAGTGTCACCTGCCACCAGCCTGCAAGATTGCCGGTTACAAGGTCGGCGAGCCTTGCCCAATCGGTGCCTTCGGTGTCGATCTCATCCATCAGGCGTGCAAGGTCGCGCGCCAGCCAGATGGCGTCGGCGGCGGAGGCCGGTATGACGATCTCCTCGTCGAACAATGCCGCGACATGTGCCGGCAGGCGGCGTTTCCACGCCCGCACCAGCGGCGCAAGCAGCAGAAGACGCTCGACCGCGGCGATCGGCGGCGCAAGGTCGATGGCGGCCGAACCTCCTGCCTCGAAGGCGGCTTCATCCTCATCGAACTCACCAAGCGGGCGGATGACCGGCAGGATCGCCGAGCGGCTTCCCGAGCGCGAGAGAGCATCGACGAAGACGCCGCGAAGCGCCCGCGCCGCACGGCGCGTCGGCACATAGATGGTGAGATCGGCCAGCGCCAGCGGATCGCCGTCATAGGCGAAGCCGGGAACCAAGCGCCCCGCAAGCAGCGCCTCGGCCAGCGTCGGCAGGAACGGCGCTCCGGGCGGGATCGAGAAAACGCGGCGGGAGCCGCTCATTTCGACTCGGTAAGAGCGCCGGGTGCCTCACCGACAGCATTGGGCGTGCCAGCAAGCGCGGCGGCGACCGCTGCTTCCGCCCGCGGGATCGCGTCAGGTGTGCCGACAGTAATCCAGTGGCCCTGCATTTTCATGCCGAACAGGCGGCCGGCGGCGATTGCCGCATCGAAATAGGCGTTGAGAGAGTGTGGACCGGCCGGCGCATCCTTGAAGATGCGCGGATGGACGATTGCGGCGCCGGCATAGATCAGGCCGGCCGGATCGTTGTTCGCACGCCGCAAGGCGCCGTCCGGCGCCACCAGGAAATCGGTGCCGCCGCTATGTCCGGTTGCCGACTGGAGATCCGCAAGCATCAGCAGAATGTCCATTGTCGCGCCCTCCCATGCAAGGGCAAGACGCCTGAGATTGGAAACGCCGCTGTCGATCCAGAAGGTGTCGGCGTTGAGCACATAGAAGGGCGCCCCTAACCTGGGCAATGCCTTGACGATACCACCGGCGGAGTCAAGCAAGCCCCTACTCTCATCCGAGATGACGATTCTCGGCGCACTGCGGCGGGCTACATGGTCCACGATCTGTTGCGGGAGGTAATGGACGTTGACGACGGCCTTGGCGACGCCGGCTCCGGCTAGGCAGTCCAGCCCCCAGTCGAGCAATGTCTTGCCGGCGACCTTGACCAGCGGCTTCGGCATGGTGTCGGTGATCGGCCGCATGCGCTTGCCGAGCCCGGCGGCGAGCACCATGGCGGTCGTCGGCATCGGCTGCTCATCCGCCGCCTTCAGGCCCAAATCCTTAGCCGTCAAATCGAGCGTTCCTCCAGGAAGCCGTGGGCGATGTAGAAATCCTGCAGCCCGGCCAGCGCCGGATGCGCCAGTGCCCGGCGAAGATAGTCGCGGATGCGCGGCAGATGCTTCAGATAATAAGGCTTGCCGTCGCGTTTTTCGAGCCGCACGAAGATGCCGAGGATCTTGGAATTGCGCTGTGCGGCCATGATTGCATAGGTTTCGCGGAATTCGTTCTCATCGAAGGCACCGGCAGCACGTCGCGCGGCGATGTAGGCGGCGAGCGTGTGCTTTTCGATTTCAGGTGAGATGGTGACGCGCGCGTCCATGGCGAGCGAGGCGACGTCGTAGGCTGACGGACCGATCAGCGCATCCTGGACATCGACGACGCCGAGGCGGTCGTGACCGAAACGGTCAGCGCGCCAGATCAGGTTGGGCGAATGAAAGTCGCGCAGCATCAGCGTGTACTCGCGCCCCTCCAGCCGATCGAGCACCGCACTCCATTCGCTGCGGTAACCGGCGCGCAGCGCCTCTCTAGGCGGAGCGCCTGATATCGCCGGGACATACCAATCGACCAGCAATTCGGCCTCGATCATTATGGCGTCGCGGTCGAAAGGCGGCACGTCGTGGAAGACGCCGGGGCCGGCCTGCATGCGGGCCGGCCATGTTTTGCCGTGCATCATGGCAAGCAGTTCGGCCGCCGCCGCATAACGCGCGGCCACCGGCTGGCCGCGCTTGTCGAGGAAGCCTTGGGAACCGAGATGCTCCAGCAGAAGAAAACCCTGCTCGAGATCCTGGGCATGGATTTCCGGGACGCTGACGCCGCCGGCCCGCAAGGCCCGGTCGATGGCGACGAACGCCGAAACGGATTGCGCGGTGTGAGCGATCTCGGCATAGGGTTTGCCGTCGCGGACTGGCGGTCCGAGCACCAGCCTTGGCGAGTTCATCAGCACGCGCGGCGGAAATCCGGCGAGCGTGACGATCTCGTAGGAGCGAGCCGAGGCATCACCGATGAAATATCGTCGCTGCGCTTCGCCCCAACCGGCCTGCCCGAGAAAATCGCGCATTGCCAGCGATCGCGCCGCGCGCTCGAAGGCGGCGCCCTCTCCCGATAGTCTCGCCAGTCGGCCGTCGCCCTGCTGGAGAAGTTCGACCAGCACCGAGGTTTTCGGCAGATATGCCTCTGCCCGCTCCGGCCATTCGACCAGCGCGGCGCCTTGCGTCAGCGCCTCGTCGAAGCCCAGCTCGTCCAGCTCGGATGCCGTGCCCAAGCGGTAGAGATCGAAATGATGAACCGGCACACGCGCGTCGTAGCTCTGGACCAGCGTGAAGGTCGGGCTCGGCACGTCGAGCCCGGCATCGTCGGCCAGTGCCCTGATCAGCGCCCGTGCCAAGGTCGATTTGCCGGCGCCGAGATCGCCCTTGAGGGCGAGCACGTCGCCAACGCGCAGCGACATGGCGAGATCCTCGCCGAACCTTGCCGTCGCAGCCTCGTCGGCGAGAAAACGCTCCAGCACCAATACCGCCATCGAACGCGCTACTCGGCCGCCGCGCGGATGCCGGACGGCGTGTCGGGAAAGGCGCAAACAACCGTGGTGCCCTTATCCCTGCCGGTCTCGATGCGGACGCTGCCGCCATGCAGTTCGACAAAGCTCTTGACGATCGACAGGCCGAGCCCGGCGCCACGGCGGCGGCCGCCATTGGTGCGCGGCTCGAAGCGCCGGAACACTGAGTCAAGCAGGTCCGGCGGCATGCCGGGGCCGTCATCGTGAACGGAAAATTCCACGCCGTCGGCAAGTTGGCGGCAGGCGAGCGTTATGGTGCTCGCCTCCGGCGCGTAATTGGCGGCATTGCTGAGCAGATTGAAGAGGATCTGGCGGACGCGGATCTCGTCGCCGTGGAAGGTTTTCGGCGCGGCCGCCGCGTCGATCCTGAGCTTGATCGCATGTTCCTCCAGCCGGTCGGCGACCAGTTCGGCGGCAGCCGTAATGGTTCGATCGATGTGAACTTCGGAAATGTCGAGTTCCATGATGCCGGCATCCACCGTCGCCAGGTCGAGGATGTCGTTGACGATGGTGAGCAGGACCGAGGAGGACGAGCCGACATGCCCGATATATTCGCGTTGCTTCTGGTTCAGCGGACCAGTCGACGGCAGTGAAAGAAGCTCGGTAAAGCCGATGATGTTGGTGAGTGGCGAGCGCAGCTCATAGGAGACGTGCTGCACGAATTCGTTCTTGATCTGGTCGGACTTTTGCAGCGCCTCATTCTTGTCCTTCAGCGCCCGCTCGACATTGACGCTGTCGGTAACGTCGACGAAGGTCATCATCACCTGGCCGTTGGGCAAAGGGATGACGGCGTAGCGCAAAACGGTGCCGTTGTTCAATTCGGTTTGGCCGTGGCGGTCGCGGCGCTCGTCGTCGAAGCCGGTG
Source organism: Mesorhizobium sp. M0207 (assembly GCF_040321995.1). Classification (NCBI taxonomy): domain Bacteria; kingdom Pseudomonadati; phylum Pseudomonadota; class Alphaproteobacteria; order Hyphomicrobiales; family Phyllobacteriaceae; genus Mesorhizobium; species Mesorhizobium sp. M0207. The sequence goes on from NZ_JAMYSQ010000001.1 coordinate 561,089, forward strand.
ATGGCGGCAACGAACCCGCCCCACGGACTGTCGACGGCACGGCGGTCGCAAAGGTCGCGGATCGTCGAGACATGGACGTTGGGTTTTGAGGCATCGGCATCCAGCCCCCACAATGCCGCGAACGCCGGGTTCGACAGTCTCAGCCTGCCGTCGGGGCCGAACACAGCGACGCCTTCGGCGAGGTTGTCGAGCGTCTCGCCCTGGACCCGGACGGCGGTCTGGTAGCGGCTTTCAAGGTCCATCTTCTCGGTCAGGTTCTCGAACACCCAGGTGACGCCGCCCTTGGGCTGCGGATTGGCGACGACGCGAATGGTCTTGCCGTCCGGCAGATGCCACCAATGCTCCTGCGATTCAACCGCGCGGTAAGCGCCGAGCAGGCTCTCTTTCCAGCGCCGCCATTCGGGCTGCTCGGCGATCTTGCCTTCGCTGCGCAGGCGGTCGAGCAGCAAGGCGTTGTCCGGCGCGCTGTGCAGGAAGCCGCTGTCGAGGCCCCATAGTTTCTGGAACGCCTGATTGAAAAACCGCAATTTCTCGTCGGTGTCGAAAATCGCCACGGCGGTGTTGAGCTGATCGAGCGTGTCGGCGTGGCTCTGCATGGTCCGCTCATATTCGGCGCGAATGGCCTCGATAGCGCTGATGTCGCAGGCAAGACCAGCCGAACCATCCGCCCCGGCAAAATCGGTCACGGCAAACATACGGCGGTCGCCTTCGATGACCGTGGAGAGCGTCTGTTCAAAGACCGCGCGCGACCTGTGCTGCGCAGCGATCGTGTCGCGCGCCTGGCCGCCGAGGAATTCCTTGCCATCGCGGACCGCCGCTTCGGCATTCTCGGCCTCGACCGCTTCGGCATAGGCGCGGTTGACCCATTTCAGCCGCCCGTCGACAGTACGCAGCCATGACGGCATCTTGAGCGCATCCAGAAGACCGATCAGCGTCTCATGGTCGGCGGCTAAGCGCTGGTTCTCGATCTTCAGCCTGGCCTGGCTTCGCTGTGTCTCCGAAAGCGAGACGAAGCGAACCAGCACATGCGCCGCACTCTTGCGGCCGTGAACCTCGAGCGGCTGGCCGGCCTGCGATTCGATGACCAGATCGAACGGCTTTGCCTGGTCCCGCAGTGCCGCGACGGCATGTTCGAGTGCAGCCGCCGAACGCGGCATCAGCCAGCGGCCGAAAGCCAGGAAGGCCGCCCGGTCCTCCGGCGCGCCGCTCTCGATCGGCAATGTCCCGACAAGCTCGGGCTTCTTGTTCTCGGCCGCCCATACCACCACGCGCTGATCGCGGGAATGGAGCAGCGCCTCCGAGCGCTGCAGCGCGGCATTGACGTCGGCGATACGGGTCCTGAGCTCGGCATTTTCCGCCGCGGTGCGCGCCCGTTCGCGGATCAGAAAGATGGCCGACAGCAATGCCGCCCCCATGACGCCGACGAACATGGCGAGTTGCATGACCTCGACCGTGCTGACCGACAGCCCGGTCGCCACGCGGGTTTGGGCATGTGCAGTAAAGCCAAGCAGCGGACCAACCAGCGCGGAAGAAGCAAGCAGCACCCCGACACGGCTGCCGGCGCGCCATAGAAGGCTGCCGCCTCTGGCAGCGGAGCCCGTGATCGAATCGTTATGGCCGCCGGAAACGGCCTGTCCCGCGCAAGGCGGGTTATCCCCCGGCATGTCTTGGTCCTCTTCGCCGCCTGAATGCAAGACCGCCCTGATGCGTGCGCCCGGGCCTCGTCCCCGGACCGCGAATCAGCACCATAGCGCTTGCGCGAATCGGCGTGAAGAATCAATCAGCGCAAAAATAAAGCCGGGCGAAAAGTCAATCGCCCGGCTTCAATATCTAGTGGCAAGTTTCGCCGTGGTTAATAGCGGTAGTGTTCCGGCTTGAACGGTCCCTGCGGAGTGACGCCGATATAGGCGGCCTGTTCGCCGGACAGTTCGGTCAGGCGGGCACCGAGCTTGTCGAGATGCAGGCGCGCGACCTTTTCGTCGAGATGCTTCGGCAGGACATAGACCTGGTTCTCGTACTGGCCGGGCTTGGTGTACAGCTCGATCTGGGCCAACACCTGATTGGTGAAGGACGCCGACATGACGAAGCTCGGGTGGCCGGTAGCGTTGCCGAGGTTGAGCAGGCGGCCTTCCGACAAAAGGATCATCCGCTTGCCGTCCGGGAAGGTGATCATATCCACCTGAGGCTTGATGTTGGTCCATTTCAGGTTGCGCAGCGAGGCCACCTGGATCTCGTTGTCGAAGTGACCGATGTTGCCGACGATCACCATGTCCTTCATCAGGCGCATGTGGTCGAGGGTAACGACGTCCTTGTTGCCGGTGGTGGTGATGACGATGTCGGCCGTCGGCGCCGCGTCTTCGAGCGTGACCACCTCGAAACCGTCCATCGCCGCCTGCAGCGCGCAGATCGGATCGACCTCGGTGACCTTGACGCGGGCGCCGGCGCCCTTGAGCGAAGCCGACGAGCCCTTGCCGACGTCGCCATAGCCGCAGACAACCGCGACCTTGCCAGCCATCATCGTGTCGGTGCCGCGGCGAATGCCGTCGACAAGCGATTCCTTGCAGCCATATTTGTTGTCGAATTTCGACTTGGTGACGGAATCATTGACGTTGATCGCCGGGAACGGCAGCAGGCCTTTTTTCTGCAACTGATAGAGCCGGTTGACGCCGGTCGTCGTCTCTTCGGTGACGCCGCGGATCGCTTCCTTCTGCTTGGTGAAGAAGCCGGGCGATGCCTGCATGCGCTTCTTGATCTGGGCAAACAGGATCTCTTCCTCTTCGCTGCCCGGATTGGACAGCACATCCTCGCCGGCCTCGGCGCGGGCGCCGATCAGGATGTACATGGTGGCATCGCCACCGTCATCGAGGATCATGTTGGAGGTGCCGCCATCGGCCCACTGGAAGATCTTGTCGGTGTAGACCCAATAATCCTCCAGCGTCTCGCCCTTGACGGCAAACACCGGAATTCCGGCCTCGGCAATGGCCGCGGCAGCGTGGTCCTGGGTCGAGAAGATATTGCAGGAAGCCCAGCGGATGTCGGCGCCGAGCGCTTTCAGCGTTTCGATCAGCACCGCCGTCTGGATGGTCATGTGCAGCGAACCGGTGATGCGCGCGCCCTTGAGCGGCTTCTTGTCGCCGAATTCCTCGCGGCAGGCCATCAGGCCGGGCATTTCGGTTTCGGCGATCTCGATCTCCTTGCGGCCCCAGCCGGCAAGCGCGATGTCAGCGACCACATAGTCCTTGCTACCCGTCATGGCAGTGCTCCGATGCGAATTGATTGCGGGACGCGCCCGCCCCGAAGGCATTTCGGAGGGCGCGAGTTGCCGGCCTGACTAGCAGATCGGGAGTGGGACGACAATGGGATATAAAGAAATCTTTATCCGTGCATGTCTTCAGCGGCGGCGGCCATGAGAGCGCGCAGAAGGGGTGCTGTCCAAGGTGGCCGTCCTTCAGACCTCAAATCGGCAACACTTTCAAAGCCGGAAACAAAAACCCGCCTCGGCGGGCGGGTCTTCGGGGCCAATTGGCACCATAGCGAAATTAGTAGCATAGCTGCCGGCACAAAGCAAGAACAAAATACGCGACGGTCGCGCAAAAATGCGATTTCCTTCACCGCCGCAAGGTTGCGCCCGAACATGCCGTAGCAGGTGCCGTCGGCGAAGCCGTCAGCATTCCTCGCCAAAACGGGAAGCAACCAGTTGCTCCAGCGCATCGATAACCTCTTCGGCCTCCGGGCCGGTGGCGGTGACGCGGATCGAATAACCGGGGCTCGCCGCCAGCATCATCAGGCCCATGATCGAGGTACCGCCGACCTTGACGCCGTCCTTCTCGACCTGGACCGTGGCGTTGAAGCCGCTGGCGATTTGAACGAACTTGGCCGAGGCGCGTGCGTGCAGGCCGCGCTGGTTGACGATTGGAAAGTCGCGAACGATCTTGTCCTTTTCCGGCAACAGCGCGCTCATTTGCTGCTCAGGAGTTGACTGGCGACATTGATGTATTTGCGGCCGGCAGCCTGCGCCTCATCCAGCGCGGCCGTCATGTTGTCGCCCTTGCGAACGCTGGACAGCTTGATCAGCATCGGCAGGTTCATGCCGGCAATGACCTCGATACGCCCGGATTCCATCACGGAAATGGCGAGGTTAGAGGGCGTGCCGCCGAACATGTCGGTCAAAACGATGACGCCTGATCCCGTATCGACGCGGCCGACTGCCTCGATAATGTCGCGGCGGCGCTGTTCCATATCGTCGTCGGCACCGATCGCCACGGTCTCGAAATTGTCTTGTGGCCCAACGACATGTTCCACGGCATTGCGGAACTCGGCGGCCAGTTGACCGTGCGTTACAAGCACGAGTCCGATCATTCTTTGGTGGCTCCCGTCATCGCCGCTTCACAGGCGCATTTTATGCTCGCCGACCGTTCCAGGTGGCGGGAGCGCTATCTTGTCGACGCAAGGCCCGTTGACAAGCCCAAAATTGCGCCGGCCCAAGCCAATTTGACGCATTGCAGCAAAAAATCGAAATCGGATCACAGGAAAGGCGCAATCGACAGGCGCGACATCACTGCCGGCAAGGCCGCCGCTACATTGCGCCCGGCAAGATCGATGCGCGGCACTGGTACGCCGACAACGAGTTCGCTGCAGTCTTCCTGGAAGCGGGCCATTTTGCCGGCTGGCACCAGCCGGATAATGAGGTCGATCACGCAGCTTGGCTCGAACCGTATCGGTTTGGGGCCGAATCCCGGCACCTCGACGAGGCCGGCTATGCTGGCTGGTGCGCGGCAGACCAGCCGCCCGTCGCAATCTGCAGCATAGAGCTGGTCATCGCCGATCAGCCGGGAAAACAGCCCACGCTGGCTGCAATGATCGATCAGGGCGAGCGCCAGCGTCGTCTTGCCCAAACCGGACGGTCCGGTGATGAGAATGCCGCGATCACCTACCAGGATCGCGGTGCCGTGAATATTTTCAGGCTGCACAATAGGACCAGGCGTGATTGGAATTCATCCGTCAGCCTTCCGCCGGCAGCGTCACCACGAAGCGCGCGCCCTTGATCTCGCCAGGCTTGGTGCCCGGGATGTTCTCGGCGCTCAGCGTGCCGCCATGGGCTTCAACGATCTGCCTGGATATCGACAGGCCAAGGCCCGAGTTCTGACCGAACGCCTCGCCGGCCGGCCGATCGGTATAGAACCGCTCGAAAATGCGGTCGATGTTATCGGCCCGGATACCGGGTCCATTGTCGTCGATGGTGACGATGTTGAACTTGCCGGCGCGCGCCAGCGATATGGTGATGTGGCCACGTTCCTCGGGAACGAACGAGCGGGCATTCTCGATCAGGTTGGTGATCACCTGGCCGATCCTCAGATCATGACCGACGACGAAGTAGCCTTTCACGCCCTGCGGCAGTTTGGCGACCTTGAATTCGATCTCGACCGCCTTCTTGTTGCGCGTGGCCTCGCGCGAGACGGCGACCAGATCGGTGATGAACTTCTTGAGGTCGACGGTTCCTGCATCTTCCCGCGCCAGCTCGGCATCGAGACGGGAGGCATCGGAAATATCGGTGATGAGACGGTCAAGCCGCCTCACATCGTGCTGGATGATATCCATCAGCCGGCTGCGCGAATTGTCGTTCCTGGCCAGCGGCAATGTCTCCACCGCGCTGCGCAGCGAGGTAAGCGGGTTCTTCAACTCGTGCGAGACATCCGCGGCAAAACTTTCGATCGCCTCGATGCGGGCGTAGAGCGCGTTGGTCATGTCGCGCACGGCGATCGACAGATTGCCGATCTCGTCCTGGCGGTCGGAGAAGTCGGGGATTTCCTCGCGGTTCTTGACGCCGCGGCGAACCCTGACCGCCGCCGCGGAAAGCCGGCGCAGCGGGTTGGCGATGGTGGAGGCCAGCAGCATCGACAGGATGGCGGTAACCAGGGCGGCAATGCCGAACACGCGCAGGATCGCCTTGCGCTCGGCCGCGACGATCTTGTCGATGTCGCCGCCTTCGGTCGACAGCATCAGCACGCCGAGAACGGCACGGAAGCGCTGGATCGGCACCGCCACAGAAACGATCTGCTCGCCCTGCTCCGAGATCCGCACGATCGTCGACGGGCTGCCGGTAAGCGCCTTGACCACTTCCGGAAACGCGGCGCCGTTGCCACCCGGCTGCTCGCGATAGACAGGCAGCTGCTTGTTGCGGAAGAAATCGAAGACGAATTTCTGGATGCGCTCCAGAAGGTCTGGCTGTTCCTCTTCGACCGGCGGCAAATCGTAGCGAAGGATCTGGCCGCGCGAATAGAGATGGCGGGAATCGAGCAGCAGGTTGGCGTCGCGGTCGTAAATGCGGGCGCGTGTGCGCGTCGGCGAGATCAACCGCCTGAGCACCGGCGCCACGCGCTCCGGATTGATCGGGAAATCGAGATTGTCGAGCTGATCGGAGCCCGGGCCGAGGCTTTCGCCGGCCTGTAACTCGAGCAGCTTCTCCGGATCGATGCTGATCGAATCGGTCTCGACCGTCGCCGAGGCGGCGATCGCGCCGGCGATGATCTCGCCTTGAGTCATCAGGCTCTCGACACGGGCGTCGATCAGCCCGTCGCGAAAGGTATTGAGATAGAGAATGCCGGTGACCAGGACGGCCAGGCCGGCAAGGTTGAGAAAGAGGATACGCCGCGTCAGGCTGGAAAAGATGTGATGGCCGAGAAACCGGCGCATCGGCACCGTAATTTTCGACACGAAGGCGGGCAGAATCCGCGGCGGGCGCCTGGCGGCGCCCGACCGTCTCACTCGCTCTACTTGCACTGCCATCGAATAGCAGCTCCCGCTCGACTCAAGCTTCGCGGAACCGATATCCGACTCCGTAAAGGGTTTCGATCATTTCGAAGTCATCATCAACGGCCTTGAACTTTTTGCGTAGCCGCTTGATGTGACTGTCGATGGTGCGGTCATCGACATAGACCTGCTCATCATAAGCCGAATCCATCAGCGCATCACGGCTTTTTACGACCCCCGGACGCTGTGCCAGCGAATGCAGGATGAGGAACTCGGTGACGGTAAGCGTCACCGGCTCGCCCTTCCAGGTGCAGGTGTGGCGCTCCTGGTCCATGACAAGCTGGCCGCGCTCAAGCGACCGGGCCTGCTGGTTGGGCGCCTTGGCCGCCGCCTCGCGGGTGCTGGCGCGGCGCAGCACGGCGCGGACGCGCTCCACCAGAAGACGCTGCGAGAAGGGTTTGCGGATGAAGTCGTCGGCGCCCATCTTGAGGCCGAACAGTTCATCGATCTCATCGTCCTTGGAGGTCAGGAAGATTACTGGCAGGTCGGATTTCTGACGCATCCGGCGCAGCAACTCCATGCCGTCCATGCGCGGCATCTTGATGTCAAGGATGGCGAGGTTCGGCGGGCGCGCCGCCAGTCCCTCCAGCGCCGATGCCCCATCCGTGTAGGTTTCGACCCGATAACCCTCGGATTCGAGGGCGATCGAAACCGAAGTCAGAATGTTGCGATCGTCGTCGACAAGCGCGATTGTTGCCATTTCAAGCGGCTCCCTCATGAGCTGTCCCTTCTTTCGTCGAGAAGGGGCTTTTGCAGGACAAATTAGGTACAAAATGTGGCACAGGCTGTATCCGCTGTCACGCGCGGCATGTCGACGGCTACAATTGTACCTCGATATGGATTGGACGAATGAACATCGCCAATCCTTTGGGCAACCATCAGTGTTTTTGCACATATAAACGATTTAAACAACTTTCAAAATATTTAAATCGATTAATGATTTGATATCATTCGCCTTTTCTGGTTTTGACGTTTTTAGCTCCTGCAATGGGGGTTCCGGAATTCGCCGGTAAAGACGCGGTAAATCGAAGAAGGGACACCCATGTCGGAAGCCGGCAAACGCAATCCTGCATGTGCAATCGATCGCATCGGCCTGAGAACCACGGGCGTGGTACGCTATAATTTCGGCGCGGCCGCGCTCTACGAGGAGGCAATCCGCCGTGGCGAGGCCCGACTCACCGCGCATGGCGCGCTTGCCGCCGAGACCGGGCAGCACACCGGCCGCTCGCCCAGGGACAAATTCGTGGTGCGCGACGAAAGCACCGCGCCGCATATATGGTGGGACAACAACAAAGCGATTTCGCCGATCCAGTTCGATACGCTGCTTGCCGATTTTCGCGCCCACGCGGCTGGAAAGGACCTTTATGTGCAGGACCTGGTCGGCGGCGCCGACGAGGAACTGAAGCTGCCGACCAGGGTGATCACGGAGCTTGCCTGGCACTCCTTGTTCATCCGCAATCTGCTCATCCGACCGGCCGCCGCCGAACTCGAGCATTTCATGCCCGATTTGACGATCATCGACCTGCCGTCGTTCCGCGCCGATCCCGCCCGCCACGGCACGCGCGGCGAAACGGTGATTGCCGTCGATCTTTCGCACATGATCGTGTTGATCGGCGGTACCTCGTATGCCGGCGAGATGAAGAAGTCGGTGTTCACCGTGCTCAACTATCTGCTCCCGGCAAAGGGTGTGATGCCGATGCACTGCTCGGCCAATGAAGGGCCCGTCGGCGACGCGGCCGTTTTCTTCGGCCTTTCCGGGACCGGCAAGACGACGTTGTCGGCCGACCCGTCGCGCACGCTGGTCGGCGACGACGAGCATGGCTGGGGACCGCACGGCATCTTCAATTTCGAGGGCGGCTGCTATGCCAAGACGATCAAGCTTTCGGCCGAAGCCGAGCCGGAGATCTTCGCCACCACCCAGCGCTTCGGTACGGTGCTGGAGAATGTGGCGCTCGACGCAGGCCGCGTGCCGGATTTCGACGACGGCGGGCTGACCGAAAACACACGCTGCGCCTACCCGCTCCACTTCATCCCCAACGCCAGCAAGACGGGGCGCGCCAGCCACCCGAAGAACATCATCATGCTGACCGCCGACGCATTCGGTGTGATGCCGCCGATCGCGCGGCTGACCCCGGCGCAGGCCATGTACCATTTCCTCTCCGGCTATACCGCCAAGGTGGCGGGGACCGAGAAGGGCGTTACGGAACCCGAAGCGACATTTTCGACATGCTTCGGCGCACCGTTCATGCCGCGGCATCCGTCGGAATACGGCAATCTGTTGCGCGAGCTCATCGCCCGCCACGGCGTCGATTGCTGGCTGGTCAACACCGGCTGGACCGGCGGCGCCTACGGCACCGGCAAACGAATGCCGATCAAAGCAACACGGGCGCTGCTTGCGGCGGCGCTCGACGGCTCGCTAAAAGCGGCCGACTTCCGCACCGACGCCAATTTCGGTTTCGACGTACCGGTGACGGTTGCCGGCGTCGACCGCGCCATTCTCGACCCTAGATCGACCTGGATCGACAAGCCCGCCTACGACCGGCAGGCGGCAAGGCTGGTCGGCATGTTCGTCGAAAATTTCGAGAAATTCGAAGCCCATGTCGACGCCACGGTGCTCGGCGCCGCACCACGCATGCAGGTAGCGGCTGAATAGCCGTCGCCCCTGGTGATGCTTCAAGGCCCGGCTTCAATCGGGCCTTTTCTTTTTTCGCCTGCCGCGCCATGAGTGCGGCATGAACGCCGACGACAAGATCATCATTACCGACGATGCGGTGATTAATCCGGGCGACCTGCACGAGGACTTCATCCGTTCGTCCGGCCCGGGCGGCCAGAACGTCAACAAGGTGGCGACGGCAGTGCAATTGCGCTTCGATGCCGCCAATGCGGCTGGCCTGTCGGAGCGGGTGCGCGAACGGACCATCAAGCTTGCCGGCCAGCGCGCCACCAAGGACGGCGTCATCGTCATCGAAGCCGGACGCTTCCGCACCCAGGAGCAGAACCGGGCGGACGCCCGGGCGCGGCTGACGGCACTGGTCGCCAAGGCCGCCGAACCACCACCACCGCCGCGCAAGAAGACCAGGCCGTCCAAAGGCGCGGTCGAAAGACGGCTCAAGAGCAAGGCCGGGCGCGGCTCGATCAAGAAACTGCGCGGCCGGGTCGGGGATGAGTGACAGCCGAAGCGGCTTCGGATCTCAGATCGCCGGTTAAAGCGCGCAGCCACCGTCGGAGGCGGCTTTCGGGTCGCCGTTTTCATTTGACGGTGGCATTCTGATTTCTCCAGACCAACGGATTAACCGACGCGATGCTCGTACTGCCCAAAGGCGTCCGCCATATGCCCGGCTACCTGTCGCGCGCCATGCAGGAAGTGCTGGTGGAAGATATCAGGCAGGTCGTGCAGAAGGCGCCGCTGTTCGTGCCGGCGATGCCGCGTACCGGCAAGGAGATGAGCGTGCGCATGACCAATTGCGGTCCGCTGGGCTGGGTCACCGACAAAGAGCACGGCTATCGCTACCAGCCGACCCACCCGGTGACCGGAAGGCCTTGGCCGCCGATCCCGGAGATGCTGCTCGAACTGTGGCGGGATGTATCTGCCTATGCGCACCTGCCGGAAGCCTGCCTGGTCAATTTCTATTCGCAGGATGCCAAGATGGGTCTTCACCAGGATCGCGACGAGAGCGATTTCTCCGCGCCTGTCGTCTCGGTGTCGCTCGGCGACGATTGCCTGTTCCGGGTCGGCCAGACGACGCGCGACGGCGCTACCAAATCGTTCAGGCTGAGGAGCGGCGACGTCGTCGTGCTTGGCGGCGAAGGGCGGCTCTGCTTTCACGGCGTCGACCGTATCTACCCGTCGACCTCGGCATTGCTCAGGAGTGGCGGCCGCATCAATCTGACGCTGCGACGGGTGACGATGCCGAAATAGGCTGTTCGGGTGGCCGGCGGCCCGGGCGGACATAATCGTCGCGCAGATAGATGCGCTCGGTCTCGTCCTCGATAAGAATGCGGTAGTGCGCCAGGATGGCGTCAAAGCCAAAATGCCCCATCAGTTGGCTTGTCCACATCGTGTTGTTTTTCTTGAAGACGACGATATCCGGGCGCAGACGCACGAACTCTTCGCGTTTGCTTTCGACGTAGCGCGCCATGATGGCTCGGTAACGCATGGCTTCGGCGGTGTCACCCGAGAGAGCTGCCTGCCGGGACAGGGAAAGTGCGAACGCTCCAAGCCAATCGCTGACGTGGGTCGAAACGAACTGCCCATCGATCATACGGTTCAACGGATGTCCCGAGGAAATATCCGAACTAACCAACGCTACGGTCGGCCGATCGGTGGCGGCGCGAATTGCAGCAACCAGCGCCGGCCCTGGTTTCTGGGTGCTCCAGTACGGCAAGAAAGCGATTGCCACCGCCGCCAATGCCCAAGCTCGCGAAGGAGCCGTCACGAACGTCAACAGCTTCGACGGCCGCTGCACGATCCTGGGCAGTGCCAACAGGCAGAAAATGGCTGCCACAGCGCAAAAGATCGCGGGATAGGCATGATAAGACCAGCCTTTGGCTTGGTAGAACAGGGGAAACATGCCGGCGATCGATGCCGCCAACGCTACCGCCGCCAGCTCTGGAAACCGCCTGGCCGGCCACAGCCACCAGATCAGGAAGACAAGGAAACACCACGAGAAACCGTAGCCGATCACAATCGGCCAAAAGATGCCGATCTTTGCATAAACGTCCGCCAAGAGGGGATAGATGTCGCGCACGAATTCCGGATGGATCAGCGTGACCGTGCTGAGATAGACAACGCAGATGCCGCCAATGACCCAGTGTTCCAGGGCGAAGATCGATTTCAGACTGCGCCGGCGCACTGCAACGACCAGCGCCGGCGCCAACACCATGATCGCATAGTAGGGCTTGACCAGCAGCAGAATGCTGCCCGACAGGCCGGCGAGTACGGCGAGCCCGGGGTCTGGTTGGGCAGCTGCATCTCTGCGCGCGCGCCAGGCATGAAGCGCAAGCAGCGGCATGAAAAGTGCCATGCCGATATGCTCCCGCTCGCTGAAGGCATTTCCGGGGAAGACCACGAACATTGCGCAAAACGCTGGCCCCAGTGCAAACAATGATGCAGTTTCGGTGAAACCCGCACGCTTGACGATCACGCCCGAGAGCGAAAGTCCGATAAGCACGGCAAGGTATGTCCAGGCCTCAACCAGGATTTCCGGGGCGGTGCCCAGCAATCTGGCCGCAGCCACTGGCGGCAGATAGAGCCAGACGCTGAATGGGGGATTGGTCTCGTAGATTTGCGAGTAAAGCCGCTCACCGGACAGCATACGCTCGCAGACCGTGATCAGCCAGCTAGTGTCGGGAACAGTCCCCCAACGTCGCTGCCAGAAGACCGAGAAGACGGTGACTGCGGCTATGGCCAGGACATTGCGGCTAGGAAGCAGCGGCGCCGCAATATCCCGGTCGCGCCAGCGGCTCAAGCCGCCAATGTCGTTCGAGACGCTCATGCTGTTGCACCGAGGCTCTCGAGATCGAGCCATATGTCGTCCAGCGGAGCGATTGGATCCAGCCGTGTCATGGGTTTCCGGGGGCTCCAGCTCAATCGGTTTGGGGCGGCGCAGGCGCCGTGTAACGCAGATAGACAGTGATTTCCGGCTCGGCGTGCAGCAGACGATAGTCGGCCAAGGCGACCTGGATCCGCTTGTCCTGCAGCATCAGGGCAGTCCACGCCGGCGAGCCTGACAGCACGATATCGGGCTTCTTCGCTGATATCTCGGCGGCGTTTTCGCCGATCACCCGATCGCGGATGCTTTCAAGTTCCGGTCTCCGTTCGAGATCGCCGGTGACGCGGGCGAGCGTGTCCGCGTTGGAGACCGCCCAGGCGCTCGGATGGCGTGATATGAACCTGCCGCCGACCAGCCTGGCGAGGGGATGGGCAACCTGCATCTGGTCGGCAATCGACATGATGGTCGGGGTTTCGACCGTTGCGCGGATCGCGGCGACAGACCGGGCGATCGGGCCGTTATCCGTCGTCAGCGCCGCGTACTGTGCCCTGACCGCTATTTGCAGCACCAGCACGCAGCCGAAGATCAGGGCGGCCTTGCGAACGAAGCCTGCACTGCCGAATGTGCCGAACCGCACAAGCTGCATGCCAAATGCAAGTGTTGCAACAACGACCATCGGCAGCGCGTGATTGGGCCAACCCTTGCCCATGACGATGAAGGCCGGAATGAACCCCAGGGCGGTCAGGAGCGGAATCCTGACGTCCCAGTTCGTCTTTCTCAGGCCGCCGGCCGCAAGCACGGTGGCGGCGGCCAGAAGCAGCACCACTTTCGGCCAGTTTGCCAGCATATCGGCGGCAGAGGCCCTCAACGGAAGATAGACCTCCCTGACCAAGGGCAGCACGTCGCTGACGTAAGCGCGGTCGAAGAGCGCGATGGACGCGATATAGGCGGCCACGATCGCAGCGCCCACCAGGTTCTCTGCGACGAAGAGCGGTTTCAGCGACCGCCTTTCAAGCGCAAGACAGAGCGACGGCAACATGAAGGCCAGCACAAAATAGGGCGGCTTGACCATGACCACGACCGCCGCGCCGAAGCCCGCGACCATGTGCTCCAGGCGCGAGCCCGCGCTGAAATCCAGGTTCCGCTGACGTGTGCATTGCAACGCCACCCAAGGCAGAATGGCAATCAATGCGAAGTGCTCGCGTTGGCCGAATTGATCCGGCATGAAACACAGGATCAAAAACAGGGCCGCCGCTGCCGCCCACAGCGCATGGGGCTGCCGGTAGACCGGTTCATCGCGCGCGAGAATGCGGACGGAAACGGAAAGACTGGCCAGGCTCAGGCAAACGATGCCAAGCGTCAGCCAGAATTCCGCACGCATGCCAGTGAGCTTTTCCAGGAGCATGAACGGCATGTAGAGCCAGATCGAGAAAGGTGGGTTGGTCTCCACGATGTCGGTGTTGAGCCGCTCTCCGCCAAGCAGGCGGTCGCAGACGACCAGAAGCCATGACACGTCGACATTGGTCGGGATTGCAACGGTGGATAGCCAGACGGCGTATGTGACGATCAGGCAGGCCAGCAGCAACGGAGCACCCGCTACGCCCGCAAAGGGCGAGAAGCGGTTGGCGCCGGGCAGCAGTTCACTGAGGGATCGCGCGCTAGAGACCACGAAACACCCACCGCCCGAGGACGACATAGTTGATGACCGGCACGGCAATGCAGGTGAGCAGGATCGGGATTGCGGCAGGGACGCCGAGCATCTGGGTCAAAAGCCCCGGCAGGGCGATCGCGACGGCGAGGCCGGAAGCGGTGAGCAGGAGGAAGCGGGGCAATTCCATAGCGTGACTGCCGCCCGAGGTGAACGTGAAATATTTATGCCCGGTGTAGGAGAACAACGCGGCGACGGCGTAGGCCGCAAACGATGTGAGCGCCGCCGGCAAGGCTGCCGTTGCCTGTCCACGCGACAGCAGAAAAGCGCAAACGGCGTAGATCAGCGTCGACGCGATGCCAATCAGCGCAAAGCGCGATAGTCGACGATACGAGCCGGTGCCCATGACGCGGTCAAGCTGCCAATTTCTCGTCGGGGCGAGCGGTTTCGACGGCGCTGTTCTTGCGGAATACCGCCAGCAGCGAAACCCCGAAGGGCAAGCTTGCATTTGGTATGATGCGGCCTTCCGCCGAAAACACTGCCTTCATCGCTGCATTCAGTGGTTTCGGCGGCGTGGCATGACCGGCTGGCAAGGCCGGCCTGCGCAACCTGTCCACCAGTCGTGCCAGCGCCGCTACCGGGAAGAGCGCGGCATTTGTGTAGCTCAGCCGGTCGATCGCGAAACCAGCCTTTTCAATTCGTTCACGCAGCAGATTGCGTGAATAGCGCCGCATGTGATGCAGCCCAACATCATGCGTGCTCCACAACCATTGGTGTGCTGGCACCGTGAGGACGACGCCGCCGCCCGGCTTCAGCATCTGGCGGATCGCGGCAAGCGACGCCTCGTCTTCGGCGACATGTTCCAGCACGTCGAACAGGCAGACGAGGTCGCAGCTTTGCGGCGCGACAGGAATGTTGTCCGGCAGATGTCCGGCGAGGAAGTCGCGGCCGGTCTTTTCCCAGGCAATCCTGCGCGCGAGATCGCTCATCTCGACTGCCGTCACTGCGCCGAACTGCTCCAGCATCCGGATGTTGCCGCCGGTGCCGGCGCCGATCTCGACGATGCGCGCGTTTTCAGGCAGGCCGATGCTGCGAATGACCGCCTCGGCGATGGCGCGACGCCCGCAGAACCACCAATGCTCGTCTTCGGTGGCGGCCATCTGTCGGTAGGCGTCGATCTCCATCAGCTCATTCCCTCATATTTGCGGCGCACGATGTAGATCGGACGCTGCTTGATCTCGGCGTAGACCCTGCCGAGGTATTGTCCGATGATGCCGATGCCGAGTAACTGGATGCCGCCAAGGAAAAGAACACTGACCAGCAGGGAGGCGTAGCCGGGCACATCAACGCCAAAGATCATTGTCTTGGCGACGATCAGCAGGCCGTAGAGGAACGACAGCGCGGAAATCGTCGCGCCGACATAGGTCCAGATTTCAAGCGGAGCGGTGGAGAAGCTGGTGATGCCTTCGAGCGCGAAGTTCCACAGCTTCCAGCCGGAGAATTTCGACTGGCCGGCGATGCGCTGATCGCGGACATATTCGACGCTTGCGGTACGGAACCCGACCCAGGCGAACAGGCCCTTCATGAAACGACGGCGTTCGGGCAAAGACCGCAGCGCCTGGATGACCTGGCGGTCGATCAAACGGAAGTCGCCGACATCGTGCGGGATCTTCTGCTGCGCGATCCAGTTGTGAACGCGGTAGAACATCGAGGCGGAGCGCTGCTTGAGAAAGCTGTCGCTCGACCGATTGGCTCGCTTGGCCAGAACAACCTCAAAACCCTCGCGCCACTTTTCTACAAGCAGCGGAATGACATGCGGCGGATCCTGCATATCGACATCCATCGGGATCGCTGCATCGGCATCGCAGCTGTCGAGCCCCGCGGTCATCGCGGCTTCCTTGCCGAAATTGCGTGAAAGGTCGATTACGTGGATGCGTGGATCGGTTTGTTGGGCTTCGATCAGCTTTTCGAGCGTCGTATCGCTGCTGCCGTCGTTGACGAAGATGAACTCGAGGGCAACGCCTTTGTCCTTCAGCGGCGCGGTGCTTTCGCATACCGCCTTCAGGAATGGAGCAATTGCGCCTTCCTCATTGTGGACAGGCACGATCAGGGCAATCGTTGCGCCGCCGCTGCCTGGACGTGCGATGCGGTCAGCTGCCGGCCGATCGATGTTTAGGAATGGCGCATTCATTTGTTTGCCGAGCCCGCAGATCAGGCCCGACAATAGAAAGACTGGGTTAAGATGACTTTAAGGAATGTCCCGGGATTTCACAGTTTCCTGAGCGCCACTTCCTCGACCAGATGGTTGGCGCCCTTGCGCAGGATGAGATCGGCTCGGGCGCGGGTCGGCAATATATTCTCGCGCAGATTCTTCAGGTTGATGTTGGTCCACAGGCCCTCGGCGATGGCGCGGGCCGCATCCTCGGAAAGTTGCGAATAGCGGTGAAAGAAGGAGGCCGGGTCGCGGAAGGCGGTTTCGCGCAACCGCATGAAGCGGGCGATATACCAGTGATGGATCAGCGCCTCCTCGGCATCGATGTAGATGGCAAAGTCGAAGAAATCCGACAGGAAAGGCACGATCTTGCCATCCTTCGGCAGCTTGCCCGGCTGCAGGACGTTGATGCCCTCGAAGATCAGGATGTCCGGCCGGTCGATGGTCTGGAACTCGCCCGGGATGACGTCATAGGTCAGGTGCGAATAGACCGGCGCGCGGACGTTGCGCTGCGCCGATTTGATGCCGGACAGGAAGCGCAGCAGCGCGCCGACGTCGTAGCTGTCCGGAAAGCCCTTGCGCTCCATCAGGTTGTTGCGGCGCAGGACTTCGTTCGGCAGCAGGAAACCGTCGGTGGTGACCAGGTCGACCTTGGGACTCGACGGCCAGCGCGCCAGCAGCTCCTTCAGCACGCGCGCCGTGGTCGATTTGCCGACCGCGACGGAACCGGCAATGCCGATGATGAACGGTGTCTTGGCCGCGTCCAGCGCGTTGAAGAAGGCCTGGCGCTGCCTGAACAGGAGTTGACTGGCTTCGACATGAGCCGACAACAGCCGCGACATCGAAAGATAGATGCGCTCGACCTCGTGGAGATCGACCGGATCGTTCAGCGACCGCAGACGACGGACCTCGTCCTCGGTGAGCGTCATCGGCGTATCGGCGCGGAACCGCGACCATTGCTCGGCCGAGAAGAAACGATAGGGTGAATACTTCTCGGTAGGAGCGAGCTGGTCCATCGAGTTCCTCCGCAGCGATCAGCCCCGGTCCAGCCGAGACGCCTTTTCGGCGATGCCCGAACGACCGGTGCGGCGTTCAAGCTCGTTGAGCACATCGCTCAGCGGAATGCCCGCTACGCCAAGAACGACAAGCCAATGATAGATGAGATCGGCGCTTTCCGAAACAAGCGCGTCCCGGTCGGCGCTGACGGCTGCGATCACCGTTTCGACTGCCTCTTCGCCGAGTTTCTGCGCTGCCTTGCTCATGCCACGCTGAAAGAGCTTGGCCGTCCACGAATCCGGATCGCCGGAACGTGCGCGTTCGCCAATAATCTTCTCCAGATCGGAGAGCGAGAACTCGGTCATGACGGCGTTTACAGCCTCTTCTTAGCCGGAAAGGCTCTAGGACCGATTACCCGGCGAGTCCAGCCGCATCGGCAGTCCGGCCTGAGCCATGTGCAGCTTGGCTTCGGCGATGCTGTAGGTGCCGAAATGGAAGATCGACGCCGCCAGCACCGCGCCGGCATGGCCGTCGCGAATGCCTTCGACAAGGTGGTCGAGCGTGCCGACGCCACCGGAAGCGATGACCGCCACGCGTACGGCATCGGCGACCGCGCGGGTAAGGGCTATATCATAGCCGGCCTTGGTGCCGTCGCGGTCCATCGATGTCAGCAGGATCTCGCCGGCGCCGAGGTCGACCACTCGCCGAGCGAACTCGACGGCGTCGATGCCGGTCTTCTCGCGGCCGCCATGGGTGAATATCTCCCAGCGATCAGCCTCGCTCGCAGCGGACACTTTCTTGGCATCGATGGCGACGACGATGCACTGGTTGCCGAATTTGTCGGCAGCCTCGGCGACAAAATTTGGGGTCTTCACCGCCGCCGTGTTGATCGACACCTTGTCGGCGCCGGCCAGTAGCAGCTTCCTGATGTCGGCGACCTGACGGACGCCACCGCCAACGGTCAGCGGCATGAAACATTGTTCGGCGGTGCGGGCGATGACATCGAAAATGGTCTCGCGGTTTTCCGACGAGGCGGTGATGTCGAGAAAGCAGAGCTCGTCGGCGCCGGCCGCGTCATAGGCTTTTGCCGCTTCGACGGGATCGCCGGCATCGACCAGGTCGACGAAATTGACGCCCTTGACGACACGGCCGTTCTTGACGTCGAGACAGGGGATGACGCGGGCTTTCAGCATCAGATCCTCTCGATCGCCGCAAGAAAGTCGACAAGCAGCTGGCCGACGACGGGCGGAACTTCGGACTGGGAATCAAAGGCCGGGTCGTAGGCCGAGAGCGTCACGCCGACAATCGGGATTGACCTGGCCAGTCCGCAGGCAAGCTGCCGCAGCTGTTCCGGACTCGGGCCGCCCGGGTGCGCGTAGCGGTTCACCTGCAGCACATCCGGATCGAGAACATCCAGGTCGAGATGCAGATGCGCCCGCACAGTCCCTGCCGCCGTGAGCTTTCCGATCATATCGAGTGCACCGGCACATTCGGTGCGCACGATCGGCAAAGTTTCCAGCAGTCGCTTTTCGTCGGGATCGAGGTCGCGGGCATCGACCAGCATGCAGCGCGCCGGGTCTATCGGCCGGAACCCCGGAATTGCTGCCGCCATCGGATGCCAGCAGAGCCCGAGCGTCGCCGCCAGCGCCATGCCGTCGAGAAAGCCGTAGGCCGACGTCTCCGGCGTGTTGAGATCGCCATGCTGGTCGATCCAGATGATCGAATCCGCCGCTTCGCCGGCAACCGCACCGGCGGCGGTCAGGCAATTTCCAGCAAGGATAATGGGGAAGCGTCCTCCATCGCGGGCGAGGTTAACCTTGGTCGCGACGGCGTTGCAGACGGCGAAGCCGGTTGCAATTTCGCGCCCCTGCTCGTCTCCGACCTTGCCGATATCTTCGACGGCGACGTCATGGCCAGCCACGGTCAGGGCTTCGACCAGCCCACCGCCGACGATGGCGTCCGGCCCCTGGCCGCACCCTTCGTGATAGTGCCCGCTGTCGTAGGGAGCAACGATAATCGAGACCTTCACGTTTCACACCCTGCCATCGGTTTGCCACGCAGGATCGCCAATGCCTCGGCCGGGTCGATGCGGCCGTCGTAGAGGGCGCGGCCGGAGATCGCGCCTTCGAGCTTGCGGGCATCGGGCATGGTCATGCGCACGATGTCGGAGATCGAGGCGAGCCCGCCCGAGGCGATAACCGGGATCGACACCGCGTCGGCGAGATCGATGGTGGCGTCCCAGTTGATGCCAGTCAGCACACCGTCGCGGTCGATATCGGTGTAGATGATGGCGGCGACGCCGGCACCCTCGAATTTCCTCGCCAGTTCAATGACGCCGAGGCTCGAAGCCTCAGCCCAGCCTTCGACCGCGACCTTACCGCCCTTGGCGTCGATGCCGACAGCGATCTTGCCCGGGAATGCCTTGCAGGCCTGCCTGACCAGATCCGGATCGCGGACCGCCACGGTGCCAAGAATGACGCGGGCCAGCCCACGGTCGAGCCAGTCCTCGATCTGCGCCAGGGTGCGGATGCCGCCGCCGAGCTGCACCGGATTGCTCGTCGCCTTCAGGATGGCGCCGACCGCGGCGCTGTTGACGCTCTGGCCCTTGAAGGCGCCGTTGAGGTCGACGACGTGCAGCCATTCGAAGCCCTGCTCTTCGAAGACGCGCGCCTGAGCGGCGGGATCGTCATTGTAGATGGTGGCGGTCGCCATGTCGCCATGCCTGAGGCGCACGCATTTGCCGTCCTTGAGGTCTATCGCCGGAAACAGAAACACCTTCAGGCGCCTTCGACGATGACAAAGTGGCCGGTCGAGCCGGCGAGCCTGTACTTCAAGGCTTCCTGGTATTCAGGCGAGCCGTAGCATTCCAGCGCCTTTTCATAGGATTCGAATTCCACCAGCACGTGGCGATTGCCTGCCGGTCCTTCCGGGCTGGTGTACCGCCCGGCGCGCACCGGGAACTTCGCGCCGTATTTCGCGAAAGCCGCGGCATTGGCCTCGATATATCGCTTGTAGATCTCGGGATCGCGGACATCGACCATTGCCATCCAATAGCCCTTCTTGCTCATGGTTCAGGGCCTCCAGCCTAGGAAATTGGTGATCAGCGCCAGGCCCAGCGCCTGGCTCTTCTCGGGGTGGAATTGCGTTCCGGCGAGGTTGTCGCGAGCGACAGCGGCCGTTACCGGGCCGCCATAGTCGGCAACCGCCAGCACCTCATCCTCCTTCCGTGCATCGAGATGGTAGGAGTGGACGAAATAGGCGTGCAGTCCCTTGCCACCCGTCGCAATGCCGGAAAACAGCGGATGCTTGCGCTTCAGGTCAATCGTGTTCCAGCCGATCTGCGGGATCTTCAGTGTCGGATCGGCCGGCGTGATCTCCTTGACGTCGCCGGCGACCCAGCCAAAGCCCTTTGTGACGGTCTTTTCCAGGCCTCGCTCCGACATCAGCTGCATGCCGACGCAGATGCCGAGGAACGGCCGAGCCTTGGCGATCGCCACCTCCTCGACCGCTTCCCACATGCCGGCGACCGCACGCAGTCCAGCGGCGCAATCGGCATAGGCACCGACGCCGGGCAGGACGATGCGGTCGGCGGTCCTGACCCGCTCGGCATCGGCGGTGAGTTCGATCGCGGCGGCAATACCGGCTTCATGCGCGGCACGCTCGAAGGCCTTGGTGGCCGAGCGCAGATTGCCCGACCCGTAATCGATGATCGCTACCCTCATCTCAGGGCTTTCCCGGAATATGGTTCAGCCCCAGCGCCAGGCCCATCTGCGCCGACCGGGCATGTGCTGCGTCTGGGACGATGCGTTGCACCGTCGGTTGTTCATCCGACTGAGCATCGGCTTCCAATGCATAGCGGAGGTCTGCGTCGTCGAGCCTGTCGGCCTCGACCACGCCCCATTCATGCCAGCCGCGACGGCGCAGGGCTGCGATCCGCAAGCCCTGCCCTTCCAGTCCGACAAAGAGCATGACAAGCAGGGATAAAAGCGAGCCGGCTGTTTCCAGGTCCAGCCTTTCGCCTAGCATCGAGAGCAGGCCCATGGCGACAAACGCCAATGCCGCCTCGACCCACAGCCGGTGCCAGGCCAGCCACAGCGGCGGCACTAGGAAGCCGAGCCAGGCAAAGCCGTCACGGATAAAGGTAGTGTCCACGCTTTCGCTGCGGCCTGGCGGCTTCATCACGACATAGATGGCCATGACGCTATCCTTTCAGGGATCCCTTGGTGGAGGGAACCGCGTCCGGCTGGCGCGGGTCGCGCTCAAGCGCCGAACGCAACACACGCGCCACGGCCTTGAAGCAGGTCTCGGCGATGTGGTGGTTGTTGGCGCCGTAATGATTGGTGACATGAAGCGTGATGCCGGCATTCTGCGCCAATGCGTGGAAGAATTCGCGCACCAGCTCGGTGTCGAACGTACCGATCTTCGGCGACGAGAACGAAACATTCCAGACCAGAAAAGGCCGGCCGGAGACATCGATTGCCGCCCGCGTCAGTGTCTCGTCCATGGCGAGATCGATCGAGGCGTAGCGCATGATGCCGCGCCGCTCGCCCAACGCCTTGGCCAGCGCCTGGCCGAGCGCGATGCCCGTATCCTCGACCGTATGGTGGTCGTCTATGTGCAGGTCGCCCTTGGCCTTCACGGTCATGTCGATCAGCGAATGGCGCGACAACTGGTCCAGCATATGGTCGAAGAAGCCGACGCCCGTCGAAATGTCGGATTTGCCCGAGCCGTCGACCTGAACCGACACGGCGATGTCGGTTTCCCTGGTCTTGCGGCTTATCTCGGCGGAACGGGGCGCCATGACCTCATCCTTGTCTCAGATTTGCACGGTTCAGGCGTTCACATGCCTGAAAACGAAAGCCTTCTAGCAGCATGATCCGGCGATTGCCAGTTACTGCTGCGGAGCACAGTCCGGCCCGGCGGATGGCCGGTTTGCAATCATCCGGCCTATGCATACATATGGCCGATCAAGTCACTCGTAACGCGCCGATCGCCTCGATGGGATCGGTGCTGATCGGAGCAGAAAATGTCGAATGAACTGACCATGCATGCCACGACCATCCTGACCGTGCGCAAGGGCGGCAAGGTGGTGATCGCCGGCGACGGCCAGGTCAGCCTCGGCCAGACCATCATGAAGGGCAACGCCAAGAAGGTGCGCCGCATCGGCAAAAGCGGCAACGTCATTGCCGGCTTCGCCGGGGCCACCGCCGATGCCTTCACGCTGCTGGAGCGGCTCGAAGCCAAGCTCGAACAATATCCCGACCAGCTAACACGTGCCTGCGTCGAGCTCGCCAAGGACTGGCGCACCGACCGTTATTTGCGCCGGCTGGAAGCAATGATGCTGGTGGCCGACAAGTCGGTGTCGCTGGCGCTGACCGGCACCGGCGACGTGCTGGAGCCCGAATTTGGCGTCATGGCCATCGGCTCCGGCGGCAATTACGCGCTGGCAGCGGCACGCGCTTTGATGGACAGCGACAAGGGCGCAGAGGAGATCGCCCGCAAGGCGATGCAGATCGCGTCAGACATTTGCGTCTACACAAACAACAACTTCGTCGTCGAAACCCTCAATGCCGCCTGAGCGGAGCCTCCGCTATGGTTTTCGGCCGGTGATCCAGAGGGACCTGCCGATGATCGCCGGCTGGCTTGCCGAGCCGCATGTCGCCGAATGGTGGAACGACCCAGAGACCGAGATTGCGGAGATCCGCGAGCATATCGACAGCATTTCGGTCGAGCCGCTGATTATCGAGCTCGACGGAAAGCCCATCGGCTATTTGCAGAGCTACGATCCGCATCTGGAGGACGGCCATCCCTATAGCGACCAGCCGTTCGGCACGCTCGGCATCGATCTGTCGATCGGCGTGCCGGGGCTTGTCGGGGTCGGCCACGGCTCGGCGATCGTCCGGCAGTTCGTCGAGCAGCTTTTCGAGGAAGGTACGCCGCGCGTCATCATCGACCCGGACCCCGCCAATGCACGGGCTATCCGTGCCTATGAAAAGGCCGGTTTCAGGGCTATCGATCGCAGGAAGTCGGAATATGGCGATGCCGTGCTGATGGCGATTGATGCCCCAGAGGGCGACGCCGGACAGGGTGAGGCAAAAGAGGGGCAATAGCAGCATGAGCGTATCCAGCGACAAAACCGTCTCGGCCTACGAAGACAGCTGGCGAATGGGGCTTCTGCTGGTTCTCGGCCTGGTCATCTTCCAGGCCGGGGTCCTCTACGGCATGGGGCGGACGCCGATCTGTACCTGCGGCTATGTCAAGCTGTGGCACGGCATTGTGCAGAGCTCCGAGAATTCCCAGCATATTTCCGACTGGTACAGCTTCTCGCACATCATTCACGGCTTCTTGTTCTATGCGCTGGCGTGGTTCCTTTTCCCGCGCTCGCCGATCGGGCTCAGGCTGGCCTTTGCGGTGGTTATAGAGGGCGGCTGGGAGTTGCTCGAGAACAGCCCTTTCATCATCGACCGCTACCGCGCCGGCACAATCTCGCTCGACTATTATGGCGACAGCATCATCAATTCGGTGTCCGACACGCTGGCCATGGTGCTGGGGTTTGTCATGGCGCGAAGGCTTCCTATATGGGTGATCGTGACCCTCGCCCTCATCTTCGAATTCGGTGTCGGCTATCTCATCCGGGACAATCTGACACTCAACGTGATCATGCTGCTGCATCCGTTCGAGTCCATTCGGCAGTGGCAAAGTGGAATTTAGTGACATGAGCACCTTCTCTCCCCGCGAAATCGTTTCGGAACTCGACCGCTTCATCATCGGCCAGAAAGACGCCAAGCGTGCCGTGGCGATTGCCTTGCGCAACCGTTGGCGCCGCCAGCAGCTCGAGGGCCAGATGCGCGAAGAGGTGATGCCGAAGAACATCCTGATGATCGGCCCGACCGGTGTCGGCAAGACCGAGATTTCACGCCGCCTGGCACGCCTTGCCGGTGCGCCTTTCGTCAAGGTCGAAGCCACCAAGTTCACCGAGGTCGGTTATGTCGGCCGCGATGTCGAGCAGATCATCCGCGATCTGGTCGAGATCGCCATCGGGCTGGTGCGCGAGAAGATGCGCGAGGACGTTAAGGCGCGTGCCCACATCAACGCCGAGGAACGGGTGCTCGAAGCGCTCGTCGGCAAGACGGCGAGCCCGGCCACCCGCGACAGTTTCCGCAAGAAGCTGCGCGACGGCGAACTCGACGACAAGGAGATCGAGATCGAAGTGGCCGATACCGGCAATGGCGGCATGCCTGGCTTCGAGATTCCCGGCATGCCGGGCGCCAATATCGGCGTGCTCAACATCAACGACATGCTGTCGAAGGCGATGGGCGGCAAGAAGACCAAGTTGCGCAAGACGACCGTCAAGGAATCCTACGGGCTGTTGATCAGCGACGAGTCCGACAAGCTGCTCGATCAGGACGAAGTGGTGCGCAGGGCACTCGAATCGACCGAGAATGACGGCATCGTCTTCCTTGACGAGATTGACAAGATCGCCTCGCGCGAAGGCGGCATCGGTGCCGGTGTTTCGCGTGAAGGTGTGCAGCGCGACCTGCTGCCGCTGGTCGAAGGCACCACGGTTGCGACCAAATATGGACCGGTGAAGACCGACCACATCCTGTTCATCGCCTCGGGTGCGTTCCACGTCGCCAAGCCCTCCGACCTGCTGCCGGAATTGCAGGGCCGCCTGCCGATCCGCGTCGAGCTGCGGGCGCTGGAGAAGGACGATTTCGTCCGCATCCTCACCGAGACCGAAGCCAGCCTGATCAAGCAGTATATCGCGCTGATGAAGACCGAAGGCGTCGACCTGGTCTTCACCGATGACGCGATCGATTCGTTGGCCGGCATCGCCGTGGACCTTAACGCCAGCGTCGAGAATATCGGCGCCAGGCGGCTGCAGACGGTGATGGAACGGGTGCTGGACGATATCTCCTATGACGCGCCGGACCGCAACGGCACCTCGGTGACCATCGATGCCGCCTATGTCGAGAAGCATGTCGGCGACCTCTCCAGAAACACGGACTTGTCGCGTTTCATCCTGTAGGAGACGCTTCATTCTCGAAGCGGGTCGGGGAATTGCTCCCGGCCTCCCCAATTTGGCCCAGCATTCCCGATGTGTGGCCAAATGGAAGCATCCGGCAAGCTTTCGTCCCGTCGGGTGCAGGCGTCTCTCGACTCCCGGTGGAGCATTACCTAGTTTGCCGGCGACTATTTGGGCGGCGGCGCATGAAAAAACTGATCCTCGTCATTTTGGGGCTGACGCTGGCGGCAGCCATGTTCGCCGCGCAAGCGGCAACGATGGTGCCGCCGGGCAACCGCAACACCGAGCAGCCCGACATACCGGGCGCTTCGAGCCGGCGCACCCAGGCGACCAACACCACCTTCCAGGCGAAATACCGCAAAGTCTTTGCGCTGCTCCAGAACGATGCCGAGTTGCGCGGCAAGATCAAGCAGGCAGCCGCGGCCTATGGCATCGACCCAATGCATATCGTCGGCGCCATCGTCGGCGAGCACACCTACAATGTCGATGCCTACGACCGGCTGCAGACCTACTACGTCAAGGCGATTTCGTATCTGTCGAGCAAGCTCTCCTTTGCCTATGATGGCGAGGACATCTCCGATTTCGTGCAGCGGCCGCAATTTGCGAAATGCGCAGGGAAGTCCGACAGCTACGATCTGTGGGAGTGCCGCGAACAGGTGTGGAACCGGTCGTTCCGCGGCAAGACCGTCGACGGCGAGAGCTTTCCCAACGACCGCTTAGGCGCCACTTTCTTCCAGCCTTATTATGCCGGGCAGACTTTTGGCCTTGGCCAGCTCAATCCGCTGACGGCGCTGCAAATGAGCGACCTCGTGCACAAGGTTTCCGGCCTGCCGGAACTCGACGTCGGCGATCCCAACGCGGTCTACAAGACCATCATGGATCCTGACCTGACACTGCCTTATGTCGCGGCGACGATAAGGAAGTCGATCGACGCCTATAGAAGCATTGCCGGCTTTGACATCTCAGGCAATCCCGGCATCACGTCGACGCTCTACAATGTCGGCAACCCCGAACAGCGCGCCTATGCGCTGAAGGCCGAGAACGACAAGCGCCGCGCTGCGGGCGAGCCGGAAAAACTGCCCGAGGAAAATTACTATGGCTGGCTGGTCAACGACAAGCTGCCGGAGCTGAAGGCGCTGTTTTAGCCGAACGCGCTCGGCCAATTATCCACGCGGCGGATCAAGCCGCCAGCAGCGACTTCAGCTTGATCGCCTGCGAGCCTAGCGCTTCCGGCGCCGGCCTTGCCTGCTTCGCAATCAGCATCTCGGCCAGCCTTATGTCGCGGGCGACCGCGTTGCCGGCGCCGATGCCGCTTGCCGCAACCAGCCTGCCGTCTTCGGCGAGGTGGAACAGGATGAAGGCGCCGTCGCCGAGGTCGCGGCGCACGATGCTGCGGCCTTCGTCCGACAGGCCGGCGATCTGCAAGGTCAGGCCGTACTGATCCGACCAGAACCACGGCACCGCCGCATGGGCCTCGCCGGCGCCAAGCATATTCCTTGCGGCGAGCGCGCCCTGCTCCTGTGCGTTGCGCCAGGCTTCGAGCCGCACGCGCCGGCCGCCATACAGGGCGAGCGGAAACGAACAGCAGTCGCCGGCGGCAAAGATATCCGGGTCGCTGGTGCGAAGCTCGGCGTCGACGGCGACACCATTGTCGACGGTCAGCCCCGCCTCCGCGGCAAGTCCGGTCACCGGCACGGCGCCGATGCCGATCACGGCAAGATCGGCGACAATGTCGTGTCCACCGGCGAGCGCGATGCGCACTTCGGCGCCATCATCGGCAATGGCGGCGATGCCCTCGCCGCACAGGATTTTCACGCCTTCCGCTTCATGCGCCTGATGGATGACCTCAGCGATCTCGGCTGGCACGCCGCGCATCAAGATGCGCGGCTGCGCCTCGATGATGGTGACCGCGGCACCCAGTCTGCGCGCCGCCGCGGCAAGCTCAAGCCCGATGAAGCCGCCGCCGACTATGGCGATGCGATTTCCGGCGCTGAGATGGGCGCGAATGGCCAGCGCGTCGTTGAAGGTCCGGAGGTAGACGCAGCGCCCGCCAAGGCCCGGCATCGGCAGCTTGCGCGGCACCGAACCGGTCGCCAGCAGGAGCTTGTCGTAGGCCAGGGCGGAACCGTCGGACAGGCGCACGACATGCGCCGTGCGGTCGATCGCCACAGCCAAAACCGAATGGATATGCCGGATAGAGCGCTCGGCCAGGATCGCGTCGCTGGCGATCGCCTTGATCAGGGGCGCGTCGCCAACCATCGCGTCTTTCGACAGCGGCGGGCGCTCATAGGGAAGATGCGGCTCGTCGCCGACCAGCGTCACCGGGCCATCATAGCCGAGCTCGCGCAGCGCAAGGGCGGCGCGCCCGCCGCATTCGCCGGCGCCGATGATGACCATTCCCTTCGTCATCATCAACCGATCCGGACAAGGACTTTGCCGGCGTCGACTTTGACCGGATAAGTCCTGAGATCGACGCAGACCGGCGCGCCCCTGGCAGCCCCTGTCTTGTAGTTGAAGCGGCCGTTATGCTTCGGGCATTCGATGATATCGTCCATCACCAGCCCGTCGGCCAGATGCACCTTCTCATGCGTGCAAAGCCCGTCGGTGGCGAAATACCCGTCGTCGGGGCTGCGATAGATGGCAAAGGTGCGGCCGCCATGGTCGAAGCGCATCACGTCCTCTTCGTCGATGTCCTCGGCGTCACAGGCCTCGACCCAGTCGCTCATTTACGGGTCCCGCGATGTTTGGTGCGTTGGCATGGGCTTGTCATTCGGCAGCCACCGCAACAGCAGCGCTATCGCTGTGGAAATCCTCGCGATAGGGCCTCGCCGTCGGCGGCAGTTCGCGCTTGATGAAATAATCCTCATTGCGCAGCTGGCGCAGGAAAGCCGGTATCATCTCGCGGTAGCCGGCCAGGATGGATGGTGTCGGCGCCGGCAGATCGTGCTTGATCAGTTCGTGCAGCCTGGGCAGCGCGTGATAGGGCACCATGGGAAACATGTGATGCTCGACGTGGTAGTTCATGTTCCAGTAGATGAAGCGGCCTATCGGGTTCATGTAGACGGTGCGGCTGTTGAGCCGGTGATCGGTGACGTTTTCAGCCAGGCCGCCATGCTGCAGCAGGCCGACCATGACATGGTGCCAGGCACCGTAAAGCCTGGGCAGACCGACCAGCATCAGCGGCAGGAACGAGCCGGTATAGAGCGCCAGCGCAATGGTCGCGGCATAGATTGTCGTCCAGATGCGGGCAATGCGAATTGCCTTCGGCTGCTCCTGGTCGGGAATGAAGGTTCTTTCGGCCGGACTGACGATACCGGCTGCATTGCGCAGCATGTCGCTCATCGCATGCCATGCGTCGAGAATGCCGACGAAGTTGAGCACCACGCGCAGCAGATCGGGCGGACGCATCACCGAGATCTCCGGATCGCGGCCGACTATGATGGTATCGGTATGATGGCGCGTGTGGCTCCAGCGCCAGGTCACCGGGTTGCGCATGATCATGAAGCAGGCGACCTGATAGACCACGTTGTTCATCCACTGCGTCCTGAAAGCGGTGCCGTGGCCGCATTCGTGCCAGCGTGAGTCGGTGGAGGAACCGTAGAGGACGCCGTAGACGAAGAAGAACGGCACGCACCACCAGCTGCCCCAGAACCAGGCGGCGCCGGCGCCGCTGAGGATCATGGTGCCGAGCCAGATGATGGTGTCGCGGATCGCCGGGCCGTCGGAGCGCTGCATCAGCTCCTTCATCTGCTTGCGCGGCACGTCGGTGTGATACCACTCGGCCGCCGCCAGCCCGCTCTCGACGGCAAGCTTCGCGTCGCGGCCGATCAGGCTGTAGTCGCGTCGGGACGCTGCTGCGGAGCTCGTATTCCCGGTTCGGAGTCCAATATCCACCATAGCGGAGGCCTCGATCATATTCGGTCAGCGTTCAAAATAACGCCGAGCCCTGATAGGCTCAATATCACAAAGATAGTTTCTATCATTTTCCATCAGAATGGTATAAAAGGGCCAAACAGTGGAATGAGGCAGCGATGGCGAAACGGCCGACGATCACCGACCTGGCGCGCATTTCGGGGGTCAGCATTGCCACCGTCGACCGGGTGCTGAACAACCGCTTGCCGGTGCGCGAGGAAACCGCGCGCCGCGTCTATGAGGCCGCGACCAGCATCGGCTATCACGCAGCCGGATTGATCAAGCAGCGGATGCGCCATGAATTGCCCGAATACCGGCTCGGGTTCCTGCTGTTGAGGCGGGAGGACGTCTTCTACAGCGAATTTGCCCGCGAGCTTGAACTGGCGGTATCGCAGTCGCCGCGCTTTCGCGGCGTGGCCACCATCGACTTCGCCGCTTCGCTGGCGCCGGACGAGATCGTCGAGCGGATGCGCAAGCTGGCCGCCAAATCCAGGGCCGTCGCCCTGGTCGGGCCTGATCACCCGACGCTGACGGTCGCCGTCGAGGCTCTCAAAGCCAATGGCGTACCGGTGTTCTCCCTGCTTTCCGACTTTGCGTCCGGTATTCGCGAGGGCTATGTTGGCCTGGACAATCGCAAGGTCGGCCGCACCGCTGCCTGGATGATCTCGAAGGCCGCGAAGAGACCTGGCAAGGTTGCCCTCTTCGTCGGCAGCCATCGCTTCCATGGCCATGAGCTTCGCGAGATCGGTTTTCGCTCCTTCTTTCGCGAGCAGGCGCCGGAATTCACTCTCCTCGAGACGTTGGTCAATCTGGAAGCGAACCAGATCACGCATGATGCAATGATCGAGCTTCTGGCCCGCCACCCTGATCTCGCCGGTTGCTATGTCGCCGGTGGCGGCATGGAAGGCGCGATCTCGGCGCTGAGGGAGGCAAAGCCGGCTGAGATGCCGGCGGTCGTCTGCAACGAGATCACGCCCGACTCCCGCGCGGCGCTGGCAGATAATTTCCTGACCATGGTGATCTCGACGCCACTGGCGGCGCTTTGCCGCGAGCTTGTCGGGCTGATGGCGCATGCCATCGAGACCGGCGCTGCGAATGCGCCGGGCCAGACCTTTCTGCCCTTCGACATTTATCTGCCAGAAAACATCTGACGTCGCGGTCATCGGCGGCAGACATGATGTAATCTATCAGAACGCTTTCAGGCCTCGCTTGCCTGAGCGTCCGTCCAAAAGCGCTCGAAATGCCGAAAATCCATTCCTCATGGCGAAATCTCGCTTGACGCCCACGCGAAATGGAATAAATATTTCACCATCTGAGCATTTTGGTTCTTTCGTTCCGGAAGATCTGTTTCAGGCAAATGCCTCTGGAACCAAAAATGGCAATCGGGAGAGAATTCCCTGCGAGATCGGGGATTCCGGGTAGATCGGTGCAGCCGGACACCAATGTGGAGGAGAAATAAAATGAAGAAACTGCTTTTGGGCGTCGCTTTCGCGGCGCTGATGAGTTCGTCCGCCTTTGCCGCCAAGATCGGCGTCTCGATGGCGTTGTTCGACGACAATTTTCTCACCGTGCTGCGCAACGGCATGATTGAACAGGCTAAAGGCATGGACGGCGTCGAGCTGCAGGTGGAGGATGCGCAGAACGACGTCGCCAAGCAACTCGACCAGATCAAGAACTTCGCCGCCTCAGGCGTCGACGCCATCATCGTCAACCCGGTCGACACCTCGGCGACCCAGGCAATGTCGGACGCAGCCGCCGCTGCCAAGATTCCACTGGTCTATGTCAATCGCGAGCCGGTCAACGTCGACAAGCTGCCCGAAAACCAGGCCTTCGTCGCCTCGAACGAAGCCGATTCCGGCACGCTCGAGACCAAGGAGGTCTGCCGCCTGTTCAAGGAGGCCGGCAAGACTGAAGCCAACGTCTATGTGATCATGGGCGAGCTGTCGAACCAGGCAGCGGTGCAGCGCACCAAGGACATTGACGACGTGATCGCCACGCCGGAGTGCAGCTTCATCAAGATCATCGACAAGCAGACGTCGAACTGGAAGCGCGAAGAAGCGCAGAACCTGATGACCAACTGGCTGTCGACCGGCAAGCCGTTCGACGGCGTCATCGCCAATAATGACGAAAGCGCCATCGGCGCCATCCAGGCGATGAAGGCCGCCAACATCGACATGAAGTCGGTTGTCGTCGGCGGGGTCGACGCTACCCAGGATGCGCTTGCCGCGATGCAGGCGGGCGACCTCGATGCGACGGTGTTCCAGGACGCGGCCGGCCAGGGTGCCGGCGCGCTTGACGCGGCGCTCAAGCTGGCGAAGGGCGAGAAGGTCGAGCACAAGGTCTACATCCCGTTCCAGCTGGTCACGCCGGCAAATATCGACAAGTTCCTGAAGAAGAACTGAGGCGGACCTGTCCGATACGGAGCGGCGCGCCAAAGTAAGACAGCGCCGCTCTGCTTTTCCCTCTCGGCCTGAACAGCGCCGAGTGGAGACCGTGGCTGACGGAGGAAGCACGATTGGCACAGACATCTCACGGCGTCGGCGGGCTCAGCTATGATGCGAAACGGCGCGCATGGCCGGCCGAATTCAACGTCTTCCTGGCGCTCGTCATCCTGGTCGGCGCTTTCGAGCTGATCGGCCGGGTTTTCCTGGGCGACAGCTTCCTTTTCAATACCCGCGACAATATCGATGCGATCTTCAACGAAGCGCGCCTGCAGATCATCATCCTGCAGGTGTCGATCGTCGGCATTATTGCCATCGGCGTGACGCAGGTGATCATTACCGGCGGCATCGACCTGTCCTCAGGTTCGATCGTCGGCGCCACGGCGATGATAGCCATGAGCTTCGCTCAGGTAGCGACGGTCAACGGCAACCCGAACCCCAAGGCGATGTTCATCGCCCAGGGCTGGACCGACCTGCCGGTGATCGTGCCCGTGCTGGTCGCGATCGGCTGCGGCCTGCTGGCCGGCCTGGTCAACGGCGCTTTGATCGCCTACACGCGCATCCCACCGTTCATCGCCACGCTCGGCATGATGGTCACCGCGCGCGGCATCGCCAAATGGTGGTCAAAGGGGCAGCCGATCTCGTTTCCGACCGAGAGTTTCGCCGCCATCGGCAAGGGGCTGATGCCGGTCATCATTTTCATATCGCTCGCAGTGCTGTTCCAGCTGATCCTGAGTTACACCAAATATGGCAAGCACTGCTATGCGATCGGCTCCAATGAGGACGCCGCGCGCATGTCCGGCATCAACATCGCCAACCACAAGATCCTCGTCTACGTCATTGCCGGCGTCCTCGCCGCGCTCGCCGCCGTGGTGCTGAGCTCCAAGAATCTCACCGCCCAAGCCGGCATGGGTGTAATGTACGAGCTCGATGCGATCGCCATGGCGGTTATCGGCGGTGTCTCGCTGTCGGGCGGCCGCGGCTCGATCATCGGAACGGTGATCGGCTCGCTGATCTTCGGCGTGATCATCTCCGGCTTCACCTTTCTGCGCCTCGACGCCTATTATCAGGAGATGGTCAAAGGCGTGATCATCGTCGGCGCAGTCGTTCTCGACCAGTGGCGCCAACGCCTGCGGGCAATGAGGGCTTGATCATGTCGGACATCGTCCTGAAGACCGAAAACCTGACCAAGTATTATGGCGGCGTCCATGCGCTGGAGGGTGCCGACTTCGAGCTGCGCAAGGGCGAGCATGTCGCTATCATGGGCGACAACGGCGCGGGGAAATCGACCTTCGTACGCCAGATCACCGGCGTCGAGCAGCGCACCAGTGGCAGGATGTGGTTCGACGGCAAGGAAGTGAATTTTGCCGGCCCCATCGAAGCCCGCGAGGCAGGCATCGAGACGGTGTTCCAGAACCTGGCGCTCGCCGACGACCTCGACGTGCCGTCGAACCTGTTCCTCGGCCGCGAGCGGGTGCTGTTCAATCTCGGGCCCTTCTCGATCCTCGATCGCAAGTTCATGCGCAAGGCGACCGAGGCAGCCTTGGTCCGCACAGCGGTCAAGATCCCCAATCTTTCCAACACTATCCGCCACATGTCGGGCGGCCAGCGCCAGTGCGTAGCAATTGCCAGAACCGCGACCTTTGCTTCCAAGCTCATCATCATGGATGAGCCGACGGCGGCACTCGGCGTGCAGGAGACGATGCAGGTCGAAAACATCATCCGCACGCTGAAGGAGAATGGCGAACCGCTGATCCTGATCTCTCACAACATGCGCCAGGTGTTCGACCTGGTCGACCGCATCGTCGTTTTCCGGCGCGGCCGCATCGTCGCCAATTTGCGCAAGCAGGACACCGACGGCAACGATATCGTCTCCTACATCACCGGCGCCAAGACCGGGCAGGCGGAACTTGCGGCGTAACGGCCAACGCCGAGCCACAGGCGCTGACACGCCCTCCCTTCCGAACCATCCTCAAAGGAAAACTCTTCATGCCTCTTCGCTTTGCTCTTCTCGGTGCCGGCCGTATCGGCAAGGTCCATGCTCGCGCCGTTGGTTCCAATCCGCAGGCCAGGCTGGTTGCGGTTGCCGACGCCTTCGAGAAGGCGGCGACCGATCTGGCCTCTGCCTATGACGCCGAAGTGCGCAGCATCGATGCCATCGAGAAGGCCGGCGATATCGACGCGGTCGTCATCTGCACGCCGACCGACACTCATGCCGACCTGATCGAACGCTTCGCCAAGGCGGGCAAGGCGATTTTCTGCGAAAAGCCGATCGATCTCGACGCCGGCAGAGTGGAACAATGCCTGGCCGTCGTCGACAAGGCCGGCGCCACCCTGATGGTCGGCTTCAACCGCCGCTTCGATCCGCATTTTGCCGCCGTGCGCAAGGCGATCGACGACGGCGCCATCGGCACTGTCGAAATGGTGACAATCACCTCGCGCGATCCCGGCCCGCCGCCGCTCGACTATATCGGCCGCTCGGGCGGCATCTTCCGCGACATGACCATTCATGATTTCGACATGGCGCGCTTCCTGCTCGGCGAGGAGCCGGTGGCGGTCAGCGCGCATGCTTCGGTGCTGGTCGACAAGAAGATCGGCGAGGCCGGCGACTTCGACAGCGTCAGCGTCATCCTCGAAACTGCTTCCGGCAAGCAATGCGTTATCTCCAACTCACGCCGCGCCACCTACGGTTACGACCAGCGCATCGAGGTGCATGGCTCGAAAGGCATGATTGCGGCCGAGAACCAGCGGCCGGTGTCGATCGAACTGGCCAATGAGAAGGGCTATACGCGGCCGCCGCTGCACGATTTCTTCATGACCCGTTATCTCGACGCTTATGCCAACGAGATCGCTGCCTTCATCGCGGCAGCGACGTCAGGCAAGAAGGCGACGCCGAGCGGCAAGGACGGGCTGGTGGCGCTCAGGCTGGCGGATGCGGCGCTGAAATCGGCCAAGGAAGGCAAGACCGTCCGCCTCGACAAAACAATCTGACTATCAAGCACAGGAGCAAGGCGATGAACGGTTCAGCCGGTCGCAATTCCGAAACACGCGCCATCGTCACCGGCGGCGCACAAGGCATCGGCTTTGCCGTCGCCGAAGCGCTGGCCGATGAGGGCTGCCGGGCGCTGGCGCTGATCGGCCGCTCGCAGGAGAAGGGCGACAAGGCTGTCGCCATCCTCAAGGGGGCAGGCGTCGATGCCATCTTCATCAGCGCCGACGTCTCAAAAGTGGCCGACTGCAAGCGTGCGGTCGAAACGGCGATTGGCCATTTTGGTACCGTCAACGCGCTGGTCAACGCCGCTGCCACCTCGGCCCGCGGCTCGCTGGTCGAGACCTCCGAGGATCTGTTCGACCAGATATTCCAGACCAATGTGCGGGGCCCGTTTTTCCTGATGCAGGGCGTGGTGGCGCATTTGCTGGCGCGCCAGGCACCGGGCTCGATCGTCAACGTGCTGTCGATGTCGGCGCATTGCGGCCAGTCGTTCCTGGCGCCTTATTCGTCAAGCAAGGGAGCGCTGGCGACACTCACCAAGAATGTCGCCAATGCCTATCGCGGCAATCGCATCCGCTGCAACGCGGTGCTGCCCGGCTGGATGGACACCGAGGGCGAGGCGATCGTGCAGAAGAAATGGCACGACGCGCCGGACGACTGGCTGGAAAGGGCCGAGGCCGCGCAGCCGATGGGTCAATTGGTGAAGCCGGCACAGCTTGCCCGGTTGATCAGCTATATGATCAGCCCGCAGTCCGGCGTCATGACCGGGTCGCTGGTCGATTACGACCAGAGCGTCGCCGGGTCGTCGCCGGAATAACGCCGGCAAGTCTAGCGGAACGCTTCGTCATCCACGGGCGGAGCAAGGAGCGCAGCGACGCGGCGCAGACCCGAGGATGACGAAGTTCGGGGGGCTTCAGCCAATCGCGAATGGGCTGGAGTAAACCTCCTCCTCACCAGGCACGTGACAAGCGCATCCGCATCGACTATATCAGCCCTCATGATCAACCTGACCGCCACATATTGGTACTTTATGAGCTCGCTGGCGGCGGGAGGATTGCGCTCGATCTGAAGATTGCAGCAACAATATCCGAACAGCCGCCAGACCTGGCGGCTTTTTTGTTTCAGCCGGCAGGTCTCCCCAATCAGGAGCATAAGCCGTGTTGACGACCACAGACGATCTTCGGGTCAAGGAAATCAGAGAACTGAGCACACCCGACGAGGTGATGCGGGAAATACCGCGCACGCTGACGGCGACGCGCACCGTTGCCGCATCACGCAATGCCATCCACGCCGTGCTGACCGGCACCGACGATCGGCTGGTGGTCGTCGTCGGCCCCTGTTCAATCCACGACCCGGCCGCTGCCGTAGACTATGCCAGCCGTTTGGCATCGCTGCGTGAAAGCCTGTCGGACCGGCTGGAGATCGTGATGCGGGTTTATTTCGAGAAGCCGCGCACGACGGTCGGCTGGAAGGGCCTGATCAACGATCCCGACCTCGACGGCAGCTTCAACATTGACAAGGGCCTGAGGATGGCACGCAACGTGCTCTCCGCCGTCAACAATCTCGGCCTGCCGGCGGCGACGGAATTCCTCGACATGGCCACCCCGCAATATATTGCCGACCTCGTCGCCTGGGGAGCGATCGGCGCGCGCACGACCGAGAGCCAGATCCACCGCGAACTCGCATCAGGCCTGTCCTGCCCGGTCGGCTTCAAGAACGGCACCGACGGCAATTTGCGGATCGCGGCCGAGGCGGTGAAATCCGCCGCCCAGCCGCACCATTTCATGGCGGTGACGAAAGGTGGGCGCAGCGCCATCGCGACGACCACCGGCAACGAGGACTGCCACGTCATCCTGCGCGGCGGCATTGTGCCCAACTACGACGCGGCAAGCATAGCTGCTGCCTCCGCTGAGCTCGGCCGGATCGGCGTGACACCTCGGCTGATGATCGATGTCAGTCATGCCAACAGCAACAAGAAGCCGGAAAACCAGCCGCTGGTGGCGGCTGACGTGGCGGGCCAGATCGCGGCAGGCGACGAGTGCATCATCGGCGTCATGATCGAGAGCAACCTTGTCGCCGGCCGGCAGGATGTCGTGCCCGGCAAGCCGCTCCTCTATGGCCAGAGCATCACCGATGGCTGTATCGACTGGGAAACCACCGAAACGGTGCTGCACGGCCTTGCCGACGCCGTCGAGCAGCGCCGGTCGGCGCGACGCGCCATGATCGCTGACCGTCCGGGAGCCGCCTGAGGCAGCCAATGCCGGCCCTGACCCTTCTCCCCTTGTGGGAGAAGGTGGATCGGCGCGCAGCGCCGAGCCGGATGAGGGGTGCTGGAAGAAACTCGGCGCAAAAATATTGAGGGATTTTAAGCGTCTATTTCTTCGCTGTAGCGATCCGTCCAACACCCCTCATCCGACCGAGCTTCGCTCGGTCTCCCCTTCTCCCACAAGGGGAGAAGGGGAGACCAGCGCGGGCTTACTACCGCACCTCCATCCAGCGCTGTTCCGCGAACGAGCGCGCCATCGCGTGCACCGTGCGCTCGATCTCCAGGCCTTCGTCGAAATCGATGATCCGCGCCGGCTTGCCGGCAAGTCGCGTCAACAGTTCCCGGCATTCGATGATCTTGAGATCATTAAAGCCAAGGCCGTGACCGGGCGCCGGCAGGAAGGCGTCATAAGGCTTATGATGCGGCGCCACCAGGATGGTGCGGTACCCTTGCTCGGTCGGCCGGTCGGCCGTCAAATAGAGTTGGAACTCGTTCATCCGCTCCTGGTCGTACAGGATCGAACCCTTCGAGCCAAAAATCTGGATGGCGATCCGGCCCTTGCGGCCCCAGGCCGAACGGTTGACCAGCAAGGTGCCGGCGATGCCGTTTTCGAGATGCATCAGGATGCTCGCGATGTCGTAGGTCTCGACCGCGCGGCGCCCGCCCGAGGCGACGCGGCGGTCGGCATAGGGTTTGGCCATGTCGCACATAACGCGGGCAACGCGGCCGAACAAGACCGCAATGAGCGACAGCGGGTGCACGGCGAAATCGTCGAGCGCGCCATAGCCCGACGCCGCCTCGTGCTTCCAGAAGAACAGCGCCTCCGGATCGGCCATGAAGTCCTCGTCCATCTCGATACGCAGATGGTTGACCTCGCCGATGATCTTCTCGTCGAGCAGCGCGCCGATATGGCGGATTGCGGGGTTCTGGATGTAGTTATAGCCGAGCGCGGCGACTTTGCCCGACTTTTGGGCCGCCGTGGCCATTGCTTGCGCCTCCGCAAAATTCGGCGCCATCGGTTTTTCACACCACAGATGCTTGCCGGCTTCGAGGATGGCGATGGCCATTTCCGGGTGGAACTGGTTCGGCGTGGTCAGCGAGATGACATCGACATCCGGGTCGTCGACGACAGCGCGCCAGTCACCGGACGCCTTGGCGAAGCCGAATTCGCTGGCACGGCGCTTGGCAAGATCCTCGTTGACCTCGCCCAGATGGACCAGCCTTGGCTTGGCCACATCGGGAAAGACGGTGCCGACCGCGTTCCAGGCAATGGCGTGGCACTTGCCCATGAAACCCGTGCCGATAAGACCTACCCCGACCATCCGCTTGCCTCCCTGTGCGCAAAATTTGTGTGGATGAATTAGTCCATTTTGTCTGCAGATGGAACGCTTGTCTCATTTTTTATGGTGTTCTTGCACAGGCCCGCTATGATGGGCCACAGAGGGAACCAGACGATGAGCCTGGGCGGAGCGACGATGGACGAACGGGTGCCGCGCGATTTCGAGACGCTGCGGGCGACGATACTGGAGCGGCGTCAGAGCCTGCCGAAACGTATCGCCCAGATCGCCGCCTATGCGCTCGACAACCCAGACGATATCGCCTTCGGCACCGCTGCCAGCATCGCCGCTTCCGCCGGTGTCCAGCCTTCGACCCTGATCCGCTTTGCCCAGCAGCTTGGTTTTGATGGTTTCACCAGCCTGCAGTTGGTGTTTCGCGAGCGCCTGCGCGAGCGCAACTCATCCTATGATGAAAGGCTGGCGGCATTGCGCGCCAAGGCCGAGGAAGGCGCCGGCCACCGCGCGATTTTCGACGGTTTTGTTGCCGCAGCCAGTACCTCGCTCAACGACATTTCGCGCACGCTGAATGAAGACCATTTCGAAGATGCGATCACCGTGCTGGCCAAGGCCGAAACCATTTACGTGCTGGCCAAGCGGCGCTCCTACCCGGTCGCCTCCTATATCGCCTATGCATTGGGCAAGCTCAAGATCCGCAACCAGCTGATCGAATCGGCCGCCGGCCTCAATGCAGAGATGATCGGCTTTGCCTCTCCAAGGGACGCCGTGATCGCCATCAGCTTTTCGCCCTATGCCCCGGCCACCATCGAGGAGGCGCGCGTCATTTCGGAGCAAGGCGTGCCGATCGTGGCGATTACCGACAGCTCCTTTTCGCCACTCGCCCAATTCGCCAGGGTCTGGTTCGAGGTCGCCGAGGCCGATTTCGCCGGCTTCCGCTCGCTGTCGGCGACGATGGCTTTGGCTATGGCGCTGACCGTCGCGGTCGGCGAGAAGCGGCGCGATACTGGCAAGAAGCGCAAGCCTTAGATCGCCTCTATTGCCGTTTCGCCTTCTGCCGAAAGCCGCGCTGCGTCGCGGGCAGGCGGCGACCCGAACTGGCGGGCGTACTCCCGGCTGAACTGGGAAGCACTCTCATAGCCGACGGCGAAGGCGACACGTGCGACGTTGCCCGGCTGGGCAATCAGCAGATGGCGGGCTTCCAGCAAGCGGATTTGCTTTTGATACTGGATTGGGCTCATGGCCGTCGCCGCCTTGAAGTGACGATAAAACGCAGCACTGCTCATACGGGCAATCTCGGCCAGATCGCCGACCCGGACCGGCTGATGGGGATGCGAACGGATCCAGGCGATCGCCCGGCCAATCCGGGACAGATGGCCATCGGCGCGCGCAAGTTCACGAAGCTTTCCGCCTTGCGGGCCTTGCAGGAGCCGAAACAGCATCTCTCGCTCGATCATGGTCGCGAGCACGGGAATCTCCGCTGGCCGGTCAAGCAGCCGCAGCATTCGACGCAACGCGTCGAGCAGGTCGTCATCAGCGGGAGAGGTGGAGAAACTGTCGCCACTGAGGGCCGGCGCGTGCTCGACGAGGAGCGCGGCGACGGCCTGCAGGTCAAGGGTCAAGCCAATGGCCAGGTAAGGACGCGCCGCGCTCGCTTCGATTATCTGGCTGATGGTGGGCGTCTCTACAGTATAGATGAAATAGCTGGCCGGATTGTAACGAAGAGCCCGGTCGCCGATCAGAACCGTCTTCGCGCCCTGCAGTACGAATAAGATCCCCGACCCCCACACCCCTGGCATTGGCGCCGTGGCGACTTCGCTGCGGCCGATCGAAACGCGGGGAATCGCCGTTCTTGTTCTTCGCCCGCGCGCATGGCGGCTGGCGATCTCGATCAACTCCTGCAGCGCTTCGCTCATTGCGCCAGCATCGCGCA
This sequence comes from Mesorhizobium sp. M0207, assembly GCF_040321995.1. Lineage (NCBI taxonomy): Bacteria > Pseudomonadati > Pseudomonadota > Alphaproteobacteria > Hyphomicrobiales > Phyllobacteriaceae > Mesorhizobium > Mesorhizobium sp. M0207. The sequence continues at coordinate 601,109 of NZ_JAMYSQ010000001.1, forward strand.
TTCGCACCGGCTGCGCAACAGCCTGAGAGGATTAGGCAAGAACCGGAGAATTTCCGGCGCGCGGCGCCCGCTGTCTCGCGCCATTTGTGGGTCTTCCACAGCAAACATGGAGACACCGATATGACGACATCGAAAAGCGCGCTGGTGACCGGCGCCAACAAGGGTATAGGCCGTGAAATCGCCCGGCGAGTGGCGACCATGGGCTTCAAGGTCTGGCTCGGCGCCAGAAGCGCCGAACGCGGCATGGCGGCGGCGCAGGCGTTGCGTGCCGAAGGCCTCGACGTAGAGTGGCTTGAGCTGGACGTCACGCGGGATGACAGTGTGGCGGCGGCAACCGAGGCATTCGGGCAGGCCAGCCCCTGCCTCGACGTGCTGGTGAACAACGCCGGCGTCGCCATCAACTACGACCTGCCGCCGAGCCAGCAGGGGATCGCCGACATCCAGGCCACCTACGACGTCAATGTCTTCGGCCCGATCCGCGTGACCCAAGCATTCCTGCCGCTGCTGCTGGCAGCACCTGCTGCCCGGATCGTGATGGTGAGCAGCTCCACCGGGTCCATCGGCCGGGCGCTCGATCCCGCCACTGCGAACCACGCCGTTAACATGATGGGCTACGGCAGCTCCAAGACAGCCTTGAATGCCATCACGGTGGCGTTCGCCAGGGAGCTCGCGCCGCAAGGCATCAAGGTCAACGCCGCGGCGCCCGGCTACACAGCCACCGATCTCAACGGGTATAAAGGTCACCGCACGGTGCAGCAGGCGGCCGAGATCGTCATTCACCTGGCGACCCTGGACGCCGATGGCCCGACCGCCGGGTACTTCAACGATGATGGCCCGCTTCCTTGGTAAATCAGCTGGTTTCAGTGGTAGACACTTGACGTTCGTCTGACTTCAAAGTTTCTGAACGCGCGAGCCTTGTACAGCACTTTTCAGCCTTGGGAATGCTCGTTCCATATTGACTATGGATTGGAATTATTATTTCATATTGCCGGCGCCACGCTGCCGCTCGCGCGTGTTACCCAATACAACAAGCCGATGGGAGGTTCGAATGGGCGAAGCCGTGGAAGCGAGACATACGCCGCTCGACATCATTACCATCGGCCGCGCTTCCGTCGATCTCTATGGTCAGCAGATCGGCTCGCGCCTCGAGGACATTACTTCCTTTGCCAAGTCGGTCGGCGGCTGTCCGGCCAATATCGCGGTCGGTACTGCCAGGCTCGGCCTGCGCTCGGCGCTGCTCACCCGCGTCGGCAATGAGCAGATGGGCCGCTTCATCCGCGAGCAGCTGACCCGCGAGGGCGTTTCGGTCCAAGGCCTCAAGACCGATCCGGAGCGGCTGACCGCCCTGGTGCTGCTGTCGGTCGAGGATGAAGGCGTCTCGCCGATGATCTTCTATCGCAGCGATTGCGCCGACATGGCGCTTTCGAAAGACGATATCGATGAGGCGTTTATCGCTTCGGCACGCGCGGTCGTCGTCACCGGCACGCATTTTTCACGGCCCAACAGCGACGCCGCCCAGCGCAAGGCGATCCGTGTCATGAAAGCCAAGGGCGGCAAGGTGGTGTTCGACATCGACTACCGCCCCAACCTCTGGGGTCTCGCCGGCCACGCCGAAGGCTTCGAGCGCTATGTGAAATCCGACCGCGTCTCGGCGCAGTTGAAGACGGTGCTGCCCGATTGCGATCTCATCGTCGGCACCGAAGAGGAAATCATGATCGCCTCGGGCGCAGACGATTGCCTGAGCGCGCTGAAAACCATCCGCTCGCTGTCGGCGGCAACCATCGTGCTGAAACGCGGCGCCATGGGCTGCATTGTCTATGACGGGCCGATCAGCGACGACCTCGAGGACGGTATCGTCGGCAAGGGATTTCCAATCGAAGTCTACAATGTGCTCGGCGCCGGCGACGCCTTCATGTCGGGCTTCCTGCGCGGCTGGCTCGGCGAGGAAGGCTTGGCGACGGCGGCGACCTGGGCCAATGCCTGCGGCGCCTTTGCCGTGTCGCGGCTCCTCTGCGCACCGGAATACCCGACTTTCGAGGAATTGCAGTTCTTCCTGAAAAACGGCAGCAAGCATCTGGCGCTGCGCAGGGACGAGGCGATCAATCACATCCATTGGGCGACCACGCGCCGGCGCGACATCCCCTCGCTGATGGCGTTCGCCTGCGACCACCGCGTCCAGCTGGAGGATGTCGCGGCAAAAGCCGGCGCCGATCCGTCGCGAATCCCGGCTTTCAAGGTGCTGACGGTCAAGGCTGCGGCCAAGGTCGCGGCTGGCCGCGCCGGCTACGGCATGCTGCTCGACGAAAAATACGGACGCGAGGCGATGTTCGAATTCGCCCACCATTCCTTCGCCTGGCTCGGCCGGCCGGTCGAGTTGCCGGGTTCGCGGCCGCTTCGCTTCGAGTTCTCGCAAGACATAGGTTCGCAACTGACCGAATGGCCGGTCGACCACTGCATCAAGTGCCTGTGCTTCTATCATCCCGACGATCCCGCGGCGCTGAAGAGCGAACAGCAGCAGAAACTGCGCGCTTTGTTCGAGGCCGCGCGGAAAGTGGGCAGAGAACTTCTGGTCGAGATCATCGCCGGCAAGCACGGCAGGCTCGACGACATGACCATCCCGCGCGCGCTCGAGGAACTCTATGCACTCGGCATCAAGCCCGATTGGTGGAAGCTCGAACCGCAGGCATCGGCCGGCGCATGGGCAAAGATCGAAGCGGTGATCCTGAAGCACGATCCGTGGTGCCGTGGAATTGTGCTGCTTGGCCTGGAAGCGCCGCAGGACGAGCTGGAAGCGGCCTTCGCCGCCACCGCCAAGGCGCCTATCGTCAAAGGCTTCGCTGTCGGCCGCACCATCTTCATTAACGCGGCCGAACAATGGCTTGCCGGCAAGATATCGGACGAGGAGGCGGTGGCCGACATGGCATCGCGTTTCGAAAAACTGACCGAGGCATGGCTTGCCGCGCGCGGTCGCAAAGCAGCATAAGAAGGCGCGACATAAGCACTGCGGAGGAACCGACATGACCAAGACAATCCGCCTGACGATGGCGCAGGCGCTGACCCGCTTTCTTGCCCGACAGATGACCGAGATGCACGGCAAGAAAGTGCCGATCTTCGGCGGAGTCTGGGCGATCTTCGGCCACGGCAATGTCGCCGGCGTCGGCGAGGCGCTCTACCAGGTTCGCGACGAACTGCCGACCTTCCGTGCCCATAACGAGCAGGCAATGGCGCATGCGGCGATCGCCTACGCCAAGGCCAATTTCCGCCGCCGCTTCATGGCCGCGACCAGTTCGATCGGCCCCGGCGCGCTCAACATGGTGACCGCTGCGGCACTTGCGCATGTAAACAGGTTGCCTGTCCTGTTTCTGCCTGGCGACGTCTTCGCCAATCGCATTCCCGATCCCGTCCTGCAGCAGGCCGAGGATTTTTCCGATGGCACGGCGACGGTCAATGACTGCCTCCGCCCGGTGTCGCGCTATTTCGACCGCATCACGCGGCCGGAGCAGATCATGCCGGCGCTCAACCGCGCCATGCAGGTGCTGACCGATCCCGCCGAATGCGGCCCGGTGACGCTGGCGCTGTGCCAGGACGTGCAGGCCGAGGCCTATGACTACCCCGAGAGTTTCTTTGCCGAGCGACTCTGGACGCCGCGACGGCAGCGCCCGGACCGCAACGAACTGGCGGCCGCAGTCGCGGTACTCAAAGCAGCGAAAAAGCCGCTGATCATCGCCGGCGGCGGCGTACTCTATTCGCAGGCGTCCGAGGAGCTGGCAAAACTGGTGCAAGGCGCCGGCATTCCAGTTTGTGAGACGCAAGGCGGCAAATCCTCGCTCCCGGACGATCATCCGTTGAACATGGGCGCGGTCGGCGTTACCGGCACTTCGGCGGCCAACAGGCTGGCCGAAGAGGCCGACGTCGTGCTTGCCGTCGGCACCAGACTGCAGGATTTCACCACCGGCTCCTGGGCATTGTTCAAGCATGCCGGCAGGACCATCATCGGGCTCAACGTGCAGCCTTTTGACGCCGGAAAGCACCAGGCGCTGCCGCTGGTCGCCGATGCGGCGGAAGGGCTCGCCGAACTCGCTGCGGCGCTGAAAGGCTGGAAGGCCCCTTCAGGCTGGACCGACAATGCGATCACGGGCAAGAAGGACTGGCAAGCGGATGCCGACAAGGTGACGGCGTCGACCAATGCCGCCTATCCGTCCGACGCGCAAGTGATCGGCGCAGTACAGCGCGCCATGGGCTCCGGCGTGGTACTGCTTCATGCCGCCGGCGGCTTGCCCGGCGAATTGCACAAGCTATGGCAGGCGGGTGCCCCCGGCTCCTACCACGCAGAATACGGCTTCTCGACAATGGGCTATGAAATCGCCGGCGGGCTTGGCGTCAAGATGGCCAAGCCGGACGAAGAGGTCGTGGTGATGATCGGCGACGGCTCTTACCTGATGCTCAATTCCGAGATCGCGACCTCGGTGATGCTCGGCCTCAAGCTGACCATCGTGCTGCTCGACAACCGCGGCTATGGCTGCATCAACCGGTTGCAGATGGCGACCGGCGGCGCCAACTTCAACAATCTGCTGAAGGACGCCCGTCACGAAATCTTGCCCGAGATCGACTTCGCCGCGCACGCTGCGAGCATGGGTGCGATTGCCGAAAAAGTGCCGTCGGTCGCCGGGCTGGAAACGGCGCTGGCGCAAGCGAAGAAGAACACGCGAACGACGGTGCTGGTCATCGACACCGACCCGCTGGTTTCGACCGAGGCCGGTGGAAGCTGGTGGGATGTCGCAGTGCCGGAAGTCTCGGCACGGCCTCAAGTGAATGCCGCGCGCAAGAAATATGAGGAAGCGCTGAGCGGGCGGCGGTTTTAACGCGCCCGCCAACGCCGCCTCGAATGTCAGAAACTGGAGTGACGACTTGAAAGCCAAACTGGGCATGTCCCCCATTGCATGGTGGAACGACGATCTTGCGGAACTCAGCGATGATGTGTCGCTGGAGGAGTGCCTGCGCCAGTCGCGTTCGGCTGGCTTTACCGGCATGGAAATGGGCCGCCGCTTTCCCAACGATCCGGAGATCATGCTGCCGATCCTGAAAGAGGCCGACGTGACGCTTTGCGGCGGCTGGTTCTCGGGGACGCTGGTCGACGAAGACATGGCGAAGAACAAGGATCGTATCCAGCCGATGATCGACCTGTTCAAGGCGGTGAACGCACCATGCATCGTCTATGGTGAAGTCGGCCGCTCCATCCAGGGCGACCGCTCGAAGCCGCTCGCCAGCAAGCCCAGGCTTTCGGACGAGGAAATGAAAGCCTACGCCCGGCGGCTCACGCAGTTCGGCGAATGGTGTGCAGAGCAAGGCATGCCGCTCTCCTACCATCATCATATGGCGGCAGTAGTTGAGACCGAGCCTGAGCTAGATGCCTTCATGCGCTATTCGGGAGAAGCCATTCCATTGCTGCTCGACGCGGGTCACCTGGCCTTTGCCGGCGGCGATGTGCTGCGCGCTATTGATAACCACCACCCGCGCATCAACCATGTGCATGTGAAAGATGTGCGCATGGAGGTGATCGCGGGACTGGATCGCGAGAAGCAATCGTTCCTCGACGCGGTGGCACTTGGCGCCTTCACCGTGCCGGGAGATGGCTCGCTGGATTTTGGCGCCATCGTCCAGAGGCTCGCCGACCATGGCTATGAAGGCTGGTTCGTGGTCGAGGCCGAGCAGGATCCGAAGAAGAACCCGCCGCTCAAGATGGCGCAGGTCGGCTACAAGGAATTGATGCGGGTGATGACAGCGGCCGGCTATACGGTGGAGACACAAGGCTTTCCCAATGCTTGAGGCTCGCGAGGAAGGGCTGATCCGATGCCGGGGGTGATCCGATGAAAGACTCCGAGCACCCGTTTTTCCGGCCGCTGTGGCGGCGCGTTGCCGTTGTCGCGGTCTGCCTGGTCTGGTCGGTGATCGAATTCGCCACCGGCACGCCGTTCTGGGGCGTGATCGCGCTCGGCTTCGCCGGCTATGCCGTCTGGCAATTCTTCTATCTCTACAAGCCGGCTGACGAGGACAAGTCATCGGCGGACGCCGAACCGAAGGAATGACCATGTCGAAGCTGCTCGTCAAAGCCAATAAGGGCCACGGCCGCGTCGCTCATGTGACGCCGCAAAACGCCGGCTGGACCTATGTCGGCTTCGATGTGCATCGGCTCAGGCCCGGCGAGAGCGCTTCCGGGCAAACCGCGGATCGTGAGGTCTGCCTGGTGTTCGTCACCGGCAAGGGCAAGGCCAAGGCCGGCGGCAAGGATCTCGGCTTGCTGGGCGAACGCATGTCGCCGTTCGAAGGCAAGCCTTGGTCGGTCTATGTGCCGCAGGGGTCGGAGTGGTCGGTGAGCGCCGATACCGATCTCGAACTTGCCGTCTGTTCGGCGCCAGGACTGGGCGGCGGTCTGCAGGTCCGTGTCATCGCGCCCGACGATCTCGGCCAGGAGGTTCGCGGCAAAGGCACCAACACGCGCTATGTCACCAACATCCTGCCGGAGGGCAAGCCGGCCGATTCCTTGCTGGTGGTCGAGGTCATCACACCCGGCGGCCACACATCGAGCTATCCGCCGCACAAGCACGACCAGGACAATCTGCCGGCTGAATCCTATCTCGAGGAGACCTATTACCACCGTCTCAACCCGCCACAGGGCTTTGCTTTCCAGCGCGTCTACACCGATGCCGACGAGAACGGTGCTCGTTCGCTCGACGAGGCGATGGCGATCGAGGACGGCGACGTCGTGCTGGTCCCCAAGGGTTATCACCCCTGCGCCGCCTGCCACGGCTATGATCTCTATTATCTCAACGTCATGGCCGGACCGAAGCGGACGTGGAAATTCCACAACGCGCCCGAGCACGAATGGCTGATGAAGGCCTAACCACTTCCCCTTCGCCCCAACCGCTGGTCCAAGCGAAAAATCGTCGGCTAACGACCCGGCTGTGTGGTTTTGTTACCGAAAACGCCGCAAAGCTTCGTCAATTCGTCATGGAAATCACCTATGGCAGCGGGGCTGACGAGGACTTTCGATGCGCTACGCGATCTATTTCACCCCCCGACAGGACGAACCGCTGGCACGGATCGCTGCCGACTGGCTCGCCCGCGACCCATTCGGTGCCGCCACAAAGCCGGTCGAGGCTGCGGGCGAGTTGTCGGCGGCAGAAGTTGCCTTCCATACCGCCTCGGCGCGCCGCTATGGCTTTCATGCGACACTGAAGGCGCCCTTCAGACTGGCCTCCAACGAGACGGAAACGTCGCTTCGTGCAGCACTCGACGATTTTGCCGAGGCGACGCCGCTGGTTACGATCCCGCGCCTCGTCGTCAGCCAGATCGACGGCTTCTTCGCGCTGGTGCCGGAAGCACCGCTGCCGGCGCTCAACCGCTTCGCCGACGACGTTGTGCGCGACTTCGACCGCTTCCGCGCGCCGTTGACGGAAGCCGAGATCGAACGGCGCAGCCCCGATTCGCTGAAGCCCGACGAGTTCCGCAATCTCTGCCAGTGGGGCTATCCCTATGTCTTCGAGACGTTTCGCTTCCATATGACGCTGTCCGGCCGGGTGTCGTCACAGGAAAGCCCTCGTCTTCGCCTAGCAATCGACAGCCTGTTTACGGACGTGCTGCAACGGCCGGTGGCGGTGGACGCGCTGACGCTGTTTGTGGAAACTGAACCGGGTGCGCCGTTCATGGTGCTGTCGCATCACGCGCTCGGGCGCCACCCGGCCAGAAGAACTGCCTAAATGGCTATTTGCTTTAACCGGATAGTGCGACGCCAATTCATTTTCAATTGGCTGCAAAATGCTGCAAGGACTGCCTGAAATGACTGCCGAGACCGTTCTTGACAATGCCCGTATCGTGCTGGCCGACCAGATCGTCGAAGGGTCGATCGTGCTGCGCGACGGGGTGATCGCCGCCATCGATCCCGGCGCTGGCCGCAGCGGCGAGGACATGGGCGGCGACTTCATCATCCCTGGCCTGGTCGAGCTCCATACCGACCATCTCGAAGGCCATTACGCGCCGCGGCCGAAAGTGCGCTGGAACCCGATCGCAGCCGTGCTCGCGCATGACGCCCAGGTGGCGACCGCCGGCATTACCACCGTGCTCGACGCCTTGCGTGTCGGCATGGACGAGGATGCCGACCTGACGGCCGCCGACATACGCAAGCTGGCCGACGCGATCGAGGACAGCGTACAGCAGGACCGGCTCAGGGCCGACCATTTCCTCCATCTGCGTTGCGAGGTTTCGGCGCCGGACTGCCTCACGGCCTTCGCCAATTTCGACGGCGACGAGCGGGTCAGGCTGGCGTCGCTGATGGACCATGCGCCCGGACAGCGCCAGTTCGTCAATTTGGAAACCTACGCCTATTACTACCAGCGCAAGCTGAAGCTGACCGATCGCGATTTCCAGAAATTCTGCGAAAAGCGGATGGCGGAATCGGCGAGGAATTCGAGCCCGAACCGCAGCTTCATCGCCGCGGCTTGTCATGAGCGCAGCATCGTGCTCGCCAGCCATGACGACGCGACCGTCGGCCATGTCGACGAAGCGATCGAGCAAGGTGTGCGCGTCGCCGAGTTCCCGACCACCGAGGAGGCGGCGCGGGCTTCAAAAGAGGCAGGGCTCGGCGTATTGATGGGCGCGCCGAACGTCATGCGCGGCGCGTCGCATTCGGGCAATGTCTCGGCCCGCACGCTGGCCGGCGATGGCCTGCTCGATATCCTGTCGTCGGACTACATTCCCTTCAGTCTGATCCAGTCAGCCTTCTTCCTCGGCGACGTGGTCGAGGGCATTTCCTTGCCACAGGCGGTGGCGATGGTCTCGAAGAACCCGGCCGAGGCGGTCGGCCTCACCGATCGCGGTGTCATCGAGCCCGGCCGGCGCGCCGATCTGGTTCGCGTGCGCGTCGACGACCATGTCCCGGTCGTCCGCACGGTCTGGCGGCAGGGACGCCGGGTCGCATGATGGTGTCGGCATCGGTCGAGCGTGAATTGTCCGCCGCGAGATTTCCGATCCGCGACGGTGTCTTCGTCGCCGTCGTCGGGCCGAGCGGTGCCGGCAAGGACACGGTGATCGGCTATGCGCGCGCCGTGTTTGCCGACGAGAGCCGGCTGGAGTTCGTGCGCCGGGTGATCACCCGGCCGAGCGATGCGGCCACCGAGGATCACGATACGCTCGCCGATGCTGCCTTCGTCGAGGCCGAAGCGGATGGTGCCTTCGCCATTTCCTGGGAGGCGCATGGCCTGCGCTATGGCATCCCGGCCGAAGTCGACTGGTCGGTCTCAAACGGCCGTGTCGCGATCGCCAACGTCTCGCGCGCGATCATCCCGGCGCTGCGGGAGCGCTACGCCAATCTGGCGGTCGTCGAGATCACGGCTACACCGGATATCCTGGCCGAGCGGCTGGCATTGCGGGGTCGCGAATCGCGCGGCGAAGTGCTGGCACGGCTGGCGCGCAGTGCCAATGTGGCGCTGTCCGGACCGGGTGTCACCTCGATCGACAATAGCGGCCCTCGTGAAGCCGCCGGCGAGCGCTTCGCCGAGGTGCTGCGCAAGGCCATGGCCTTCTCCGACATGTCGGGCCTTATCTGAAGTAGAGCCCATCCGATGCATTCGGTATGGGCGCTACTTGTCTAACCGATATCTTTTTGGAAATCGGTATCCAGTTTTCGGGATTATGGCCTCATGCGGCGTGCCGGTCCCGACCAGCGTGACGAGTATCCGTGGCAGTGGTTGTCGAAGGCTTCGCTGGCGCATCCGCTGGTGTATCCAGAACTGCAACGTGGTGCCGATACACCATCTCCCAGCCCTTCCAGCCGGTGAACAGCAGTATGCAGACCACTATGAACGACAAGAGCGCACCCCATGGGCGGACCGCGGCTTCGGCGCCTTGCGCATAGCGAAGGTAGAAATTGATCAGTGCCACAACGACCGCGGTCAAGTTGCCCAGCATGTGGTACCAGGCGTCGGACAAGGCGCGAATGCGCGGCTCGTTGAGGAAGTCGATAAAACCGGCTGTCGCAGCGAGAAGGGCCATTACGATGGCTGCCCCGATCAGCCACATCGATGCCCGTGCCCAGAAGGCATCGGCAGTCCCCCAGAAAACCAGGTCGGTGACAAACGCACCGACAAGAAACGCGACAGGAAAAGGTATCAGCATCGGGTGGAGGGGGTGAGTTCCTACTTTGGCGGTACTAACTGGATTCGTGGGCATGGGACGCCTCCGCGCAGCAAAGCTTAAATAAACGCTCAGATACGGGTTTCGTTCCAAATAGAGACCGACCTGAACTGCTGTCGCGAAGCTCCGGCTGACTCTTTCACGCCACCTGCCATGGCAGTCGGCGAATTTCATCCAGCTATTTTTGCGTCACTCAGCGGCAGCACCCGCCACGCCCTTGCGTGTGGCTTCCAGCATCCGCCGCCGCGCCCTGAACACGCCCCATTGCTGGTCGACCAGCACGCCGATGAGGATCACCCCGCCCATGACGGCGAAGTTGAGCGAGGACGGGATGCCGAGCAGGTTGACGAGGTTCTGCAGCTCCTGCAGCAGCACGGTGCCGAGCAGGACGCCGATCAGCGAGCCTTCGCCGCCACGCAGCGAGAAGCCGCCGAGCACCGCGGCCGCGATGGCATAGAGCTCGTAGAACTGGCCGTGGCTCGCCGGCGAGATCGAGCGTGTGTACATGGCGAAATAGATAGCTGACAGCGCCGTCAGCACGCCGCAGATGACATAGGCGGCCATGACGATGCGGCCGGTGCGGATGCCGGAATATTTTGCCGCTTCCTCGTTCTTGCCGATGGCATAGAGATAGCGCCCGAACACCGACCGGTGCAACACCACCCACATGACGACGGCGATGACGATCAGCGCGATGAAGCTGTTCGGCACGCCCCAGGACCGCCCCGCCGTCAGGAACTCGAGTTCCGGGAAGTTCTGTCCGAAGGCAAAGCCGGCGGTGCCGTCGGCGGTGTAGAAGCGCGCCACGCCGCGATAGATCAACAGGCCGCACAAAGTCACCACGAAAGGCTGCAATTTGAGCCGGGTGATCAGCCAGCCATGCGCCAGCCCGATGATGCCGCCGAGCACCAGGATCAGCGGCAGGGCGACCGGCCAGGCCATGCCGCGCGTGGCGATGAAGTCGATGAACAGCACGCCGAGCAGCGCAACCACCGAGCCGACCGACAATTCGATGCCACCGGTGATGATGACGAAGGCTTGGCCAATCGACAGGATGCCGAACAACCCGATCAGGTTCGAGGTGTTGGCGAGATTGATCGGCAGCAGGAAGCGTGGGTTGATGATTGCCACCACCGCGCCGACCACCAGGATCAGGATCAGCAGGCCGAGATCTTTCTTGCTCATCGTCTTCTCCCAGTGCCTGCGAACTACTTCGGCTGCTTGCCGACCGCCAGCAGCAGCACGTTTTCCTGGCTGAACCGGTCCTTGTCGAGAATGCCCGAGATCTGGCCTTCATGCATGACGGCAATGCGGTCGGAAACGCCGATCACCTCCTCCATGTCGCTGGAGATCATCAGCACGGCGACGCCGGCATCGGCCAGCGCCCGCATCAGCCCGTAGATCTCGGCCTTGGCGCCGATGTCGATACCGCGGGTCGGTTCGTCAAGAATCATCACCTTCGGCTTCATCGCCAGCCATTTGGCCAGCACGACCTTTTGCTGGTTGCCGCCGGACAGCGTGCCGGTGCGCGTCTGGACGGAGGGCGCCCTGATGCCGAGATCGGTCTTCTGCTTCTCGGCGGTGGCGGATTCCGCGCCGGCCGAGACCAGCGAGCGCCGCGAATGCGCCGGCAGATTGGGCAGCGAAATGTTCTGGGCAATCGACAGGTCGAGCAGGATGCCGGTCAGCTTGCGATCCTCGGGGACGAGGAAAATACCGTTGGCCACTGCGTCCGCGGCCGAACCAAGAACCAGATCTTTTCCGTCAAGCTGGAACGAGCCGCCAAAGCTCTTGTCGATGCCGAACAGGACGCGCGCCAGCTCCGTCCGGCCGGAGCCGACGAGACCGGCGAGGCCGAGGATCTCGCCATGCCTGACATCGAGGTCGACGGGCCGGTCGGGATAGGCAGCGGTGCGAATGGCCTTGACCGACAGCGCGACAGAGCCCGGCGGGCGCGCCGATTCCGCGGCCTTCTCGCGCTCCTTCAGCATGCGGCCGATCATCAGCTTGACCATCTGGTCGTGATTGATCGCGCTCTTCGGCAAGGTTCCGGCGAGCATTCCGTCCCTGAGCACGACGACGCGGTCGGCGACGCGCTCGACCTCGTGAAGGCGGTGCGAGATGAAAATGACACTGATGCCGTCTGCCTTCAGCGCCTTGATGACGCCGAGCAGCTTGTCGGTTTCGGCGATCGGCAGGCTCGAGGTCGGTTCGTCGAGGATAACCAGCCTTGCCTCGATCGACAGCGCCTTGGCGATCTCGACCATTTGCTGCTGCGCCAGCGACAGCGCCGACACCGGCGTATCGGCCGAGAAATTGGCGCCCACGCGTTTGAGCAGCGGCGCCGCCTGCGCTCGCAGCCTGGCGCGGTCGACGAGCTTGAGCGGCCCGGCGCGCAGCGGTTCGCGGCCAAAGAAGATATTGGCGGCCACGTCGAGGTTTTCGAACAGGTTGAGTTCCTGGTGGACGAAAGCGATGCCCGAGCCGATGCTTGCCTCGACAGTCAGCCCGTCATGGGCGACGCCATCGACGGTGATGGTGCCGGTGTCCGGCCTGGTCACGCCCCCGAGGATCTTCATCAGCGTCGATTTGCCGGCGCCGTTTTCGCCGACCAGGCCGATGACCTCGCCGGGCCTTACGTCCATCGAGAATCCGTCCAGCGCGACGACACCGGGATAGGTCTTGCGCACACCGTCGAGGCTCAGGAACGGAGCGGCCGTGGATGCAACGATGGATGGGTCGGAATAATTCATCACGCCTGACAGCAGCCGGTGAGCCGTTTGGTCTCAGACTGACGGGCCTCGCGAGGCCCGTCAATAGAACGCCGGCTCAAGACGAACCTTGAGCCGGCGCAACCTAATTTGCTCAGTTTCCAGACATCGCCTTGAGGCTGGCGGCGTAGGCGTCGACATCGTCCTTGCCGATGATCTTGGTCGGGATGATGATCAGGCCATCGGCGGGAATGCCCGACTTATCGCCCTCGAGATAGGCAGCCATCAGCTTCATGCCCTGATATGCCCATTCGAAGGGCTGCTGCACGACGGTGGCGGCGACGGTGCCTTCCTTGACGCCGCCCAGCGTGATCGGATCGTCGTCGAAGCCGACGACGGTGATCTGGCCGAGCTTGCCGGCATCGCGCAGCGCTTCATAGATGCGCGGCGTGTTGTAGGAATAGAAGCCGACCATGCAGGTGACGTCAGGGCTGGCGACCAGCGCGTCCTCGACGTTCTTCTTGGCGCGAGCCTGATCGATGTCGTCGCCGCGCACGTCGACCAATTCGATCTTGGTGCCGGCGAGACCTTCCTTCATGCCCTGGATACGTTCCTTGGCATTGTCGGCGCCGAGCAGGCCAACGAAGCCGAGGCACTTGCCGCCGTCAGGCATTGCCTTCTTGGCGATCTCTGCCGCCTGCTTGCCGGCATCGACATTGGAAGAGCCGATATAGGCGACACGCTTGGTCTGCGGTGCGTCGCTGTCGGTGGTGAACAACGCCGTTTCCGAGGCGATCTTGTTCAGCCCGTCGGTCGACGTCTTGGGATCGACGGCCGAGACCATGATCGCCTTCACGCCGGCCGTCACCAGATCGTCCATCAGGCGCTGCTGGATGGCGACCGAGGACTGCTCCGGATATTTGAGCTCCAGATTGTATTTGGGCAGTTCGCCTTGAGCCTTCTTGACGCCGGCTTCGGCCGCCTTCCAGAAATCGGAAGCGCCGTTGACGACGAAGGCCAGTGTCGGCTTGTCGTCGGCCCGCGCAATTGCGCTGACGGACAGGCCGAGCAGCAGGGCCGCAGCGGCGACGGACGCATTTCGTATTACAGATTTCATATTCAACCTCCCATTTGACTTAGTAATTTTCGCTGATGATGAACGTGCCGACGCGGCTTGGACGCCCTCCTCCTCAGGGTTCCGGCAGCGAGGAACGACGCCATTCCAGCCGCGATCATCGACTTTAGAGACTCATTCGCCGTTCGTAAATAGTCCGATTTGTCTGACATTTCCCGAAACGGCAGGCGAACTTCGGCTGACGGGAACCGTCCGATACCAGGCTGGCTTGCATTCCGAACACGCACGGTCCGATGTCGTCCGGGCATGATGGATTGACGTTATAGGGATGCCAGATATTAGTAAAGAGTATTAGTTTGGTCGGGATTCTCGCCCACAAACAAGTGGGGCCTCCCCAGTCGCAACCGTTTTGGATCGGGGACTAAATCGCCTAAGAGAGTCGATTATATCTATTAGTATCGCTTCGCCCTATAAATGCGAGATTCGCGGGACCAATGACATGAACGAACCACTGCGTGATCCCGTCCTTGAGGGTACCAGGCGGCGCAAGCTGTCCGGGAAAAACCCCAAGGGCCGCGTTACCATGACCGACATCGCCAGGGCCGCAGGCTGTTCGCAGGCGACGGTTTCGTTCGTGCTCAACAACACGCCGGGCATCAGGCTGTCGCAGCAAACCCGCGAGCGGGTGATCGAGACGGCGCGAACGCTGGGCTATTCGCCGCCCGTGTTTTCTGCCTTGCGAGCCCCGGTTGCCGCATTCGACGGGCTGGATGGCGTGATCGGCTTCGCCGTCGACCAGTTGGCGACCAGCCCGGAGGCGGTCGTCGCCATTGAAGGGGCGCGGCAAGCCTCGTGGAACGCCGGCAATGTAGTGTTGGTGGCGCAGACCATGGGCGACGAGGTGATGGAGCCCCGGGCCATCGCGGCACTGACCAAGCGGGGCATTTCGGCGCTGATCTACATGACCATTTTCACCCGCGAGATCGTCGCGCCGGACTATCTCTACGGCCTCGACATTCCGGTCATCCTGCTCAACTGCTACACCGCCGACTATGCCTTCCCCGCCGTGGTGCCGAGCGAGATCGCCGGCGGCCAGAGCTCCACCCGCCACTTGATCGGCCATGGCCACCGGCGCATCGCTACCATCACCGGCGAGCCCTGGATGCAAGCGGCGCAGGACAGGCTGAAGGGCTACCGCCGGGCGCTGGCGACGGCCGACATTCCGTTCGACCCGGCGCTGGTCCTCGAAGGCGACTGGTCGGCGAGCGCCGGCTATGCCGCGACCGTCAAGCTCTTGGCGCTGAAGGACCGGCCGACCGCCATCTTCTGCCAGAACGACCGCACCGCGATCGGCTGCTACGAGGCGCTAAAGGAGGCCGGGCTGCACATCCCCCGGGATATTTCGGTGATCGGTTATGACGACGAGGAGATCGCGCGGCATCTGTTCCCGCCGCTGACGACGTCGATCCTGCCGCATATGACGATGGGACAATGGGCGATCGAGCAGCTCGAAGTCCCCGCTGCTCCCGGTCGTGGCCGCTATCCCATCACCAAGCTCGAATGCCCGCTGGTGGAGCGGGAGTCGGTTGGCGCTCTGGCGGGCTGAGGCGAGAGCGCCGGCGATCGACAATGGCACAGGCTTGACATCGGGCCCGGCATATACCCGATTGATTTCATGAGATTGCAAAGCTGCTACAATTTTCAGGACTTCCGCCGGCTGGCAAAACAGCGCCTGCCAGGTCCGATCTTCAATTATATCGATGGCGGCGCGGACGACGAGACGACGCTGCGGCGCAACACGGCGGCGTTCGAGGACTGCGATCTCGTCCCCAACGTCCTTGCCGGCGCCGGACAGGTCGACATGTCGGTCACCGTCATGGGCCAGAAGCTGGCGATGCCGGTCTATTGTTCGCCGACGGCTCTCCAGCGACTGTTTCACCATAGCGGCGAGCGCGCCGTCGCCGCGGCGGCGGAGAAGTTCGGCACGATGTTCGGCGTCTCGTCGCTCGGCACGGTCAGCCTGGAGGAAGTCCGCAAGCACAGGACGCCGCAGGTCTATCAGTTCTATTTCCATAGGGATCGCGGCCTGAACCGCGCCATGATGGAGCGCGCCAAGGCGTCCGGCGTCGAGGTGATGATGCTGACGGTCGACAGCGTCACCGGCGGAAACCGCGAGCGTGACCTGCGGACCGGCTTTTCCATCCCCTTTCGGCTTACGCCCGGCGGCATGATGCAGTTCGCGATCAAGCCGAGATGGGCTATCGACTATTTGACACACGAAAAGTTCAGCCTGCCGCAGTTGGACGGCCATATCGATCTCGGTGGCGGAGCGCTTTCCATCAGCCGCTATTTCACGGAGATCCTCGATCCATCGCTGGATTGGAAGGACGTCGAAGACATGGTCCGCTTCTGGAACGGCCAGTTCTGCCTGAAGGGGATCATGAGCGTCGCCGATGCCAGAAAAGCCGTCGACATCGGCTGCACCGGTATCGTTCTGTCAAATCATGGCGGCAGGCAGCTGGACGGCTCGCGCAGCCCCTTCGACCAGCTGTCGGAGATTGTCGACGCGGTGGGCGACAAGATAGACGTCATCATCGACAGCGGCGTCCAGCGCGGCACGCATGTGCTGAAAGCCCTGTCGTTGGGCGCCAAGGCCGTCGGCGTCGGGCGCTACTATCTCTTCCCGCTGGCAGCCGCCGGACAGGCCGGCGTCGAACGGGCACTCGGCCTGATGCGAACCGAGATCGAACGCGACATGCGGCTGATGGGATGCAGGTCGGTGGCAGAGCTTTCCAGGGGGAATGTGCGGTTTAGGTGATAGAGCCGGGAAGTGGCGCACGGCATAAGCTTTTCGAAGTGCGAAACTATACCGACCTGCCGCCGTCCGTTTCGAAGACAGCCTCGCCGGAAACAGCATCCGTATATCCGCCCTCAAGCTGCTGCAACGTATGCCGGAACCGATCAAGATTGCCCAGCATTTTGGGCCTGGCATCGACCATGTGCTGAAAAGTGTCCCACTCTCCAATCGAGAAGAAGGCGCCATCTCCCGATTTGATGAGACCCATTTTTCGCAATCCCTCGAAATTGCGCGGAGCGCTGCTGAACAGTTCGACGAATTCGTCTTCACTACCCGGCTTGACCCGGAAACGGACGCTGTTGAATGCCGTCATGTACGTTCCCCCGTGAAAGAACTGAAACCTCGAATATGCGAGGCCCTAACGCACCTCGAACCCTTCGAGCAGGTGTACAGAAAAATCGGAAGGTTGGCTTCAGTCACCTCTGGCCGAAAGCTCCGTTTCTGGCGCTATTTTGCCAGGAAGAGGACGACGCTCGATCTCAATCGGTACGCCCTTCCGACCGGCAATGAAACGCACTGTTAACGCCGTTCGCGGGTGACAGGATGTTGGCCGCAGTTCGAAGATATAATCTGCGTCTCGCTGTCAGTTGCGGAGGCGAAAATGAACTTGCTTCGGATTGCGCTCTTGTGCACGGCCGTGATCGACCTTGGAATACCGGCCGTTCGCGCTGAGGATCGGCCTGTGCCGCAGAACAATAAAGCCGCAACAGCGCAGCCGCCCGTTCATTGTGAAGGCCAAAATTGTCTGCCGCCGGCGAAAGATCCGGTGCAGGAATGCACCGGCCAGGATTGCACGCCAGGCCCGCCGACTGAACCGGGCCCGGAGATTAAGCAGGCCGACTGAGCAGCATTAGCTGACGATCCGCTCTTTGCAAGGACGGCGCTCACTCAAGGCAACCTTCCGGCCAGTGGCGGCAGATTCAGTCACCTATGTCCCCGGGCCGTACATTGAGTTTAATGGCGCGCCCGAAGAGATTCGAACTCCTGACCCCCAGATTCGTAGTCTGGTGCTCTATCCAGCTGAGCTACGGGCGCGCAACAGGCCATGCTTTGCATAGCCCCGCGATCCGATCCTGGCGACCGGCCGCGAATGTGAGCTGTTCCCTAGCGACTGAATTTGCGAAAAGCAAGCCGATCCTGGCCAAAAGTTTTGCCGTCATGTTTTGCCGTCATGCGCCGGCCGGCGAAGGCAAGATCGCGTCACGCGGCGGCCGAGCCGATAGGTCGTCGTCTTGGACCGGTCATTTGCCAATCGGAACGGTCCGTAACGAAACGAGCCGTTGCACGGCGGCCGAGCCGATGGCTCGTGGTCTCGGGACCAACCCTTGGTGATTGAAACGATCCGTAACGAAACGGTTCGTTACGCCGGGCGGCGCAGCCCGTTGCGGGCCTGGTCGAGCCGGACCGGCTGGTCGGGAATGGTGACGGCGAATGTGGTGCGGCCGCCGATCGATTCGACCAGCTCCACCGTGCCGCCATGGGCGCGGATCAATTCATGGGCGATCGCCAGGCCAAGGCCGGTGCCACCGCTGCGGGCCGAGCCGCGAAATGCCGCGAACAGGTTTTCGCGCGCCTTTGGCGGCAGGCCGGGGCCGGTGTCGGTGACGACGATGCGGCTGACGCTGCCGATGCGCTCGGCCGATATGGTCAGGCGGCGCACCACGGCGCTCTCGGTGTCCGCCGCCATCGCCTGCACGGCGTTGCGGCTAAGATTGGTGAGCACGCGGAACAGCTGGTCGGAATCGGCATCGACCTCGAGCACCGGGTCGACGGCGTTGACGAATTCGATGCCGCATTCGATGTCGAGCAGGCCCTGGACGTCTTCGACCAGCTGGCGCAGCCGCAGTCTGCGGCGCGACGGCGGCGGCTCCTGGGTGCGGCCATAGGCCAGCACGCCCTCCGAGTAGGACACCGCACGGTCGAGCGCGCGCAGCAGTTTTGGCGCGAACGCCTGCACGGTCGGGTCCTTGACCTGGCGCAGGCGGTCCGACATCAGCTGCGCCGAGGCGAGGATGTTGCGCATGTCGTGGTTGATCTTCGACACGGCCAGGCCGAGATCGGCCAGGTGCTTCTGCTCGGTCAGCATCTTCTGCAGCCGCTCCTGCATCTGCGACAGCTCGCGTTCGGCGACGCCGATCTCGTCGGCCCGGGCGGCGGGGTGAATGATGCGGCCGGGATCGTCGGGCGCCTCGGAAAAGGACAGCATCGAGCGTGTCATCGTCCTGATCGGGCCGATCATGATCAGGTCTATCGCGGCATAGACCAGCATGGCGGTGAACAGCGAGATCAGCAGCGAGACGAAGGCGACGTTGCGCGAATAGATCAGCATGGCATTGCGCAGGCGGTGGTCGGGCATGATCAGCTCGAATTCCTTGTCGCTGTCGCCGACCGGCCCGAAAACGCGCAGCATCCGCTTGCCGCCGAAAAACAGCGTGTCCAGCGCGCCGGTCATGCCCTTGATCATGCCGACATTGGCGATATCAATATGCTCGTCGACCTGCGGCGGCATTTCGGCCACGACCAGAAGCCGCGAGACGCCGCCGTCGCGCACGGCGATCGCCTTGGCGCCGATCGCCATCAGTACGTCGTTCTGGGCGGCACGCGACAGCGAGGCAGGTTCGCCCTGCACCAGGACGATGGAAACCGCGGCGGCGGTGCTCAGCCTCTCCTTCAGCCAGCTCAGCCTGTAGCTGGCGATCCAGGGCACGAAGATGAGGATTTCGGCCAACAGCACGAAGACGATGGTGAGCAGCAGCAACTTGGTCGACAGGCCGCGCGCCAGCGGCACCCTGCGGGTGGCGGCCTTCGCCTGGGCGATGCTTTCGTCGGTTGCTGGGACTTCACTCATGCTCGTCGTCACGGCTGCCTGTCATCACGGCTGCTTGTCTTAGGGACTGCTCGTCTTCACGATCGCTTGATCGGGCAAGATTAGGCGATTGCGGCTTTTTTGCCAAATTCATCCTTGGTCGAAGCCGGACAAAGGGCCGCAAGGACTTCCCTGCCGGTCCGACAACGCCGGCCCGACACGCTGGATTGACTTCCAAAACCCTTCTTTCTATAAGCCCGCTCACGCTCGGGCCATTCGTCCCGGCGCGGTTTCGATCGCGCCAAAACCGGCCCGGCAAAGCTCCTGTTACAAAGTGACAGAATCAAGAAGGGCCGCACCCCGCGGTATTTAAACAAATGAAGCGTACTTACCAGCCGTCCAAACTCGTCCGCAAACGCAGGCACGGTTTCCGCGCCCGCATGGCCACCAAAGGTGGCCGCGGCGTCGTCGCAGCCCGCCGCAACCGCGGCCGCAAGCGTCTCAGCGCCTGAGCACCAAGCGAGAGACAAGATCGTTGCCCGCAACCGGCAAGCCAACGGGTGCCCATCCCAAGCGGCTTCTGAAGCGCGCGGAATTCCTGGCTGTCCGCCGCGGCGAAAAGCGCCGCGGGCGGCTTTTCCTCGTCGAGGTCCTGGGCCGCGGCGACAGCGAGGCGCCGCGCGTCGGCTACACCGTCACCAGGAAGGTCGGCAACGCCGTCGTTCGCAACCGCATCCGGCGGCGGCTCAGAGAGGCCGTGCGCACGCATGCCGCCGATGACATGGCGCCCGGCAATGATTATGTCATCGTCGGGCGCGAAGACGTGCTTACCACTCCGTTCGGCCAGTTGAAGGCCGAACTCTCCCGCAGATTGCGTGGAACACGATAGGCCAAGGGCTTCGATGGAAAACAACCGCAACTTCTTCATCACCATCGCACTGTCGGTGCTGATCCTGGCGCTTTGGCAATATTTCTATGTGATGCCGCGCAGCGAGATGCAGCGCGAAGCCGCCCGCATCGAAGAGCAGCGCGTGGCGGAGCAGAAGAAGGCCGCCCAAGGCACCAGCCCGGGCGCCAGCGAAACACCGGTGCAGCCGGGCGCCATTCCGAACGCGCCTGGCGGCAACGCGGTGACGCCGGCCGGCCGCGAGCAGGCGATTGCCTCGACCCGCCGCGTCAAGATCGACACGCCGAGCCTCGAAGGCTCGATCAACCTCACCGGCGCGCGTCTCGATGATCTCAAGCTCAAGCACTACACGGAGACGGTCGACAAAAACTCACCCAAGATCGCGCTGCTCAATCCGGAGTCGCTGCCGAACGGATATTTCGCCGAGATCGGCTTTGTTGGCGAAGACAAGGTGGGAACGCTGCCGGGACCCAAGACCGTTTGGAACGTCGACGGCAATCCGACGCTAGCGCCGGCTACACCAGTGACGCTCACCTTCACCAACGATAAGGGCCTGACTTTCAAACGCACATTCTCGGTCGACAACGACTACATGTTCACCGTTTCCGACATCGTGCAGAATTCCGGCAGCAGCCCTGTCTCGCTGTTCAATTATGGCC
Source organism: Mesorhizobium sp. M0207 (assembly GCF_040321995.1). Taxonomy (NCBI): domain Bacteria; kingdom Pseudomonadati; phylum Pseudomonadota; class Alphaproteobacteria; order Hyphomicrobiales; family Phyllobacteriaceae; genus Mesorhizobium; species Mesorhizobium sp. M0207. The sequence continues at coordinate 622,312 of NZ_JAMYSQ010000001.1, forward strand.
GCATCACCCGCTTCGACAAGCCGGCGGTCGCCAGCACCTATGTGTTGCACGAAGGCCTGATCGGCGTCACCGGCAGCGAAGGCCTGCAGGAACACAAATACGCCGATCTCGAGAAAAACAAGCAGTACACACCGAGCAAGTCCAAGGACGGTTGGCTGGGCATCACCGACAAATACTGGGCGGCGACGCTGGTGCCGACAGAAGCGCAGGAGTTTCAGCCAAACTTCGCTTATTACGAGGACGGCCGTCATCGCTATCAAGCCGACTTCCGCACGGACGCGATTGCGCTGCAGCCCGGCGAATCCAAGACCATTGAATCGGAGATCTTTGCCGGCGCAAAGGAAGTCAACAAGATCAATGCTTACGAGAAAGATCGCAAGATAAGGCTTTTCGAAAAGCTGATCGATTGGGGCTGGTTCTGGTTCATAACTCAGCCGATGTTCTCGCTGATCGACACGCTTTACAAATTCTTCGGCAATTTCGGTCTGGCGATCCTCGCCACCACCGTCATCGTCAAGGCGCTGTTCTTCCCGCTCGCCAACAAGTCCTATGCGTCGATGGCGAACATGAAGAAGGTGCAGCCCAAGATGCTCGAGATCCGCGAGAAATACGCGGACGACAAGATGAAGCAGCAGCAGGCGATGATGGAGCTCTACAAGACCGAGAAGATCAATCCGCTCGCCGGCTGCTGGCCGGTGGCATTGCAGATCCCGGTGTTCTTCTCGCTCTACAAGGTGCTCTACATCACCATCGAGATGCGGCACGCGCCGTTCTTCGGCTGGATCCAGGATCTGGCGGCGCCGGACCCGACATCGATTTTCAACCTGTTCGGGCTGATCCCCGTTACCTTGCCGCACATGCTGATGATCGGCGTCTGGCCGCTGATCATGGGCGTGACGATGTTCCTGCAGATGCGCATGAACCCGACGCCGCCGGACCCGACGCAGGCGGCGATCTTCACGTGGATGCCCGTGATCTTCACCTTCATGATGGCGGGTTTTCCGGCCGGCCTCGTCATCTACTGGGCCTGGAACAACACGCTGTCGATCCTGCAGCAGGGCGTGATCATGAAGCGGCAGGGCGCCAAGATCGAATTGTGGGACAATCTGGTCGCGCTGTTTCGCAAGAAACCGTCGCCGGCGGAATAGCCGGCGCTCCGATAGTGCGAAACCAGAAAGCCCCGGTTCGTCCGGGGCTTTTTGCACAGGCTGCCCGCCTGGATTAAGCGATTGGTACTGCCGGACGGATCGCGCTATTTTGACCTGGCTGGCAGTTGCCCGACGGAGCTCGATATGACCGGACCCAATCCATCGATCAAGCATCCGATCCCGTTGCACACGCGCGTCGGCTTTCTGAAGCCGCTGGTGACGGCGCCGAATATCGAGATCGGCGACTTCACCTATTATGACGACCCTGACGGACCCGACAAATTCGCCGAAAAATGCGTGCTGCATCATTATCCGTTCATCGGCGACAGGCTGATCATCGGTAAGTTCTGCGCCATTGCCGAAGGCGCGCGCTTCATCATGAACGGCGCCAATCACGCCATGTCCGGCTTTTCGACCTATCCGTTCAACATCTTTGGTCACGGCTGGGAGGAAGGCTTCGACCCGGCGACATGGTCGAAGGAGGTGCGTGGCGACACAATCGTCGGCAACGACGTCTGGATCGGCATGGAAGCGGTTATGCTGCCGGGCGTGAAGATCGGCGACGGCGCCATCGTCGCGGCAAAGTCGGTGGTGACGCACGATGTGCCGGCCTATGCGATCGTCGCCGGCAATCCGGCCAAAGTGGTGAAGATGCGCTTCGATGACAGGACCATCCGGCGGTTGCTGGCGCTGGCGTGGTGGCACTGGCCAGTGGAAAAGATCAGCCGCAATCTCGATGCTATTCGTGGCAGCAACATTTTTCTTCTGGAGGCGGCGGTTTGAACGCGTTGAACAAGACCACGATCGGCATCGAATTGTTCACGCGAGCCTGGATATTCATCCGCGGCGTGCCGGCAATGAAATTCCTGCCGCCGGAGGGTCCGCCCGAGATCGCCTTTGCGGGCCGCTCCAATGTCGGCAAATCGTCGCTGATCAACGCGCTGGTCAACCAGAAGGGGCTGGCGCGCACCTCCAACACGCCGGGCAGGACGCAAGAGCTCAACTATTTCGTGCCTGGCGGATTTTCGGGAGAAGGCGCCGATCTGCCGCCGATGGCGCTGGTCGACATGCCAGGCTATGGCTACGCCACGGCACCGAAGGAAAAGGTCGACGAGTGGACGAAGCTCGTGTTCGACTATCTCAAGGGCCGGGTGACGCTGAAGCGCGTCTACGTGCTGATCGATGCCCGCCATGGCATCAAGGCCAAGGACGACGAGGTGCTGTCGCTGCTCGACAAGGCGGCGGTGTCGTATCAGATCGTGCTGACCAAGACCGACAAGATCAAAGCGGCGGGGGTACCGCGGCTGATCGAGGAAACGCTCCAGAAGATCAAGAAACGCCCGGCGGCATTTCCCTTCGTGCTCGCCACGTCGTCGGAAAAGAGCGAGGGTCTCGAGGAACTGCGTGCGGCGATCGTGCTCGCCGCCAATGGCGGATAGGCCACCGACCCTGGCAGCCTGTCAGGCGGGGCTGGAGGCCCGTTCCTGCTCTGCCAGCTGTTCGGTGCCGTAGGCCTTCAGGAACACGTCGACGCCCGACCTGACGATGTGTTCGATCTCGGCCGCACTTGGCGCCTTGGTGCGATAGGCGAATATGCACTGGCGGAAAAGACCGGCCAGACACAGCTCGGTGAACTGATAGGCGGCAAGTTCGACGTCGTCGATCTTCAGCAGGCCGCGTTCGATAGCCATGTTGAGGAAAACGACGACCCTGTCATGGCCACGCTTCGGGCCGCGTTCGTAGAACCGGGCACCAAGCTCCGGAATGCGTTCCGACGCGCCGATCACCGTCCGCTGCGCCAGGATGACCCTCGCCGAAGTGATCTTCATGGACAGCACGACGCCGAACTTCACCAGCGTCTGGCGAAGGTCGCCAATCTGGTCGAGCACTTCATACATGTTCTTGAAAATCGTGCCGCGCTCTTCCTCGATCAGCGCTTCGAACAGCTCTTCCTTATTGGCGAAGTAGACATAGATGGTGCCCTTGGACACGCCGGCCTCGCGCGTAATGTCGTTCATCGACGCGGCTTCGAAGCCCTTGTCGATGAAGACACGGCGCGCACCCTCGATGATCTGGCTGCGCTTGACCGGGTCTTGCCCCGCGGCCGGGCGGCCGCGCGGCAGACTGTCCAGCAGATCGCACTGGTCCTTGCCGGCGCTGGGCAATGGGCCTGAATCAGGCAAAGGAGCGGCCTTGGGGGCTTCGGCCATAATGTCACACCTCGTAAAATAATTCGAACCATCCGGTTCGATTGCTCTTGATATGGGCCTCTTTAAGCGCTAAGTCAACGTCGAGATCGAACCGAACGGTTCAGTCTGACGAAATTCAGCGCCAGTTAATTTAGAGAGATATCATGTCCTCGAACGCGCCCACCAGTGCCGAAGTCCGCCCGTTCCCCAGTGCCAAGGTCCAGCCTGCGATCGAAGCGCCGGAAGCCCCTCTCAAGCCCGCCGACGTCACCCCGCTGGCTCCCGCCAAGAAGAAGCGCTCGATGCGCTCGATGTTGCTGCCCATCATCGGCCTGGCCCTGCTGGGCGCCGGCGCCTGGTATGGCTATGATTACTGGACCGACGGGCGCTTCATGATCACGACCGACGACGCCTATGTCCAGGCCGACACGGCGTTCATCTCGCCAAAAATCTCGGGTTATGTCGATCAGGTCAAAGTGACCGAGAACCAGCAGGTGAAGGCCGGCGACCCGCTGCTGATCGTCGATGACGGCGACTACAAGATAGCCGTTGCCCAGGCCGAGGCGCAGATCGCCACGTTGAGCAAGACGCTCGACCGCATCGATGCTCAGACCGAGGCGGCGCGCGCCTCGCTCAAGCAGGCGCAGGCGCAGAAGACCGCCGACCAGGCCGCGGCCGATAATGCGAAGCGAGCTCAGGTTCGTGCCGCCCAGTTGCTCAAGACCCGCGTCGGTACTCAGGCCCAGTTGGACGATGCCCAGACGGCGGTCGAGCAAGCCAATGCCGCACTAGCCGGCGCCGACGCGCAGATCGCGGCGGCTCAGGCCAATATCGGCGTGCTCCAGGCGCAGCGGGCGGAATCGGCAAGCACGCTGGCCTCGCTGCAGCTTGCCCACGACAAGGCGGTGCGGGATCTGTCCTTCACCGTGCTGCGCGCACCCTATGACGGCGTGGTCGGCAACCGCTCGGTCGAGCAGGGCGACCTGATCGGCCCCGGACAGAAGCTCGCCGTCATCGTGCCAATGGACAAGCTCTACATCGTCGCCAACTTCAAGGAGACCCAGCTTGCCCGGCTGGTGCCTGGTGAAAAGGTCAGAGTGTCGGTCGACGCGATCGACGGTCAGGACATCGAGGGTACCGTGTCGTCGCTGGCCCCGGCTTCGGGAGCAGTGTTCTCGCTGCTGCCGCCGGAAAACGCCACAGGCAATTTCACCAAGGTGGTGCAGCGCGTTCCGGTTCGCATCGACGTGCCTGCCGATGTGCTGAAGACGGGCAAGCTGCGCGCCGGCCTGAGCGTCGTCGTCGCCGTCGACAGCCGCACCGCGCCTGCGGCATCGAAGTAAAGCGGAACCGGGAGCAAGGGTCATGGCGACCGCAACCCTAACTGCAGGATCGGCGCCGGCGCCAGCCATGCCGGTTGACCACATCTCGACACGCCGCGTCATCGCCTTCCTGGCAATGGTGTTCGGCATGTTCATGGCGATCCTGGACATCCAGATCGTCTCGGCCTCGCTGGCCGAGATCCAGGCGGGCCTGAGCGCCAGTTCGGACGAAATTCCGTGGGTGCAGACGGCGTATCTGATTGCCGAGGTGGTGATGATCCCGCTGTCGGGCTTCCTCAGCCGGATGCTGTCGACGCGGGTGCTGTTCACAATCTCGGCGGCAGGTTTCACCGCGGCCAGCGCGCTGGCGGCGACCGCAACCAATATCGACCAGATGATCGTCTACCGCGCCGTGCAGGGCTTCATCGGCGGCGGCATGATCCCGAGCGTCTTTGCAGCCGCCTTCACCATCTTCCCGCCGTCGCGTCGCGCCATCGTCTCGCCGATGATCGGCCTGGTAGCGACGCTGGCGCCAACCATCGGCCCGACCGTCGGCGGCTATATCAGCCATGCCATGTCCTGGCACTGGCTGTTCCTGGTCAACGTCGTGCCCGGCATTCTGGTGACGACGGCCGCCTGGTCGCTGATCGACTTCGACAAACCCAATCTCAAGCTGTTCAGCAAGTTCGACTGGTGGGGGCTTGCCGGCATGGCCGCCTTCCTGGGCTGCATGGAATATGTGCTGGAGGAAGGTCCCAACAACGACTGGCTGCAGGATCAGGCGGTGTTCATCTGCGCCGTCATCATGACCTTCGGCGCGGTGCTGTTCTTCTGGCGCGTGTTGACCGCCGAGGAGCCGATTGTCGACCTGAGGGCTTTCAGCAATATCAATTTTGCCTTCGGCTCGTTGTTCTCCTTCGTCGTCGGCATCGGCCTCTACGGTCTGACCTATCTTTATCCGGTGTTCCTGGGGCGGATCCGCGGCTACGATTCGATGATGATCGGCGAGGCGCTGTTCGTCAGCGGCCTGGCCATGTTCTTCACTGCGCCGATCTCCGGCATCCTGTCGAACAAGATGGACCCGCGCATCATGATGATGATCGGCTTCTTCGGCTTCGCCACGGGGACCTGGTGGATGACGCATCTCACCGCCGACTGGGATTTCTATGAACTGCTGATCCCGCAGATCCTGCGCGGCTGCTCGATGATGCTTTGCATGGTGCCAATCAACAACATTGCGCTCGGAACCTTGCCGCCGGAGCGGCTGAAGAATGCGTCTGGCCTGTTCAACCTGACCCGCAATCTCGGCGGCGCCGTCGGCCTGGCAGTCATCAACACCGTGCTGATCGACCGCAATGCCTTCCACTACGCCAGGCTCTCCGAGCACGTGCAATGGGGAAGTGCCGCTGCGCAGCAGAAGCTGCAGAACATGACGCTCAACTTCGAGCAGACCGCCGGGCTCGACGCCTCCAAGGCGGCCATCTCCAAACTGTCAGGCATGGTCCAGCAGCAGGCGTCGCTGCTGTCGTTCATGGACGTATTCTTCATGCTGACGGTTTTGTTCGCGACGCTTGGGCTCTTCACCCTGGTGATCCGCAAGCCAGCCGCTCAAGGCGGCGGTGGCGGAGGCCATTGAGGCGCGCTGGATCCCCCGCCTGGCGCCCTCGCGCATGACCCCGAAAAGCGATTTTCGGGGTCATGCGCAAAATCAACCATTACGAAGTCCTCTCGCGCTCCGACAAAGTCAGGGTCGCAGCCGTCCTCACGCCGTCGCCGGCTTGAAGGTCAAGGCAACGCCATTGATGCAGTGTCGCAACCCGGTCGGCGGCGGACCGTCGTCGAATACGTGGCCGAGATGGCCGCCGCAGCGGCGACAATGGACCTCCGTGCGGGTCATGCCCAAAGACCTGTCCACGGTCTTGCCGACGGAATTCGGGATTTCCTGCCAGAAGCTCGGCCAGCCTGTGCCGGAATCGAACTTGGTCTCTGACGAATAGACCGGCAGGCCGCAGCCGGCGCAAGCGAAGATGCCTTTGCGGTGCTCGTTGAGCAGCGGACTGGTGCCCGGGTATTCCGTGCCCTCCTTGCGCAGCACATTGAAGGCCGCGTCGGACAGGATGGCGCGCCACTCGGCTTCGGTCTTGGTAACCTCGAAAGTCTCAGCCGCGCGTGCATCCTGGGCTCCGCCCATGCGCAGCGCGGTGGCGCCTGCGACAACGCCAATGGCTGCCGCACCACTCAAAAGAAGCTCGCGACGGTTCATGGCCATTCCTCCTGTCATTGCTTGTGCCAAATTCGACCGCCACACGGAAATCAAAAGCCGGTGACGATCGCTGTCCTCAAAGCGGGACTCCGCGCCTATCCACATCTTGCGTGAACGGCGCGGAGCGTGCGCAGGGAGGCCCTTAGCGATATCTTCGCCGGCAGCGTGCGTTTGTTACATCTTCGGCAGGAGAACCTTGTCGACGACGTGGATGACGCCGTTGGACTGCTCGACATCGGCGATCGTCACATTGGCGACGTTGCCGTTCTCGTCGGTCACGGTGACCTTGCCGCCGTCGGCCTTGAGCGACAGTTCGCAACCACCGACCGTCTTCACCTTGTGGGTGCCGCCGTCGTTCTTGACCATCTTGGCGACGTCGGCGGCCATCGCTTTGGCGCCGATGACATGGCAAGTCAGGATCTTGACGAGCTTGTCCTTGTTTTCAGGCCTGAGCAGCGTCTCCACCGTGCCGGCTGGAAGTGCCGCAAAGGCCTCGTTGGTCGGCGCGAACACAGTGAAGGGGCCAGCGCTTTGCAGTGTATCGACCAGGCCGCCTGCCTTGACGGCAGCGACCAGCGTCGTGTGGTCCTTCGAGTTGACAGCATTTTCGACGATGTTTTTCTGGGCATACATGGCGGCGCCGCCGACCATCGGATTTTGAGCATAGGCAATGGTGGCGAGCGCGGAAATGGCGACCGTGCCGGCAAGCAAAAGGGTGGCGAATTTACGCATGATTTCAATCTCCTCTGGTTATCGTTCCCCTCATTTGGGAACGCAAGGAGATACGCGATAGAAATGCTGGAGTTTCGCCCTCTCCGCAAAAAAATATTTGCCGCTGCAATTTGCCGGGCTCGGATCGACAGCCGCCAACAAGCTTTGCAGGCGTCTACATCGCGGGAGATAGATTTCAGGTCTGCTTCCAGAGATGAGAAGTGGTCAGATGCTCTTCAGATCGCCCGCTGCGACCACCGGTCCAGTCGGCGCGCCGGTCGGTGAACCGCCGGCAGGCTCAACGCTGACCGCAAGCACGGCGCCTTGCGCCAATTTCTCCTGGACGGCGGGCGGGATGGCCAAATGCGCGGTCGCACCGGCCGGGATGACGCCCATCGACACCGGCGCCTTCTTGCCTTCTATCATCCACAGTTCGAAGTCCTTGCCGGCGGCCCGCTCGCCGGAAACGTGAGAAAGACCGACCTCGTGACGGGCGGCATCGTAGACGACGAGATATTTGACGTCGCTGCCTTCGGCCGCCAGCGAGGCGACAAGCCGCGCCTGCGGCGGTTCGATGGACGGGCGGAGGTAAGGCACGGCGATGTAGATCGCCAGCGCCGCAATGGCGGCGGCGGCAAGACCGCGCCAGAAGCCAAGGCTCGACCACAGGCCGGCGCGCGGCTCTGCAGCGAAAAGCCGGCGGTCCAATGCTTCCTTGACCCTGATCGGAGGCTCTGTCTCCGGATAGGCGGCGGCCATCGGCGAAAGATGCGCCTCCCAGGCATCGACAAGGCGCGCGAAGGCGGCGTCCGCATCGATGCGGCGCGACGCGATCTCGCGTTCATCGGCGGCCAGAACGCCAAGAACGTATTCGGCGGCGAACAGGTCGTCGCCCCCACGTTCCGGTCCATTGTCGTCAGCCAGCGTCATCTTTCCAGGCATTCTCTCAGTTTCAACAGGCTGCGCCGCAGCCAGGTCCGCATCGTGTTCAGCGGTACGCCATAGCGCTCCGCCAGTTCGGCATAGCTTTTGCCATCCAGATAGGCGCCCCGGACGGCCGCCGCCCGGTCCTTCTCCAATTCCTCGAGACAATGGTAGATGCGTTCGGACTCACCGCCCGCCACGGCCATGGCCTCCGGCCCCGGCGCCGGATCGGCCACGTCGAGCGCGGCATCGATATAGGCGGCAGGCTCTCGCCGCGCCCTGATCCGATCGATCGCATGATTGCGCGCAATGGCCACCAGCCAGGAGATCGGGCTCAGATCCGAAACGGCGAAACGGTCCGCCTTCGTCCATATCTTGACGAAGACCTCTTGAAGCGCTTCTTCAGCATCTCCCCGATCCTTCAATACACGAAGGCAGACGCCGAAAAGTTTCGCGCTGGTCTGCCGGTAGAGCAGATCGAACGCAGCCCGGTCCTTCATCGAAGTCCGGACAATCAGGTTGCTGATGTCCTGCGGCGTCATTCGCCGCCAAATTAGGCGATTGTAATGTATTTGCAACGACTGAAATGGTCTTGCGCACCGGCAGCGCCAGCGTCGATTGCCAATGAAATCGCCGCCCGCTAGCTTGCAATGAGCGGGAGGGCGACCATGTCGATTGAGCGGGTTCTGTGGGAGCATGACGCAACCGGCCAGGCCGCACTCGTGCACAAGGGAGAGATCACACCGCAAGATCTCGTCGATGCGGCGATCGCCCGGGCCGAGGCCACCCTGCCGGAGATCAACGCCATCGCCGAACCGCTTTTTGAGGCGGCGCGGGCGCGAGCGAAAACCGTCGACCACAAGCTGCCGCTTGCCGGAGTGCCCTTTGCGCTGAAGGACCTCGGCATCGCCATGAAAGGCGTGCCGACGCATGGCGGCAGCCGCATCCCGGCCTTCACCCCCGATTTCAGTTCGGTGATGACGGAACGCTATCTGGCCGCCGGCCTGATCCCGATCGCCACCAGCACCGCACCCGAACACGGGCTGAGGCTGGTGACCGAGTCGGTGGCTTACGGCGTCACCCGCAATCCATGGAACACCGCGCATACGACCGGCGGTTCCTCGGGCGGTGCGGCTGCGCTGGTCGCGGCCGGCGTCGTGCCGGTGGCGCATGCCTCGGATGGCGGCGGCTCGATCAGGGTGCCTGCCGCTTGCACCGGGCTGGTCGGGCTGAAAACCTCGCGCGGCCGCGTACCCTTGACGCCGCTCGTCACCGAAAGCTGGTACGGCTTCGTCGTCGACCATGCGTTGGCCCGCTCCGTGCGCGATACGGCCCTGCTGCTCGACCTGACCCACGGGCCCGACCCGCTGTCGCCCTACGCGGCACCCTCGCCGAACGGCAGTTTCACTGCGGCCGCCGGGCGCGATCCGGGCAAGCTCAAGCTCGCCTTCTATCGAAAATCGCCGCTCGGCTTGCCGATATCCGAAGAGACGTTGAAAGCTCTGGATGCGGCGATTGCGCTGGCGCGCGAAGGCGGGCACGGCGTCGAGGAGATCGACCTGCCCTATATCGATCGTGATTTCATCGCCGATTTCGCCAGAACCGTCGCCGCGGCGGTGGCCGGCACGATGCGTGGCGAGGCCTTGCGCGTCGGCCGCTCCATCTCAGGCGACATCGAACGCGCCACGCGCGTGATGAGCCGGTTCGGTGAAATCCTCTCGGCCGGCGAAATCTATGCCGGCCTGCAGCGGCTGCACGCAACCTCGCGCCAGCTTATCACCGAAACCGCGCACTATGATGCAGTGCTGATGCCTGTCATCGCGCACCCGCCGCTCGCCTGCGGCACCATGGACCCGAAAGGCGCCGACGAATTCATCGAGAATGTCCTGGACAGACTGCGCCTCGCCGGCCTGCTGAAGTTCAAGCCGCTATTCGGCCAGCTGATGGACAAGAGCCTGTGGTTCACCCACTGGCCGGCGATCCAGAACGTCAGCGGGCAACCGTCGATCACGCTTCCGGTTTACGTCACCGATGCCGGCCTGCCGCTCGGCGTCCAGGCCGCCGGCCGCCCCGGCGACGAGGAAACGCTTTTGTCGTTCGCCGCGCAGATGGAAAGGATCTCGGGCTGGCTGGGCCGACGGGCGCCGCTGCAGCGGCCGGCATAGGCGGTGATTTGATCGATCGTGACAGCAAAGCCGTTTGCCCCGTCGTCTAATTCCCGCTAAGACGCCGCCGTTCATGCCAAGCTGGGAACCACGCCGATGACGGATGTCGCCGCCACCGCCGAAATGCAGGCCGCGCTGCTTTCAAGGGCGCTGCCCTACATGCAGCGCTACGAGAACAAGACGGTCGTGGTGAAATATGGCGGCCACGCGATGGGCGACATCGCGCTCGGCAAGGCTTTCGCCCGCGACATCGCACTTTTGAAACAATCCGGCGTCAACCCGATCGTCGTGCATGGCGGCGGGCCGCAGATCGGCGCCATGCTCGCCAAGATGGGCATCGAATCCAAATTCGAGGGCGGCTTGCGCGTCACCGACCAGAAAACCGTCGAGATTGTCGAGATGGTGCTGGCCGGGTCGATCAACAAGGAGATCGTCGCGCTGATCAATGCCGAGGGCGAGTGGGCGATCGGCCTGTGCGGCAAGGACGGCAACATGGTGTTTGCCGAAAAGGCACGAAAGACCATGATCGATCCGGATTCCAACATCGAACGGGTGCTCGACCTGGGCTTCGTTGGTGAGCCTGTCGAGGTCGACCGCACATTGCTCGACCTCCTGGCGCGGTCCGAAATGATCCCGGTGCTGGCGCCGGTGGCGCCCGGCCGCGACGGCCATACCTACAACATCAACGCCGACACTTTTGCCGGCGCCATCGCCGGCGCCTGCCAGGCGACGCGCCTGCTGTTCCTTACCGACGTGCCCGGCGTGCTCGACAAGGACAAGAAGCTGATCGACGAGCTGACCGTGGCCGAGGCCAAGGCCCTGATCAAGGATGGCACGGTCTCGGGCGGCATGATCCCCAAAGTCGAGACCTGCATCGAGGCAATCGAGCGCGGCGTCGCAGGCGTCGTCATCCTCAACGGCAAGACGCCGCATGCGGTGCTGCTCGAGCTGTTCACCGAACACGGCGCCGGCACGCTGATCGTGCCGTGAGGCCGGGTGTCTGAGAGGCTCAAGCGTTTGGCGAAATAGCGGTCACGGACTTACGCGGCAGGCGTTCGACAACCATCGATTCCTCGTCCTCGTCTTGCGGCGCGCCCCAGAATTCGGCGAGCGTCGGGCCATTTTTGAGGCGGCGGTCGCGGACCAGAAAGCCCCAGACTTCGCGAAACCAGACGCGGCGGCCCATTCTGGTGTACCAGCGCATCGAATGTCGTTGCTCCGGATCCTTGTGGAACAGGATGCGCGCCAAGGCCTTGGGCCGCGACTGCACCGCCAGTTCGATCAGCTTGACGGCGAAGAACAGCATCCACGGCTTGAGGCGGGTCATCCGCAGGACCTGATGCTTGTAGTCCCACAGGCGGGCATCCAGCTGGATCACCTTGCGGTCCCTGGCAATCCTGAAGAACGGCGTCCAGCGATGCGGCGTCACATAGAGCGCCTGGATCTGGTCGGGGTCATAAGCGATCAGCTGGCGGAAGCCGCGCCAGAGGTCGCGCAAGCCTTCGTCCTCGAAACCGGCCACCCAGGTCGCCATCGACAAGATGCCGTTGAGGCGCAGCAGCCGTATCGCCTCGCGGTCGGATGAGGTGCTGCCGCCCTTGCGGATCAATGCAAGCGTCTGCTCGTCGGTGTTTTCCATGCCAAGCAGCCAGCGGATGACGCCGGCCTGGCGATAAAGATGCAGGCTCTCGGCGTCGCGGACGATGTCGTCGGCGCGGGTGGAGCCGACGATCAGCACCGGCACATTCTCGGCGATCATCGCATCGAGAAAGGCGCGCCAGGCTTTTTTGGACGACGTCGGGTTCTCGTCGGCAAGGTTGATCAGCTCGACGCCATGCTCGCGGTATAGCCAGGCAATCTCCCGCGCGAACTTCCCGGGGTCGCGGTGCCGCCAGCGCGTCCAGAAGCCGCGCTGGCCGCAATAGTTGCACAGATGCGGACAGCCTCGCGAGAACTGCATGACCACCGCGCGCTTGCCTCCCCAATAGCTGTAGCGACTGAAATCGATCAGTTCCCAGCCGATGCGGTAGTCGTCTAGGTTGGCGATCGTTCTTGCCGGCTTGGTGGCAAAGGGCTGGCGCAAATCGTCAGGAAAGGCGATGCCCGCCACATCCGACAGCGGCTTGCGTTTCTCCAGCGCTTCGGCAAGCGCCACTATGGTCGCCTCGCCCTCGCCACGAACGATGACATCGAAGGCATCCGTTTCGGCCAGTATGTCGCGCCAGTGATAGGTCGGAAACACGCCGCCATAAATCAGGATTGCCGCCGGATCGATGTGCTTGACCATGCCGGCGATCAGCAGGGCTGTCGGATGCGCAGACGTCGAGCCGGAATGGCCGATCAAAATGCAGTGGGGATGGTCGCTCAAGGCGTCCCGGACCAGCGTGGCAAGCGCCATCGGCCCGAATTCGGCGTCCACAAGCCGCACTTGATGTCCCGCGTCGATCAGCGGACCGCCCAGTGCCAGCAAACCGAGCGGCGGCAGATGGTCGTCCGGGACGCGGCTGCCGATAGCTGTATGTGGCGGATTGATCAGGACGATTTTCATGGCGGACCTTATGCAATGGCGGTCCGCATGTCGTAGTCGGCGATCTAGCTCTGGAGATTGGCTCGATTCAGCAGTTCGTGTGCAGCTTTTCCGCAGAAATGCCTATCGTCTGAGATGTGCAAGCGGGACATGGCCTGGCCCCTTGATGTTCTGCAGCACAAGCTGCGTGTGTACGTCGCGCACGCCTTCGAGCCGCATCAGCCGGTGCATGACGAAGGCATTGAGTTCTTCGACCGACGGCACCATGACATGCAGCAGGAAATCGTAGTCTCCAGTCATCGTCCAGCACGACGACACCTCGTCCATGCGCTGCACGGCGGCGATAAAGTTTTCGGGCGAGCCGTCGCTGTGGGTTACGAGGCGCACCTGGATGAACACCTCGACCATCAGACCGACGGCGCGGCGGCTGAGCACCGCAGCGAAGCCCTTTATGATGCCCGCCTGCTGAAGGGCCTCGAAGCGCCGCGCGCAAGGTGTCGTCGACAGGCCGATCTCCTGCGCCAATTCGGAGACCGGCTTGCGCCCGTCGCGCTGCAGGATGTCGAGCATCTTGATCTCGAATTCGTCAAACTGAGGCATTTTCACTCTCCCAAAGCTCGATCGTGCAGCCTTTTACCTCCAACCCTGCGTTTGAGCCACCATCAAAGCTGATTTGCCTCGCGCGATCCGGCTAGAATTTCCGGCAATTGGCTGGTCATGATTTCCAGGGAGAGCAAGCCGTGACAATGAACGTTGCCGACTATGCCCGCGAATGCGCGGCGCGAGGCCTTCGCGGCGATTATTCGGTCTGCCGTGCCGATTTCACCGTGGCGCAGGGCTACAATTATAGCGACGAAGAACAGGCGGTGTGGCGCACGCTGTGCGACCGCCAGACGAAGCTGACCAGGAAGCTCGCCCACCATTCCTATCTCGATGGCGTTGCGGCGCTCGGCCTTCTCGACAAGATCCCGGATTTCGGTGCGGTCAGCGAGAAGCTGCGCAAGCTCACCGGCTGGGAGATCGTCGCTGTGCCGGGGCTCATCCCCGCCCAGCCGTTCTTCGACCACCTCGCCAACCGCCGCTTCCCGGTCACCAACTGGCTGCGAACCCAAAAGGAGCTCGACTACATTGTCGAGCCCGACATGTTCCACGATTTCTTCGGTCACGTGCCGATCCTGACGCAGCCGGTCTTTGCCGACTTCATGCAGATGTATGGCAAAAAGGCCGATAACGTGATTGCGCTCGGCGGCGACGAGATGATCACCAGGCTTTACTGGTACACCGTCGAATACGGGCTGATACGCGAGCCGGGCCAGCCGCTGAAGGCTTTCGGCGCCGGGCTGATGTCATCCTTCACGGAGCTTCAGTTCGCGGTCGAAGGCGGCGAGGCGCACCATGTCCCCTTCGACCTGGAAACCGTAATGCGCACCGGCTACGAGATCGACAAGTTCCAGCGTGCCTATTTCGTGCTGCCGTCGTTCAACGCCCTGCGTGATGCTTTCGAGACCGCCGATCTTGCGGCGATCGTGGCGCGCCGCAAAGGCGAGCCAGCGCTCGACCCGGCGAGCCTATAGGCTGTCGGTTATTCCAACGCCTCGGCCTTCAGCCGGGCCAGCTGGTCGCGCTGAAGGTCGAGGGACGCCGTAACGAAGCGCAGGATCGTGGCGAGCTCAGTGTCGCTGAATGTGGCGATCACCTTTTCCCCCTCCTGCGCGATCGCGCCATAATAGCGCGTCGATAGTTCTCGTGTGAGTTCCGTCGCCTCTATGACCACCTTGCGCCTGTCCTCAAGGCTGCGCGTTCGTGTCAGCAGGCCGCGTGCCTCCAGCCGGTCGATCAGCGCGGTGACCGCGGCCGGCGTCAACCCTGTTGCGGCCGCGACCTCGCCAGCCGATCGCGGGCCGCCATAGAGCAGCGCCAGGCAATGGCGTTCCGCCATACTCAGCCCAAGCCTATCGCCCACTGCCTCGTCATAAGCCTGCGTCGCGTCCTGCCAGCCCATAATGGCAAGGCTGATGGCGGTCTTCATGTCGGCCCGATTCATGCTTGACGAATTTATTTCGATCATCTAACTATCAAACTGCCTAACATTATGGCTATTATAGTAATATGCTGCATCAGGCGCAAGGCAAGGCCTGTCGCAGCCTGCAAGGAGTGAAACATGAATCAGACCCCGACGCGCGGCCCACTCACACCGGCCGAGGAGTTCAAATATGCCAAGCTGGCGATGGAGTGGTATGGCTGGGGCTCTCCCATTGGCCTTGGCATCGCTCTGGTGGCGGTGGCGGCGGCCGCCCTGCTGTTCCGCATCGCCATCTTCGGATTTTGACAGTCTGGCAGCGGCGCGGTTGAATGCAGCAGAAGGCTTAGGGCCGAGCTCAGGCGGCTTCGGAAATATCGCGGTCGATGATCGACAGATTACGGCCGCGATGCTTGGCCTCGTAGAGCCGCTGGTCGGCGGCGCGCATTAGCTCCGACACTGCGGCGTCTCTGCCGCAGGTGATGCCGCCAATACTGACTGTCAGCGGAACCGTTCGTTCGTCGACGGGCCGGAAACGGATACGCTCGACTTCACGGCGGATGCGCTCGGCGATGCGCCTGGCCTCGTGTTCGGTGGCACCAATCAGAAGGGCGCAGAATTCCTCGCCGCCGATGCGGCCAAGCACGTCGCCGCTGCGCACGCCACGCTCTATCGCGTTTGCAATCAGGAGCAGCGCATCGTCGCCGATCAGATGGCCGTAGCTGTCGTTGATGGTCTTGAAATGGTCGGCATCGACGATCAGCAATGCCCCGCGATCGGATTTGCGCCGGGAGCCGTCGAGAGCGGCAAAGAAACTTTCGCGGTTGAGCATGCCGGTCATGTCGTCGCGGCTCGCCTTTTCCGCCAAGCGCCTGTGCGCGGCGGCGAGTTGGGCATGGGCGCGGGCGAGCTCGCGATGCGCGGTCTGCAACCTTTCGCCCTGCCAGAACGTATAGGCGCCGACGCTCCAGGCCAGCGCGAGCGGGCACACGGTGGATGTCAGCCAGATGGTGCGATTGATCGGAAACCCCATTGCCGGCACGACGATCAGCGTCAGCAAAAGCGAGACCGCGACGGAGGCGAAAGCGATGGCGGCAGACTTTAGAAATATGCGATTCATCGCTTGCTCCCACTGGTCCGTCTTGGTTCCAGCAAAGCGCTGAATGTCACCTTTCGGCGATGCTTAAGATTTTAATCATGGCGCCATTTTTACCACCCAGGGCGCGCATAGGTTGTGGATAGACCTCCTGTTAGAAAGATCGTTTCGTGCCATAAGGACGTATGACGACACTTCCCGACCCCGCCCGCTTTGCCCATGTCACCGACTGGGTGTTCGATCTCGACAACACGCTTTATCCGCATCATTCGAATCTGTTCTCGCAGATCGATGTGAAGATGACCGCCTACGTCGGAGAATTGCTGACGCTGCCGCGCGAGGAAGCACGCAAGCTGCAAAAGGAGCTCTACCGCGAATATGGCACGACGCTGAACGGATTGATGACGCGCCACGGCATCGACCCCGACGATTTTCTCGAGAAAGTGCACGACATCGATTATTCCTGGCTGGTTCCAGATCCCGTCCTAGGCACCGCCATTCGCCAGCTTCCCGGCCGTAAATTCATCTTCACCAACGGGGATCGCCGGCATGCCGAACGCACCGCGCGGCAGTTGGGCATTCTCGAGCATTTCGATGATATTTTCGATATCGTCGCAGCCGGACTGAACCCGAAGCCGGCGCGGCAATCCTATGAGAAATTTGCCGAACTCCACGCCGTTACCGGACAAAATGCGGTGATGTTCGAAGATCTTGCCCGCAACCTGTCGGTGCCGAAATCGCTGGGCATGACTACGGTGCTGGTGGTGCCGCGCAATTTCGAGCCGACCTTCTCGGAAATCTGGGAACGCGACCCGGCCAACGAGGACGATGTGGACTTCGTCACCGACGACCTCGCCAGCTTTCTCACGGCGATCGTGGAAGTCCCTGCTTGAGGCAGCCGGCGCGCTTCAAGTCCTTGCTTGCATGTCAAAGTTTATAGAAGCGGCTGACGATCCCCCAGGCCTCGTCAGCGGTGTCGACGAAATCGATGATATCCTGATCGCCGGGTGTGATCGTGCCTTGCTCGGCGAGGAAATCGAGGTCGATCGCCTTTGCCCAGAAAGCCTTGCCGAACAGAATGACCGGCACGCGTTCCATGCGGCCGGTCTGGATCAGGGTCAGCGTCTCGAAGAACTCGTCCATCGTGCCGAAGCCGCCTGGAAACACCGCAACGGCCTTGGCACGCATGACGAAATGCATCTTGCGGACCGCGAAATAGTGGAAGTTGAAGCAGAGTTCCGGCGTCACGTAGGCGTTTGGCGCCTGCTCGTGTGGCAGCACGATATTGAGACCGATCGACGGCGCGCCAACATCGTCGGCGCCACGATTGCCGGCCTCCATGACACCCGGCCCGCCGCCGGTCACCACGACGAATTCGCGATAGTACGAGGTGGCCGACTGCTGTGAGCAGAGGCGGGCGAATTTGCGCGCCTCCTCGTAATATTTGCTGTTTTGCTCGAGGTTCTTCTTCTGCGTCTCGTTCTTGGCCGCCCAGGCTTCGCCGCCGGGCTCGGGAATGCGGGCGCCGCCGAACAGGATGACGGTCGATTGGATGCCGCGCTCGGCCAGGATCATCTCCGGTTTAAGCAGTTCGAGCTGCAGTCTGACCGCACGCAACTCGCGCCGCGTCATGAAATCGGGATCGTTCCAAGCCAGCCGATATGTCTCCGCGCGCGTTTGCGGCGTGTCCGGCACGCTTCTCGACCGCTCCAGATCCTCGTCCGAATGCGGCAGCGGCGTCCATCCCGCCTTTTCCATGGGAGTCATATTTGCTTTACCCGTCCAATCATTCACCTGCGCCGTCCCGTGACGCTGCCGCGATTGACCCTCCCCAAGCCTTCACATAGGGTCCGCGCGACTTTCAAACAGGTTAAGGCGCCGGCTCTTAACAGCTTGGTAATGGAGCGAATTCATGTCGAAGCCCGATCTCGCGAGCCTCGAGGAGATCATCGAGAACGCCTTCGAGGAACGCGACACGATTTCGACCGCAACCCGCGGCGAGACGCGCGAGGCCATCCAATCGGCGCTCGACCTGCTCGACCGGGGCGTCGCCCGCGTCGCCGAGCGGCAGGCCGACGGCAAATGGCACGTCAACCAGTGGCTGAAAAAAGCGGTGCTGCTGTCCTTCCGGCTCACCCCGATGGAGATCATAGAGGGCGGTCCCGGTCAGGCGGTATGGTGGGACAAGGTGCCCTCAAAATTCGACGGCTGGAGCGCCGTCGATTTCGAGAAGGCGGGCTTCCGCGCCGTGCCGTCGTCGATCGTGCGCCGCTCCGCCTACGTCGCGCCCGGCGCCGTGCTGATGCCGTCCTTCGTCAATGTCGGCGCCTATGTCGACAGCGGCACCATGGTCGACACCTGGGCTTCGGTCGGCTCCTGTGCCCAGATCGGCAAGAATGTGCATCTGTCGGGCGGCGTCGGCATCGGCGGTGTGCTGGAGCCGATGCAGGCCGGCCCAACCATCATCGAGGACAATTGCTTCATCGGCGCCCGTTCCGAAGTGGTCGAAGGCTGCATCGTTCGCGAAGGCTCGGTGCTCGGCATGGGCGTCTTCATCGGCCAGTCGACCAAGATCGTCGACCGTGCCACCGGCGAGATCTTCTACGGCGAGGTGCCGCCTAATTCCGTCGTCGTCGCCGGCTCGCTGCCGGGCAAGCCTTTTCCAAACAACGAGCCCGGCCCCAGCCTCTACTGCGCCGTCATCGTCAAGCGGGTCGATGCCAGAACCCGTTCCAAGACATCGATCAACGAATTGCTGCGCGATTGATCTTTCTCAACGAATACGGACGGAATTCGCTTGCCTGATAGATCAGACCTCATCTGGCTTTTCTTCAAAGCTTCGGGCCGCGTCAGCCGCGCGGCCTATTTTCTTGGAGGACTGCTGGTGGCCATCATACAGGCCTTACCGCTCTACCGTTTCACGCTGGTGCCGGAGGGCACCACCGAGAGCAACATGTGGTCGTTCATTTTCTTCATCGCCTTCATTGCCTCGCTTTGGTCGAACGTGGTGCTGGCGGTCAAGCGGTTGCACGACCTCGACAAGCCGGGCGTTGCGGCGCTGGTGCTGTTCGTGCCGGTTGTCTCGATCATCGCTTTCCTCGTGCTTTGCCTGTTTCCAGGGCAACCCGGCCCCAACCGCTACGGCAAGCGCACCAACGCCCCGGCCGAACCCTGAGCACCGATCGGACATTTCGTCATGCGCTACCGCTCGCTTGATCCGAAACTGATCCTCGAAACCGCCGAACGGCTGGAAGGGCGCGTCGCCGAGCGCTTTCCCGATGCAGGCTTGCGCGGCGTCGCCGCCGAGCTCGTGTCGCTGTCGCGCGATCTGGCAAAGGCAGCCAAGGCACTGGAGGCGCCGATCTGGTGGCTGCGCGGCCTCATCATCGCCGCCTTCGTCGTCGGAGCGCTGATGTTCCTGTTCGTCGGCACAATCCTGCCGCTCGGCCGCATCTCGGGAAACCACGATGCCTTCCAGTCGGTGCAAGGCATCGAAGCCTCCCTCAACATGATCATCCTCGCGGTGCTGGGCTTCCTGGCCCTGATTCGCTCCGAGGAGCGGATCAAGCGCAAGCGGGTGTTTCGCCAGCTCCACGGGCTGCGGTCGCTGATCCACGTCATCGACATGCACCAGCTGACCAAGGATCCGGCAACGCTTTCAGCCAGTTTCAAGCCGACTGCGCATTCGCCAGCCCGCATCACCAACGCCGCCGACCTTGCCCGCTATCTCGACTACTGCTCCGAAATGCTGTCGATCACCGGCAAGATCGCCGCGCTGTTCGCGCAATCGGTGAATGACGCCGTGGTCATCGACGGCGTCAATGACATCGAGAACCTGGCTTCGAACCTCTCGCGAAAGATCTGGCAGAAGATCACGCTGATCGAAACCCCTCATGGGCAGCCGGCACGTGCGGCGAAGACCGATCCCGAGCCGGGCCCGCCGCGCCGGCCTGCAGTCCGCAGACGACCGGGGCCGGCAAGCTAAAACCGGCAACCCGGCGGCAGATCCGCTAGAGCGGTTCATCGTTTCGCAGAAACGCCGAACCGCTGTATCTTTTTGTTTTGACGCAATTCCGGACGGAAAACCGCTTCACACTTTTCCTGGAATTGCTCCAGAGCGGCGGAGCGGGGAGTTCCGAAAGCCCGGTTTGCGCCGGATGCTCTAAGCGAATGTTAATCACCCTGGCCCAGCATGCCGGCGAAGACTGTGTCGACCGGCACGGAGCGCTCGACTGGCAAGCGACCTATCCCTGATCACCAAGGAGCCGCGCAAAACGTGGAGCGCCGCCGCTCGCCTGTTTGCCTGGTTCTCTTCGCCGATGAAATTGGAACCGGAAGCTGTCCGCGCCCGGCTTCTCGACACCACCTTCGACCGCAAATTCGCAGTCCTGTTCGGCACCATCAGCGTTCTGTTGGTTGCAGTCAGCGCCGCTCTTGCCACCGGGGATTGGTGGCCCTACGCCTGGATTGCCGCCGACCTGATGCTTTTCACCGTCCGCGTTCTGCTGATGCGGGAATGCGAGCAGGCCCGCAGGCGCGGCTCGAAAGGGCCGCTGGCGGGCCTGATGGCAGCCAGCGGCGTCTGGTCGGTCGTTTTCGGCCTCGGCTGCTATGGCTGTGTTGCCAGCGGGAATATGGCGCTTTCCGTACTTGCCGCCTTGAATGTCGCAGGCGTCGTCGGCGTGGTGTCGTCACGCAATGCGGCGACCCCGCGCTTCGCCATATTCGTCATGTTGGCCGTAAGCCTGCCTTACGTGGTCGGCGCATTGTTTTCTGCGGCGCCCGGAATGCCGATCGTCGGAATTCAAACGCCGTTCTATGTGGTCGGCGTCATCATCGTGCTGCTTCAGAACCACGCAATCAATGCCCGCATGATCCGCGCCGAACTGGACAATCGCGACCTGGCCATCAAGGACGCGCTGACCGGCCTGCCAAACCGCATCTTCCTGCAGGAGAAATTGCGCGACATGTGCCGCGACCTTGCGGCGCCGGCCGCCAATGGCGGCAAGCCGTTTGCAGTGCTCAGCATGGATCTCGACGGTTTCAAACAGGTCAACGACCGTTTTGGCCACGCCGTCGGCGACGTGCTGCTGCGCAAGGTGGCCGAACGATTGAAGCGCGGCTTCCGTCCGGGGGACGTGGTCTTCCGCATTGGCGGCGATGAATTCGTCATCCTTTTGCCCGCAACCTCGGAGATCGAGGCCACCTACCTGGCAAAGCGGGCCATCGAAAAGGTCTCGGTGCCTTTCGACCTCGGGGTCGGTTCCGCCATCCATGTCGGCTTGAGCGTCGGCAGCGCCTTCGCACCCGCCGACGGCGGCGATCCGGAAATCCTGCTCACCTGTTCCGACCATGCGCTGTACGAAGCCAAGCGCACCGGCAAGGGCCGTTACTGGGCGCCTGTGCGGGCTACGATCTGACGGTGGCAGCGACGGCTTCCGGCGACAGGCAGGGCGATCCGCGCCTCTCCTGCTCGGCCGCGCGCACCAGTGCCGTCACGCGCTTCAGCAAAGGTGCCGGCGTGCCGGCGTTTTCGGCCAAACGCAGGACCGCGCCTTGCAGTTCGCCGATCTCCGTCGGCCGGCGGCGCTGAAGGTCGTCCCACATCGACGAACGCGCGGCCGGATCGATGGCGAGCATCCGCCGCGCCAAGAACTTGAACAGCCAGTCGGGCAGGCGAAGCACTTTCGGCAGCAGCGCGGGACGCAGGCCGGCGATGCGAGCGGGTTCGATGCCTGTTGCCGTCATTGCCGCCAACGCTTCGTCGATCTGGCCGGCCAGGATCAGCCGCCAGCGGCGATCGGCAAGCTCTGCCGCCAGCGGCAGGCCGGAAAGCGCCACCAGCGCGTTGTTGAGGTTGAGCAGCAGCTTGCCCCATAGCACCGCTTCGATGTCACCATGCGTGGCGACGGCAAAGCCCTCGACGTCGAGCAGTTCGTCAAGCCCTGTCGCGCCCTGTTCGATCATCACCTTGCCGCCGCTGGCGCGGTGCAGGCGAAGCGGCAATTCGCCCTCCGCCGATTGGACCACGTTGAACGGCACCATGCCGGCGAGCACCCGCCGGGCGGTGAGATGGGCTCGCAATTTATCGGCATTGTCGACGCCGTTCTGCAGACTGAGTATCACCGCATCCGGTCGGGCATGGGCCGCAATAAGCCCGGCCATGTCCTGCGTCGCGCCGCTCTTGACCGTTGCCAGGATGACATCGGCACCGGGGAATGCCGCGGCCGGATCGGCGGTGACCGACAATGCCTCCGGCTTGACGGATCGGTCGCGGCCATCACGGTCGGTGATGCGCAATCCACCTTTTTGCAGCGCCTTCTCGATGCGAGGCCGCGCCAGCAGAACCACCTTTCGCCCGGCAAGTGTCAGGCAGCCGCCGGCGTAGCACCCGATACTGCCGGCACCGGCGATTACGATCGTCCTGCCATGCGTGATCATGCGATGGCCCTGCCTTGGTCGAGAGGCCTTGCCGCAACTTGTACGGCATGAAAACCATAATGTCGGCGGCATGGCTGGCCCTTATGTCTGGCCGTGACAGGCCTTGCGCTTTCGACTATCGCTTTTGCCCATGACGCTGCCTACCGATCCGACCAGAAATCTGGCTGCTCTCATCCGCTGCGCTTCCGTGACGCCCGCCGAAGGCGGTGCGCTGAGCGCGCTGGAAGAAATGTTGAAGCCGCTCGGCTTTGCCGTCGAGCGCCCGGTGTTTTCCGAAACCGGCACACCTGACATAGAGAACCTTTACGCGCGGCGTTCCGGCAACGGCCCGCATCTGATGTTTGCCGGCCATACCGATGTGGTGCCGGTGGGCGATGAAACAGCCTGGACGCACCCACCCTTTGGCGCCGAGATCGCCAATGGCGAGATGTTCGGCCGCGGCGCCGTCGACATGAAGGGCGGCATTGCTTGTTTCGTCGCGGCGGTAGCGCGACATATCGCGCAGAAGGGCGGCCCGAAGGGGTCGGTCTCGCTGCTGATCACCGGCGACGAGGAAGGGCCGGCGATCAACGGCACGACGAAACTGCTCGAATGGGCGGCTGCCAAGGGCGAGAAATGGCATGCTGCGATCGTCGGCGAGCCGACCAATCCCGACGCGCTCGGCGATATGATCAAGATCGGCCGGCGCGGCTCGCTCTCCGGCACGGTCGTCGTCAACGGCCGCCAGGGCCACGCCGCCTATCCGCAGCTAGCCGACAACCCGGTGCGCGGCCTTGTGACGCTGGTCGACGCCTTGCTTCACCCCGTCTTCGACAACGGAACAAGGAATTTCCAGCCGACCAATCTTGAGGTGACCTCCATCGATGTCGGCAATCCTGCCACCAACGTCATCCCGGCGAAGGCGGCGGCTACCTTTAATATTCGCTTCAACGACACATGGACCGCCGAGACGATCCAGGCCGAGATCCACAACCGCCTCGACCGGGCGGCGAAACGCAAGAAATACCGCGCCGGCAAGAAGACGCCGGTCGACTACGAGATCGTCTGGCGCGACGGACCGAGCCACGTTTTCCTGACACGCGACGACAGGTTGATCGAGACGCTTGGCGGCTCGATCAAGGCGGTGACCGGCAGGAAGCCGGCGCTCTCCACCTCCGGCGGCACCTCCGATGCCCGCTTCATCAAGGATTATTGTCCGGTGGTCGAATTCGGACTGGTCGGCAAGACCATGCACATGGTCGACGAACGCGTGGCGATTGCCGACCTCGAGACGCTGACGCAGATTTATCTGCGCTTCGTTGAAGACTGGTTTGCGCAGGACATATCCTAGTGATGCTTTCAGCGGATGAAACCTACGCTTCGCTTGCCGGTGCCTGGCGGCTGATGCTCGGCAAAGCCGACGGATTTCGCCTGCTCGACCTTTCGGCGGACGGTTTCTGGAACTCCTTTTTTGCCATCGTCGTCGCGGCGCCGGCACTGATCGTCGGCTGGGTCGGTATTGCCAACGAAATCGGCGATCCCAACGCATTCGTCGGCCGTTTCAGCATGTTGATCCGCCTGGCAACCGTCGATATCGGCGCCTGGGTGCTGCCGCTCATAGGCCTCGCCCTGGTGGCGCCGCGGGTCGGCGTCGGCGGCCGATTCGTCCATTATGTCGTGGCCAGCAATTGGGCCTCGGCGATCATCGCCTGGATGATGCTGCCATCGGCGTTGATCCGGCTCTTCCTGACGTCGGCCAACGAAGTCTCCGGACTCGTGTCGCTGCTGTTGTTCGCGCTGTCGATGGTCTTGACCTGGCGGATGACCAACGTTGCGATCGGCAGGGGTGCGGCCGCCGGCAGCGCCGTTTTTGCCGGCATGTTCGTGGCGTCGCTGATCGTCCTGTTCGGCCTGCAGGCGCTGCTCGGGATCAGCGTTCCGGATCAGCCAGGCGTCGGATAATCGACGCCGACGAGAAACAGCCCGTCGGGCGGCGCCACCTGACCGCAGGCCGCACGGTCGCGCGCCTCAAGCGCCGCCTTGAGGTCGGCAACAGTCCAGCCGCCTTCGCCGACACGTTTGAGCGAGCCGACCATCGAGCGCACCTGGTTGTGCAGGAATGACCGCGCCGAAGCGCGGACCTCAATGAAATCGCCCGCCCGGCTGACATCCAGCCGGTCGAGCGTGCGGACGGGGCTGGTGGCTTGGCACTGGGTCGAGCGGAAAGTGGTGAAATCATGCCGGCCAAGCAGCACCTTTGCCGCTTCGTGCATGGCACCGGCATCGAGCTGCTTCGGTACCCACCAGATCTTGCCCTTGTCGAGCGCCGCCGGCGCGCGGCGATTGACGATGCGGTAGAGGTAATGGCGGCTGATCGCCGAGAAACGCGCATCGAAGCCATCCGGCACGACGGCGGCCTTCAGGATGGCGATGCGCACCTTGGCCGCCTGCAGATGCGCGTTGACGGCGTCGCGCACCTTGTCGCCGGGCCATGCCTTGATCAGATCGACATGCGCCACCTGAGCGGTCGCATGGACGCCGGCATCGGTGCGGCCGGCGGCGCGCAGCGAAACCTGCTCACCGCAGAAGTTCTCGATCGCCTGCTCGATCGCCTGCTGCACCGAAGGCTGGTTGGCCTGGCGCTGCCAGCCGGCGAAGAGACTGCCGTCATATTCGATGTCGAGGCGAAAACGCGGCATTCCCGGATCGAGGCGAAATCAGGCGGCGAGGGCTGAGCCGAAGGCCGAGGCGTAGACCAGCCTGCCGGTCTCGGGCGCCTCGCCCCAGGCAAGCGCCTGCAAAGCCTCGCTTTGGTAGTCGCTCTCGAATTTCGCTGCACGGGCGCGGCTGTAGCCGAAACGGCCATAGTAAGCGGGATCGCCGAGCACCACGGCGAGCGTCTCGCCAGCAGCCTTCAGGCGGATATGCGCCTCGCGGACCAGCGCACCGCCGATGCCGGTGCCGTGGAACGACGGCTCGACCGCCAAAGGAGCCAAAGCCACCGCCGGGAAGCTCTTGCCGCCATTCCGCACGAAAAGCCGTGAAAACAGGATATGGCCGACCACTTGCCCGTCTTCGTCCGCCACCAGTTCGACGACGGCATCACCGCCGGTGACCAGCGCGTCGACCAGTCCGGCCTCGGTCTGCTGGCCGAATGCGTGTTCTTCGACAAGGCGGATCGCCTCGCGGTCCCGCGGCGTCGCCGCGCGTATGGACATCATGCTCATGACAATTTCATTCCTTTTTCGAGCTTGGCGCCGCGCAGAAACTCCTGCGCGGCAATGGGCCTTGCGCCCGCACGTTGAACTTCGACCGGCCTGATCGCGCCTGACCCGCAGGCGACTGTCAGCCGGTCATCGAGAATTCCTCCCGGTTCGCCGGCGCCTTGCGAGAGCGTCGAG
Source organism: Mesorhizobium sp. M0207 (assembly GCF_040321995.1). Taxonomy (NCBI): domain Bacteria; kingdom Pseudomonadati; phylum Pseudomonadota; class Alphaproteobacteria; order Hyphomicrobiales; family Phyllobacteriaceae; genus Mesorhizobium; species Mesorhizobium sp. M0207. Next base: position 648,498 of record NZ_JAMYSQ010000001.1, read on the forward strand.
CGAAGCAGTTTCAGCCGTTCCACGCGGCCGCCGATTTCGGCCTCGCACCATGCACCGGGAAAGGGCGACAGGCCGCGAATCTGGTTGTGCACGTCGCCGGCAGGTCGCAGCCAGTCTATGCGAGTCTCCGATTTATCGATTTTCTTGGCGTAGGTCACCCCCACCTCCGCCTGTGTGGTAAATGTCAGCGTATTCCGCTCCAGCCGTTCGAGCGCTTGCACTATGAGCGAAGCACCCAAGACCATCAACCGATCGTGCAGATCGCCGGCCGTCATGTCGGGTCCAATGGGACATTTTTCAACCATTGCCACAGGGCCGGTGTCGAGGCCTTCCTCCATCCGCATCACCATCATGCCCGTTTCGGTATCGCCGGCCATGATGGCGCGCTGGATAGGGGCAGCGCCGCGCCAGCGCGGCAGCAGCGATGCGTGGCCGTTGAGGCAACCGAGCCGCGGCGCCTCGAGAATGGGTTTGGGGAGGAGCAGCCCGTAGGCGACGACCACGGCGACGTCGGCACCTAAGGCGCGGAACGCTTCCTGCTCCGCCTCGCCCTTCAGCGACACCGGCGACCGCACCTCGATGCCAAGCCGCTCCGCCTCGCGCTGCACCGGCGACGGCGTCAGTTCGAGCCCGCGCCGGCCGCCGGCGCGCGGCGGCTGCGTGTAGACGGCTGCCAACTCGTGCCCGGCCCCGGCAATCGCCCGCAGCGTCGGCACGGAGAATTCGGGCGTACCCATGAAGATGACACGCAGGGGCATTCGTCGACGCCTACCCCACCATCTTGCCCGGCGCCTTGTCCCTGGCGAGCTTCTTGAATTTCTTGACCACCATGTCGCGCTTCAGCTTGGAGATGTAATCGATGAACAGCACGCCGTTGAGGTGGTCGATTTCATGCTGCAGGCAGGTCGCCATCAGCCCCTCGGCCTCGATCTCCTGCAGCTTGCCGTCGCGGTCGAGAAACTTCACCCGCACCGCCGCCGGACGCTCGACCTCGGCATAGTAATCCGGGATCGACAGGCAGCCTTCCTCGTAGACCGAACGCTGGTCGGAGCTTTCGAGGATTTCGGGATTGATGAAGACGTGCGGTGCCGGCGTCTCGTCCTCTTTGGCCAGGTCGATCACCAGCATGCGCAAGGGTTCGCCGACCTGGATCGCTGCGAGGCCGATGCCGGGCGCGTCATACATGGTGTCCAGCATGTCGCCGGCCAGTTTGCGCAAATCCCCGTCGACACGCTCGACCGGTTTTGAAACCTGACGCAGGACGGGATCGGGAAGGATGATAAGCGGCTTGATCGACATGGCGTCTCACCTAAGACCTCGCAGGAAAAGCGTCAACCGGGGCGCCTTCGGGTCGTTCACGTTTTGATCTGTGCTGGCAGACCGAATCATCTATGCTGTCGACATGAACGATCTGGCCACCATCCTGTCCGAACCTGTCGCCCGCCTAGGCGCCACCACGATCACGCTCGGCCATGCCCTGGGTTTCGGCGCAATGCTGTTCCTTGGACTGTTCGTGGCGCTCGTCGTTGCGCTCTGGCGATCGGCCAAGGCGCGTGCAGTGGCGGCCGCCGAAGCCGCCGACCACGCCCGCGACGCCGAGGTGCGGATGGCCGGCATCTTGGCAAGCCAGGCGGAAATGCAGGGCCGCATGGGCGCCATCGCCGAAGTGTTCGGGGCGCGCCAGGCGGAACTGACACAGTCGATCGGCCAGCGTCTCGATGCCATGACCGGCCGCCTGGGCCAGACGATGACCGAGCAGACGAGATCGACGCATGAGAGCCTCGCCAAGCTGCAGGAACGGCTGGCGGTCATCGATATCGCGCAAGGCAACATCCAGTCGCTGGCCGGCCAGGTCGTGCAATTGCAGGCGATCCTTTCCAACAAGCAGACGCGCGGTGCCTTCGGCCAGTCGCGTATGGAAGCCATCGTCGCCGACGGATTGCCGCACGGCGCCTATGAATTCCAGGCGACCTTGTCGAATGGCAGCCGGCCCGACTGCCTGGTGAAGATGCCGAACGGCGCACCGTCGCTTGCCATCGATGCAAAGTTTCCGCTCGAGGCCTGGAATGCCATCCGGGCCGCCGAAGGCGCCGAACTGCAGAAGACCGCCGCACAGGCTTTCCGCCGCGACATCGAGGTGCATGTCCGCGATATTTCCGAAAAATACCTGATCCAGGGCGAGACGCAGGACACCGCCTTCATGTTCGTGCCTTCGGAATCGGTGTTCGCCGAAATCCACGAGAATTTCGAGGCCGTTGTCCAGAAGGCGCATCGCTCACGGATCGTCATCGTCTCGCCATCGCTTTTGATGCTGTCGATCCAGGTCATCCAGGCGATCCTCAAGGATGCCCGCATGCGCGAGCAGGCACACCTGATCCAGGGCGAGGTTATCCGGCTGATGGAAGACGTCTCCCGGCTAGACGAGCGGGTGCGCAAATTGCAGACGCATTTCGGCCAATCGGCCAAGGACATCGAGGACATCCTGGTCTCGACATCGAAGGTGACCAGGCGCGGACAGAAGATCGAGGCGCTGGAGTTTGGCGTGCAGCCGGCGGAGGACACCCCCGGTTCGAATGGCAGCGGAGCAAAAGCGGAAAGCAGCCCGCGCGTCGCCGATTCGAAAACCGGGCAGTTGAGGCTAAGGGTCGTCGAAGGCGACGATTGAGAGCTGCGCCGGAACCGGAGGCTTCGCCCCGGTCTGGCGCTACTGCTCCTCGATGATGGTTGTGCCTTCGAATTCCGGCAGCCAATGCAGCGCCGAGCGGTGCCAGATCTGCTTTCTCGGCACCAGTTGCTCGCGCTGCCGTGCCGTGCCGACCCTGATACCGTAAACCTTCGGTCCCTCACCCGCCGAAGTGGCGTAGAGATGCGAGCCGCACTCACCGCAAAATGCCTGGGCGCGCTTGGCGCCGCTCGAACCGGTCTTGATGTAGATCTTCGGCGTGCCCTTGGTGATCCTGTAATTGTCCTCGGACGCCGGCACGGTGACGCGAAAGGCCGTTCCGGTTAGCTTCTGACAATCGATGCAGTGGCAAATGGTGGTCTTTTCCGGATCGACCTCGGCCTCGTAAGTGATGGCGCCACAATGACACGCGCCGTCGATTTTCATCTTCGTTCCTCCTGGAGCTTTTGCCCGCAATCATAACCGGGACTGCCCGATGGCGCAGCCATTTTCCTCAGGCTGGTTCCCCTCCGGACGCCGCCAAGGCCTTGGTCCGGCGTTCCCAGGTACCGGTGGTCTGAGGCTTGACGAACAGCCGCGTCACCTCCGGCATCTCCGCTTTCAGCCGCGTCTCGAGGCGTTCGACGCAGGTCTCTATCTCGGGCGCCGACAAGTGGTCCTCGAACTCGATGCTCAGAGCGGCGACGATCTCCTGCGGCCCCATATGCAGCGTCAGCGCGCCATTCGCCCGCTGCACCGCCGGGTCCTGCTGGACGATGTCCAATACTTTCATTTGCACCTCGGGCGAAGCCGGCTCGCCGAGCAGCAGGCTTTTGCTTTCGCGCGCCAGGAAGATCGCGGTCCCGCCCAGGATGAGCGCGATGCCGATCGATGCGGCGCCGTCGAGCTTCGGCATGTCCAGCAGTTCCGCCGCCGATATCCCGGCGAAGGCGACAACGAGGCCGAGAAGTGCCGCGCTGTCTTCGAACAGCACGGTGTAGACACTCGGGTCTTTGCTGAGCTGCACCGCCTCAAGCCAGCCGTGGCTGCCTTTTTGGTGGCGGAACTCCTTCAGCGCCACCAGCCAAGAGGTGCCTTCGAAGAGAAAGGAAAGGCCAAGGACAGCGTAGTTCACCTTGGCGTTGGCAATCGGCTCCGGCGTCATGATGTGCGTCACGCCTTCGTAGAACGATATGCCGGCGCCCAGTGCAAAGACGAGGAGCGCAACGATGAAGCTCCAGAAGTACAGCTCGCGGCCATGGCCGAGCGGATGCGTGCGGTCGGCCGGGCGCGCGGCACGGTGCATGCCGTAAAGCAGCAGGCTGCCATTGCCGGTATCGACGAGCGAGTGGACGCCTTCCGAGAGCATTGCCGAGCTGCCCGTGAACAAGGCAGCGGCGAATTTGGTCAGTGCGATCGCAAGATTTCCGGCGAGCGCCGCATAGATCACTTTTTTCGACCCGCCATGCGCCGCCATGGTGTGCTGCCTTGGGTGATGCACCGAGATTGGCGGAGCGCCCGCCCACGCTCCACAGTCCTCACAACGCCCGAAGTGCCCAGTTGTTCACAAGGTCAGTTGTTCAAAAGGGCGGCGCGGGGCTATTCGACGACCTCGTCCGTCCAGACCTTGAAGCCAGCCAGCGCGCCCGGCCCGAAAATGTGGGTCAGCGGCACATCGGCGGCATCGCGTCCGGAGGCAATCAGGATGCGGCCGATGCGCGGCGCGTTGTTGCGCGGGTCGAACGCGTGCCAGCGGCCGCCGAGATAGACTTCCATCCAGGCGGCGAAATCCATGTCCGACCACGGCTTTGGCAGGCCGATATCACTGATATAGCCGGTGCAGTAGCGGGTCGGAATGTTCAGGGCGCGGCAGAAGGCGACAGCGAGATGAGCAAAGTCGCGGCATACACCACTCTGCTCGCGATAGGCCTCGGCGGCGGTGCGCGTCGGCCGTGCATTGAAATAGTTGAAGACGATGTGGTTATGGACGAAGTCGCAGACCGCCTGGACGCGCGGAATGCCGAGTGGGGTGCTGCCGAACAGTCGCCACGCTTCATTCGACAGCACGTCGCTCTCGCAATAGCGGCTGGGCAGCAGGAACAGCAGCGTCTCCGACGGCAGATCGCGCACCTCGTGCTGCCACGCCGTCAGCTCGCGCGTCTCGAAGGAGCCGGGGTCGCGGATCACCGCGTCCGTGCCGAACGCAAAGCGCCCGGCCGGCGCAACGAAACGGTTGCACCAATTGCCGAAACTGTCGCGGTAGCTCTCGATCGGCACCGGCGGGTTCGACGTCAGGAAGTCCGGCCGCTCAAGATCGGATGCGCGCGAATAATGGACATTTAGCATCGCGATCAGCGGTGTTTCCTGCGGGAAGTCGAAGCTCATCTGGCAACCGATGTGGATCCGCATTGTCGTCCTGACCGGCCTGCCTGATCATCAGCTGGCGAAACGCGAGGGCTGATGCTGCAGTGCGAAGAAGACCATGGCACGGACCGCTGCGGTTTACGAGGGAATTAGAAACCGGTTGACAGCCCATCGGCCAGGCGACTGCACGGCAGCGGCCTCTTGCAGTCGAACGTTTTCTCTTGTTTCACTTCGCCAGATATCAACTGGAGGAACGAATCATGGCTAAGGGTGCGATGAAGGCAGGCAAGGAGGCCCGCAAGCCGAAGAAGGACGCGAAGAAACCGGCTCCGGCGCCGGCCCTGAAGGCACCGCCGGTGAAGGCGATGAAGCTGAAGGACAAGTAGAGCCGCAGCTACCGGCTTATTTCGACCGGCCGCAAACGCGGCCGGTATGATTGTTCATTAAGCTCACGCGCATCCCCTTGGATGCGGCGAAGGCAATTTTTGCGCTTTTCAAGAAATCGGCCGAAAGCCATCGAAACGGAGCGTTCCGATGTCGTCGGTTTTCCTGTTCCTCGCTGGCCTGTTCGAGATCGGCTGGGCGATCGGCCTCAAATACACCGACGGATTCTCGAAGCCGCTACCGACCGTCCTGACGGTTGCCTCGATGATCGTCAGCCTGACCTTGCTCGGCCTGGCGCTGAAGGCGTTGGCGGTCGGCACCGCTTACGCGGTGTGGACCGGCATCGGCACGGCGCTGTTGGGGATATGGCTGCTCGGCGAGCCAGCGACGGCGATCAGGCTGGCCTGCATCGCGCTAATCGTCTGCGGCATCATGGGACTGAAGCTCGCGGCTTAGCCGATTCTGACAGACGAACGCGTTCGGGGCCGCTGCAAGGCGGCCCTGATTCTTGAATTCGGCTGATCAGTGCCGGAAGGCGCTATCGCGCGGAGAAGCCGGGCGGCGTCCTGCCGGTGCGCTGCTTGCGCGCGGCATAGCGTGCGTCACGCTTGGCCTTGCGTTCGGCCTCGTCGGCAAGAAAACGGGCGATGCGCTCGTTCTCTTCAGCTTCCCGGATCTTCGCTTCGGCCTGTGCTGCTTCTTCCGCGGCGATGCGTGCCGCTTCGGCAGCTGCCTCGCGCTCGGCTTTTTCGGCCGCTTCGCGCGCCAGCTTTTCCTGCTTCAGCTTGGCCTTTTCGGCCTCGCGTATTGCGCGGGCCTCGAGGATCGCCTTGCGCTCGGCCTGTCGTGCCAGCACCGCTGGATCATCTGCCGCCGGCTTTGCCTTGAAGCGCTCCAGAAGCGCCTTCTTTGCCTCGTTTGCGGCATTGCGCCGCTCGAAAACGTCTTTTTCCCTATAGATAGCCAAGTCCACTTCCCTGAAGTCAATTTGCGACGCTTACATACGCGTGAAAACCGAGAGTTCAAGCGCCAAAACGGTATGCCAGCCATGAAATTCTGATCTGTTGCAACCGGGAGACGCCATTTCGATTGAATTCGGCCGAAAGCACCCGCACTGTTCACCATCCAGGCATCTGGCGGGGCGGCGGACTGATCGCTACGTCTAGCGCCAAGACAAAACGCTGAGATGACAGTATGGAACTCGGTCTCTACACCTTCGCCGACGTCAGCCCGGAACCGGGTCCCGGTGCGATCGGTGCGCATGAGCGGTTGCGCAATTTGATCGAGGAGATCGAGCTCGCCGACCAGGTCGGGCTGGACGTCTTTGGTCTCGGCGAGCACCACCGTCCCGACTATGCTGCCTCGGCTCCGGCGGTGGCGCTGGCGGCGGCGGCCGAACGGACCAAGCGCATAAGGCTGACCAGCGCTGTCACCGTGCTGTCCTCCGACGATCCGGTGCGCGTCTTCCAGCAGTTTGCCACCCTCGATCTTCTGTCCGGCGGCCGTGCCGAGATCATGGCCGGGCGCGGCTCGTTCATCGAATCCTTTCCGCTGTTCGGCTACAATCTCGAAGATTATGACGAACTCTTCGCCGAGAAGCTCGACCTGCTGCTCGCCATCCGCGATCATATCAAGGTGACCTGGTCGGGCAGTCTGCGCGCGCCGATCAATGATCGTGGCGTCTATCCCCGGCCCTTGCAGGACAAATTGCCGATCTGGATCGCCGTCGGTGGAACACCGCAATCCGTCGCCCGCGCGGGCGTGCTCGGGTTGCCGCTGGCACTGGCGATCATCGGTGGCGAGCCGGCGCGGTTCGCACCACTGTTCGACATCTACAGGGATGCAGCCAGGCGCACCGGCAACGACCCGGCAAGCCTTGCCACCAGTCTCAACGTGCACGGCTTCATTGCCGACAGCACGGACCAGGCAGCCGAGGATTTTTACGGGCCGCAGGCCGAGGTGATGAACCGCATCGGCCGCGAGCGCGGCTGGGGGCCGACATCGCGGGCACATTTCGACCAATCGCGCGGCCCAAACGGCGCGCTGTTCGTCGGCAATCCAGAACAGGTGGCCGAGAAGATCCTTGCCCAGCACAGGATATTCGGCAACGACCGCTTCCTGCTGCAAATGGCGATCGGCACCATGCCGCACGCCAAGGTGATGAAGGCCATCGAACTCTACGGAACCAAAGTGGCGCCGATCGTGCGCCGGGAAACTGCGAAGGCCGTTCCCGCCGTGGCGGCGCCGGTTGCCTGATTCCCAGTCACCTGATTCACCGGCAAGGCCGCGAGGCGGCTTTGCCGGTGACGCCGGCTAACGGAACCTTGAAGCGACAGAGGCGTTTTCGCCAACGGTCTGCACCAATCGCGGTGTGCCGCCGAGGGTCAGAATGAAAGCCGAACCCGACGCTTCGGGCGCAAGCGCTGCCGAAAGCCCGGATCCGCGCGTCGAGGCGCGGGCGGATGCGCATCTGATGCGTTCGCTGCTCGTCGGCATCTTCATCCTCATGGCGATCTACGCGCTTTACTTCGCCCGCGCCTTCTTCATGCCAGTCATTCTGGCTTTCCTGCTGGCGCTGACGCTGACGCCGATCGTTCGCTTCCTGCGCAAGCATGGCATGCCCGATGTCATTTCAGCGACACTGCTGGTGCTGCTTTCGTTCTGCCTCGTCGCCGTCGCGGGATATCTGCTCAGCGGCCCGGTCATCGATCTCATCAACAACACCTCGACGATCGGCCAGCAGCTTACCGAACGTCTGGCACAACTGCGCCGTCCGTTCGAAAGGATCGTGGAGGTTTCGCGTCAGATAGAGGGACTGACGCAGACATCCCAGGAGCCGGGCGTTCAGAGGGTGGCGATGGCGCCATCCGGTATTCTCTCGCAGGCCGCCGGCAATGTACTGTCGGCCGGCACCAGCGTCACCATCGTCTTCGTCCTGTCGCTGTTCCTGCTCGCCTCCGGCACGATGTTCTATGAAAAGATCGTCCAATCCTTCCCCAGTCTCAGCGAAAAGAAGCGGGCACTGCGTGTCGTCTACGACGTCGAACGTGAAATCTCGCACTATCTGCTTACCGTCACGATCATCAATACATGTCTCGGCGTGGTCATCGGGCTCGGCCTGTGGGCACTCGGCGTGCCAAACGCGCAGGTCTGGGGCGCGGCAGCGGCTCTGCTCAATTTCCTGCCCTATATCGGAGCGTTAATCACCATCACGCTGGTCACGATCATTGCGCTGATAAGCTTCGACACGATTTCCTACGCGCTGCTGGCGCCGGCCTTCGTCGTTCTATGCTACATCGTCGAAGGCCAGTTCGTGACGCCGACGGTGGTCGGCCGCCGTCTCGAAATCAACGCAGTGGCGATCCTCATCGCCATCGCCTTCTGGTCGTGGCTATGGGGTTTTGTCGGCGCGCTGCTGGCGGTGCCGCTGCTGGTCGTCATCAAGGTGTTCTGCGATCATTTCGACGGTCTCAGCCATGTCGGCAATTTCCTGGCGGCGCAACACACGGCAGCGATCGAGGACGAAGAGATTTCCGAGGTGAACAAGTAGCGGCTTAAAGGGTCAAAAGCGTCCCCCCGATGGTGCAGATCACGACCTTGCATCGGTCGCACGTCCGTTGTGCCCTCAGCGCTCCATCAACATTTTGAATTTGCCGCCTCGGCAACGGCTTCCTACATCCCTTCGGCCCACAGGAAACCCGCGCCGATGACCGTTCTTTCCGTTCTCGACCTGTCGCCGATCGTCGAAGGCAGCAACGCTTCACAGTCACTCGCCAATTCGCTCGATCTCGCCCGTCATGCCGAGCGGCTGGGTTACCGGCGCTATTGGCTGGCAGAGCACCACAATATGCCGGGCATCGCCAGCGCTGCCACCTCGGTGGTCATTGCCCATGTGGCCGGCGGCACCGATACGATACGCGTCGGCGCCGGCGGCGTCATGCTGCCCAATCATTCCCCGCTGGTTATCGCCGAGCAGTTCGGTACGCTCAACGCTCTGCATCCTGGCCGCATCGATCTCGGCCTCGGCCGGGCGCCCGGCACCGACATGGCCACGGCACGGGCGCTGCGCCGTAACCTCGACGCTGGCGCCGACAATTTCCCGCAGGACGTCGTCGAGCTGATGGGTTACTTGCAGCCGGCCGAAGACGGCCAACGCATCCGCGCGGTGCCCGGCGAAGGCGAAAAGGTGCCGATCTGGATTCTCGGTTCCAGCCTTTACGGCGCGCAGCTTGCCGCCATGCTCGGCCTGCCCTACGCTTTCGCTTCGCATTTTGCGCCGGCCGAGCTCGACCATGCTCTGGAGATCTACCGCTCGCGTTTCCAGCCTTCGGAGCAGCTCGACAAGCCTTATGTGATGCTCGGCCTCAACGTCTTCGCCGCTCCTTCCGATGCCGAGGCGCGGCTGCTGTTCACCTCGCTGCAGCAGGCCTTCGTCAATCTGCGCACCGGCCGGCCCGGCCGATTGCCGCCGCCGGTCGAAGGATATGAGCGCGACCTCGATCCAATGGCCAAGACCATGCTCGGCCAAGCGCTTTCCTGCGCCGTCGTCGGCTCTCCCGAAACAGTCAGGCAAGGCATCGAGGCGTTTGTGCGCCGGACAGGCGCCGACGAGTTGATGGTCACAGCGCAGATTTTCGACCATGCGGCGCGGGTGCGCTCGTTCGAGATCCTGGCCGACGCCCACAAATCGCTGTCGGAAGCTGCCTGAGAGTTGGTTCGCCACTTGCCACTGTTGCGGGCAAGGCCGGCCTTAGGCAGGGAACATCGCGAACAGGTGTGCGAAAACATAGCGAACATTTCGCGCGTTTTGCGCGGAGGTTTTCGATCCGTCATGCTCGTCCGTTAGCGGGAAACGCGGCGTCCACTAAATAACGATCACCTTGGTGCCGATTGTGGCGCGGTCATAGAGATCGATGATGTCCTGGTTCATGAGGCGAATGCAGCCCGCCGACACAGCTTTGCCGATGGACCACCATTCAGGGCTACCGTGCAGGCGATATCCAGTGTCACCTTTCTCGTTAAAAAGATAGAGCGCCCGCGCCCCGAGCGGGTTCATGAGTCCGCCCTCCATATGGGCCGGTATGATGCGGCCTCGCTTCTGCTCGCGCACGATCATCGCAGACGGCGCGCTCCAATCCGGCCATTCGCGCTTCCTCGCAACGTGAGCAGTGCCATGCCACTCGAAGCCCGCCTTGCCGACGCCGATGCCGTAGCGCAGCGCCTGACCGTCTCCCAACACGTAGTAGAGGAACTTCGCTCCTGTATCGACAATGATGGTGCCCGGCGCCTCGTCAGTCGCATAAGGTACTGTCTGCCGATGGAACTTTTGGTCAACCTTGTAGATCGGAACCGGCGGAACGCGAAAACCGGCGTCGGTGAGGCCGCCATAGGCCTGGGGAAAGGTCTGTAACGCTCCGCCGGTGGTGCAGCCGGAGAATGCGGCCATCCCAGCAAGTACCAGCCCGATTAGGATCGATTTCACGCGCATGACTCAAGCCGGCGCCCGTGTGAACGATCTGTCGCATCTCGTCATATTCCTAATCCGACATGCTTCGATTGCCAAGATTTTCCTGACTGTCGGCTGGTTGATTGTTGGCCACTTGGCCCGATCGGCGCCGCGTCCTTCAATTGCTCGGTTTTTGAACGACGACCCCCCGTAGTGGCTGCGCAGACCCGGGGTCGGCAGGACAGAGGGAGCGCTGTCCGTCCGGCATTGCAAAGTTTCTGAACAGAGCCCACGCGCTACGCGCTGACGCTCTGCGCAGTCGCACCTAGCGGACGGCATGAATTGCGGATCATCAAGCGTCCCTTGAGCGTCAGCTTGCGCGGCGGCGCATCCCTGTTTCCGGCGAGCCGGTCGAGCAGCAGATTGGCCGCCTGTTCGCCGATCGCCTGCACGGGCTGTGCGACCGTGGTCAATTGCGGCCGGAACACATCCGACCACGGAAAATCGTCGAAGCAAGCGACGGAAATATCCTCCGGACAGGACAGGCCGATATCGCGAATGGCCTTCATGGTGCCGATCACCATCGGGTTGTTGGCCGAAAAGATGGCGCTCGGCCGGTCGTGCAGCGAAAGCAGCTGCATGGTGGCGTTGTAGCCATCGACTTCGTGGAAGTTGCCGAAGCGGACGAGCTCGGGTTCGGCCGGCAGGCCGGCGGCCTGGAGGGCCTCGCGGTATCCCGCCATGCGGTCATGCATCGGCGAGATATCGAACGAGCCGGAGATGTAGCCGATGCGCCGATGGCCGAGATCGATCAGATAAGTGATGGCGTCGAACACCGCGCGCTGATTGTCGAGAACGACGGCATCGGTGTCGACACCCTGGCAAACACGGTCGAGCAGCACGACCGGCACATTGGCGTCGTCGACAATCCGTTTGAGGATCGCGCCGTCACCGACACGCGCGACGATCAGTCCGTCGACCATGCGGTCGAGCAGCAGCCTGATCTGGTCGTCCTGCGTGTTCAGGTGCTCGTCGGTGCAGCACAGCATGACGGCGTAGCCGGCCCTGTCGAAAGCCTGCTGGATGACCGAAACCACGTCGGTAAAGAACGGATTGGTGATGTGTGGGACGGTGAGCCCGATGGTGCGTGTGGTGCCCATCTTGAGGCTGCGGGCGATAGCGTTGCGCTTATAACCGATGTCGCGGATCGCCTGTTCGATCCGCTGGCTGAGCTCGGGGCTGACGGTCGCGGTGCCATTGATCAGCGCCGATACGGTGGCCACGGAAACACGCGCGGCCTCGGCCACATGAAGCATAGTCGGGGCAGTGAATTTGCGCTGCTTTTTTCGTCCTGACGCTGTCATTTTCGAAACGTTTCACCACTCCACGGTAGCAATACGTACGGAATCTTTTGATTTTGCGCAAGAATTGAAATGGAACAATCTCAGGCTCCAGATATTGCCTTGACATGATCGAAACGTTTAGATTAGCGTTTGAGGTGTTCGGTGACGACGGAGGGAGGCCGTCCTTATCATGCAGCACGGCAATTCCATCCCTGCGCAAGGCGTTGTGGCGGACGGCTCGGCGATCGTGCTGAGCGCCGAGCACATCTCCAAGTCCTTCGGCGGTATCGCCGCGCTTGTCGATGTCGGCTTCGAACTGCGGCGCGGCGAGGTCCATGCGCTGATGGGCGAGAACGGCGCCGGCAAGTCGACGCTGATGAAGATCCTGTCCGGCGTCTATACGGACTATAACGGAACGGTCAGTATCGATGGCCATCCGGTGCGCTTTGCCGGCGTCCGCGAAGCCGAGCGCGCCGGCATCGCCATCATCCACCAGGAGCTGAACCTCGTTCCCGAACTTAGCGTCGCCGACAATATCTTTCTCGGCCGCGAGAAGCTGATCGCCGGGCTGATTGTCGACCGCAAGGCGAGCAGCCGCGCTGCCGGCGCGCTCTTGCAAAGGCTCGGCATCGAGCTCGACCCGGATGCGCGCGTCGGTGCCTTGCGCGTCGGCGAACAGCAGCTGGTCGAGATCGCCAAGGCGCTGTCGATGTCGGCGCGCATTCTGATCATGGACGAGCCGACCTCGGCGCTTTCGCCGGCCGAATGCCAGCGGCTGTTCCGCATCATCCGCCAGCTCGCCGACAGCGGCGTGGCGATCGTCTACATTTCGCACCGCATCGACGAGGTCATGCATCTGGCCAGCCGCGTCACCGTGTTTCGCGATGGACGCCACGTCCTGACGCGGGTGATGGACAAGCTCGACGAAGACGCCATAATTTCGGCGATGGTCGGGCGAAACCTGCTTGCTTCCTCCCAGGAGCACCGCATCCCCGGTGGCAACACGGTCCTGTCCGTAAGCGAGCTGTCGTTGTCGAAGCCCAATCGCCATGGTTGGCGCACCGTGCTCGACGGCGTCAGCTTCGATCTTGCCGCAGGAGAAATCCTCGGTATCGGCGGGCTGCTGGGCTCGGGCCGTACCGAAATCCTGGAAACCATCTTCGGGTCCAGCGGCGGACGTGCCGGCGGTGAGATCAGGCTCGATGGCGAGGCAGTAGAAATCCGTTCGCCGCGCGATGCGCGCCGGCTCGGCATCGCCCTGGTCACGGAAGACCGCAAGACGCAAGGCCTGCATCTCGAGGCCTCGATCACCGACAATGTCGCGCTGCCGCTGGTCGGCGCGCTGGCGCGGTTCGGCGTGCGCTCGCTGGCCGGTGAGCAAGGGCTGGCACGGGACGCCGTCAAGGCGCTCGGCATTCGCTGCGAGACCGTCGAGCAGCCGGCCGGCACGCTGTCCGGCGGCAACCAGCAGAAGGTCGTCATCGGCAAATGGCTAGCGACGAGGCCGCGGGTGCTGCTGCTCGACGAGCCGACACGCGGCATCGATGTCGGTGCCAAGCGGGAAATCTACGATCTCATCTTCAAGCTGGCGCGAGACGGGCTGGCGATCGCCGTCATCAGCTCGGAATTGCCGGAGCTGCTGCATCTTTCCGACCGTATCCTGGTCATGGCCGACGGCCGCCAGACGGGAATCCTGTCCCGCGCGCAAGCCAGCGAGGAGGCCATCATGCGGCTTGCGGCGCCGCGACGGACGATGACGAGGCCTGCCGCATGAGCATTTTGCATATCCTGTCCCGGACGAAGCTCTATTGGGGCCTGATCGCCATCTTCCTGATCGGCGTGCTCGGCTCGCCGATCAGCTCCAAGGGCAACAACATCTTCCTGTCCTACGGCAACCTGCTCGATGTGCTGCGCCAGGTGTCGACCACCGGGCTGATTGCCACCGGCATGACTGCGGTGATCATCACCGGCGGTATCGACCTTTCCGTCGGCTCGCTGATGGCTATCTGCACGGTCGTCTGTGCCATGCTGCTGACGGTCCCCGGCGTGACGCCGGCGGTGGTGCTGGGGGTGCCGACAGTTGCCCTGGCAGCCCTTTGCCTCGGCATTCTCGTCACTCGTTTCATCCTGCTGAACATCGAAAAATCCCGCGCCGGCGCGCAGGCCACGCACGACATCAGGTTGGACAGCGTTCGCGGGCTGGTGACGCCCGGCATTGTCGGGGTGATCCTGTGCAGTCTGGTGCTGTGGTTCCTGCTGCCGCAGGTGGGCTCAAAATTCGGCGTGCTCGGCGTGCTGCTGGTGGCGCCTTGCGTCGGCCTGCTGTTCGGCGCGCTCAACGGCTTCATCATCGTCGCCGGGCGGCTGCAGCCCTTCATCGTCACGCTGGCGATGATGGTCACTGCGCTCGGCATCGCCCGGCTGACAGCCGGCCAGAACAATGCGGTGCTGCCGGTCTACACCGGCTCGAATGCCACCGCCGATTTCGAAATGCTGCGCTCGCTGGTATTCGGCGTGATCCCGATGCCGGGCCTGTTCTTCCTCGGCGCCATCCTGATCTACGGCGCCGTGCTGCGCTTCACGCCGTTTGGCCGCTATGTCTATGCGATCGGCGGCAATGAGGAGGCGGCGCGACTGTCGGGCATCGCCGCCGGCCGCGTCAAGATTGCCACCTATGCCGTGTCAGGGCTGCTGGCCGGCATCGCGGCGGTGCTCTATGTCGCGCAATACCGGCAAGGCAAGCCTGATGCCGGCGCCGGGCTGGAGCTCGACGCGATCGCCGCCGTGGTCATCGGCGGCACCAGCCTGATGGGCGGACGCGGCAGCCTCACCGGGACGTTCTGCGGCGTGCTGATCTTCGGGCTGCTCTCCAACATCCTGCAGCTGCACAACATCAATTCGAACCTTCAGCTGGTGCTGAAGGGGATGATCATCATCGGTACCGTGCTCGTACAGGAGCGCAATGCCGGTGATCTTCTCTTCTATCTGCGACTGCCCGGCGGGCAAGCGCACAAGGAAACGGCCGCGGCAAAGCGGCCGTCGCAAGAGACCGCGTCTCTGAATATTGGAGGAAACAAGAAATGAAACGACGTGAATTGTTGAAGCTCGCCGGGCTGACAGCGGCACTCCTGACCACGACCGCCATGCTTGCCGGCGGCGCCCATGCGCAGGACAAGAAGTGGAAGATCGGCTTCTCGCAGGTGACGACCATCGAACCCTGGCGCGCCCAGTTCAACAAGGACATCCTGGCCGAAGCGGCCAAGCATCCGGAAGTCGAGCTGATCATCACCGACGGCGAGGACAAGACCGAGAAGCAGGTCGCCGATGTCGAAAACCTTATCCGTCAGGAGGTCGATGCGCTCTTGGTATCACCGAAAGAATCCGCCGGCCTGACCGGTGTCGTGCAGCAGGCGATCGATGCCAAGATCCCGGTCTTCGTGCTCGACCGCAACGTCGAAACCAACGACTACACGCAGTTCGTCGGCGGCGACAACAAGCTGATCGGCCGGGCTGCCGGTGAATATGCCGTCGAGCTGCTTGGCGGCAAGGGCAAGGCCGCCGGCAACGTCGTCGAGATCTGGGGCGGCATGGGCACCCAGCCGGCACACGACCGCCATGACGGCTTCCATGAATTCACCGACAAGGAGCCGGGCATAAAATACCTGCTCGACCAGCAGTCGGGCGACTGGAAGCAGGACCAGGCCTACAACATCATGGCGACGGCGTTGCGCAACAACGAGAAAATCGATCTTGTCTACGGCCACAATGATCCGATGGCCTATGGCGCCTATCTTGCCGCCAAGGACGTCGGACGTGAGAAGGACATCAAGTTCATCGGCATCGACGGCCTGCCCAATGAAGGCGTGCAGCTGGTCGCCAATGGCGAGCTGACGGCGACGTTCACTTATGTGACGCCGGGCGCCGAAGGGCTGCGGCAGGCGATCAAGTTCCTGAACGGGGAGAAGGTGGAAAAGACCATCACCCTGCCGACGCAGAAGATCACCAAGGAAAATGCCGCCCAGATCCTGAAGGACAACGGCCTCTGAGACGAGGCTTTCCTGCCGGGCGTTCAGCGCCCGGCAGGAACAACAACCAAACGCCGGCAGGCAGCGGATTAAGCCAGCTTGGCCAGCAGCTTCATGAAAATGGCCGCTTCCTTGGCGGAAAGCGGCGCCAGCGTTTCCTGCGTAATCTCACGGGCAAGCGGGATCAGCCGCTCGATCGCGTCGCGCCCCTCGGCGGTCAGATTGACCAGCAGGCGCCGTTTGTCGACTTCGTGTTTGCTAAGTTCGACAAAGCCACGCGCTTTCAGCCGGTCGATGACGCCCTTCACAGTCGCCGCATCCATGGCGATCAGGCTGCCAAGCTGGTTCTGCGAGGTCTCGCCGACGTCGCGCAATTTGGCCAAAGCGGCAAATTGCGGCGGCGTCAGATCGGCGATGTGTGCGGCGAAGATCGAGACATGGCGCTGATGCGCCTTGCGCAGGATGAAGCCGACCTGCTCCTGCAAGCGATAGTCGTTTTCGTCAGGCTCCTCGGCCTCGACCAGCTTGAGCCGATTGTCCTCGGCGCTCACCGCAGCCCATCCCATGCCTTAATTTCCTTGGCCGCCAGCCCACCCATGCGGTCGTGCACGCGCGGGCCGCAGGTCATGGCGAGGCAAAACAGGATCTCGTCGGGACGGGGGCCATCGCTGATGCCGATTTCCATGGCATCGAAATGGCTGCGCACATAGGCGGCGTTGATGTGGCCGAGCGGCACATCGAGCCGCGCGCCGAAGCCGCCGACCTTCTTTGCCGAGGGCACGATCGCCTTGGCGTCGCCGAGCCGTTCGCGCATGGCATAGCCGCCCGGCACATGCCACAGCGCGCCATGCTCCAGCTCGCCCGCCATGCCGACGATGGCGCCCTTGCCGTAACCGTCGATCTGTTTGACGTCGCCGCCCAATGCGGCAATAAGCCTGTCGGAGAGCAGCAGCCCGAGCGGCTTCAAATCCTCCATGGCGCTCTGCAGTTCCTCGACGTAACGGCCGGCGAACGGGTTCTTGACCACAGCCATGGCCGCCGCGCGGCGCCGCGGCACCTTCGCCACCGGCCCGCCTTCGTGAAAAATCTCTTCGGTCAGCACGGCGATCTTGCGGATCGGAAACTCAGGCATGAGCAATTTCCCTCTCTAAAACTTTATTGGCGAGCGCCATCGGACCTGCGATGCGCGCGCCTGACCGCCGAGGAAAAGCGCCGCGGCGGCAATCAGGCCGCGCCGCCGAAACTCCTCGGCAACGGCAAATCCGCCTTCCAGTGCAATATCGATTTCAGCGGCGGAAAGCAGCCCCACGCCCTGCGTCACCAAACGGTCGCCGAGGTCGCTGTCAGGTGCGAGATCGCGCGCCCGCACGCGCCTAACGGCCGGATGACCGGGCAGATCGACGGCGTTGGCGATCAAGGTCGCGGCGGCATCGGCTTCAGCACCCGTTCGCGCCAGCACCGTGACCGCGTCGGCGATGCCCAGCGAAAAGGAGCGGCCGCGCCAGCCGCTTGTCGCGACACCGCGGATCCCGTCTTCGGGGCGGATCGTGAGACGATCTGCCAACCCATGACCTGTCCCGGCAATGACAAGCGTCATCGACTGGCCGTGGCCGAGATAGATCGCGCTGTCGCCGCCATTGTTGACATAGGCGCGCTCGAGCCGGCGGCCGGCAAGCAGCGCGCCAAGCACTTCGTCGGCTACCGAGCCGGCGACAGCCGCCATCGGTGTGATGAATTGTTTCGCTAGCGGAACGACCGCCGCTTCCATGCGGCGCGCCGTCGGGCCAGCGAAAGCACGTGGCCGCGAGGCGGCCGGGCGCCGCAGTTCGGGCAACTCTTCGACCAGTTCGGGCAGGATTGTCTGGAAGCGCGCCACTGCCTGGCGATGTGCGGCGCTGCATTCACTCGCCTCGCCGAATGCCTCGACGATCAGGTCGATCGGCCCATGATTGAGGTGAAGCCTCCGGCCGTCCTCGAGCCAATGCGCCTGCGGGCCGTTCATCGCCCGGCCCCGTTTGCGGTCGCGCGACGCAACTGCGCCAGCGGCGGCCAGGGATTGTCACGGGGTGCGGCCGTGCCGCGGCGCGGATTGAGATATTCGCCGCCCTTGGCCAGGATATCGTCGACGCTGCGGATTTCGGCTTCGTAGCCGCCAAGTCTGACATAATCGTCGCGGCGCATGGTGAACTCGATCGGCGCCACCAGCGCCGGCGTCGGCACATAGCCGAAGGCGCCTTCCGGGACGCGGGTGACGTCGACCATCAGCGTGATGCCGCCGCCCGGCCAGACATAGACCGGCGCGCCGCCGACCGTCACGTAGGTCGTCAAGCCCTGCACCGAGCGGGTCAGATTGACCGGGTTCTCGGTGACGCCGGCGCGCAGCGAGCCGCCGGCGCCGCCGACGAAAAGCACGGTGCAGAGCGCCGGCTCGCAATTGTCCTCGATCAGTTCGACCGACTTCCGCAGCCGCTCCGGGAACGGTTTCTGGACCGGCTTCAATTCGTCGTCGAGCTCGTAATAGGCGAATTGCTCACCGGTGGTCGAGACCATCAGCAGCGACATGCCGGGGCGCGCACCCTTTTTGGCGTTCCATTCACCAAGGATCGACAGCGGGTCGGAAATGCTGGTGCCGCCCCAGCCGAGCCCGGGCTCCGACACCTTGAAATAACGGCCCGGCGTCGAACGGCGGCCGATGATCTTGATGCCGGTATCCTGCCAGCCAAGCACCTTGCCGGCCTGATGCTCGGAGACGACGCCGGTGATGTGGTCATCGACCACCACCACCTCGTCGACAAGGCCGCGCCATTGGGTCGCGAACATGCCTATGGTAGCCGAACCGCAGCCGACGCGCATGCGCTGCTCAAGCTTGCCGTCGATGACCGGCGGCTTGCCGGCTTCGACGATGACGGTGGCGCCGCCGTCGATGACGAGTTCAACCGGTTTGCGGTTGCACAGGGCGAGCATGGCGTCGCAGGTGGCGCGCCCTTCAGCCTTCGAGCCGCCGGTCAGATGATGTACGCCGCCCAGCGACAGCATCTGCGAGCCGTATTCGCCGGTCGTGACATGGCCGATCGCCTCGCCTTGAGCACGGACCGTAGCCGTTTCGGGGCCGATATGACGGTCGGTGTCGATCTTCACCTTGACGCCGCAATAGGAGAAGATGCCCTCGGTGACGACGGTGACCAGATCGACGCCCTCGACCTCCTGGCTGACGATGAAGGGCGCCGGCTTGTAATCGGGATAGGTGGTGCCGGCGCCGATGGCGGTGACGAAGCGGCGGCCGGTGTTGACCAGTTCGCCGTCCCATGCCTCGCCTTCTTCGGCAAAGGGTACGATTGCGGCGCCGGTCTCGGCCGCGTGGTCGAGGATGGTCAGTGGATCCATCCGCACGATCCTGCCGCCAAGATTGCCGTAGCGATCGCAGGCGCCGGTGCGGCCATCGGCGATGTAGCACATGACTGGACAGGCATCGCAGCGGATCTTCTCGGCCACCAGCTTCTCGCCGGGATCGTGGGTCTCGAAGCGTTCGGCAAGCTCGCTCATCGGCGCGCCTCCTTGTCGAGGATGGCGGCGCGGATGCGGGTCGGCGTCGCCGGAATTTTGGTGACCAGCACACCGGTGGCGTGGCGGATGGCGTTGAGGATCGCCGGCGCCGTCGGGATCAGCACATGCTCGCCCAAACCCTTGGCGCCGAAGGGTCCTTCCGGATCCGGAACTTCTATCAGGATGGTCTCGATCGGTGGCACGTCGCCGATCGTCGGGATCAGATAGTCGTGCAGGTTTTCGGTGCGCCCGGGGATGAATTCCTCCATCAGCGCCATGCCGATGCCCTGGGCGATGCCACCCTCGATCTGGCCCTCTGCCAGTAAAGGGTTGATGGCCTTGCCGACATCGTGAGCGGCGGTGATTTTTATAAGCTTCACGGTGCCGAGCCTGAGGTCGACCTCCAGTTCGGCGATCTGCGCGCCATAGCCATAGACGGCATAAGGCTTGCCCTGGCCCTTGGCATCGAGCGGCAGCGTCGGCGGGTCGTAGCTTTCCTCGGCGCGAAAGACAAAGCCTTCGGGGTCTGCCTTCAGCGAGGAAAGATCGACGCGGCGGGTCGCTTCGCCTTCCCTGATGCTCAGGCTTGTGCCGTCCAGCGCAATCGCCGCCTTTTCCGAGACATTGGCGAAACGCAAGATCTCCTCGCGCAAGGCGCGGCCGGCCTTTTCGGCGGCCTTGCCGGTGACGAAGGTCTGGCGCGAGGCCGAGGTCTTGCCGGCGTCGGGGGTGATCGCCGTGTCGGCGCCTTTCAGCATGAATTTTTCGAGCGGAAGACCCAACGCATCGGCGCAGATCTGCGCGATGACAGTGTTCGAGCCTTGCCCGATATCGACCGCACCCTGATGCAGGACGACTTCGCCCGATGCCGAGATGCCGACCTTGATGGTCGACGGATTGGGCAGCGAGGTGTTGCCGCAGCCGTACCAGCAAGAGGCGACGCCGACGCCGCGTTTTCTTTCGCTGCTGCTACGGGCGTTGAACGCGTCGGCGTCAGTTAGGGCACGCTGCCAATGTGAACGGAGGGCCTCGAGGCAGTCGGCGATGCCGACGCCCGACTCGAGCCGCTGCCCGGTGACTGTTTCGGATCCGTTCCGAAGGCAGTTCTTCAGGCGAAAGTCGAGCCGATCCATGCCGAGCTTGTCGGCCAGGTCGTCATAGAGGGTCTCCTGCATGATCGTCGCCTGCGGCACGCCGAAACCGCGAAAGGCGCCGGCAATCGGGCCGTTGGTGTGGATGGCGCGGCCTTCGGCACGATAGTTCGGCGTCGCATAGGGGCCGGAGGCGTGCACCGGCACGCGGTTGGCGACCGTCGGCCCCCAGCTGGCATAGGCGCCGGTGTTGAAATCGCCGGCGAAGACCATGCCGGTGACGCGGCCGCCGGCATCGGCGCCGATGCTCGCTCTCATCAGAGCCGGATGGCGCTTGGTGGTCGAGATCATCGATTCGGTGCGGCTGTAGGCGAGCGCCGCCGGCCGGCCGGTCTTCATGGCGACGAGGCCGATGAGCGGTTGCAGCGAGACGTCGAGTTTGGAGCCGAAGCCGCCGCCGGTGGCGGTCGGCACGATGCGCACCTTTTCCGGGGCAAGGCCGAGCACTTTTGCCGTGTCGTCACGGTCCATATAGGGCGCCTGCGTGCAGGCGACGACGACCAGCGTGTCGCCGTCCATGAAGGCATAGCCGGCTTCCGGTTCGATATAGGCGTGCTCGACATAGGAGGTGTCGATGGCGCCGGAAACGACGAAAGCCGCACCGGCAAGCGCGGCTTCCGGGTCGCCACGCTCGACGAAGCCGGAGGTGAGCAGGTTCGAGGGCCGGTTTTCATGGACCAGTTGCGCACCGCCGGCCTGCGCTTCGCCAGTTTCCAGAAAATGCGGCAACTCTGTCCAACTGACAGGAAAATCGGCAAGGTCGAGATCGAGGATAGCCTCGCGTTCGCCGGCAACCAGCGCCACCGCCTCACCGCGAAAGCGCGAAACCCCTTCGGCCAGCGCCGGCTGGTCGGCGAAGGGCGCGATGACGCCGAAACAATTCTTTCCCGGAATGTCGGCGGCGGTGAAGACGCCGGCAATGCCGGGACGGGATTTCACCCAGCTGCCGAGATCGCCGAAGCTGAAGGCGGCATGATAGTGCGGTGAGCGGACCACCAGCACCGACAGCGCATCGGCGGGGAAGGAATCGCCGCCGAATTTTTCGCCGCCAGTGACTTTCGGTAGGCCATCGAGGCGGATCGGCGAGGAGCCGACGGCATGGCCAGAGGATGGCATGCGCTGATCGGGGCCGTCGGCGTGGCGCCAAGCATCCATCACCGCGGCGACGATCTTGCGGTAGCCGGTACAGCGGCAGAGCACGCCGCCCAGTGCATCCTGCGTTTCGGCCTCGCTCGGGCAAGGCGTCCTGTCCAGGAGTGCCGTTGCCGCGACCAGCAGGCCGGGCGTGCAGGCGCCGCATTGCGCTGCGCCATGGCTGAGGAACGAAGCCTGCAGCGCCGACAACCGGCCATTGGCGAGGCCTTCGACGGTCGTCACCACGGTGCCGGAGGCGGAAGCCGCGGGCATCAGGCAGGCGCAGACCGGCTCGCCGTCGACCAGCACCGTGCAGGCGCCGCAATCGCCGGCATCACAGCCGATCTTGGTGCCGGTCAGCCGCAACTCGTCGCGCAGCACCGCGGACAGCCGCCGCACCGGCGGCACGCAAACGCTGACGGCGGCGCCGTTGACTTCGAAGGCGATGTCGACGCGCTCCATGCTCATCAGGCCGCCGCCCTTTCGTCGGGAACAGCGCCCATCGCACCAAGCACGGCGCGGGCGACGATCTCGCGCGCAGCGTCCAGCCGATATTCGGCGCTGCCGCGCACGTCGCCGATCGGCGACAGCTCGTCCATCGGTGCGGATTGGATCGCAGTGGCCAGCGCGTCGCCGACGGGCCGGCCGCGTAGCGCCGCCTCGACACCCGCCAGGCGCCTGGCGACAACCGAGCAGGAACCGACGGCGACGGCCGCGTTCCTGACCATACCATCTTCGACGGCCAGGCATGCGGCGGCCATGGCGATGGAGATGACGAGGTAACGCCGCGCGCCGAGTTTCACGAAGGCGGAGCTGCCGGCGGTCGCGGATTTGGGAATGCGGATTGCCGTGACCATTTCGCCGGGCTGCAGTGCGGTGCGACGGTTGCCGAGGATGAATTCTGCAAGGGGCAGATGCCGGGTCACCACAGCGGAACGCAGTTCGACTTCGGCATCGAGCACCAGCAGCGCCGGCACGCCGTCGGCGGCCGGCGAGGCGTTGCAGAGATTGCCGGCAATCGAGGCAACGTTCTGGATCTGCACCGAGCCGACTTCCCGCGCCGCCTGCTTCAGCGCGTCGAAAGCCGCCGGCAGAGGATGGCGGACGAGATCGGTCCAGGTGGTGCGCGCGCCGACGAGCCAATGGTTTTCGGCTTCGGCAATGCCGCGCAATGCCACCAGGCCATTGATATCGAGGACATTGTCGCGGAAAGGCTTGCTGCCCTGTGCCGGATAGAAGTCTGTGCCGCCGGCGAGGATGCGCCATTGCCCTTCGCCCAGCAAAGCGAGAGCGTCGTCGACCGTGGTGGGTTTTGCGTAACGGATCACGCTTTGCCTTCCCAGAATGGGCTTCCCGAGAGGGGATCCTGCCGAAAGATTTTCCCGAGCATTCAAGGCAGGAAATTCATTCGTATGCAAATGATATCAAGCCGGCAGGAATTGTCAAAGCCAGAGTTTGCACGGTTGTTGGCACCGGTGCACCCGGAACGCATTTGTTATGCCATGAGAGGTTGACGCAGCCGGCCATCTGGTCAAGTTTCTGCGTCCGGTCGCGTTTTCATTGGAGCCGAAGCTCAAGACCAAGAAAATAAGGAGGCTCCATGGCCGACGAAGCGCTTGTCGTTATCGACCTGCAGAACGATTTCTGCCCGGGTGGCGCCCTTGAAGTGGCCGGTGGCGACGAAATCGTGCCGTTGGTCAATGACCTAATCCGGCGGACCGAGCACGTCCTGCTGACGCAGGACTGGCACCCTGCCGGCCATTCGAGCTTTGCCTCCAGCCACCCCGGCAAGCACCCGTTCGAAACGATCGACGTGCCTTATGGCCACCAGACGCTGTGGCCGGATCACTGCATCCAGGGCAGCCTGGGATCGGATTTCCATTCGGGCCTCGCCTGGAGCAAGGCCGAGCTGGTGATCCGCAAGGGGTTCCGTCCTGCGATCGACAGCTATTCCGCATTCTTCGAGAACGACCGGACGACGCCGACCGGCCTTGCCGGCTATCTCCGGGATCGGAACATCGAGACGCTGACCCTGGTCGGCCTGGCGACGGATTTCTGCGTCGCCTTTTCGGCGCTCGACGCGGTCAAGCTCGGTTTTGAGACGTCCGTGCGGCTCGACGCCTGCCGCGGCATCGATCTCAACGGCTCCGTGGAGGGGATGCTGGGCCGGATGCGCGATGCCGGCGTGACACTGATTTGAACGTCATCCAGCCGAACCTGACAGACTTTTGAGGGGCTTCATGCGGTTTGCGGCGTTGACGGCAAGTGCTGCACTTATTGCAGCAATCTTTTCTCCGAGAGCGGTTCTCGCGGCCGAAGCGCACGAATTGCCGGGCGCCGCCATGTCGCTTTGGTGGGTGCTGCCGTTTGCCGGGCTATTGCTTTGCATCGCGACCGGCCCGCTGCTGTTCCATCATGCTTGGGAGCACCATTACGGCAAGATCGCTGCCTTCTGGGCAGCGTTGGTGATCGGGCCGCTGGCCATCGCCTTCGGCATCCCGTCCGCCACGCAGGCGGTGCTGCATGCGCTGCTCACCGAATACATGTCGTTCATCATCCTGCTGTTTGCGCTGTTCACCATTTCGGGCGGTATCTTCGTTGCCGGCAACATACACGGCACGCCGCTGGTCAATGCCGGGCTGTTGCTGGGAGGGGCGCTGCTTGCCTCGATCATTGGCACAACCGGCGCCTCGATGATCCTGATCCGGCCGCTCATCCGCGCCAACGACAACCGGCGCTTCAACGCCCATGTCGTCATCTTTTTCATCTTCCTGGTGTCCAACATCGGCGGGTCGCTAACGCCGCTGGGCGATCCGCCGCTGTTCGTCGGCTTTCTGCGCGGCGTCGATTTCTTCTGGACGACAGTTCACCTGCTGCCCGAGACGCTGTTCGTCGCCGGCGTGGTGCTGGCTGTTTTCCTGGCGATCGACATCATCATGCATCGCCGGGAGGAAGGCGCGCCGAAGATCAAGGATCCGACGCCCGACAGCAAGGTGCGCATTCGCGGCCTGGCCAACATCCCGCTGCTGGCCGGCGTAATCGCCGCGATCCTGATTTCCGCTGCCTGGAAGCCGGGAGTGAGTTTCTCTTTTCAGGGCGTCAGCCTCGAGCTGCAGAATCTGGTGCGCGACGCCGCCATCCTGATACTGGCCTTCACTTCGCTTGTCGTCTCGCCGAAGGAGTTTCGCGGCGCAAACGCCTTCAACTGGGGGCCGATTGCCGAGGTGGCGAAGCTGTTCGCCAGCATCTTCATCTGCATCGTGCCGGTCGTCGCCATCTTGCGGGCCGGGCTCGATGGCGCGCTGGCGCCGTTGGTGCTGCTGGTCAGTTCGCCGACCGGCGCGCCGGACAACCTTGCCTATTTCTGGCTGACCGGAGCGCTGTCGTCCTTCCTCGACAATGCGCCGACCTATCTGGTGTTCTTCGAGCTGGCTGGCGGCGATGCGCAGCATCTGATGACCGAGCTCGCCTCGACGCTGGCGGCGATCTCGGCAGGCGCGGTGTTCATGGGCGCCAACACGTATGTCGGCAATGCGCCGAATTTCATGGTCTATGCCATTGCCAGGCATCGCGGCATCAAGATGCCGAGCTTCTTTGGCTATATGGCATGGTCGGGCGCGGTGCTGATCCCGACATTCCTGCTTGCCGGCTTGCTGTTCTTTGCCTGATCATCCGACGCCGACATAGCGACGGACCGCGGAGGGATCGGAACGCAGTTCCTCGACATCGACCGTCTCGCGGTTGCGGCCGTTTTCGATGAAACAAATGCGGTCTGCGACCGACAGCACGGCATCGACACGCTGCTCGACAAGAATTGTCGACACGCCAAGCGCACGCAGCTTCGACACGGTTTCCCGGATCTTGGCGATCATTGACGGCATCAGCCCTTCGGTCGGTTCGTCGAGCAGGAGCACCTGCGGTTCCAGACACAGGGCGCGGGCCATGGCCAGCATCTGCTGCTCGCCGCCGGACAGCGTGCCCGAACGCTGCCTGAGGCGCTGGCGCAACAGCGGGAAGAGATCGAGCACGTTTTCGCGCGTCGCCTTGCCCTTGTTGCGGGCCATCAGGCCGATATCGATATTTTCCGCCACCGTCATCTCGGCGAACAGCCGCCGGCCCTGCGGCACGTAGGCGACGCCGGCCTTGGGCACCTCGTGCGCCGGCAAGCCGCTCAATTCCCGCCCTTCGAGCCTGATCGAGCCGGAGCTTACCGGCACCAGGCCCATGATTGCCTTCAGCGTCGTCGTCTTGCCGGCGCCGTTGCGGCCGAACAGGCAGAGCACTTCGCCCTCGTTCAAGACAAGGTCGAGGCCATAGAGCACCTGGACCTCGCCATAGAAGCAGTCGACCCCGGAGATCGTCAGTGCCTTGGACTGGGCCTCAGCCATGGGTCGTCCCCAGATAGGCGTCCTGCACCGCGGCATTGGCGCGGATCTGCTCGGGCGTGCCTTCAGCCAAGATCCTGCCGGCGTTGAAGACGGTGATGCGGTCGGCGAGCCGCATGACCACCGGCATGTTGTGCTCGATCAAAAGCACGGTGGCGCTATCGGCGATCTCGCGCACCAGCTCGATGAAATTGTCGATCTCGCTGTCGGCAAGCCCTTGCGTCGGTTCGTCGAGGATCAGCAGCCGCGGCTTCAGTGCCAGTCCCATTGCCACTTCCAGCAACCGCTGGTGACCGTAGGACAATTGCCCGGCAGGCATTTGCGCCCGGTCGGCAAGGCCGGTGCGCTCGAGAGCCGCCATGACGCCGGTGTGAACCGCGCCCTTCGAGCGGCCGTCGGTCAGCGTGCGCTGCACCGGCAGGGCAACATTGTCGTAGGCGCTGAGATTGGCAAAGACGCTGGTGATCTGGAACGTATAGGCGATGCCGAGGCGAACCCGGGCGTAGGCAGGCAGGCTGGTGATGTCGGCGCCGTCGAAGACGATCATGCCCGACGAGGGCTGGATGCGGCCGCTGACCAGGCTGACGAAGGTGGTCTTGCCGGCACCGTTGGGGCCGATAATGGCGCGAATCTCGCCCGGTATCAGCGCGAAGTCGACGCCGTCGACGGCACGCAAGCCGCCGAAACTGCGCGACAGGCCTTTGGTGGTGAGCAGCGGCATCATGGCAACCACCCGAGCCAGCGCTGGCGGATGCTGCCGAGAATGCCTCTCGGGAAGAACAGCACCAGCAGGATGAGCGCTATGCCGACGACCAGCAGATAGGCCGAGGTGTAGCCGCTGGCGACGTCGATGACATAATACATGAACAGCGTGCCGATCAGCGGACCGAGCGTGGTGGCGGCACCGCCCAGCAGCACCCAGAGCAGCGGCAGGATGGAGTATTGCACCGAGGCGAAGCTCGAGCCGACATAGCCGAACAGCAGCGCATAGGCCGCGCCGGAAGCCGCGCAGATGCTGCCGGAGATGACGACGGCGGCGAGCTTGCTGGAGAACGTGTCGTAGCCAAGCATCTTGGTCCGCTCCTCGTTCTCGCGGATGGCGACCAGCACGCGACCGTAGCCGGAGCGGACTATCGCCAGGCTTATGAGCAGCACGATCGAGAACAGTGCCAACGCGCTCATATAGCGCACGGTCGGGTTGGTGAGGTCGAGCGACGTGCTGCCCAGGACAAGGACACGCATCGGCTGCGGCACGACCATGCCCTGGTCGCCACCGGTCCAGGCAGCGAAATAGAGGATGACGAGATAGAATACCTGCGCGAACATCATAGTGACGATCATGAAGGCGACGCCGGAGGTGCGCAGCGCCAGCAGCCCGATCACCAGCGTGAGAAGCGCGCCGCAGGCAAGCCCGGCTGCGAAGGCGGCCGGCACGCTCCAGCCGAGATGGATGACGGCAAGGCCGGCGCCATAGAGCCCGGCTGAAAAGAACATGGCATGGCCGAGGCTGAGCAGCCCGACATAGCCGAACAGCAGATTGTAGCCCATGGCGAAGACCGCCAGCACCATGATGCGGGCGAGCAGGCCGTGATGGTATTCCGGCAGGACGAAGCTAAGCCCGAAAAGCAGGGCGATGACGCCGAGGTGCAGCGCATATGGCTTTGCCGGCGAAGCATCCTTCATCGCGATGTCGTCCCGAACAGGCCCTGCGGCCGGAACACCAGCACCATGGCGACGAGCAAGGTGGCGATGATCTTGGCCAGCGTCGGTGAGAAGAACACCGAGATGATGCCGTCGGAAAGGCCGATCAGCACCGCGGCGACGACCGTGCCGCGCAGCGAGCCGAGGCCGCCGATGATGACGACGATGAACGACAGCAACAGCGGGTCCTGTCCCATCAGATAGTGGGCCTGGCTGATCGGCACGATCAGCACCGCGGCGACAGCAGCCAGCATGGCGCCGAGCGCGAAAACACCGGCATAGACTCTGGTCACCGGGATGCCGAAGGCCTGCGCCGTCTCGCTGTCATATTGCGTGGCGCGCATGACGAGGCCGATTTTCGTGCGCGTCAGCACCAGCCAGGTCGCGACCAGCAGCAGCGCCGACGCGGCGATGATCGACAGCTTGTAGCCGGAATAGCCGAACCACGGCAGGAGGATGCGGTAGCTGAACGGCGGCTCCACCGGCCGCGCCTCCGGGCCGTAGAAGGTCAGCGCCAATTGCTGGATGATGTAGAGCATGCCGATGGTGGCGACGATGGTGGCTTCCGGATTGTAGTTGAGCCGGCGCAGCACCAGCCGTTCGGCGAGCAGCGCGATCAGGCCGACGATCAGCGGCGCCAGCACCAGGGCGGCCAGGAAGCCGAGCGCCGGATGGCCGGATATCGCCGTTGAGATCGCCCAGGCAAGCACCGCGCCCAGCATGAAGAACTCGCCATGCGCGACATTGACGACGCGCATGACGCCGAACACCAGCGACAGCCCAAGCGCCGTCAGCGCCAGCACGGCGGAGGTGACGAGGCCTTCGAGGGCGGCGAGGAGCAGGTGAGGTCCGAAGTGCATCGCCTAAGCACCGGCGGATGCGCGAAGCACCCCCCTCTGGCCAGAGGGGGGTATCTTGGCGCTCACGCTTGCTGCAGCAGCCAAGCTCACAGCGTCTGCGTCGTGTAATCCCCCTCAGGCTCGTAGAGGCCGTCCTCGATCTTGGTCTTGTGGACGACATTCAGCCGGCCGCCTTCGACCTTGGAGATGTTCTGGATGCCAAAGCACTGGTGGATCTTGCCGTTGAAGGTTTTCGGCCCCTGCGGATGCTCCGGCCCCTCGGCGAACTCGGTCAACGCCTCGGTCGCCTCGACCAGCTTGGCGCGGTCTTCCGGGCCCTTGTAGCCGGCATCCTCCATCGCCTTCTTGACGACGTAGAGCGTTTCCCAGCAGCCGAACATATGCGCGGCGGTGGAGACGTCCTTGGGGTCGCCGACGGCGGCACCATTGTCGTCGATGCCGACGGCGGCGCGGTAGGCTTTCTGCGCAGGGGAGTCATCGGGCTGCGCATAACGCGGCGAGCCTTCCCAGAAATGGCTGCCGTCGAGGAATTCGAGGCCGGGGCTGTTGATGTCGGTGGCTTCGAGCGAATCGATGAAGCCGAACAATTGCGGCCGATTGGAGCCGTAGAACTCGCCGAGCTCCTTGACGAAGGTGAGCACCGCCGGGCCGACCATGACGTGGTAGATCACCTCGGTCTCCGCGGGGATCTGCGGGAAATATTTAGTGAAGGAGGATTCCGTCGGGGGGATGGCGATCTGGGCGATAACCTCGGCGCCTTGCGCTTTCAGGGCCGGCGGCAGGTAGTCGCGATGGTCGTAGCCGAAGGCGAAATCGGGAAATATCTGCGTCACCTTCTTGCCGGCATTGGCGGCAATCCACGGCGCCATCGACTGGATCTGGCTCTTCACATCGGTGATGCCGGGCTGGAAGACGTAGCGGTTCAATTTGGTCGATGCGACATGGTGGCCTTCGCTGACAACAAAATAGGGCATCTTGGCCTCGCCGGCGGCCGGCGCCGAGCCGATGACGACATGCGAAAACAGCGTGCCGTAGACGATATCGGTCTTGTGCTGAGACGCGAACTTGCCGACGACTTCGGCGCCCCGGCTGGGATCGGTGCCGTCATCCTCGATGATCACCTCGACGGGTCGGCCGTTGATGCCGCCGGCATCGTTGATCGCCTTGACGGCAGCCGCTGTGGTCTTCTCGTACCAGCGGCCATAGGCGGCGCCGATGCCGGTGCGGTGCGACTGGAAGCCGATCTTGATCGGCGCCGAGCTCTGCGCCTGGCTGTAACGCACGAAACCCGGCGCGACGGCAAGACCGGCGCCGGCGGCAAGGCCCTTCAGCGCCGTGCGGCGGGTGAGAGCGGATCTGGAGAGATCGAAAAACCCATTCTTGTCAGTCACGGCAGTTCCCCTTGTTTTTGAGCTTTGACCAATGGCTGTAGCAGGCAGGCCACTCTTGTTAAGAGGGGCGAAAATTGCATGTGTACAAACTAAATCACCAAAGCTCTGACGTGGCAAGCGAGCTTTCCCCAAGGTTCGATTGACGGCCATCGCACACCTCGTTCATCCGGCGCTCGGCGTCGCAAGCAGCCATAGGCCGAGGACGGTGTAGGCGATCATCAGCACGGTGAGCGGGAACTGGCTGAGCGCGGCGCGAGCCGGAATGGCGTGCAGCCGCCAGGCCAAGCCATGGGCGACAAGCACAGCAAGCATGTGGCCGCCAATGATGACGCCGGCCTGGAGGTTCCACAGCCACCACGCCGAGCCGGCGCCGGCGACAACGCCGGCTTCAATTGACATGTCTGCGGTACCGAACAGGTTCCAGCCAAACGCAAACGGGTCGGAGAGAGCGGCAATTGCATATTGGCCGTCGACCAGCAGCGCCGTCAGATAATGCGCGAAGTGGTAGGCGAGCGCGATCGGTACGATCGACCAGGCCAAAAGCCCGGCGGCGTGACCGAGCGAATGGTTGCTGCCGGCAAGGTGCTGGCCAAGAAAGACGGCTAGCGCGAACACGGCCGCAAGCACGGCAAAGCTCAGCACAAGACCGAAACTGCCGATGCCGATCAAAGCGGTGCGTCCAGGAAACTCCAGCGGATTGATGCCGAACCAGCCTAGCCAGAAGAAGGTTTTCGACAGGCCGTCGAAGGACACAGACGACAGCGCAAGCAGCAGGAAAGCGACGCCGCTGAGCGGTAGCGGCGCGCCACCGAGCAGCTTGGCACCCGGCCAGCAGAGTTTGAGCCGGCCGTCTTCGTTGCGCTCGATGATGGCGAAGTGCGCTACCATGGAAAAGAACACCGTCAGGAACTCACCGCGCAGGCTCCAGTCGCGGTATCCGACGACCTGCATAGCGGCAAAGGTCAGCAGCCAATAGGCGCCGGCGGCCCAGGCCAGCCGCGCCGGATCGTCTGGCGCAGGGTCGATCAGCTCGAACCAGGCGAAGGCGAAGAACAGCAGGAAAGCCGGCCAATAGCCGAGCCGTTGGGGGAGCAGATTCGGCTGCGTTCTGCCGGACAGGCGCGAGGCGACGCGGCATGGCCCGTACCAGGGGTTGAGCCACGACCAGAGATCGCCGGCGAGCCCCTGCAACAGAGCCAGGCCAACCCAGAGCAGCGTCCACACGGTCAGCGGCAGCGGATTGGAAAGCGGATCGCGGCTGCCGAACAGGCCGGCGGCAATCAGAATTGCAAAGCCGGCAAAGGATACCAGGCTGACGGCAGTCCGCGCGCCGTCGCCGAAGGTAAAAAGCGGCAGGCGTTTGCGCCAGAAGCGGTCGAGGGAGTCCGGCGGCAGTAGAGCCAGGACAAGGAAGCTGGCGGCAACCGCGAGCGCGCCACCGACGACGTAGTAGCCGGTGGGAAGCAGCAGGACATGGCCGCGGTCGGAGGCGTGGGCGAAGGCGGGCGTGGATGGGAATGCCAAGGAAGCGACGAGGCCGGGAAAGGGCCTGATTGCCGAAATGCAGCGCTCTACAGCGCCCCCCTCTGTCCTGCCGGACATCTCAAGCGGGGAGATCGGCGGTTCCGCCGTCGGCTCTCCTTCTGCAACTTCAGCAATTGGCGAAAGCAGCAATGAGGGCGCAATCTCCCCCCTCGCGGGGGAGATGTCCGGCAGGACAGAGGGGGGCGCGAAGGAACTCATGCTGCGCAAGAGTTCCCCTACTTCACACCTTCACCAACTGCTCCACGCGGTCCTTCTGGCCGAAGATGCGCAAATAGCGCTCGATCTCTTTCTCGTCGCCAGTCGACTTGGCCGGATTGTCGGAAAGCTTGACCGCCGGCCTGCCGTTGGCTTCGGTGACCTTGCAGACCAGCGAGATGGCGTCTAGCCGGTTGGTCTCGGTCGGCGCGCAGCCCTCGAAATCGTTGGTCAGGTTGGTGCCCCAGCCGAAGGACATGCGCACCTTGCCGCGGAAATGGCGATAGGTTTCCTCGATGGTCTCGACCTCCAGCCCATCCGAGAAGATGAGCAGCTTCTGCTTGGGGTCCTTGCCCTTTTCGCGCCACCAGGAAATGATTTTCTCGCCGCCTTCGATCGGCGGCGCGCTGTCGGGGCGGAAGCCGGTCCAGTCGGCGACCCAGTCCGGTGCATCGCGCAGGAACGCCGCGGTGCCGAAGGTGTCCGGCAGTACGATCAGCAGGTTGCCGCCGTAGTAGCGCTGCCAGTCCTGCAGCACGTTGTAGGGCGACCGTTTCAATTCCTTTTCCGAATTGGTGAGCGCGGCGAACACCATCGGCAGCTCATGCGCGTTGGTGCCGAGCGCCTCGAGATCGTTGTCCATGGCGAGCAGCACGTTGGAGGTGCCAGTGAAGGCCTCGCCGATGCCCTCCTTCAACGCTTCGACGCACCAGCGCTGCCACAGGAAGGAATGACGGCGGCGGGTGCCGAAATCCGAGATGCGGATGCCGGGCAGCGCCTTCAGCCGCTCGGTCTTGGCCCACATCTTGGCCTTGGCGCGGGCATAGAGCACGTCGAGCGCGAACGGCCCGAACGCCCGCATGGCCGCGCGAGATCGAAGTTCATTGATAATTGCCAGCGCCGGGATCTCCCACAGCGTCGTGTACATCCACGGACCGCTGAAGGCGAGTTCGTATTGGCCGTCGCGCTTGGAAAGCTCGTATTCGGGCAGCCGGAAATTTTCCAGCCAGGCGAGGAATTCCGGTTCGAATATCTGCTTGCGGCCATAGAAGGTGTTGCCGCCGAGCCAGATCATCTCTTTCTTAGAGAAGCGCAAGGTGCGGGCATGGTCGAGCTGCTCGCGCAGCTCCGTCTCATCGATCTCCTCGGCAAGGCGGACCGAGGTGGTGCGGTTGATCAGCGAGAAGGTGGCGTCGACCTTGGGATACATGCCCCAGATCATCTGCAGCATCAGAAGCTTGTAGAAATCGGTGTCGAGCAAGCTGCGGACGATCGGGTCGAGCTTCCAGGTGTGATTGTAGACGCGCCGCGCTATATCGGTCTTTGCCATCGCTTAATGCGCCTTCGTTGCTCGCTCTAGCTTTTGTCTAGCGCAATTCCGGACGGAAAACCGCTGCGCACTTTTCCTGGAATTGCTCCAAATGCCTCTTAGCATCGAATTTTTGAACGCGCCTCCCGCTTTGCGGGCTGGCCCGACAAAAAGAAGCCCCTGCTGCAAGCGGCGCCTACGGCAGTTTCCGCCTCAGGATGCGGTCTTGGCGCCGACCACCTTGAGCGCCGGACGTTTGCGGCGAATGCCGATGCGGCCTGCCACCGGTGCGTCAGCGCGGCGGTCGGCCTGTTCTTTCTCGGCAAACAGCCAGTCGATCAACAATTGCACGATCGGCGCCGACCGCATCTCGTTGCGGCAGACGACGTAGAAATCGTCGACGGCCGGCACGGAAAGACTGAACGGGGCGACAAGCAGGCCCCTGGCGAGCAGTCCGCTTGCCGTCACCGTATCGCCGAGCGCCACGCCATGGCCGTGAACCGCGGCCTCGGTCGCCATCCGCGCATCGCCGAGATGATGGCGACGGCCGCGCTCGAGGTCCAGTGCGTCGGCGGCGGCCAGCCAGGTATGCCATTCGCGGCCGTCGTCGCCATGCAGGAAGACGTGATCGGCGAGGTCGCGGACGGTGCGGATCGGGCGGTTGTTGATCAGCGTCGGGCTGACCACCGGGAACAGTTCGAGGCCCGACCATTTGCGCATCCAGCAGTCGGTCCAGCTGCCGTCACCATAGTGCACGCAGACATCGATGTGCGGTGCGCGGACGTCCTTGGCATCATTGGATGGGATCAGCGTCAGCCTGATATCCGGATATTGCGAGGTGAAGCTGCCCAGCCGCGGGATCATCCACAGCAACAGTAGCGCCGGCACGCAGGATACAGAGAGAACGCCGGTGCTGGCCGGTCTCGTCATGCGCTGCGTGGCGGCGGCAATGCCGTCGAAGGCGGTCGACACCGCCGGCAGCAACTCGGCGCCGTGCGGCGTCAGCTTCACCCGCTGACCGGCACGCTCGAACAGCTTGACACCCAACGATTGCTCGAGCGCCTTGATCTGATGGCTGATGGCGCCGTGGGTGACGTTGAGCTCAGCCGCCGCCTTGCTCAGCGAGGCGTGGCGCGCCGTCGCCTCGAAGGCGCGCAGCGGGTTGAGCGGTGGCAAACGCTTGGCCATTTGGACCCTGGGCTCTGTGAGATTTTCTCACAGATAACACACTAACAATATCAATTGATTTTTCAATGCAGCTACGGGACACTTTGCCCAGGCATTGCATCAAGACGTGAAATCTGCACGCAGCCGGCGGCTGCGGCTATCGAGGCCGCCGCCCGCGCGCCGCACCAGCCATGGAGGACCGACATGGGTTACGACCGCGGCAAGCTCGAAGCATTGCGCCGCAAATACGGCGAGAGCCATGGCGGCGAAATGTTCGACCCGAAATTCCAGCGTGTCGCCGACAAGATCTTCTCCAAGACCGGCACGCGACTGGCGCCCTATTCCGGCATCCCGACCTTCCTCGCGGCGCCCTATCGTGAAATCGCCGCCGACAATCCGGATTTCGGCGATCTGCAGGTGGCGATGATCGGTGTGCCGATGGATCTGGGCGTCACCAACCGGCCGGGCGCCCGTTTCGGGCCAAGGGCGTTGCGCGCCATCGAGCGCATCGGCCCCTACAATCATGTGCTGGAATGCGCACCGACGCATGAGCTGAAGGTCGCCGACATCGGCGACGTGCCGTTCCAGAGCGGCTACCGGCTGGAGACCAGCCATGACGACATCGAACGCCGCACCAACCAGATCGTCGACGCCGGCGTCCTGCCCTTGTCTGTCGGCGGCGACCATTCGATCAGCCACCCGATCCTGAAGGCGGTCGGCAAGAAGGCGCCGGTGGGCATGATCCATATCGACGCTCATTGCGATACCAGCGGCCTGTTCGACATGACCAAGTTCCACCATGGCGGGCCGTTCCGCAACGCGGTGCTGGACGGCGTGCTCGACCCGAGCCGCACCATCCAGATCGGCATTCGCGGCTCGGCCGAATATCTGTGGGAGTTCACCTATGAGTCCGGCATGACCGTCGTGCATGCCGAAGAGGTGACCGGCCTCGGCATTCCCGCCATTATCGAGAAGGCGCGCAGGATAGTCGGCGACGGCCCGACCTATGTCTCCTTCGACATTGACAGCATCGATCCGGCCTTCGCGCCGGGCACCGGCACACCGGAAGTCGGCGGGCTGACGACGCGCGAAGTGCTCGAGCTGCTGCGCGGCCTGAAGGGACTCAACATCGTCGGCGGCGACGTGGTCGAGGTGGCACCGCAGTACGACGCGACCACCAACACGGCGCACGCCGGCGCGCAGGTGCTGTTCGAGATCCTCAGCCTGATGGTCTTCAGCCCGGCAATCACCGGCAAGGCGGGCTGACACGCTCGACCATGATCCCGAAAGTGGGAACTGGTTTTCGGAGAAGATCATGGTCCACCAGAGAATCCAAAGGCGACCGCCGCGCTGGAGCCGGCGGTTGCACTCAAACAAACAAGCTTCCAGCAGGGGAATGACAATGACACTTCACATGAAACTCAAATCGTCCATCGCCGCCGTGCTGATGCTCGGCGCGACCGGTTTTGCTTTCACCACGCAGGCCGTCAATGCCGACGCGATCGACGACATCGCCAAGGCCGGCGCCATCAATGTCGGCATCTTTTCCGACTTCCCGCCCTTCTCCTCGGCCAGCGCCGACATGAGCATCAAGGGCTACGACATCGACGTGGCGCAATCCATCGCCGACCAGCTCAAGGTCAAGCTCAATCTGGTCAGCGTGACCGGCCAGAACCGCATTCCGTACCTGACCGACAAGCGCGTCGACCTGCTGATGAGCGTCGGCTACTCCAAGGAGCGAGAGCAGGTAATCGATTTCGCCGCCGCCTACGCACCCTACTACATCGCCGTCATCGGCCCGGCAGCACTCTCGGTCAAAGGCAAGGAAGACCTTGCCGACAAGTCGATCGCCGTCAATCGCGGCACGCTGGAGGACACCTCGCTGACCGAGGCGGCACCCGCCTCGGCCGACATCCGCCGTTTCGACAACTATAATTCCGTCATCCAGGCGTTCATCTCGGGCCAGACCCAACTGATGGTGGTCGGCAACGATGTCGGCGCCCAGGTGCTCGCCCGGCAGGAGGAACTGAAGCCGGAGCAGAAATTCCAGCTTCTCACCTCGCCCTCGCATATCGGCCTCAACAAGAAGGAAGACCGCCTCAAGCAAGCGGTCAACGATGCGGTCGCCAAGATGCTGGCCGACGGCAAACTGGACGAAAGCTCGAAGGCCTGGCTGAAGACACCGCTCGATCCCGCCAATCTCAAGGATTGACGGCCAGTGACCTATAGCCTCGACTTCGGCTGGCTTGCCGGGGCGACAGGCGCAATCGCGCGCGGCGCGGCCACGACGATCCTGCTGATCACTGTCACCACGCTGGCGGGAACGTTGCTCAGCATCCTCGGCGCGGCAGGGCGGCGGAACGGTCCGCTGCTGCTCAAGCGGGCGATCGGCGTCTATGTCGAGGTGATCCGCAACACGCCGTTCCTGGTGCAGCTGTTCTTCATCTTCTTCGGGCTGCCCAGCATCGGCGTCAGGCTCGATCCGGTGCTGGCAGCCATGTTGGCGATGACGCTCAACATGGCCGCCTACACGATCGAGATCGTTGGCGCCGGGCTCGACGCGGTGCCGCCCGGGCAGACGGAAGCGGCACTGGCGCTTGGGCTCAGGCCGCGCCAGGTCTTCATCAAGATCGTGCTGCCGCAGGCGCTCAAGGTGATCTATCCGGCGCTGACCAGCCAGATCGTCATCATGATGCTGGAATCCGCCGTGGTGTCGCAGATCGCGGTGCGCGAGCTGACGTATGAAGCCGACATGCTGCAGGCGCGCACGTTCCGGGCTTTCGAGACCTATTTCGTGGTGACGATGGTCTACCTCGCCCTGTCGATTGGGCTGCGCCGGCTGCTGGTCGGCGGCGGCCGCCGGCTTCTCGGAGCCGGCGTGTCATGATCGAATTCACCTTCTGGGACATTCTGCGCAACCTGCTGCTGGCGGCGCGCTGGACGGTGCTCTTGTCGCTGGCCGCGTTTGTCGGCGGGGCCGTGGTCGGCATGATCGTGCTGTTCTTCCGGATCGCCAAGAATAAATGGGCGCGCCGGTTTGCCTCCGGCTACATCGCGCTTTTCCAGGGCACGCCGCTGCTGATGCAGCTCTTCCTGATGTTCTTCGGCTTGCCGATGCTGGGCCTGCGCATCGAGCCGTGGACCGCGGCGGTGCTTGGCCTGACCTTCTTCGCCAGCGCCTATCTCGCCGAGATCTGGCGCGGCGGCGTCGATGCGCTGCCGCGCGGCCAGTGGGACGCCGGCGCCAGCCTCGGCCTGCACTATCTGCATGAACTCCGGCTGATCATCCTGCCGCAGGCGTTTTCGATCACCCGCGCACCGACCGTCGGCTTCCTGGTGCAGCTGATCAAGTCGACCGCGCTGACCTCGATCATCGGTTTCGAGGAGCTGGTGAGGACATCCAACGCGATCAACAATGCGACCTTCGAACCGTTCAAAGTCTATGGGCTGGTAGCGCTGATCTTCTTCGTCATGTGCTTTCCGCTGACGCAATACGCACGTTCGCTCGAGCAGCGGGCGGCGGCCCGCTGAGCGGGCGACCAGCAATTCAACGCCCGAATACCAGCGGCGGCGCGATCCTGTCACGCCGCAGCCAGCGCACCAGCAGGAGTGCCGCAACCACCGCCAGTCCCGACGACAGGCCGATCCAGATGCCGACGCCGTTGAAGCCGAAACGAAAGGCCAGCAGCACGCCGAGCGGCAGCCCGATGCCCCAATAGCCGATCGCGGCATAGATCATCGGCACCTTGGTGTCGTGCAGGCCGCGCAGCATGCCGCTGGCGACCGCCTGCGCACCGTCAAAAACCTGGAACAGCGCAGCAAAGGCGAGGAACGAGACGGCAAGCGCCACCACCTCGGCATTAGCCGGATTGCCCAGATCGATGAAGGCGCCGATCAAGAGATGCGGCCACAGGATCATCACTAGCCCCATCAGCGCCATGAAGGAGACACCGACGACATAGGCGGTCCAGCCAGCCCGGCTGACACCTTCCGGATTGCCGGCGCCGTGGGCAAGTCCGACGCGCACCGTCACCGCCTGGTTGAGGCCGAGCGGCACCATGAAGGTGATCGAGGCGATCTGGATGGCGATCGCATGGGCGGCAAGCGAAGCCGCATCGATCAGGCCCATGAGAAAGGCGGCCGCGTTGAAGATCGTCACCTCGAACGCCAGCAGGCCGGCGATCGGCAGGCCGAGCCGCAGCAGGCCCTTGAAGCGCGGCCAGTCGGCGCGCCAGAAGCGTCCGAACAGACGATAGCGCCGGAACTTCTTCTCAAGCATCACCACCATCGCCATGCCGGCGAACATCAGCGTGCTGGACAGAGTGGTGGCAAGGCCGGAGCCGGCGATGCCCATCGAAGGGATGCCGAGATTGCCGAACATGAACAGCCAGTTGAAGAAGGCATTGCAGGCGACGGCAACGAAAACGATGATCAGTGCCCAGCCCGGCCGCTCCAGCGCCGAAATGAACGAGCGCAGGACGATGTAGCCGAAAAAGGGCAGCACCGCCCATTCGAGCCAGCGCAGATAGATGCCGGCCTGGTGCGCCAACGCCGGTTCCTGACCCATGGCCAGCAACACGCTCTCGCCGTGCCAGAGAAGGGCCCATATCGGAATGCAAATGAGGATCGCCAGCCACAGACCCTGGCGCACGGTGCGGCGCAGGTCGCGCACCGAGTGCCGACGGCGGCCGAGCTCGGTCGCCATCATCGGCGAGGTCGCCAGCATCAGGCCGAGCCCGAAGATGAGCGGCATGAAGTAGAGGTTGGCACCAAGCGCACCACTGGCCAGCGTGTCCGGCCCCAGCCGTCCCATCATCATGACGTCGGTAGCGGTCATCGCGGTCTGGCCGAGATTGGTCAGCACCATCGGCCAGGCGAGCGCCAGCATCGCCCTGATTTCCCGACGCCAAAGGTTTTCCGGCGCGCGAGCGTCGGCTTCGATCGCAGACATTCTAGTTTTCCGCCTATCCGATTGCGGCACGTCGGCAAGAGCCGGAAGCCGCGTCTCAGCGCGGAAAACGGCCATGATCGGCCGGATTCCGCATTACGGCGAGTTTGTCTATGAAATAGGCACCGGTGGCAAGAGGCTGACTTGCGGAAGGGTTAAGCCAGTCAGCTCCATGCAGGCTGTTGGAGAGGCTATGGAAGCCGCTATGGTCGCGGCAGATCCATTTGAAAGGCAGCCTGATGAGCACGTTTCCCGAAATCTATCTGGTTCGGCATGGCGAGACGGAATGGAGTGCGTCCGGAAAACATACCGGCCGAACCGACATACCGCTGACGCCGGTCGGCGAGGAAGCGGCAAGGCGGATCGCTGAGCGGCTCAAGGGCCTGTCCTTCTCGGCGGTGTGGTCGAGCCCGTCGCAGCGCGCCTTCAACACCTGTGCGCTGGCCGGCTTCGGCTCGTCAGGCGTGAAGAAGGACGATCTGGCGGAGTGGGATTATGGTGCCTATGAGGGATTGACCACCAAGCAAATCCTCGCCGAGCGCCCCGGCTGGCGTCTTTTTCGCGACGGCTGCCCGAGCGGCGAGTCCGCCACGGATGTCGGCTCGAGGGCGGACCGGATCGTCAGCCGGTTGCGCGAGGTCGGCAGCAATGTCCTGGTCTTCTCAAGCTCGCATTTCCTTAGAGTGCTGGCCGCACGCTGGCTCGGCCTGCCGCCGCAAGCCGGCGCGTTTTTCGTGCTGGATACCGCCAGCATAAGCGTGCTCGGTTATGAGCACGACCTTGACGAGCCGGTCATCCGGCGCTGGAACCAGAGATAGCAACCGATCCGATTTATCGGATCGCGTCCAGCGCCTGCCTTTGCCTGTGCATTTCGAGAAACACGCGGTAGTCGCGATCGAACCGGCCGGCGGCAGCCGGATTGGGCTCTCGCGTCCTGCCGCCCTGTTGCATGGCGACGCAGGCAGCGTTCAAATCGGGAAAAAGCCTAGCCGCGGTGGCGGCAATCATGCCGGTGCCGAGCAGCACCGCCTCGTCCGCCAGCGGCTCGACCACCGTGCAGCCGGTGGCATCGGCATAGAGCTCCATCAACAGCGGGTTCTTGGTGTGGCCGCCGGTGACGTGCAGCGTGTCGATCAGATAGCCGTTCTCGTTCAGCGCTTCCAGCACATGACGGACGCCAAGCGCGACGCTGACGGCGGTGCGCCAGTAGAGCTTGCACAGACTGTCGAAGGAGGCATCCAGCGTCAGCCCGCTGATGACGCCGACGGCATGCGGGTCGGCGAGCGGCGAGCGGTTGCCGTGAAAATCGGGCAGTACGTGCAGCCTTGCGGCGAGGTTGTCGCCCTCGGCGGCGCGCAGCTCGGCGACGCGGCGGGCAATTCTGGCATGCATGGCGGCATCCGGCTCGCCGCCAGCGCCATGCCAGCGGATGATGTGGTCGAGCAGCGCGCCGGTGGCCGACTGGCCACCTTCCGACAGCCACAGGCCGGGAAGGGCTGCGCCATAATATGGGCCCCAGACACCGGCGAAAGGCTGCGGATCGGTCGACATCGCCATGACGCAGCTCGACGTACCGGCAATCAGGGCCAGATGGCGACCGATGTTCGTTGCGTCACCGGCGAAACCGCCGAGCACGCCAAGCGCGCCGGCATAGGCATCGATGACGCCGGCGCCGACCCGGCATTTTTCGGTGAGGCCAAGCTCCGTCGCGGCTTGCGCGCCGAGCGGGCCGATATCGGCACCGACCGGGCTTGCCTTTTCCGGCAGGTTGCCGTGCTCAAAGATATCGCCGAGCCCGACGGCTTCGAAGAAGTCGCGCCGCCAGCCGGTCGCTTCATGGGCTAGATAGGTCCATTTGGCGGTCAGCGTGCATTGTGAACGGGAGAGCGAGCCGCTTGCCTTCCAGGTGAGGAAGTCGGTGAGGTCGAATAGATAGCCGGCTTCGTTCCATGTTCCGGGCAGGTTGCGCTTCAGCCACATCAGCTTCGGCGTCTCCATTTCCGGCGACATGACGCCGCCGATATAGTCGAGCACAGCGTGGCCGCTTTCA
Organism: Mesorhizobium sp. M0207; assembly: GCF_040321995.1. Lineage (NCBI taxonomy): Bacteria > Pseudomonadati > Pseudomonadota > Alphaproteobacteria > Hyphomicrobiales > Phyllobacteriaceae > Mesorhizobium > Mesorhizobium sp. M0207. Next base: position 690,101 of record NZ_JAMYSQ010000001.1, read on the forward strand.
GTGCATTCGTCGGCCTCGGCAATTGCGCGATGGTCGAGCCAGACAATGGTATCCCAGCGCCTTTCACCAGTGACGGACACGCTGAGCTGGCCGCCATGCCGGTCTCGCACCACCAGCGAGCAGGTGGCATCAAAGGAGATGCCGACGATATCCTCGGCCCGCACGCCCGCCTTTTCGCGGGCAGCGCGGACGGCCATGCACACCGCCGACCATATATCCTGCGAATCGTGCTCGGCATGATCGGCCTTCGGCTGTTGCATGGCGATCGGGTGCTCGGCGCGGCCGAGCAAGGCGCCACCGGTGTCGAGAATGCCGGCACGAGCGCTTCCGGTGCCGACATCGACCGCGCAAACGAAACTGTTGGTCAAGGTGTTCTTGCTCTCGCTCCCAGGCCTGCAATCAGATCGGGCAATTGCAGCATGTCAGCGAATATAAAGTCCGGCTCACTCGACGCAAGCCGCGCTTTCAATGCCGGGTTGCCGGTGTGCGAGCCGCCGGTGAAGGCAAGGACGCGCATGCCGGCCGCCCGCGCCGCTTCGATGCCGGCCGGGCTGTCCTCGACGACGAGGCAGTTTCGCGGGGCCGCTCTCATTTTATCTGCTGCATGGAGAAAGAGATCGGGCGCCGGTTTGCCCCGCGCCACCATGGCGGCGCTGAACAAATGCGGCTCCAGCAGCCCAAGCAACCCGGTGACGTCGAGCGCATAGCGGATGCGTTCCAGGGTGCCGGAGGAGGCGACGCAGCACGGTACGCCGAGCCTCGGCAGGACCTGTGCGATACCTGGCATCGGTTTCAGCTCATCGCGGAATCTGCGCATCAGTTCGGAGCGCATCTCGGTCAGATGCTGCTCGGTGAGATCGAGCCCGAAGTCGCTTGCGAGGATTTCGCGGACGCTCTTCATGCTCTTGCCGAGGAAGTGCTCGTAGGCAATGTCCTCGCTGACGTTGCCACCGGCAAGCGCGATCATCTTCAGCAATGCCGAGACGGACAGCATCTCACTGTCCACCAGCACGCCGTCACAGTCGAAAATGACCAGTTCAGGCGTCATCGCGCTGGATCGGCTTCAGAGGTCGCCGGCGAGATAGCGCGTCAGTGTCGCGCGCGCGCCGTCCGCCCACAGCAGTCTCAGCGCTTGGCCGAAGGCTTCAGCGAACGGCGGCGAGCGGCCGACATCGCCATAGATGTCCTCCATGGCAAGCCAGGCGGCAGGCATGTCCCTGGCCGCCTTGGCCGTCGCCTGCAACCGGCCCCAGTTCGGGTCGTTGGGCTCGGTGACGGCACCGGAATCCGTCGTGCCGAAGCAGTAGCGACACCAGAGCGCCGATTCCAGCGCAAGGCCGGTGACACTTTTGCCAGCCTTCAGCCGGTCGGCGATGGTCGGGATGATGAATTTCGGCTGGCGGTTGGAGCCGTCGAGGCAAAGCCGGCGTATGGTGTCGCCGATCTTCGGATTGGAGAAGCGGTGCTCGATGAGCTGGTAGTAATCTTCGAGGTCGGTGTCCGGAACCGGCGGCACGGTCGGGATGATTTCGTCATGCTCGAGCTTGTCGAGGAAGCCGCGTACCAGCGGCTCCTGCATCGCCTCATGGACGAAATGGATGTCCATCAGCCCGGCCGGATAGGCGATGGTCGCATGGCCGCCATTGAGGATGCGGATCTTCATCAGCTCATAGGGCGCGACGTCGCTGACGAACTGCACGCCGACTTTTTCCAGCGGCGGGCGGCCGTCGGTGAAACGGTCCTCCAGCACCCATTGCTTGAACGGTTCGCAAAACACCGGCCAATTGTCGTCGAGGCCGAACTCGCTGGAGAGAATGCCGCGCTCGCGGTCGGTGGTGGCCGGCGTGATGCGGTCGACCATGCCATTGGGAAAGGTAACGTTCTCGCTCACCCAGTTTGCCAAACCTTCGTCGATCAGCCGCGCAAGGCCGATGACGCCATCTGAGGTGACGTGGCCGTTATGGGGAATGTTGTCGCAGGACATGATTGTGAAGGGCACGATACCGTCGGCGCGGCGGCGCAGCAGCCCGGCGAGAACGAGGCCGAAGACGGTCTTCGGCGTCGCCCCCGGCTCAGCGTCGGCAACGATGTCGGGATGTGTCGGATTGAAGACGCCGGATGCCGGATCGATGAAATAGCCGCCCTCGGTTATGGTCAGGGAGACGATCTTGATCGCCGGATCGGCAAGCCGCTCGACGATTGCGGCCGCATCGCCCGGCACCAGGAAGTCGATCATGACGCCAGTGACGCGCGCGCTCATATGGCCGCTGTCCTGCTCGACCACGGTGGTCAGCCAGTCCTGCTCCTGCAACTTGCCGCGGCCGACCTTCTCGCCTTCGAAGACGCCGGCGCCGACAATGGCCCAGTCGTGGCCGACACCCGAATTGAACAGGTCGTCGAGATAGACGGCCTGGTGCGAGCGATGGAAATTGCCGACGCCGAAATGCACGATGCCGGCCTTGAGCGCGGCGCGATCGTATTTCGGGCCGGCGACCTTGGGCGGCAGCTTGGCGAGGATGGAAGAAGAGAGTTTCACGGTCATCTGCTTTACCCTTTAGCGGGACGGCTCTTCCCCCCGTGGAGGAGACGGGGGGAAGAGCGCCTTCGCCCCCTCAACTCATCCACTGGCCGCCATCGACATTATAGGTCTGGGCGACGATGTACTCGGCCTCATCGCTGGCCAGGAACACCGCCATGCCGGTGAGGTCTTGCGCCGTGCCCATGCGGCCATAAGGCACGGCTTCGCCGACCAGCCTCTTCTTCTCGCCCCTCGGCCGGTTCTCGAACTTGGCGAACAAGGCATCGACATCGTCCCAATGCTCGCCGTCGACGACGCCCGGTGCTATCGCGTTGACATTGATGCGGTGTTTGATCAGGTCGAGCCCTGCCGACTGGGTGAGCGAGATGACCGCGGCCTTGGTGGCGCAGTAGACGGCAACCACCGCCTCGCCGCGGCGCCCGGCCTGGCTTGCCATATTGATGATCTTGCCGCCCTTGCCGCGGGCAATCATCGAACGGGCGGCGGCCTGCAACGCAAACAGCGTGCCGGCGACGTTGACCGAAAACAATTTGTCGTAGCTTGTCTTGGTGATCTCGACGATCGGTGCCAAGTCGAACAAAGCAGCGTTGTTGATCAAGATATCGAGGCCGCCGGCCCTGGCTTCGACCGCCTTGACGGCCTCATCGATAGACGCGAGATCGGTGACGTCGAGCTTTACCGCGTAGGCATTGCGGCCGATTTCCGAAGCCGTCTTCTCGGCGGCTTCGAGATTGATGTCGCCAATCGCGACCGTCGCCCCTTCGCGCATGTAGGCTTCGGCAAACGCCCTGCCGATGCCACGCGCCGATCCGGTAATCAGCGCCGATTTACCCCGGAGCCTCATTGCAGCATCGCCTTCCCGTCGGCGCCGAAACGATGCAGCTTGGCCTTTTCCGGCGTCAGGTAGATTGTGTCGCCGTGATGGGCGGCCAACTCGCCGTCGGCACGCACCGTCAGCTGCCCGACACCATCCGCCTGGACGTGCAAAAACGTGTCGGAGCCGAGATGCTCGGCAACCCCGACCGTCGCCTTCCAGTCGCCTGACGTCTTCGAAATGTTCATATGCTCCGGGCGGATGCCGACTGTCTTGGCGCCATATTTGGCGGCCGGCGCGCCTTCGATCAGGTTCATCTTCGGCGAACCTATGAAGCCGGCGACGAACAGGTTCTTCGGCGTCTTATAGAGCTCCATCGGCGAGCCGACCTGCTCGATATTGCCGGCATTGAGCACGACGATCTTGTCGGCCATGGTCATCGCCTCGATCTGGTCGTGGGTGACGTAGACCATGGTGGTCTTGAGCTGGTGATGCAGCTCGCTGATCTCCAGCCGCATGGTACCGCGCAGCGCCGCGTCGAGATTGGACAAAGGCTCGTCGAACAGGAAGGCCGACGGCTGGCGCACGATGGCGCGGCCGATGGCGACGCGCTGCCGCTGGCCGCCGGAGAGCTGGCCGGGGCGGCGGTCGAGGTAGTTGGTGAGGTTCAGGATCCGCGCGGCGTCCTTCACCTTCTTGTCGATGGTCGCCTGGTCCTCGCCCGCCATCTTCAGCGGGAAGGCGATGTTCTTGGCCACCGTCATGTGCGGGTAGAGAGCATAGGACTGGAACACCATAGCCAGCTTGCGCTTGGCCGGCGCCTCGCCGGTGACGTCGCGGCCATCGATGATGATGGTGCCGCCGCTGGTATCCTCGAGGCCGGCGATCAGACGCAACAAGGTGGATTTGCCGCAGCCCGACGGGCCGACGAAGACGACGAACTCTCCGTCCTCGATGACGAGATCGAGGCCGGGGATGATGGACGTCGCCCCGAAGGATTTGGAGACGTTCTTGAGCGTGATGTTTCCCATGGTTTCCTCCCCCGAAGGGCTATCTTTTCGTTTTGCGTCAGGCGATGCCCGCTACTTTACCGCACCGAATGTCAGGCCTCGGACCAGCTGCTTCTGGCTGAACCAGCCCATGATCAGGATCGGCGCGATCGCCAGCGTCGAGGCGGCCGAAAGCTTGGCCCAGAACAGCCCCTGCGGGCTGGAGAAGGAGCTGATGAAAGCGGTGAGCGGCGCGGCCTCGGTGGTGGTCAGCCGGATCGTCCAGAACGCCTCGTTCCAGGCGAGAATGATGTTGAGCAGCATGGTCGAGGCGATGCCGGGGACCGCCATCGGCGTCAGCACGTAGATGATCTCGTTCCAGAGCGATGCGCCGTCCATGCGCGCCGCTTCCAGGATCTCCCCCGGGATCTCGCGAAAATAGGTGTAAAGCATCCAGACCACGATCGGCAGGTTGATCAGCATCAGCATGACCATCAGGCCGATGCGGCTGTCGAGCAGACCGGTATCGCGGAAGATCAGATAGATCGGAAACAGCACGGCGACGGCCGGCATCATCTTGGTGGAAAGCATCCACATCAGGATGTCCTTGGTGCGTTTGCCCGGCGAAAACGCCATCGACCATGCCGCCGGTATGGCGACGAGCAGAGCCAGGATGGTCGAGCCGACCGACAGGAACACCGAGTTCAGGAAGAATTTGAAATAGCCGTTCTGCGCCTGGACCTCGGAATAGCTCTCCGTGGTTCCCGACGGGAACAGGTTGAAGCCCTGGATAGCCTCCTGCTCCGACTTGAACGAGGTGATGATCGTATAGAGGATCGGGAAGAAGATCAGCAGCGCGACGATCCAGGCGGCCGCGGTAGCAATCGTCTTGTGCTGGGTGGTGACTGCACGTGCCATCTTATCCTCCCTTATTTATCCAGGTTCTTGCCGACAGCGCGCATGGCGAAGAAAGCAACGATGTTGGCGAGAATGACGGCAATGATACCGCCGGCGGACGCCTGGCCGATTTTGAACTCCAGCAATGCCTTCTGATAGACGAGGAAGGGCAGGTTGGTGGAGGCGTAACCCGGGCCGCCGTTGGTGGTGACGAGGATCTCGGCATAGACCGACAGCAGGAAGATCGTCTGGATCAGGATGACGACGGTTATGGCGCGCGACATGTGAGGCAGCGTCAAATAGATGAAGCGGCTGATGAAGCCGGCGCCGTCCATTTCGGCGGCTTCCTTCTGCTCGACGTCGAGCGACTGAAGCGCGGTCAACAGGATCAGCGTAGCAAACGGCAGCCATTGCCAGGCAACGATGATGATGATCGCCAGGAGCGGGTGCTGCCCGAACCAATCGATCGGCTGCCCGCCGAAGAAGCGCGCAATATCGGCGAAAACCCCGTACTGCGGATGCATGATCATGTTCTTCCAGACCAGTGCTGCCACCGGTGGCATGACGAAGAACGGCGAGATGACAAGGATGCGGACGATGCCCTGTCCCCACATCGGCTGATCGAGCAGAAGGGCGAGCAGAATACCGCCAATCACCGTGATCAAAAGCACGCTGACGACGATGGTGAGCGTGTTGAGGATCGACTGCAGGAATGCCGGGTTGGAATAGAACAGCGCGTAGTTCGAAAACCCGACGAAGCCGTCGCGCATTGGATTGAGCGGGTTGTATTGCTGGAAGGAAAACCACAGCGTGAATGCCAGCGGCACAATCATCCAGACCAGCAGCAGCACCACGGATGGCGCCATCATGAAACGGGCAAGCGAACGGGTCTGCTGAGTAGCCATGACGGTCACCCTTCGAGGTCGGCCAAGTTTTTCAGCGGTGTGAAAGCTGGCCGCCCGAACTGGGATTCGGGCGGCCGTTGCCGGTCGCCATTGGCAACCGGCACCGGGAGGAGCTTACTTGATGTAACCGCCTTCGGTCATCGTCGCGGTGGCGGCGTCCTGCGCCTGCTTCAAGGCATCGTCGACGCTCGACTGGCCGGCAAGTGCCGCCGAGAAGAGCTGGCCGACGGTGGTGCCGAGACCCTGGAACTCAGGAATGGCGACGAACTGGACGCCGACATAAGGCACCGGCTTGACGGTCGGGTGCGTCGGATCGGCGGAGTTGATCGAGTCCAGCGTCATCTTGGCGAAAGGTGCTGCCTTCTGGTATTCGGGATTGGCATAGAGCGACGAGCGCGTTCCCGGCGGAACGTTGGCCCAGCCTTCCTTCGAGGCGACGAGCTCGGCATAGTGCTTGCTGGTTGCCCAGGATACGAACTTTTGAGCGGCGTCGGCCTTCTGCGTGCCGGCGGGGATGGCTAGCGACCATGCCCACAGCCAATTGCCGCGCTTGCCGAGGCCATTGTCCGGCGCCAGCGCATAGCCGACCTTGTCGGCGACGGTGGAGTTCTTCGGGTCGGAAACGAAGGAGGCAGCGACGGTAGCGTCGATCCACATGCCGCATTTGCCCTGCTGGAACAGCGCCAGGTTTTCGTTGAAACCGTTGGACGACGCGCCCTCGGGGCCGTCGGCCTTCATCAGGTCGACATAGAACTGCAGCGTGTTCTTCCATTCGGGCTGGTCGAATTGCGGCTTCCAGTTCTCGTCGAACCAGCGCGCGCCGAACGAGTTCGACATGGCGGTCAGGAAGGCCATGTTCTCGCCCCAGCCGGCCTTGCCGCGCAGGCAGACGCCGTTCACGCCGTTGGCGCGGTCGGTCATCTTGTCGGCGGCCTGCTTGATGAAGTCCCAGGTCGGTGCATCGGGCATCTTGAGCCCGGCCTTTTCCATCAGGTCCTTGCGGTACATGACGAAGGAGCTTTCGCCGTAGAACGGGGCTGCGTAGAGCTTGCCGTCGACCGACAGGCCGCCGGCTATGGCCGGGATGATGTCCTTGACGTCGTAATCGTCGCCGAGCTTGTCGAGCGGCAAAAGCCAGTTCTGCTTGGCCCAGATCGGCACTTCATAGGTGCCGATGGTCATCACGTCGTACTGGCCACCCTTGGTGGCGATGTCGGTGGTGACGCGCTCGCGCAGCACGTTTTCCTCGAGCGTGACCCACTGCAGCTGGACGTCGGGATTCTTGGCGGTGAAGTCGTCGGTCAGCTTCTGCATGCGGACCATGTCGCCATTGTTGACCGTGGCGATGGTGATGGATTCGGCATGCGCGGCGAAAGCGAGGGCGCTGGCCGAGAACAGGCCTAGGGTGAACGTGCGAAGTTTCATCAAAATTCCTCCCATAAACCAAGATGAGCATTTGCCTTGGCTTTGAGCAATTACTCACTTGCGATGAATTATGTCAAGACGGATTCGTTGCTGCAGCGCAGCACGCCGGGTCTTGTGCAGCGGCAAGCCTGGGACGTTTGCGGCATGTCTGACGAAGGATTCGGCCGGGCTGATTGGGCCCGGCGCTTTGCTCGGGCTTGCTGGGATTCAGCCTACTGGCAAGCGATCTCGCTCAGGATCCAATCGCGGAAGGCGCGGATCTTCGGCACGTTGCGTCGTGCCGTCGGATAGACCAGCCAATAGGCGTGGCCGTCGTCACCGACCAGATCAAAGGGCTGGATCAGGCGGCCGTCGGCAAGTTCGGTCTTGAACAGCGCCTTGGTAACGATCGCCACGCCGTGGCCGGCAATCGCGGCATTGGCCTCGTAGGCCTGCGCGCCCATGCTGGTGCCGGGACGCTTGGCCAGCTCCTCGACCGGCAGGCCGGCGGCGGCAAACCAGTCCCGCCACCAGATGTCACCCGGGTCGAGGATCGGCAGCCGCAGCAGGTCGGCCGGCTCCTTGACGCCGCCGATGCTTGCCGCGAGCTTTGGACTAAGGACCGGCGTGAAATCGGCCCTGAAAAGCATATGGGTCTCGACGCCCGGCCAGTTGCCGCCGCCGGAGCGGATGGCGATGTCGATATCCTCTCTGGCAAAGTCGACAACCCTGTTCGAAGTATCGACGCGCACCGCCAGCGACGGATGCGCGACCTGGAACGAACCGAGATGCTGCGCCAGCCAATTGGAGGCAAATGTCAGCAGCGTCGAAACGCAAAGCACGCCGTCGGCGCCGGTGCGCGCGGCGGCATAGGCGCCGCTCAACAGCGCGAACGCCTCGCTGACCGCGGGCGCCAGGCGCTGGCCGGGTTCGGTCAGCACGATCTGTTTTGGCTGGCGCAAGAACAGGGGCGCACCGATGCGCTCCTCCAGAAGCTTGATCTGATAGCTTGCCGCCGCCTGCGTCATGCCAAGCTCCTGGGCGGCCTTGGTGAACGAGAGATGCCGCGCCACCGCCTCGAACACCCGGATCGCCTGAAGCGGAGGAAGCTGCGAAACCAGCTGTCGTGACTTGAGCTCCGGCATAAGCCCTCCTTATGGGCAGTGATCGACGTTTGATTGGCGGCACCGGCCGGTCCTACCGATATTTCGTATTGAAGATCAATTACGCCTAGAGATAGCGAAGGCTGACGATCATGACCACAATACAGGAAAAGCTGCTTCTTGCTCCAGCCCATGGCTGGTTTTCACAATTGGCGCGGGGATTGGCAAGGCACGCGGCGCGGAAACGGGCCCATCTCGACGTCCGGGAGCTGCCGCCGCATCTGCAGCGCGACATGGGCTTTCTCGACGGCAACGATCCTTGCGGCCGGCACCAGTAGTGACGCTCGTTTTATCGGGGATTCAGATGCGTTTCGATTTCACATGATCGTTTCCGACCGCCAGCGGCTCGGAGATCATGCGCCCGCCAGCAAGGCGGCGGCGGTCCGCTCATCGGTGACGAGGCCGTTGACCAGCCGCCGGTTGACGGCGGCGAAGATGCCCGGCAGCTTGCGGTCGCCCATGGCAAGCGCGATCACCAGCGACTTTTCGCGCGACGGCAGCGGTGCCGACGACACCCGATCATTGGTGATGCCCTCGATCATGCGGCCGTCACGATCGAATACCCAGCCGACGATCTCGGCAACGCCGCCGGCCTTCTGCAGCGCCTTTAATTCACCCTCCGAAATAAAGCCGTCCTCGTAAAGCGGCGCCTTCGGGCCGAGATCGCCGATGCCGACAAAGGTGACGTCGGCCTCGGCCGCAAGCGCCAGCGTCGGCTGGATCATCGGCTGGCTGAGCAGCATCTCGCGCTCCTCGGGCGAGGAAGCGATAACCGGCAAAGGCATCGGAAACGAACGCGCCTTGACCCTGTCGGCCATGGTGAAGATGACGTTGTAGAAGGCCGCCGAGCCGTCCGGCGAGATGTTGCCGGTCAGCGATACCACCTTGTGCTGCGGGCATTCCATCGGCGGCAGTTGCTCGATCGCGGCCTTCAGCGTGCGGCCGGTGCCGATCGCCATGACGATCGGCACTGGCGACCGCAGCCGCCGTTCGATCTCGGCCGCCGCCGCCTCGGCGACGCCGATGACGGTGGAGGAAGAAGAAGGGTCGCTCGGCACCACCTCGACCAGATCAAGCGCAAAGCGCGATCTCAGCCGTGCCGCAAGGTCGAGGCAATTGGCGATCGGATGGTCGACGCGCACCTTGATCAGCCCTTCAGAGACTGCGAGCGACACCAGGCGCTGCGCCGTCTGCCGCGAGATGCCAAGCGTGGCGGCGATCTGGTCCTGGGTGTTGCCTGCGACATAATAGAGCCAGCCGGCACGCGCCGCGTCGTCCAGCCTGTTGCCGCCGCTGTCCTGCCGCGAATTCAAGTTCCTGCCTCCCAACCCCGCCGAGCATAAGAGGCGGAGCGCAGTAGTTTCGCAGGGAATGAACTTGCGCGCAATTGCCTATTGTAAGAGCAATTGCCTAGTGGTGAAACTTGGTGTTTGGAGCGAAGTGACAAGTCGACCCAGTCTCGTTGCAACAGCAAGGCTGTCGAGGTTGCACCAATCCCGGTTCTAAAGCGCGTTGCGTTCGATCGGCCTCATGCGACACGTTTTAGGTTGCTTTTTATGCATGTCGTCATCGCAAAACCGCTGCACACTTTGCGCGACATGCATTAGCGGGGACGCGGCGGTTTATCTCGTGCGCTAAACGCTTTAAGGAATTTTTTGAGAATGGAGCCTTGCATGACGCCGAAAGCGGTTTTCTGGGATATGGACGGCACGCTGGTCGACAGCGAGCCGCTGCACGAGGCGGCGCTGATTGCGGCGCTGCACAGCGTCGGCATCGCGCCGCCGGCCGACCTGCATGAGCGCGTGCTCGGCATCGCCGCATGGCCGGTCTACGAAATGCTGCGCGACGAATTCGGCCTCGACCTGCCTTTCGACGACTGGATTGTGCGCAAATACGATCACTACCTGCCGATGGCCGAAACGCTGACGCCACGCACCGGCGCGATCGAGATTTTCAATGAGCTGCGCGCGCTTGGCGTGCCGCAAGCGGTGGTGTCCAACTCGGACAGACTGATCGTCGATGCCAATCTGCGCGCCGTAGGCCTCGTATATCCCGGCATGAAGACGGTCAGCCGCAACGACGTGCGTGAAGGCAAGCCGCATGCCGAACCTTTCCTGCGCGCCGCCTGGTTGGCCGACGTCGATCCCGCCGAGGCCGTGGCGGTCGACGACAGCGTGACCGGCGCCACGGCGGGGCTGGCAGCTGGGATGAAGACGATCTTCTGGCCAGAGGTGCCCATGGAGGGGCCGCCGGGGGCGATTGTCATCAACAGCGCCGGCGAATTGCGGGCCGAACTCGGGCTTTAAGCCAGCCCCGGCGGGACCGCCCTCAACTCCGGTAGGCAGGCTCCTGCTCGTCGAGGATCGCCTTCAGTTCGGAAAGGTGGCGCTCGGCCTGGCCGGGATAGTCTTCCTGTTCCCTTGCCGCTTTCTCCGCGATCTCATCCGACAGTACCCGCAGCGACCGGCCGGTCCACAGCGCCTTGATATAGGTTTCGGCGGCGCGCTCGAAATAGAACATGCGGTTGAAGGTGTCGGCGACGCTGTCGCCGATGACCAGCACGCCATGGTTGCCCATCACCATCACCTTGACCTTCGGGTCGACAAGCAACTGGGAGCAGCGCTCGCCCTCTTCCTCGAAGGCCAGCCCGCCATAATGAGCGTCGACGACATGGCGGTTGAAGAAGATCGCCGAGTTCTGGTCGACCGGCGGCAGCGTCGAGTCGGCGAGCGAGGCAAGCACGGTGGCGTGGATCGAGTGGACATGCATGACGCAGCGCGCATGACGCACGTTGCGATGGATGGCACCATGCAGGCCCCACGCCGTCGGGTCGGGCGCATTCGGGCCGATAAGCGTGTCGGGATCATTGGCGTCGATCAAAAGCAGATCGCTCGCCTTGATGCGCGAGAAATGCACCTGGTTGGGGTTCATCAGGAATTGCGAGCCATCGTCGTTGACCGCCAGCGAAAAATGATTGGCCACCGCCTCGTGCATGTTGAGCCGCGCCGTCCAGCGGAAGGCGCAAGCGAGATCGACGCGCTCCTCATAGAACGGCAGGTTGGTCAGCACTTCCTTCTGCAGGCGGGCGATGCTCATCGTAACCTCCGTGAAGAGGCGAGGATGCCGCGCGACTGGAACGCGCGCAACCGGTTTCGTTTGGTGCAGGCGAACGCGATTGCTATGCCGCCGTGCTGGTGGCAGTGCCAGCTCTCAGCCCGCCATGCTCGACGATGAAATCGATCACCTCCTGCAGCCCCTTGCCGCGCGACAGGTCGGTGAAGCCGAACGGCCGTTTGCCGCGCATGCGGGCAGCGTCGCGTTCCATGATGTCGAGATTGACGTTCACATAGGGCGCAAGGTCGCTCTTGTTGATGACCAGGAAATCGGACCGGGTGATCGCCGGTCCGCCCTTGCGCGGAATCTCCTCGCCTTGGCAAACCGAGATGACATAGAGCGTCAGGTCGGCAAGGTCCGGCGAGAAAGTGGCGGCGAGGTTGTCGCCGCCCGATTCGATGAAGACGACATCGAGATCCGGAAATTTTTTGGTCATCTCGGCGATCGCCTGCAGATTGATCGAGGCGTCCTCGCGAATGGCGGTGTGCGGGCAGCCGCCGGTCTCGACGCCGATGATGCGATCCTCAGGGAGCGCCTGCAGCCGGGCCAGCATCATGGCGTCTTCCTTGGTGTAGATGTCGTTGGTGACGACGGCGATCGAGAACTCGTCACGCAGCGCCTTGCAAAGCTTTTCGGTGAGCGTCGTCTTGCCCGAGCCGACCGGACCGCCGATGCCGACGCGAAGAGGACCGTTGGCCTGTGTCATCTAGGGAACTCCGTGATCGCAAGAACGGCGAAGCCTGCCCCAATCAAAAGGCAGAGCGGCGAATAGTAGCGGACATCGAGCCGCGCGAAAGGCTGTTCGGGCGCCAGCCGTCGCCACCAGGGCGTGAAGCCGGCAATGCCGCGCGCCAGGAAGACCAGCGCGATGAGCAGCGCCGTGGCGGCCAGCCCGGCCTTGGGAAAGGGCGTGGCGAACACGCCTTCGAGCGCCATCGGCCACAGTGTCGCAAGGCCAAGGCAGGCGGCAACGGCGAAGCTGGCGAAGGGTGCCGGCATTTCGTCGACGCCGCGAAAGCCGATGACCGCACGAGCGCAGGAGGCAGCGTCCCTGCCCGGCCAGATGCCGCCAATGCCCCAATAGACATGCAGTGCCGTGATCAACAGCAGGACGAGCGAGAGGGCGAAAGCAAGGACGATCATGAGCGGAACAGCCGCGAATACTGGGCCTCGTGCTTCATCGCCGTGACGTCGGAGATGAAAGCGCAGCCGCCGAGATCATCGAGGGTCGAGCCGGCAGCGCGGTCGGCCGTGGCCAGGGCAAGCGGTTCGAAGGCGGCCAGTAGCGTCATCGCGGCACTCTGGCCAGCGATGCCAAGCCGGATCGCAGCCTGGACGAGATTGGAGAAGAAGGCCTGCAGAAAGGCCGCCAGGGCGTCCCGCAGCGCAATGCCGTGATCGCCGGCAACGGCGCCGACGGCAACGCAATAGGCACATTCGGCCGGCAGGCGATCCAGCACCTGGCACGGCCAGGCGATGGCCGCCTTCAGGAAAGCAGCGCCCTGCAGCATGGTCTCGGCATGGCGCTCGCGCGAGCCTGCCAGAGCTTCTGCAAGGGCGACGATTTCATCGAGATCGCCGGTTTCGCGCGCCCTGCGCCAGCTTTCGGCAAACAGCACCGCATCATTCCAGCCCGAACCCATCTCGACCAGCGTTTCCAGCCACGCGGCGAGCTCTTTGCTGTCGGCAACCAGCCCGGCATGCACGGCTTGCTCGAGACCATGGCTGTAGGAAAAGCCGCCGACCGGGAAGGAAGGCGACAGCCACGCCATCAGCCGCAACAAAGCAATATTGGAAGGCTGGGCAACGTTGGAAGGCTGGTCAGTCATGGTCATGGTCGTGCGAATGGCTATGGGAATGCGATTCGCTATGGGTATGGGAGTGCGCTTCGGCATGGCTGTGCGCATGCGCCTCGGCGTGAGAATGGCCGTGGCCGGAATAAGCGCCGCGCACCGGCTTGAATGGCTCGGAGACGTCGCTCACCGTGGCGCCCAGCCCTTCCAGCATCGCCTTGATGACATGGTCGCGCAGAATGAGGATTCGGTCAGCCTCGATGCTTGCCGCGAGATGACGGTTGCCGATATGCCAGGCAAGTTCGGCCAGATGGACAGGGCCGCCGGCACGGATATCGTACAGCGGCTCCTCGGCCGCGATGATCTCGATGTGGCGGCCATCCTCCAGCACCAGCCGGTCACCATGGTTCAAGGTCACCGGTTCGGGCAGGTCGACCAGCACCTTGTCGTTACGCACCGTTTCGATGGCGCGACGGCGCAGATGCCGCTCGTCATGGGCAAGCACCGCACTGTCGTATGGCGTGGTGGTTCCGGCTTCGCCTGCGGCCAGGACGGAGACGGCGCGCGGGAATTTGGTGAAGTCGGTGCGAATATCGAGCTTCATGTAAAAACTGCCTCTCCCAAAAAGCCTAGCCTATCGCGTCCGCCGCCCCAATGGGGCTCAGACGATCGTGTCGAAGAGCCGCAGGATGAACGATATCTGATAGACGAGCGCGCCGGCGACAAAGGCGATGTGAAAGCGGCGGTCGCGCAGCAGGATCGCAATGACGCAAAGCGCGACGAAAACCGGCGTGCGGATCAGATATTCGACGCCAAAATGGGCGAAATGCTCCGGCCCTTTCAGCAGCGTATCGATCACGTCGAGCAGATAGGTCGCCGCCAGCAGGCCGAAGAACCAGGCCCGGCGCGAATAAAAGAAATCCTCATAGCTGGTGTAGTCCAGCATCGAATCCGGAAACAGCAGCGCGCAGAGCAGGAACAGCGTGACGGCGTAGAAGATGATGAACAGGTATTTGCCGAAAGTCCAATTCTCGATCTGGAACAGGCCGAACTCCCACCACCAGAAATGCACCAGCATTAAAAGCACCGACGCAACCCAGGCGAGGTGCACGGGATAGAGCCGGTATTGGCCGGGATGCTGGACGATGCGGGCGAGCCCCGACAGCAGCCGTGTGACGCCAAGGCCGATCACCATGCCCAGGACGATGCGGATATGCGGGAAAATGTCGTGGGCGTAGGGGAGTTGCTGGTCCATAGGCCTGGCGCGGCATGTTCTACATTTGGCGTTCTAGATTGTGATCTGAAAAGTGAAAACCGGTTTCTGCTGCGCTGACCTGCCGTTCGAATCTTGAGTCCGTTGAGACCTTGGCTATTGGTGCGCCGCAAGCAGATCGGATGAAATGGATGGCGTCTGCGCCAGATACTTCGTTGCCTTGCGAAAATAGGCCAACGGCCCGGAATCGAGATACTCGCGCGCGTCCTGTATTCCCTGACCGCGCGCCTGGATGAACAGCGCCAGCGCAAAGGCGCGTTCCGCTGGCGACAGATAGCCTTGTCGCTCGAAGGACCAGCCTTGCGTGCCGGTGGCGGTGTCGCGGTACTGAGTGAAACTCGCCGCAGTGTTGGAATTGAAGATACCAAAGCCGAAGAAGGTGACCGCGAGATCGGTTGCGAACTCCTCCATCTCGGTGCCGCCCGGCGGTTCTTCAGGCACCGAGAACAGCAATGGATGACAAATCTCATGCGCGAACGTCGCAATGAGCTTCATGGGCTTGGGAACGATCGCCGGATTGTAGGCGATTGTCATGGCACCGCCCCGGGACACGGAGAAGGTCCCGGCAGGCTCCCGCGGCGCGTCCTGAAGGACCTGAAGCGGTCCCAAAACCGGATCGATTGAATCTTCCTGTGGCACGAGATTGAAGCGGGCCGCATCGATGCCAAAATATGCCGCCACCTGCCCGAAATAGTGCGATGCAGCGGCGTGCCCCTGTTCTTCAGAGGGGGTGAAAAATGCTCGTGTTGGCAAGATCAGCGAACGTTTGCGCAGCGCGGCTGCCCCGCCGAAATGCCTGAGCAGCCAACCCCAGCAATCGAGCTGCCACTCCTCGTCGTCGGCGTCCAGCGGGGAGCTTGTGCGCCAGAACACGCATCACCTCAAAACAAAAAGTACCTTTGCGCCATCGGTAGCACGGTGGCTGGCTCGCAGGTCAAGAGTTCGCCGTCGGCGCGGACCTCATAGGTTTCCGGGTCGACCTCGACATGCGGCGTGGCGTCGTTGAGCACCATCGAATGCTTGCCGATGCCGCCGCGGGTGTTCTCGACGGCGACCATCTGCTTGTCGATGCCGAGCCTGCCGCGCAGGCCGGTGTCGAGCGCGGCCTTGGAGACGAACGTCACCGACGAATTGGTCATCGCCTTGCCGTAGGCCCCGAACATCGGCCGGTAATGCATCGGCTGCGGCGTCGGGATCGAGGCGTTGGGATCGCCCATCGGGGCGGCGGCGATCATGCCGCCGATCAGCACCATGTCCGGCTTGACGCCGAAAAAGGCCGGATTCCACAGCACGAGGTCGGCGCGTTTTCCCACCGCCACCGAGCCGATGTCCTTCGACAGGCCATGCGCGATGGCCGGATTGATGGTGTATTTGGCGATGTAGCGGCGGACGCGGAAATTGTCGTTGTCGCCGGTCTCCTGCGGCAGCGAACCGCGCTGCCGCTTCATCTTGTCGGCGGTCTGCCAGCAGCGGATCGCCACTTCGCCGACACGGCCCATGGCCTGGCTGTCCGACGAGATGATCGAGAAGGCGCCGATGTCGTGCAGAATGTCTTCGGCGGCGATGGTTTCCTTGCGGATGCGGCTCTCGGCAAAGGCGATATCTTCGGGGATCGACGGCGACAGATGGTGACAGACCATCAGCATGTCGAGGTGTTCGGCCAGCGTGTTGATCGTGTAGGGGCGTGTCGGGTTGGTCGAGGACGGAATGACGTTAGGCAGGCCGCAGACCTTGATGATATCAGGCGCGTGGCCGCCGCCGGCGCCTTCGGTGTGGAAGGCATGGATGGTGCGGCCCTTGATCGCCGCGACCGTGTTTTCGACGAAGCCGGACTCGTTCAGCGTGTCGGTGTGGATCATCACCTGCACGTCGTAATCGTCGGCGACCGACAGGCAGCAGTCGATTGCAGCCGGCGTCGTGCCCCAGTCCTCGTGCAGCTTCAGCGAGCAGGCGCCGGCGAGCACCATCTCCTCGAGCGCGGCAGGCAGGGACGCGTTGCCCTTGCCCGACAGGCCGATATTCATAGGGAAGGCGTCGAAAGACTGGATCATGCGCGCCAGATGCCACGGCCCAGGCGTGCAGGTGGTGGCCAGCGTGCCGTGCGCCGGGCCGGTGCCGCCGCCGAGCATGGTGGTGATGCCCGACATCAGCGCTTCCTCGATCTGCTGCGGGCAGATGAAGTGGATATGCGCGTCGAAGCCGCCGGCGGTCAGGATCTTGCCCTCGCCGGCGATGATCTCGGTGCCGGGACCGATGATGATGGTGACGCCGCCTTGGGTATCCGGATTGCCGGCCTTGCCGATCGCGGCGATACGGCCGTCCCTGAGGCCGATATCTGCCTTGACGATACCGGCGGTGGCATCGACGATCAACGCATTGGTGATGACGGTGTCGACCGCGCCTTGCGCGCGCGACACCTGGCTCTGGCCCATGCCGTCGCGGATGACCTTGCCGCCGCCGAACTTCACCTCCTCGCCGTGAAGAGTGAGATCCCTTTCGACCTCGATGAACAGCTCGGTGTCGGCGAGCCGGACCTTGTCGCCGACGGTCGGGCCGTACATCTGCGCATAGGCGGCGCGGGTGATTTTAGCCATCAGCAATTGCTCCCGAAATACAGCCCGAAAATACCGCTTGTCGAAGCCGGGCCCCACATTGCCGCCATCCTATGGTCACGCAATGACCCGCTGAGCGACACTTTCCGATCCCATTTAGCGTTTGAGGTGGCCGGGCCACCCCAAAACGACAATTTGCCAATCGATGGAAAGGAACATCCATGCGCAAAACGACCCTTCTGGCAGCCGCCGCCACGCTGGTGCTCGCAACCGCCGCCAGCGCCCAGCAACAGCCTGCGCAGCAGCCCAGTCCGGCGCCGGCTGCGCCTGCTCCTGCCGCGCCCGGCGCGCAGCCGCAGGCGCCCACCATCCAGGCGATCAACGTCGTCGATATCAAGGATCTGCCCGCGGACACTCAAGCCAAGGTCAACGAGGTGATCGCCAAGCGCAGCGATGCCGACCTGCAGAAACTGCGCGGCTCGATCGACGCGACACCGCAGGTCAAATCCGCGCTCGAAGCCAAGGGGCTCACCTCCGCGCAGGTGATCGCCGCCAGCATGAGCACCAATGGCGCGCTGACGCTGATCACCAAGAAAGCGAGCTGACGAGACGAGGCGGCGGGCCGGCGGCCGGCCAGCCCGCCGCATCGCAAAGGGAACCTTCACGGGGGACGTTACGTTTCGGTCCTGTCGCCCTGACACGAGCCTCGAAAAGGACCCTGAGAACGAGCGATGGCGATCACCACGTTCTCCGACACCAGATGGCTGCATGGGATTGCCGCGACCGCGTTTCTGGCAGCCAGCATTCCGCACGCCGCGCTGAACGCGCAGAGCCTCGACAGCGCCGAGACCGTCAACCGGATCGTCGGCTCGGAGGTCGGCCAGGAAGAGACCCAGACAAATGCGGAAGCCGGCAAGGTCAATTCGGCGATCGACCGCACGCGTGAAAACATCGCCGCCGTGCGCAAGACATCCAAGCTCGACAAGGTCGATATCGTGTTTCTTACCGATGCCGCGCGCACCGAAGGCGGCCCGCCGCCGGCGATCGAAAACAAGGTCAGGCAACATCGGGACGACATCGCCGAGCTGCGCAAGGAGATCGAGGCGAACGCATTGCTGTTCAACGCCATCGATTCGCGGCGAGTGCAAACCGAGGACGTTCTGGCGGTGGAATTCGACGATCCGGGAAAGATCGTCATCTATGCGGCGGCCAAGCCGCCCGGCTGAGCCGAAACTGCTCGACGCCTTCGATCTCACAGGGCGCCCATGATCTTCTGCTGAAATCCGTAGACCTCGCGCTTGCCGCCGAACGGCACCAGGGTAACGTCGCGCTCTTGGCCGGGCTCGAAACGCATGGCGGTGCCGGCAGCGATGTCGAGGCGCATGCCGCGGGCCTTGTCGCGATCGAATCTCAGTCCCTCATTGGTCTCGAAGAAATGATAATGGCTGCCTACCTGGATCGGCCGGTCGCCGCTGTTGGCTACCTTCAAGGTGACCGTCGCCAGACCCTTGTTCAGTTCGATCTCGCCGCTTGCCGTGATGATTTCGCCGGGGATCATTGCGGCCTCACATGACGTCAAAAGCGAGGCCGGCGCCAAGCGCGGCACAAGCGGCGCCAGCGGCGCGGGCAAGCCCGCGGAAGCGCCAGCCGAGGCCGAGACCGGCCGCGATGCCGACGGCGTGGAGCAGTGCGGTGGCAACGGCAAAGCCCGCCATATAGCCGAGTCCGCCGACATTCTCAGGCACCTCGGTGCCATGGGCATAGCCGTGGAACAGCGCGAACAGGCCGATGACGGCGACGCCGGCCGAGACAGGAAGATCGACGGCGAGCGCAACCAGCAGCCCGAGTGCCACGACGGACGCCAGTATCGCCGGCTCGACGAAAGGCATCGGCACATGCAGCATGCCGAACACGCCGCCGGCCAGCATGACGCTTACGAAGGCCAGCGGCCATGCCCACATCGCTTTGTCGCCCTTGAGCGCGGCCCATAGCCCGACGGCAATCATCGCCGTCATGTGATCGAGGCCGGAGAGCGGGTGGGAGAAGCCGGCGGTGAAGGACCAAACCGTGCCGACGCCGACATGGGCATAGGCTGGCATTGCTGCCGCCAGCAGCAGGACCGCCGACAGCGTTGAGCGTTTCATCGTAGCGGGGATCATCGGCGTAGCTTCCATCTTCGAGTACCTCTCACGCCGCCTTGCGGGCCGGAGCGCAGCCCTCTGCCTTGAGGACGCGCCTGGTGGAGGCCGGATATTTCTTCAGCAGCGCTGCCGGACGGATCGGGCGGGCCGAGAAGTTGCCGCCGCAATTCGGACAGGCGCCGCCGAGCACGTTTTGTGCGCAGTCGGCGCAAAAGGTGCATTCGAAGGTGCAGATCACCGCATCCGTCGCATCGGGCGGCAGATCCTTGTCGCAGCACTCGCAGTTGGGACGCAGCTCAAGCATTTTCCTCTCCTTGGCGGTGTTATCTGATCGGCTCGTGCACGGTCACCAGCTTGGTGCCGTCTGGAAACGTCGCCTCGACCTGCACATCGTGGATCATTTCTGCAATGCCTTCCATCACCTGGGCCCGGGTGACGACATGGGCGCCGGCCTCCATCAGCTCGGCGACCGCGCGGCCGTCGCGGGCACCCTCGACGACGAAATCGGTGATCAGCGCGATCGCTTCCGGATGATTGAGCTTGACGCCGCGTTCGAGCCGCTTGCGGGCCACGATCGCCGCCATGGCGATCAGCAGCTTGTCTTTCTCCCTCGGCGTCAGATTCATGCTTTTTCCTGCGGTGGCACAATCGAAATCAGAGTGACCATAATTTGGGCAGGCCCGCCCGTCCGTTGAGCAATTCGACAAGCGGCACCAGCCGCTTGCGGAGCTGGTAGCCGTCCTCGGCGAACAGCCTCGCAAGAAGCTTGCCAGATTTCCGCACGCTCCAGAAACTGACGCCGCCCTGGCCGCCGACTATGCCCCGGGCCGGCTCGAGCAAAGCCTCTGCCCGTGGCGACACCATCAGCAGCGTCGCCACGGCGACGGCACCGCCGGCCGCTGCGGGACGGTTCAAGGCGGCCGCAATGTCCGGCCCGATGCGGAACTCCTCTGCATGGACCAGCGCCCCGTCCTGGCGGACGCGCCAGCGGTCGTGGAAATGGCCTTGCGTGGCCCGTTCACCCATGGCCAGGCGGCCGAAGACGGTGGCCTCCAGGATCAGCGCCTCGGCTCCGGTGGCAAGCTCCACGTCAAGGCTGCGGGCAAAGGCCGAGCGGTCGAAGACGATGGTTTCCTGTGGCAGCCAGGCAATGTGGCCTTCTTCCCCGACAGTCAGCTGCACCCGCACTTCGGCGCGATCGGATGCGGCGCGATAGATTTTCTCGCAGGCCTGCGTTGTCATGGTTGCGGAGGCGCCGGCACCGACATCGACCTCCCAGGCGAGACGGTCGCCACCGGTCAGCCCACCGGCGGTGTTGATCAGGACGGCTTCGAGCGGATCGGCCGAGACCGCCGGCATGCGGATCTTGGCCGAACCGTCCTGGTACAGACGCCGAAGACGCGTGCGGCCTCCGTTCCAGTCGCAGCCAAGCCGCGCGACGCCGGCAACACGCTGGGCCGGCGGCACTGAAGTCAAGCTATATGCGATCGTATCCACGACGCCAACGTTAAGCACTGCGGCGGCTTTGTCGATATATAGCTTGTTGCTTGACAGCGTTTCGGTTTCTATAGAGGGAGCCACCTTGGTACGGTCACCGGCGCCTGGCGGGGGTAAAAGGCGACGATGACGACGTAATCGCGGACAAAAGGGGCGCTGATCAGTTAGCGTCGGGAAACGACAGAGTTGGGGAAGAAACCGAATGGCTGACCAGCTGGCAAACGATATCATCGCCAAGATCAAGGCTCATGCCGAGCCGGGCGGCGAGGAAATCACCACCAGTACCGAACTGACCGCCCTTGGCATCCATTCGCTGGAACTGACGGAGATCATCTTCGATCTCGAGGAAGAGTATGGCATCGAAATCGAGATGAACACTGTCGATGCCTGGAGCAATCTGAAGAATGTCGGCGACATGGTCGAGGCGGTTCGCGCGCTGATCGCGAAAAAAGCCTGACTGAATGCACAAGCGCGTCGTCATCACGGGCATCGGCGGATTATGCGGGCTCGGCACCAATGCACCGGCAATCTGGAATGAAATGCGCGCCGGCCGTTCGGCAATCGGCGCGATCGACAATCCGCTGCTGCATGATCTGAAGGTCAAGGTCGGCTGCGAAATCAAGGCGCTTCCCGAGCACGGCATCGACCGCAAGCAGGTCGTGTCGATGGACCGCTTCAGCCTTCTGGCGACGATCGCCGCGCGGGAGGCGGCACAGCAGGCGGGATTGAACCCGCACGCGGCCAACACCTACCGGATGGGCACCATCGTCGGCGTCGGCGTCTGCGGCTGGGAGGCAATCGAAGAGAACTATCGCGCCATCCTGCTCGAAGGCAAGAACCGCGCCGGCATCTTCACCGTCCCGAAAGTAATGCCGGGCGCTGCAGCCGGCCATGTCAGCATGAATCTTGGTCTGCGCGGGCCGGTGTTCGGCATCACCTCTGCCTGCTCGTCATCCAACCACGCCATTGCCTCGGCGGTCGATCAGATCAGGCTCGGCCGGGCCGACGTCATGGTCGCCGGCGGCACCGATGCGCCGCTGGTCTGGGGCATCCTCAAGGGCTGGGAGGCCCTGCGGGTATTGTCGCCGGACACCTGCCGGCCGTTTTCGGGCGACCGCCAGGGGCTCGTACTCGGCGAAGGCGCCGGCATGGTGGTGCTGGAAACATATGAGCATGCCATGGCGCGCGGCGCCGCCATCCTTGCCGAAATCGCCGGCGTCGGCCTTTCCGCCGACGCCTCCGATATCGTCGCGCCAACCATCGAAGGGCCTGAGGCGGCGATGCGCTTCTGCCTCGTCGATGCCGGGCTCAATCCCGAGGACGTCGACTATCTCAACGCGCATGGCACCGGCACCAAGGCCAACGATCAGATCGAGACGGCGGCGATCAAACGCGTGTTCGGCGGCCATGCCTACAAGCTTTCGGTGTCCTCGACCAAATCGATGCACGCCCACTGCCTCGGCGCCTCCGGCGCGCTGGAAATGATCGCCTGCGTGATGGCGATCCGCGAAGGCATCGTGCCGCCGACCGCCAATTATCGGGAAGCCGACGCCGACTGCGATCTCGACATCACGCCGAACGTGGCGCGCGAACGCACCGTGCGCACCGCGATCAGCAACAGCTTCGCCTTCGGCGGCACCAATGCGGTGCTGGCGGTCAAGGCCGTGTGACCGCACCCCTTGCGGGTCCTTCACGGGGGCCGGCGAAACTTTCCATGCGCATATTGATCGCGCCAGGCGTCGCGCCTAACTCTCTGCGACCCGCCATGACCGTGCCGCTCGGCGCGGTCCCTACCAGGAGTTTCGATGACCGATCTGTCCGCGTTTCCGATTGCTAGGCGCTGGCCGGCGAGCCACCCCGACCGCATCCAACTTTATTCGTTTCCGACGCCGAACGGGGTGAAAATATCGATCGCGCTGGAGGAACTTGGCCTGCCTTACGAGCCGCATGCCGTCGATATCGGCAAGAACGAGAGCTGGACCCCGGAATTCCTGTCTTTGAACCCGAACGGCAAGATACCGGCGATGATCGATCCGGACGGCCCGGGCGGCAAGCCGATCGGCTTGTTCGAATCCGGTGCCATCCTGCTTTACCTCAGCGACAAGACCGGCCAGCTGGTCCCGGCAGACGCGACGCTGCGTTATGAGACGATCCAGTGGGTGTTCTTCCAGATGGCTTCGATCGGGCCGATGTTCGGCCAAGTCGGATTCTTCCACAAATTCGCTGGGCGCGAAATCGCCGACAAGCGCCCGCTGGAACGTTATCGCGACGAGTCGCGACGGCTGATCGGCGTCCTCGAAACGAGGCTCAAGGGCCGTAGCTGGATCATGGGCGACGATTACACGATCGCCGATATTTCGATGCTTGGGTGGGTGCGCAATCTGATCGGCTTCTACGAGGCGCGGGAACTCGTCGGTTTCGACGATTTCCCCAGCGTGGGCGCATGGCTGGAGCGTGGCCTCGCCCGACCGGCGGTGCAGAGGGGCCTCACCATTCCGGCCAGAAGCTGATCTTACGTCGATTCCGCTCGGCTATTTTGCCTTGGTCCGGGGCTTTGAGCCGCCCTTGCCGACTACGGAAGCAGCAAGCGACGCCGCACCTTTGGCGGTGGCAAGCACGGCACCGGCGGCGACATTGGCCGTTGCTTTAACAGTGCGCATTGCGCTGCCTGCGATCGATCCTCTGCTGCTTGCCGATCTTTTGGGCTTGGGTGCAGCGGCTTTGGCCGCGGCAGGCATCACCTTTTTCGGCGCCGCCTTGCCAAAGCTGGGCTTTGCCGCATCCTTGGAGCGGGCCGCTGCTGCCGGGCCGGCGCTGGTTTTCACTCGAGTGGCTTTTGATCGTGTTGCCCTGCCCTTGGCGGGCGCAGGCTTTCTTGCCATGGTTTCCATCGAACGGTTCCCTCATGGGCACAATTGCCGTGTCCGGGATAACGGCCTGAAACTGGCAAGGTTCCGGCCGGGCGGTTCCTTGCAAGTCAGGCCAGGTCGCCGACCACCAGGTCGGCGGGCCGCCGACGGGCAAGCACGCGGTCGATGTTCGGCATATCGTTAGAGGCGATCCAGGCGCGCGCGTCCTCGTCGGAGCGGCCGTGCTCGTGCCATCGCGCCAGCAGTCGGCGCTCGAGCTCGGCGCGCGGCACATCGACGAAGATCGAGAAGTCGAACAGCGGCGCCAGCCGCGTCCAGGGTTCCTCGTCGAGCAGCAGATAATTGCCTTCGACCAGGATGAATTTGGTGTCGGCGGCGACAATCGCAGCGGCGGCGCGCGACAGCTCCATGCTGCGGTCGAAGACCGGGATGGCGATATCCGGCTCGCCGGCGCGGATGCGCTTCAGCAGCGCTTCGAAGCCGGCAAAATCAAAGGTTTCCGGAGCACCTTTTCGCGCGCGAAGGCCGCGTCGATCGAGCACGACGTCATCGTAATGGAAGCCATCCATCGGCACGACTTCCGCCGTGCCTTCCGGCAGCAGGTCGTGCAAGCCTGCCGACAATGTCGACTTGCCGGCGCCGGGCGGACCGGCAATGGCAACGATGAAGCGCGGCGCCTTGCCGGCGCGCTTGAAAATGGCAGCAGCGATATGGGCGATTTCTGACATTGGCCCCCTTACGGTGGTTCTGGCGCATTTTGGCGGCAGTTTTCGGAAATTTCAAACGCCGGATTGTGCCAAGCCTTCAATCGGGCCTGGATTGAACGATCCGCAGGAAATCGCCGTCGAAGCCGATGTCGCGCACGGCACCGTCAGCCGCCAGGATACGCATGCGGCCCGGCGAGGTCGTGACGTCGTGCGGCGGCTCGCCGGATGGCCAAGGCAGCGCGCCGATGACATGGCGGAACGAAAAGCGGCGCCCTTCGGAAAGGGCAAAGGCGGTCGCCACGCCTTCGCGCTTCAGCCAATTGTCGCCGAGCGATGCGGCGTGGCCGACGGCCGTGCGGCCGTCCTCGATGCCGAGCACGCCGCGGTGGCGGCCACTCCATGGCGCATAATCGCGCCCGCCATTGCTGACCCACAGCATGGTGACCGGCAGTTCGGCCGGGTTCTTCAGCACCAGCACGAGATCGGCTTCCGCCTGGCGCGCCAGCGCCGTCCAGCCCGGCCCGCCATGATCGGCCTCGACCAGCGTCACGAAGTCCTCACGCAGCTGGTCCATGCGATAGGCGGTCAGGTCAATCGTGCCGCCGTTGGCGACGGGAAAGCGCGTCAGGTCGGCGGTTCGCGCCGGGTAGGCGAGCAACGAGCGGCCGCGGGCCGGATCGGGCTCCGGCGCCTCACTCGGCGTTGCGGCAAGGCGCTTGGGCGAGAAGGCCAGCCTGCCGCCGGCCGTCATCACCGTCATCGGGTGGTGGGCGACGGGAATGGCGCCGGCGCCGCCGGAAAAGACGTGTTCCTGATAGAGAAAGGGATGATCGTCGCGCAAGGTCAGGATCTTGTCGACGGTTGCGCCCATGACCGGGCGCTGCAAGCGGAAGACGGCGCGCCAGCCGTCGGCCGTTGCCGCGCTGTCGACCACGTCCCAGCGGCTATTTGCCGGCCAGCCATGCAAAGGTGCCGCTTCGACGTCGCTGATCGAGAACGGCGCGCAGAGGAAATCGCCGGACAGGTGGACCGTCCCTTCAGGCAGGTCTTTCGGCAGCATCTCACGCGGCTCGCCGACCCAGGGTGCGCGATGCAGCGGCTTCAGCCGGCGGCCATCGATATCGACCGTCATGTCGGCGAGATGGCCGACGGCAAGATCGACCGATACCGAAATGCCCTTCGCCGTGATCGTGACCGTATCCATCTGCACCTACCGATTCTGCTAGCCCGATTCCGGCTGCCCGATTCTGCCGGCGCCAGCAAAGCCCACTCGCCGCCGTTTGCGCAAGCGCGGTGGCCGGCAATTCACATCAGGCGGCGCCACGTCGGCCTGTGGACAGGGCACCGTTCGAGGGCCAGACCGATATTAACCAAATGGACTGTGCCTTTGCGTTAAGATAGCTTCGCCTCGTCTCAGAAACCGCCTGCCTTCGGAATTGACTTGTCCGCCTTCCGGTTCTTTTCGTCCATCCACAAATGCGTCGCTGTGCTGGCGCTGCTGCTGTTTGCTGCCGGCTGCACGACTGTCACGCCGCCCGACAGCGTGCTGGCGGTACCGGCGCCGCCGCAGAAATATGCCGCCATGGTCATCGATGCCGGCACCGGCAATACGCTGTTCGAGGTCAATTCGACGGCGCCGCGTTATCCGGCGTCGTTGACCAAGATGATGACGCTCTACCTCCTGTTCGAGGCGCTGGACCAGGGCCGCATCAGCAAGGAGACGCAAATCCCGGTGTCGGACAACGCCGCCCGGCAGCCGCCGACCAAGCTGCGGTTCAGGCGCGGCGAGACCATCGACGTCGATTCGGCGATCCGCGCCGTCGTCGTCAAATCGGCCAATGACGTGGCGGTCGCAATTGCCGAATATCTCGGCGGCAGCGAAGAGGCGTTCGCCGGCATGATGACTGCCAAGGCGCGCCAGATCGGCATGAGCAGCACCGTTTTCCGCAATGCCTCGGGCCTGCCGGACGGCGACCAGCACACCAGCGCGCGCGACATGGCGGTGCTCGGCATGGCGCTGCACGCCCGCTTCCCGCAGCATTTCCACTACTTCTCTGAAAGCGACTTCATGTTCCGCGGCAGGCTGGTGCGCGGCCACAACGACATGCTCGGCCGGGTGCGCGGCGTCGACGGCATCAAGACCGGCTATATCAGGGCTTCGGGCTTCAACATCGTCACCTCCTATAATGCGGACGGGCACAGGCTGATCATCGTGGTGATGGGCGCCGACAGCGCCCGCCAGCGCAACGACCATGTCGAGGCGCTGATCCAGCGCAGCCTGTTGCCGACCTCCGAGGCAAAGACGCGGCTGCTGTATGCCGAGGAGCAGTGATAGTTGAAGTCCGAGTGTTGACCGCGTACGGGTTCAGGCGACAAACGCAGAGCCGCCGTTTTGCGCGACACTGCTGAGATACTTTGCCGGCGGCTTGCCAAGCGCTTTCTTGAACATGGTGATGAAGGCGGTGACCGATTCGTAACCGAGATCGGCCGAAACCTGCTGCACGCTGGCGCCGGAGGCCAGCTCGCGCATTGCGACGATCAGGTGCAGTTGCTGGCGCCAGCGCCCGAAGGTCAGCCCTGTCTCTTTCACCACGAGACGTGCGAGACTGCTCTCGCTGAGCGCGACGCGACTGGCCCATTCCGCCAGGGTGCTGCGATCGGCAGGATCTTGCGCCAACGCCGCCGCGATGCGCCTCAAGCGCGGCTCGGACGAGATCGGCAAATGCAGCTGCTGGACAGGCATGCGCGGCAGTTCGGTGAGCAGAGCCCTGGTCAGGAGCTCGCCCCTCGCGTCATCGTCCTCAACGCGATCCGTCAGCTCTATGATGAGCTCGCGCAGCAACGGCGTGATCGAAAGCGTGCAGCACCGGTCCGGCAAGTCGGTAGCTCCCGGTTCGATATAGACGAAGAAAATCCGGGCATTGGCGGTCGCGATATTGCTGTGCTCCATGTCGCCGGGAATCCACACCGCGCAATGCGGCGGCACCATCCACAGGCCGCTGGGGACGCGACATGTGACGCCACCGCCCAGCGCGAAGACGAGTTGCCCTTTGCGGTGGTGGTGGTCCGGCACCTCCGCCCTGGTTTCGGTAACGTCAACGCGCACGGCGATTGCCGGGGCGAGGACATCATCCGGATCGAAAGGCCAGGGGTAGCGGAGAGGCTGCCTCATATTGACTGATTTTAGCGATCGACTACCGAGATATCTAAATTACTCAAACAGGAAAGTCGATAGTTTAGGGATGAGTAACTCAGAAGCCGACAGGCGGGCTTCCATTTAGTCATGCCCTGCTTGCGTTCTGAACGTCGGACCAACAAGCCCGGCGCACGAAAACAGGCTGGCGTCCGCCACGCAGCAAGAAGGAACGATACCAATGCTCGCCTTGGTCACATCTTCCGACAGCGCCACCGGGTTGCGGCTCGCCGAGCTTGGTGAGCCCGAGCCCGCCCCGCATGAGGCGCTGGTCTCGGTCCGGGCAGTCTCGCTGAACCGCGGTGAACTGCGCTTGCTCAACATCCGTCCGAACGGCTGGGTGCCTGGCCAGGACGTCGCCGGAATTGTCGAGCGCGCCGCGGCCGACGGCTCCGGGCCGGCCGTCGGCGCCCGGGTTGCGGCTCTGGTCGACGAGGCCGGGTGGGCCGAACGGGTCGCCGTTCCGACCGACCACCTCGCCGTCCTGCCGGACGACGTCAGCTTCGTCTCCGCCGCCACTGTTCCGGTCGCGGGCACGACCGCGCTGCGGACCCTGCGCCTCGGCGGCGACCTGGCCGGCCAGCGGGTCCTGATTACCGGCGCAAGCGGCGCGGTCGGCCGTTTCCAGATCCAGATCGCCCGCCAGCAGGGCGCGTCGGTGGTGGCGGTCGCCGCTGAACGGCATGCCGACGATCTCCGCGGCCTCGGAGCCGAGCGGGTCGTCGAAACGATCGAGCTGACCGAAGGACTGTTCTCGCTGATTACCGAATCGGTGGGCGGCGATAGCCTCGCCCACGCGATCGAACGGATCGCGCCCGGCGGGACCGTCGTCATGTTCGGCTCGAGCCGCGGCGAACTCACGCCCATCGGCTTCCGCCAGTTCGTTCCGGGGCACGAAGGTGCGCGGCTGCAGACCTTCGCCTACTACGCCTCCGGTCCGGAGGTTGGCGCTGACATCGCCTCGCTGCTCGCGCTGATCGCAGCCGGCCGGCTCGAAACGCGTGTGGTCCTGACCGTGCCGTGGCGGGACGTCGGCCAAGCCCTCGACGCGCTGCGGCAGCGCAGCATCAGCGGCAAGGCAGTGCTTACCGTGACAGAATGAGCAGGCGGTGGCGCCGGACGGGACGATGTCTGTCTCCTCCGGACTGCTACGGCAACTTGAGCCCGCTGGCGATTGCCCGTTGAAGCCGGCGCCTGCTTCCGCTAAGAAGCCGTGGCTGGCCGGTTTACCGGCTGGTTCGTTTTTGGGATCACCGATCCTGAAGGCACCCGTAGCTCAGCTGGATAGAGCGCTGCCCTCCGAAGGCAGAGGTCACAGGTTCGAATCCTGTCGGGTGCGCCAAATCTCAAATTGTACGGCCCGGAGACATGGGTTGCGGTTTATACCGGAGACATGGTGGACCGCACCCATCGGGTGAGACACCAATTAGGGACAGTTCCCCAGGTTTTGGATTGCGTACGACCTCATAACGCAACGGTTAAGTAGGCGACCGCGGCAAGTCCGCTGGGGTGAAGCCTGTGTAAAAACGCCGTGGCCTGGCTCCAATCAGATCCGTGGATCGTGTATTGTGATGAGACGTCGGGACCGAGGATCAGCGGATATGGACGAGGAGGGCTTGGCCGAGATCTCAGCCCGATATATTCGCTTCGCCGATACGGAAGCTCGCGGTCGCTCGCCGCTCTACGAGGAGTTGGCTCGGGCAGTCGCTGGGGATCGGGAGGCGCTCGGTTTCCTGTCGACTCTTCCGGACCTAAAGCGGCAACCGAACCTTCTACTTGCAGCGGTGCGTCACTTGTTCGGCACGCCGACAGGGTGGACCGAGCTTCGCCAGGCGCTTCAGGCTAATCCCGACGCTATCCGCTCGCTCATGCTCGAGCGCTCAACGCAAACCAACGAGCCGGGAAGATGCGCCACCCTGCTCCCCGTCCTGGCGCGTTTGCCGCAGCCGCTGGCCCTCATCGAGGTCGGGACCTCCGCAGGGCTCTGCCTCATGCCCGACCTCTACGGCTATGACTACGGACGCAAGGTGATCCGCGCACCTGCGATGGCCTTGGAGCCGCCTGTCTTCCGATGCCTCGCCAGCGAAACAACGCCATTGCCGACGGCCTTGCCGCAAGTCGTCTGGCGGGCTGGATTGGACCTGAGCCCGATAGATGCTTCGGACGACTCGCAAGTCGCATGGCTTGAGACACTGGTCTGGCCGGAACAGACAGCACGGCTTGCCAATCTGCGGGCGGCCCTAAAGATAGCTGCCACAGTCAAGCCTCGGGTGGTGAAGGGCGACCTGCGCGGGAGCGACCTCGTGCAACTCTGCAACGAAGCGCCAAATGACGCTACACTCGTCATCTTTCACACAGCCGTCCTCGACTATGTCTCCGACCTTGGTGACAGAGAAGCTTTCGCCGAGCAGGCGATGCGTCTCGCGCCTTATTGGGTATCGAACGAGTTCCCTCGCGTCTTCCCGTCCATCGCCACACGCGCCGGAACAAGCTGGCCGCCTGGCCGCTTCCTCCTATCTGCGAACGGCTCCCCTGTAGCTTGGACTGACCCGCATGGCGCCTCGCTCGAATGGATCGCGGACGAGGCGTAGGCTATAGGTCGTGGATTGCCGTCCTTGGCCAGAGACGCCATCAGTTCTCAGTTTCATCAATGCTCGTCTGCCACTGCTTGCGTCTTGAATTCGCGGCAAGCGCCCTTCGGACTTGCTACCGGGCGGTTGAACCCAGGAACAGCGCGTTGGGCGCGCGAAGACCGCATCCGCAGTCGGGAACCACAGCTATCGGCAAGCCGTTTACGCTGCAAACCCGCCTGTCGATCCTCAGAGCCGGGCGAGTTCTCCGAGATCCACAAATTGGAGATTGATCATGACTAGCGCTGCCGACCGCGATCCGCGCCACCACACGCAGAAAATGCAGAAAAAGTTGGAGGAGGTGAAGCAGCACCTTCACGAGGACATCGAGAAGGTCGATGAGCCGCAGCTGAAGGCGATGTTCGAGACGTCCGCCGAGGTGATCGGCGGTCTCCAGAAGGCGTTCCAGGACTATGAACAGAAGAATGAACCCGCTTGGCGTTAAACGGCTTCTTCGCGGGTAGGTTTCAAAGGAGCGCCCCCGTGCCTGCACCACCTGAAATGGATGTCGTCCTCGAAAAGCTGCCTTTGAGGATCGGCGCCTATATCCCCGACGACTTGCTGGAGGACTGGTTTGCGCCGGGAACCGGCATGAACCCGGTCAGCAAGGAGGCGCTTGCCGCCGCCAAGAACTACGGCTGGCGCTTCGAATGCGAGTTCAAGCACTACCCCGAACGCAAGGAAGGCGTGTTCTGGAAGTGGGTGCCGGCGATCTGACCGCCGCTGGACGGTTCATCGTTCCGCGGAAACGCAGAACCGGTCTATCGTATTGTTTGACGCAAATACCGGACGGAAAACCGCTTCACACTTTTCCTGGAATTGCTCAGCCTCCGCCTATCGGCGTCGTCACCTTGCCGGTTCCGCCGCATTCGGGGCAGGTGCGGCCGTCGATCATGCCTGACCCTGCACAGCGGCGGCAAATATTCTCGCCAGCGCCTGGAGTGCCTGCGGGGACTTCGTCCGTGTTGGTCTGACCGGCTTGCCGGGGCTTGCCCTGCAGCTTGTTTCTCAGCCGGGCGACCCAGCCTTCGTCGACCTCGAGCGGCCTGCTGCTATCGTCCGGCAGGCCTTCGCCGGATTGGCCGATGGTTTCATTGCGCGGCCGGTCGTTCGCGCCTGTCGTGATCTTCTGAGCCATTGCGTTTGCCTTTACGCCTTGCAATTTTCGAACGCCTCAGCTCCGCAGAGGTTCCGGTTCGACCGGCAGCCTTTCAGCGGGGTGTTTGCCGCACATTATCTATCCTGAACCCGGATTTCGGCCGCGCCGGCATGCGGGCAAGCGAGACGGTCATATCCTGATCAGGCACCTGGTAGGCCATCGACCGCGTCAGCAGGCGAACCGCTTCCATGATCAGCGCGACGGTGACGGCTTCTCCGGGGCAGCGATGGGTAGTCGCCGGATCTCCGCCGCCATGCGGGATGAAGTCGAAGCCGTGGGTTTTCCAGCTCAAGCCGCGCTCCGGGATAAATCGGTCCGGCTCCACAAACAGGCGCGGATCATGGTTGGTGCCGTGCAGGTCGAGCAGGACCCAGTCGCCTTGGTCGAAACGGTAGCCCTTCCATTCGAAGGGGTGGCGGGCGCGGCCGCCGATGAACGGGAAGAACGGGTAGAGCCGGCGAATCTCCTCGGCGAAGGCTTCCAGCCCGTCGTCATCGCCGGCGGCGAACTTGTCATACCATTGGCGGTGCTGGTGAAGCGCCAGCGCCGCAAACATGATGAAGCGGCCGATGGCGACGATTGGACGGATAATGTTGATGATTTCGACCGCGGCACTGGCAAGATCGAGCGGCATTCCCTCGGCATCGACATGTTCGCTGACCAGGCGGACCGGGCTGTTTGCCGGCAAATCAAGCGCGCCGCTTCGAACGCGCCGTACAAGCTCGCCGATAGTGCGTTCGGTCCGGCGTCGCCGCCACAGCGCCAGCACGGTCGACGGCCCAATGCCGCCGGCGTTCTCGACCATGCCGCTGAGCTCGCGGCAGAGTTCGGCGCGATCCTTGTCGGCGGGGATGCCGGCCCAAGCCGCTGCCGCCTGGGTCAGGACGAGGTTTACGGCGTCGAACAGGGCGATCTCGTCACGCCGCTGCCAGTCTTCCAGCTGGTCGAGCCAGGCGCGACGGAAGGTTGCGCGGAGCCGCTCGATCTGGTCACCATCCAACAGGATCGACAGGAAAAGCGCCTTGCGGTGGCGGTGAGCGGCGCCGTCGAGCGCCTGGACGCTGCCCTTGTCCTGCAGCAGACGCAGCGTGGTCTGCGGCATCGCACCAATTCGGGTGAAGTGGTCGCCGCCATAAAACATCTCGGCAGCCTCGGCACCACGGACACAGATTGCCGGCCGCAGCATCAGGCGCGTCGCAAAGATGTCGGTGTTCATGCGCCGGCAGCGGGCCGAAATGAAGTCATAGCCCTCGCGCAGCAGGGCCAAGGTGCTGTCGAACGCGGCATCGCGCGGGATGGGCTTTGCGACACGCTTGCCGCCGTCGGCATCGATCAGTTCACGTCTGTTCATGGCGTGCTCCCTGGCGTTGAAATTCCTCAACGCACGGCCGGCACTTTCGATCACTCGACTTTTTGACGGCTTTGCCGCGCCGCCCTTCGGCCGCGGCTGGCAAGGATGGTGGTCAGCGTGACCGGACGAAAATCCCAGCTGTCGACGCCGACGTCATACTGGCGCGTGACCGGGGTCAGCCTGCCGTGGGAATGGCCATGCAGGTCGATCGATTTCCTGCCGATCTGGTTCCAGGTGCGAAAAGGGTAGTGACAAAGGATCAGCAGACTGCCGTCGAGCGCCAGCTCCTTGTAGTGTTGCGTGCTCGCCCAACCTGTGGCCTCGATGGTGGCCGCAGCATCGTTGTTGCCGATGATCAAATGCTTGCTGCCATGAAGAGACGCCAGCAGCGACGACACGAACGCGGCCGATCCCCTGGCAAAATCGCCGAGATGCCAGACCTCGTCGTCCGGCCCGACAGTCTCGTTCCAGAACGCAATGAGCGACCGGTCATGTTCCGCCAGCGAGCCGAACGGGCGGCGGTCGATGCGCAAAATGCGCGGGTCGCTGAAATGCGTGTCGGCGGTGAAGTAGATCATGCGAATTCGCTGGAGCCGGTTATCGAACTGCCGCATGTAGGCGCGTGGCTCACCAAGTCCATCTTGCTCTCCCCGATGCTTGCTCAACCCGCTCGATCGCCGGTTGTTCCTGTAAGCAGGCTTAGGCGGTTTCCGCTCGTTGGCACTTAGAAACGGGGGCACTTTGAAACGGGGGACTTTGAAACGGGGGAACTTTGAAATGAGACGCAGGTTAGAATGCTTGAGGCCGATGCTCTGAAAGGACCTCGACGATGACCGACGCAGCACCTCTTGGGCGAAGCCCGGCTCAGGCGCGGGGCGATATCGACGCCGGGCGCGAAGGGGACAAGACCCCGGGCATCGATCCGGCTGCGGCTCCCATGGAAACGGACGCGGAATCCGCCGGCAACCTCCGCCGAAGAGCCCTGCCGCGCGCCATGAAACGCCGAAGTTTACCAACCAGGCGAGCTATGCCAATGCGATGCGCCCGCTGACGGATGAGCCCGACGTCCAACCGAGCAGATATGGGCCAGTCATGGTGATTGCCGCCATCGTCGTGCTGGCCGCGGCGGTTTTCATCGGCGCAGCCATGCTGCGCTGAATACCGCTGCCCCAGGTTCGGCGGCGGGATGGCTGGACATTTTGTTTCCGGTCCGGGAACTTGCTGACGCGCCAGGTCCAGGCGCGATCGAGTCTGCCGCACAATGACCACCACCCATCAATTCTTTGCTCGAGACGCCGCCATCGTAGCGCGCGACATGATCGGCGCCATGCTGCTTTTGCACGGCGTTGGCGGCATCATCGTCGAGACCGAGGCCTATCGCCCGGATGACCCGGCTTCGCATGCTTTCGGTGGCAGGACCGTGCGCAACGGCGCAATGTTCGGCGCCCCGGGCAGCGCGTACGTCTATCGCTCCTATGGCCTGCACTGGTGCCTCAATGCCGTGTGCCTGCCCGGCAGTGCCGTGCTTATCCGCGCAATCGAACCGCAATCCGGGCTGGAGGTGATGCGGGCCAATCGCGGCGTTGACGACCCCCGGCTGCTTTGTTCGGGACCGGGTCGCCTTTGCCAGGCGCTGGCAATCGACAAATCCCATGACGGGCTGCCGCTGGACGTGCCGCCATTCGAATTCAGGCAGCCGGGCGACGCCGGCGCCGTTCTAACAGGCCGTCGGATCGGCATTTCCAAGGCTGTCGATGCCGAGTGGCGGTTCGGCCTGCGCGGCTCGGACTATTTGAGCCGCAAGTTCTGACGCCCGCGGCAGCGGCAGAGCAGCTGCCTGGCATCACTCGTCGGGTTTACCGAGATGCATGGGTGTCGCCTGCTGGCGGGCTTCCCTGGTCACCTCGTCGGCTCCGGCAGGTGAAATCCCTCGCAATGCCTTCGCAGCTACGGTCAGGCGCCCGCGATCATTGCCGAAGCTCTTGATCAGCTGGCGGACCTGGTCGGCCGTGACGCCGTTCTGTTGGGCAAAATACTCGACTTCACGGTCGTCTTCCGTAGAAACGCGGTCGCGCTCGCGGAAATCTCGCTTGCTCTTATCGTCGGCCATTTTTTCCTCCTGGTGGAGCGTCGCATCCATGGCAACGTGGGCAAGCGGCTTTCGTTGCCGCGATCGGGCGGACTTTTCCGCCGTCGTGCCGACTGACCAGGAACCATGAGGCGAGCAGCCGGTTTGGCTTGGATGCAGACATATTCGGCTACAATTCATACCGATGGAGAATACGATGACGCTCGCAAGCAAAACCACCGTAATTGCCGCGGCGCTGGCCATGTTGGCCGCGCCGGCATTCGGCCAGACGAGCCCACCTGCGCCCGCCGCGCCGGCACCGGATCGTGGCGCCGAACCGTCGCCCGGAGTGACCGGGCAGGATGCCATGCGCGACATGATGCGCCAGATGATGACCGAGATGCTGGAGGAGAGAATGCAGGAAGATCGCGCGCCCCGGGAGGAACGGCGAGGTCCCGACCGCTGGCATCGCGGCTACAGGATGGGCCCGCCTGAGCGAGGGTGGGAGATGGGAGGGCGCGGCGGCATTCCACGCGGGATGCATGGCGCGAAGATGCGAATGATGTTCGCCATAGTAGACGCGGACGGCGATGGCGCGCTTTCTCAGAGCGAAGTCCAGGATTTCGTCGGGCGAATATTCAACGCCGTCGATGAGGACGGTGACGGCAGCGTCGACATGCAGGAAATCCGGTCCTTCTTCCACGGAGGCGGCGCCGAGGATCAGGAGTAAGTCTCCTGCCGGTCGGCAGGAGGCCTGTCTGGGGCAGCGCGAGCTCGTCGGCCGGGAGGATAAAAAGTCGCCTGGATACCAGGCTGCCAGTCGGGGAGATGCGTTCCTTGGCTGGCCTTGCCGAACGCCGCGGACCAAGCAGACCAGCAGGAATTCATTGGCCATGACAGAGAAAGCTACGGAGAAAACTCCAACGATCGCCCGTGTCTGGCGCGGCAGAACCGTGCCTGAAATGGCAGATGCCTATGAGAGTTACAATTACGAGGCCGGCATCAAGCCGCTGATCGAGAAGGCCCTGGGCGTTCAGACCTTTCGCGAGGACACGCCGACCCATTCGGAATTCGTGACGATCTCCTATTGGGAAAACGTCGAGGCGATGGCGGCGCTCACCGGCGGCGATCCGACAAAAATCCACCATCTCGAGCGGGACGAAGAGTTCCTGATCGAGCTGCCCTCGAGGGTCCAGGTGTTGCGCATCCGATCGAGTCACGGGCGGCTGGGATAGGGCAGCGCCGCCCGGTTCGGCCCGATCTAAGAAATCGCCGTCAAGTCGATTTCGGTGATGTGCCAGCGGCCGAGATTTGCGGTGTAGAGCTTGTCGCCCTTGAAGGCGATGTTGGTGGGGTGGGCGAGCGTCGTTGCCGCCGGATCCTCGATCACCACCTCGAGCCCGCTGTGTTTTCGCCAACGATAGATGCGGCTCGGCTCGTAGCACGAGATGAACAGCGACCCGTCCCGCGCGAAGGCGACGCCATCGGGGACGTTGTTCACGCCGTCCACGACGAGCTGGCGAGGTCCTGCCGCGCCGTCGGCACGGATCGGCACATAGCTGACGCAGGCCGCATGGCTTTCCACGACGTAAAGCCCATCGCCACCCGGCGCCATCGCCATGCCGTTGGCGAAGGCCATGGTCTCGCTGCACCACAGGCCGCCTTCGCCGGTCTTCAAATCGTAGCGAAAAATGCCGGAGCGGTTGTCTTCGCCGAGGCTGTCGGAAACGTAGAGCCAGCCGCGCGCCTCGTCGATCACGGGATAGTTCGGCACGCGGATGCCGGCCGAGGCGAAGCGCGTCATATCAGCCGTCGCGGCATCCCAGCGAAAGACCGCCGCATGTCTCAAATCGCATGCAAAACAGTTTCCCGCGCTATCGAAGGCGATGCCGAGCAGAAAGCCGTCCGTGCCGCCCATGCGTTCGACCGAGCTGCCATCGGCGGCGAGGCGCAGCAGGTCGCCGGTTTCGGTGCCGCACCAGATCGAGCCGTCGCGATGGATGGCCACGCCTTCCGGATGGGCGACGCGCGGGCTGGTGAAGATGCCATCGAAGAAGACCCTCGCGGCCGACATTTCGAGCAACGGCTTTGCCATGCGCACCCCCTTCAATCCGGTGCAGTATGCGACCGCTGTGCGGCGATGCAGCGCTCGACCATCCGCCGGTCGGTGGCCAGGATCTCGGCGATCAGGGCGCTGCGCTCCCTGGCGCTGACGAATTCGAGGCGCCGCAGGCCGAGCGGGTCGATGCGGTTTCGCAGGATGTCGAGCGTCTCGTTCGAGGGTAGCGCAAGTTCGCGGCAATCGGCATCGAATGTCAGGGCAAAGCCGGTGGCATCCTGGAGCTGCTGGCGCGTCACGCACGGCATGGTCTCGATGACGGCCAATTGCCGGCTCTCCCCGTCGAGCCGAAACACGCAAAGGTCGGTGAACACCAATGCCGCGCCGGTCCGATAGCCCATCGGCTCGCGTTCGGCCTCAGTCAACAGGCCGCGCGCCGAGCTGGCAATCTCGACCGTCTCGACCAGCGACTGCACGGAATGGCGGGGGACGTAGAGCAGATAATCGCGATGCATGTTGGCGACGTCGGCCATGCCGCCTTGCCCGGGCAGCCGGATAAGGCTGCCGTCACGCTTGCGCAGCGCAATGGTGTTGACGCGCCCACGGCGGTCGACCTGCGCGGCACCGACGATCTCATGCGTCACCGCGCCGGCCTGGTAATAGGTCGAATAGGTGTCGTCGCCGCCGGCATGCGCCACCGCCGTCTCGCAATCGAGGCTTTCGATCAGCGACAGGATCATCGGGCTCGGTGCTATGTCGAGATGACCGCAACTCA
Source organism: Mesorhizobium sp. M0207 (assembly GCF_040321995.1). NCBI lineage: Bacteria > Pseudomonadati > Pseudomonadota > Alphaproteobacteria > Hyphomicrobiales > Phyllobacteriaceae > Mesorhizobium > Mesorhizobium sp. M0207. The sequence goes on from NZ_JAMYSQ010000001.1 coordinate 727,994, forward strand.
TGGTAGCGATGATCATGTCCGGCGCGTGCGTCGCTTTGGCCAGCCGGTAGGCGACATTGGCGAGCGGCGACACCGCGCCGGCACTGGCAAAGCTCTCATTGTCGAGCTCAGCGACGATGCGGGCGGCGATGATCTCGTCGATGGACGCCTCCTTGTTGCCGTGCACGAGCCTGGGCATTGCGAGGACTGTTTCAGCGCGGACTTTTGCAGCGTCTTGAACCCGCTCCGGCACGCCTTCCGAAGGCATGCCCAGGCTGTCCGACAAAGGTATTTCCTTGGCCGCGAACGCCCCCGCCAACGCTTGATAATCCGTCACATAGAATGGCAGGCAGGAGGCGGGATAGGCGCCGCCTGGTGCCAGCGCGATCGCCGACACCTGGTTGCGGGTCAAAATGCTCTGCCGACCATCATGCCGCAGCGCTCCGACCGGGACGATCTCCTCAACCGTGACCAGCACCTGGCGCGCCGCGCCGGCCATGGCGAAATCCAGCGCTCGTGGTCCGATGATCTGGACATTGCCGCTCTCGTCGGCACGCTGGGCATGGACGACGAACGTATCGAGCCGCAAGGCCGGGATGATCCCGGTCGTGATTCCCGCGATCGGATCAGGCACGGCGATCGCACGCGGCACGCGCGCCAGCATGTCCGAACCCTCCGGAAGCTGGAACGGCATCGACGGCAGGTTCTGCTGCCCCGCCTGCAAAGCCTGGATCATGGCCAGCGCCGTCCAGTCGCGGACCGGCACGGCATTGGTCTCGGCGGCCGCGCGGAAGCGTGGCGGCAAGCCAAAAATATCGAGGCTGGAAAAGCAGATATCGACCTCCTCCACGGCATTCGCTTCGAGAAGCAGTTCGAGTGGCAGGCCGCCGGCCCAGCAGACATAGCGAAGGTCCTTGACGCCCGAGCGGGCGATAGCCCGCAACAAGGCGATCGGCAGCCGGGCAAAATGATGGCCACCGACACCGAAGACGCCGCCGCCGCCGACCATCGCGGCCAGGCCCTCGACATCGGTGAAGTGCGGCCGGTTTTGCTTGACCAGGGACGTCATTTCGCAGCCTTCGGCCGCGTCGCGCTCTTTTCAGCAAATTCCTTGACGCGCCGCTGGCCGGTCTCGCTGCGGTACAGGCCGCCCAGGACATCGCGCTCCATGGCAAGGCCGTCGGCTAGATCGCCCGACACGGCATGCGCGGTCAGCGCTTTCAGCCCTTCGATCGCTGCGGTCGGTTCGGCGGCGATCATCTCGGCGAGTTCCAGCACCCGCGGCATCAGCCTTTCGGCATCGACGATCTCGTTGACCAGACCGGCGCCGACGAACTCGGAAGCCGGCACGATGGCGCCGGTCATCAGCAGAAAATTGGCGCGGTTGCGGCCGAGCTTCTGGACACTGCGCTGGGTGCCGCCGCCGCCGGGGACCAGCCCGAGCTTGATCTCGGGCAGGCCGAGCTTCGCGAACTGGTTGGCGATGACGATGTCGCAGCACAGCACCAGCTCCATGCCGCCGCCGAGCGCAAAGCCGTTGACCGCGGCGATGACCGGCTTGCGGTTGTTCTCGACCGCCGCATACATGCGCGTGCCGGCGGCCTGGAAGGCGTCGAACTCGATAGCTGTCTGGGCAGCGTATTCCTTGATGTCGGCGCCGGCCATGAAGCCGCGCCCCTCGCCGGTCACTACGATCGCGCCGACGCCGTCATCCTGCGACAGCGCCTCGAAAACCTCGGTGATCTCGCTTTGCATCAGCCGGTTCATGGCGTTGAGCTGATCGGCGCGCCGGAAGGTGACGACTGCGACGCGCCCGGATATTTCCAAGCTGAGTGTCTGGTAAACGCTCATCGTCAGGCAGCATCCACGGTCATATCGCCGGACGCCTCAAGCGCTGCAATCTCGCCGCTGGAGAGGCCGAACTCGGCCAGTATCTCGCGGCCATGTTGGCCGACCAGCGGCGCCGGCCGCTCTATCGTAGGCGGCGTCTCGCTCATCTTGACAGCCGGCGCGACCACCCTGACCTTGCCGCCGCGCGGATGATCGTAGCTGGTGATCATGCCCAGGTGCTTAACCTGCGGGTCCTCGGCTGCGCGCCTTATGTCCTTCACCTCGGCGCACCAGATGTCGGCTGCGAGCAGCCGCGCCAGCAGGTCCTGCGTGGCAAACTTCCTGGTTTCGGCGTTGACCTTGTCGAACACCTCGTCGCGCCTGTCGAACAGGGTCTTCAGATCGTCGTAGACGGCAAGCTGCGGCGCCTCCAGCACTTCATACAGCGTCTTGAACGGGCTCATGGCGATCGACACATAGCCGCCGTCCTTCGCTTCATAGACACCGAACGGCGCCTGCATGCCGGGGTGGCCGATGCCGGAATTCGGGCGCACGAAATCCTCACCGAGATTGAGCACGGCGACATATTCCTGATTGAGATGCGCCAGCATGCCGGCGAGCAGATTGACCTCGATCTTCTGGCCCTTGCCGGTCTTCTCGCGATAGTAGAGCGCCGACAGGATGCCGTAGACCATGTTCATGGCGCCGATCTGGTCGGCCAGGCCGGCACCGGCCGGAACAGGAGCCTGATCGCCGCGGCCGGTGTTGGAAATCAGCCCGGACAATCCCTGGATCAGCATGTCCTGGCCGGGGCGCTCGACATAGGGGCCTTCCTCGCCATAGCCGGAGCCCGAGCAATAGATGATGGCGGGATTGACCGCCCTGAAATCCTCGTAGCCATAGCCGAGCCTGGCGAGCACGCCGGGGCGGAAATTCTGCACCACCACATCGGCCTTCTCAGCCATGTCCATGATGATGGCATGCACCTTGCGACTTTTCAGGTTGAGCGCGATGGAGCGCTTGTTGCGGTTCCAGGCGAGGAAATTCGGGCTTTCGGAGCCGCCGACCCATTTGGCGAAGAAGGTCATGCCGCGGAACATGTCGCCGGCGCCGGCACGCTCGATCTTGATGATGTCGGCGCCCATGTCGCCGAGCAGCTGCGTGGCGAACGGCCCTTGCAGCAGATGGCTGAAATCGAGAATGCGGACGCCTTCGAGGGCTTTGTTCATTTCATGTCTCGTTGGTTGTCAAAGCAGGTCGGGTACGTAGCGGGGTGCCGCGGTGAGGCCGCCGTCGACGCGCAGGTCGGTACCGGTGGTGAAGCCGGCGGCGTCGGAGGCCAGATAGACGGCGGCTTCGGCCACCTCGGACGGTTTGCCGATGCGGCCGAGCGGATGCATCTTGACCCAGGCCTTGGCGAGATTGCCGCCGATCTCCTTGACCAATTTGTCGTTCATCGGCGTGTTGATGGTGCCGGGCGAGATCGAGTTGACGCGGATGTTGAGCGGGCCGAACTCGACCGCCATCTGGCGCGTCATCGCCATCACCGCACCCTTGGCGCCGGCATAGGCGGTCCAGCCGTCGAGCCCGATATGCCCTTGTGCCGAGGCCATGTTGATGATCGAGCCCGATTTCTGCGCGATCATATGTGGCAGCGCATATTTGCAGCCGCGGAACACGCTGGTAAGGTTGACCGCGATCAGCCGGTGCCACTGCTCGTCGCTCATTTCGTGAACCGGCATGCCGCCGATGGCGATGGCGGCATTGTTGACGAGAATATCGAGATGGCCGGTCTTGCCGACGGCTGCGTCGATCAGGGCGGCGATGTCGGCCTCCTCCGCCACGTCGCAATGGATGTAGTCGGCGCGGTGGCCGGCGGCGCGCAGCTCGGCTGCGAATTTTTCACCTTTCTCGTCGGCGATGTCGCCGAGGAAGACGTGCGCGCCTTCCCTTGCCATCGCCTCGCTGATCGCGTGGCCGATGCCGTCGGCGGCGCCAGTGACGATTGCGGTTTTCCCTTTGAGACGATCCATATCAGCCTCCAATGGCGCGCCGGCGCTTTGCTTCGTCGAAGGCGACGGCGGCAATGATGATCATGCCGGTGATGACCAGTTGCCACTCGGTCGGCAGGCCGAGACCGCGCAGCCCGTTGGACAGGAACTGCAGGATCAGCACGCCGAGCGCCATGCCGGTCAGGCTGCCTATGCCGCCGGCAAGGCTCACCCCGCCGAGCACGGTGGCGGCGACGACCTGGAACTCGAAATTCAGCCCGGCCGTATGCTGCGCCGAACCGACGCGGGCTGCCAGGATGATGCCGGCTACCGTCGCCAGCAGCGCGCTGATGATGAAGCAGGTGAACTTGACGCGGCGCACGTCGTAACCCGCCAGCCGTGCCACTTCCGGATTGCCGCCGACGGCATAGATCTGCCGCCCGAACGGCCGGTGCTGCATCACGTAGGCGAAGACGGCGAGCAGGACGATGGCGATGACAGCCGAATAGGGAACGACGTTGAACAGGCGGCCGTCCGACAGCGCGATGAAGCTGTCGAGCGCGGCGTCGTCTGGAATAGCACGCTGGCCGGTATAGAGATAAACGCCGCCGCGCATGATGAACATCGTGCCCAGGGTCACGATCAGCGAGTTGATGCCGGCATAGGCCGTCAGATAGCCATTCACGACGCCGATGATCAGCCCGAACAGCAGCGCGCCGCTGATGCCGAGCAGCAGAGAATTCGTGTCGTTCATGATGATGATCAGCGGCAGTGCGATCGTCGCCAGCAGCGAGCCGATCGAGATGTCGACCTCGCCTGATATGAAGACGATGGCGCAGCCGATGCCGGCTGTCAGCGCCAGCGAAGCCTGACCGAGCACATTGGTGATGTTGCGCACGGAGAAGAAATTCTCGGCGGTGAAGGAAAAGAACGCGATCACCAGGATGAGGCAGAGGAGCAATGCCAATTCCTGCCGCGCGACGAGCCGCGCCAGCATGGACGGCCCAGCTTTCATGGTGTCGGTGCTTGCCAGGCTCATCGCTTGGTCCCTTTTCGAAGCGTCATCGTCTTAGCCGATTGCCGCATTGAGGATGTTCTCCTGCGTGGCCTCGTCGCGAGGCATGATCGCGGTGAGGCGGCCTTCGCACATCACCGCGATGCGGTCGGCAAGCCCCAGCAGCTCGGGCATTTCGGACGTCATCATGACGACCGCCAGGCCTTCGCCGGCGAGCCGGTCGATGAGCGCAAAAATCTCCGACTTGGCGCCGACGTCGATGCCGCGGGTCGGTTCGTCGACGACGATCACCTTGAGACCGCGCATCAGCCAGCGCGAGATCAGCACTTTCTGCTGATTGCCGCCGGACAGATTCTTGACCTGCTGGAACAGGCTGGGCGTCCGGATGCGGAAGCGGTCGACATAGTCCTGCACCGCCTTGCGTTCCCTGGCCTTGTCGATGAAGCCCATTCTGGCGAAGGCACTGAGCGAGGCGAGGCTGGCATTCTGGTAGACCGGCAACTCGCCCATCAGCCCCTCGCTCTTGCGGTCCTCGGTAAGCAGGCCGATGCCGAGCCGGACGCCGGTGTGCGTTTCGTGCGGCAGCAGCCGGCTGCCATCGACCGAAATGGCGCCGGACGTGATCGGGTCGTAGCCGACGATGGCCTTGGCGAGCTCGGTCCGGCCGGCGCCCATCAGGCCGAAGAAGCCGAGGACTTCGCCGGCATGCGCCTCGAACGACACATCCTTCAGCTTCTTGGCGGTGCTGAGCCCTTCAACGGAAAGCGCGACCTTGCTGCCCGGCGCGCCGCGCTTGCGCGGGAACAGGTTTTCGATGCGCCGGCCGATCATGTCCTGGATCAGCGTGTCGTTGGTATGTTGGCCGATCGGCCTGGTCGAGACGTGGCGGCCGTCGCGCAGCACGGTCACGGTGTCGGCGATCTCGAAGACCTCGTCGAGCTTGTGGCTGACATAGAGCACCGCGATGCCCAGCGCGGCCAGCCGGCGGATGACGGTGAACAGCAGCGAGACCTCGTTAGGCGTCAGCGAGGAGGTCGGCTCGTCCATCACCACGACGCGGGCCTCATGGGCGAGTGCGCGGGCGATCTCGACCATCTGCTGCTGGCTGACCGGCAGCGATCCCGTGCGCGCCGCCGGGTCGACGTTGAAGCCGATACGCTTGAACAGAGCGGCCGCATCGGCACGGATCTTCTTCCAGTCGATCGAGCCGCCTTTGCCGGTCGGATAGCCTTCGAGGAAGATGTTTTCGGCGACGCTGAATTCGGCGATCAGCGCGATCTCCTGGAACACCACCTTGATGCCCTCTTTCAGGCTATCGCGCGGCGACTTGATGTCGGCCTCGCGGCCGCGCAGGCGGATGGTGCCGGCATCCTTGCCGTAGACCCCGGCCATGATCTTGATCAGCGTCGACTTGCCGGCGCCGTTCTCGCCCATCAGGGCATGGATTTTGCCGGGTTCCAAGGTCAGATCGACATTGTCCAGCGCCACCACGCCGGGAAAACGCTTGCCGATGCCGCGCATCTCCAGCGCCGGCACGCTTTTGTCGACAGCCACGGTTTCGCCGGGGTGAAGGAAATCAACCGACATTGGCTCTGTTCCGCACGATGTCGAGATAGGTCGCCAGGATGATGACGATGCCGGGCACCACCATCTGCAGGTCCTGGTTCCAGCCGAGGATGATGATGCCGTTATCGATGACCTTCAGCACCAGCACGCCCAGCAACGTGCCAAGCAGCGAGCCGCGGCCGCCAAGCAGGCTGGTGCCGCCGAGGATGACGGCGGCAATCACCGTCAGCTCGAAGCCGCGGCCAGCGGTCGGCTGGCCGGCATTCATCAGCGACGACAGGATCATGCCGGCGACGCCGACGCACAGGCCGGTGACGACGAAGGCGAACAGTTTCAGCCGTTGCGAGCGCACGCCGGAGAGACGAACCGCGCGCTCGTTGGCGCCGACAGCGTAGAGATAACGGCCGAGCGTGGTGAAGCGCAGCGTTGCCGCGGCCAGCGCGAAAATCACCGCGGCAACGACCACGGGCAGCGGGATCGCGCCGATATAGCCAGCGCCGAGATCGGTGAAGCCGGCAAGCCGGTGGTGGTTCTGCACCGCCTCGCGGGTGAACAGGTAAACGCCGCCCTGCAGCATCATCATGGTGCCGATGGTGGCGATCAGCGAGTTCACCTTGAGGCTGGTGACGACGAGGCCGTTGAAAAGGCCGACCGCGCCTGAAAAGGCGAGCGCCGCCAGCAACCCGAGCGTCAGACTGTGCGTTGAATTGAGCACGGCCATGCCGATGCAGCCGACAAAAGCCAGCGATGCACCGACCGACAGGTCGACTTCCGCAGTGATGATCAGCATCGTCATGCCGGAGGCAACGATCAGCACCAGCGCGCATTGGCGCAGGATGGCGATGATGTTGGCCTCGGAATAGAATTGCGGCGCGGCAATCGAAATGGCGATGCAGAGCACGGCCAGGATCACGCCGAGCACCAGCTGGCTGCTGCCCAGCAGCTGGCCGCCGATGAAACGCCTTGGCGCAGAGGATTGCGTAAGCTCGCTCATGTCCATTTTATTTCCGGGCCCGTATCGGTGCCGTCGCCGTCTGGAAACTGCCGGCCAAAACAGGACGGTTGCCCTGTTTTGCCGTTCGGCATATCCGATCCGCCGCCCTTCCCGCCGTGCGGGAAGGGCTACCCGGAATCCTTACTTCTTCAGATCGGCGGAAGTTTTCATGCATTTTTCCGGTGGCTGAAGCGCATTGACGGCATCCCATTTGATTTTGCGTGTGGTGCCATCGTAGTCGTAGAACTTCTTCCAGTCGTCGCCGTTCATCGGCGCGGTCGGGCTGACGATGTGTTCCGGCACCTCTTCGCCATTGAAGAGCTTAACCGCTGCATCGATGGCGGTGTAGCCTTCCTTTTCCGGGAACATCGCGGCCTCGATGCGGTAGGACGGCTCGTTCTGCATCGCATTGATGAAGGCGAGGCCTTCGCCGCCGGTGCCGACAGTCAAGAGGCCGTCCTGCGACTTGCCGGCCGCTTTCCAGGCCTGAAGGCCGCCGAGCGAGGAGGAATCGTTGATGCCGTAGATGATGTTGATGTCGGCGTTCTTGGCAAGAGCCGCCGAAGAGACTTCGAGCGCGCGATCGGGATTGCCGCCGCCGTCGAGGTCGTGGACCATGACCGCGTCGGGGATGATGGTCTTGAGGCCATCCATGAAACCCTGCGACCGCAGCACGGTGGCGGACAGCAGCGGCAGGCCGACATTCATCACCTTGGCTTTGGCTTCGAGCTTTTCCTTGGCGTATTTGCCGGCTTCGACGCCGGCGGTGTAGCCGGTGTCGTAGTCGCAGATCGCGACCATTGTGGTCATGCCCTTGACCGGATTGCCTTCGAGCACGACCGGAACGTTGTTGGATTTCGCCTGGCGCAGCAGCGGCACGACGCCTTCCTCGTTGACGGGCGTGATGATCAGGACGTCGACGCCCTTGGCCATGAAATCTTCGGCGGCGGAGACCTCCTTGGCAACGTCCAGATTGGCGTCCTGCACCTCGAGCTCGATACCGAGTTCCTTGGCGCGTGACTGCATGCCCTTGATGACGTTCTGATACCACTCATGCGTGGCGTAGTTGGTGACGTAGCCGATGCGCTTCGGCATGTTTTCGGCGTGTGCCGCGGCGGCGCTCAGAGCAAGCACCGCCGCCGAGGCAAACAGCATCGATTTGGACCAGTTCATGTTTCTTCTCCCTGTATTTCTTGTCAGTTGCTGAACGGATAGTCCCGCCGTTCCGGGTCGGCACGTGAAGAGGCGGCAGCTTCGCCCGCGCCCAGCGCCGACGATATCGCCTCGGCCGCCGCCTTCGTCCGCTCAAAGACGGTGCTGCGATCGAAGCGGGCGGCCTTTTGCGGCAGGAAGGGGACGGTGAGCGCGGCAATGACGGCGCCGGTATGGTCGCGCACCGGCATCGAAATGTTGGTGCAGCCCTCGACAGCCAGCGAGGCGCGCATTTCATAGCCGAGCCTTGCGACTTCGTTCAGCCGCGCTTCGATTTCCGCCCGGCTGCCTTGGCCTTCGCCTGCAGCGACGATCCGTTCGACGATGCGGTCGCGCTCGGCGCGGCTCGAATGCGCCAGCAGCACCGCGCCGGAGCTCGTTTCGAGGATCGGGAAATGCGAGCCAAGGGCAACCGAATAACGCATCGGCAAAGGCGAATCGATCTGCAGCACGACCAGTGCGCTCTCGCCTTCGCGCACGACCAGATGGCAGCTCTGGTCGGCATTGGCGGCGAGGCCGCGCATCACCGGCAGCGCGCATTCGACCAGGCGGTTCACCGGGGGATGCATATGCGCCAGTTCGAACAGCTTCAGCGACAGGCGGAAGCGGTCCGATTGCGTCCGGAAAATGTAGCCGCGCTTCTCCAGCAGCAGCAGGATGCGGTATATCTCGTGAATGGAGCGCCCCATTCCGGTGGCGATCTCGGTCTGGGTCAGCGGCTCGCCGCTGGCAGCCATGAATTCCAGTATGTCGAGCGCCTTCTCCACAGCGGGCACCCGATAGCCGTTGCGGCCGCTTTCGCCTTCGTCGACGATCTGGGCAATATCGGCGGCCATTACGCGACGCTCCGTTGCGGCTGGCCATGCCTGGTCTCGCGATAGAGCCGGTTCAGCCGATCCGCGAGCTCGGCCGCCTGCAATTCGCCGGCGATCGCCGCCACGGCATGAGGGGCGCATTGGCGGAAGAAGCTGATGAAGCCCGGATGGGTCGGGCGCAGATAAGAGGCTTCGATCGTCGCCAGCGTCGAGGCGAAGAAGCCGCCCGAGAGCGCGTTGACCTCGGTATCCTGCCACGCCGCCAGCGACCCCGGCTGTCCGCCGGATTTCACATAGTCGCCGCGCTGATAGCCGGGCGAGCACAGAAATAGCGCGTAATCGATGGCTGCCTGCTTGTGTTTCGATTGGGCGCTGACGCCGATGCCGGCGCCGCCGAGCAAGGCGCCGGCGGATCGCGGCGTCGGCACGTCGGCGAAGCGCAGATACGGCCTGTCGGCCCTGGAGGCATAATTCACATAGCCGAAGGCGAACGGCACGTAGACCACGTCGTCATGCGCGATCATGTGATCGTAGCAACGGATCGGGTTCCATTTCGGCGAGTTCGGATGCGACAGCGCCGCAAGCTGGCGCAATTGCCCGACGGCCCGCTCGATTTTTTCCCCGGCGATGAACTCGTCGCCGTCTTCCCGGGGCTCACCGAGCGTCAAAAGCAGGCACATGGCGTCAGTCGGCACCAACGGCAGCCCAAGCCATTTGCCGTCCTTCAAGGCGCGCCGGCCGAGCTCCAGCACCTCGTCATGGCTGCGCGGCAGCGGTCCGTAGCGCTCCAGGAGATCGGGGCGATACGAGGCAACCTGACAGGCAGCATCGATCGGCAACGCCCATTGAAGCCCGTCCCTTGCGTAGGATTGCCAGGATGCGCCGACCGAATCCCGTTCGAAGCCGTGGCGCTGCTCGGCCGACAAATCGAACGGCACCATCAGCCCGCCTTCGGCAATATCGCCGATGAACGGATGGTCGAACACGACAAGGTCATAGGCGCCGAGCACAGGACCAAGCGCGCCCTCGCCGAACTCATAGAGGCTGCGGCGGTCCCATTCGATCTCAAGACCGGGATTGGCGGCACAATACGGCCCGATGCTGGCGTCGAGCGGACCCCAGCAGCGTCGGTGATCCCACGCGAGGCCGCGCAGCCTTGTCATGCCGAAATTCCTCCCAGAGGCGGCCGTGCGCCCGCCCAGCCGATTAGTAGCAACTATTTTTACCTAGACAAGTAGTTTTTACATACGCAAAGGCAGTCCTCGCTTCCGTTTGGCGAGAAAGCCGCCCAACCATCCTTGGTGCGCATCGCGTTGCCGCCGGCCTGCAACCAAAGGCTGCGATGGATCTGGCTTTTTGGGAACTTTCGCGACGAACATTCGTTTGGTTGGCGCAGCCATCTGGAGCAGCAGCACTGGAATCAGCAGCCACGTCGCAGGGAGCGGACTAAATGGACCAACCTTGGGCGGGGCCATGAACCGGTTTACCGCCTTGGCATTCGCCACGTTTCTGGCGATAACTTCGATCTGGGCACTGTTTCTGATTTCTTAGGATTTGGCTCTGGTTGCTTGGGATTTGCCGCTGGTTTTTAGGATTTGGAGGATTCTCGACAGGTTGACCGCTTAACGATGACGTCCGCCGCGTGTGGTTCTGCCAGCCGGAGCCCCGTGCGTGAAGAAACTGTCGCCAGGAGCACACCGGCGCGAACATTCGGGGGTTGGCAGCCACGCTGCCTGCAACGTTCCATCGGTTTTCAGGAAACGGCGAGATGTCATGTTGCTGAGGGCGATCGTTCGAAATTGTGCCGCCATCCGTGTTGGCCGCGTCGGCGCGACGATGCTTGTTGCCGCGCTGCTTGCCGGCTGCCAGGGCGGCGTGCTCGATCCGCAAGGGCCGGTGGGGGCGGCGCAGCGGACGATCCTGCTCAATTCGGTCGCTATCATGCTGGCCATCGTCATCCCGACGATCGTGGCGACGCTCGGCTTTGCCTGGTGGTTCCGGGAAACCAACACAAGAGCGCGGTACCTGCCGGAATGGGCCTATTCCGGACGCATCGAACTGGTAGTCTGGTCGATCCCCATCCTCGTCATCCTGTTTCTGAGCGGCATCATCTCGATCGGATCGCATGACCTCGACCCAATGAAGCCGTTGGATTCCCAGCAAAGGCCGTTTGAGGTGCAGGTCGTCTCGCTCGACTGGAAATGGCTGTTCATCTACCCCGAGCAGAATGTCGCGAGCATCAACCAGCTTGTGGTGCCGGCGGGCAGGCCGGTGCATTTCTCGCTTACCTCGGCAAGCGTCATGAATGCGTTCTTCGTGCCTCAGCTCGGCGGCATGATCTACACGATGAACGGCATGACGACGCAGCTTCACCTGCAGGCGGATCAGCCGGGCGAATTCTATGGGCGGTCGGCCCATTTCAGCGGTGACGGTTTTCCAGGCATGCAATTCGTGCTGCATGCCGTCGCGGCCGATGCCTTCGAGGCGTTCGTCAATTCGGCGCGAAGCCAGGGACAGGCACTCGACAAGGCCAGCTACCAGGAACTGGCCAGACAGAGCATCGACGTGCCGCCTTCGACCTATCGCTCGGTCGAGCCGGACCTTTTCCACGAAATCGCGACGCAGGGCGTTCCACCCGCGCCCGGCCCCCAGGCCGGTCGCCCCGGGCCGAGCGTATCGCCCAAGGCAGGAGGCTGACAATGCTCGGAAAATTGAGCTGGGACGTCATTCCGTTCGATCAGCCTCTGCCGATGATCGCCTCGGCGGTCGTCGCCCTGGCAATCCTCGGCGTGCTGGCCTGGGTCTTCCTGGCCGGCCATTTCCCCTATCTCTGGCGCGAATGGATCACCAGCGTCGATCACAAGCGGATTGGCGTCATGTACACGCTGCTGGCGCTGCTGATGCTGCTGCGCGGCTTCAGCGACGCCGTCATGATGCGGTCGCAGCAGGCCCTCGCCTTCCAGGCGCCCGGCTATCTGCCGCCCGACCACTTCAACCAGGTCTTTTCCGCCCACGGCACCATCATGATCTTTTTCGGGGCGATGCCGTTCGTCATCGGCCTGATGAACCTGGTCGTGCCGCTGCAGCTCGGCGTCCGAGACGTTGCCTTTCCGACGCTCAACTCGGTGAGTTTCTGGCTCACCGCCACCGGTGCGCTGCTGGTCAACATCTCGCTGGTGATCGGTGAATTCGCGCGTACCGGATGGCTGCCCTATCCGCCGCTCAGCGAGACCGCCTATTCGCCGGGCGTTGGCGTCGACTATTATCTGTGGGCCGTGCAGATAGCGGGCGTCGGAACGCTGCTCACCGGGATCAATTTCGTCACCACGATCCTGAAGATGCGGTCGCCCGGCATGAGTTACCTCAGGATGTCGATGTTCTGCTGGACCTCACTCGCCGCCAGCCTGCTCATCGTCGCCGCCTTCCCGATCCTCACCGCCACGCTCGCGATGCTGACGCTCGACCGCTATTTCGGCTTTCATTTCTTCACCAATGAAGCTGGCGGCAACATGCTGATGTTCGTGAACCTGATCTGGGCCTGGGGCCATCCCGAGGTCTACATCCTCGTCCTGCCGGCGTTCGGCATCTTCTCGGAGGTCATCTCCACCTTCTCCAGCAAGCCGCTGTTCGGCTACCGCTCGATGGTGGCCGCGACGCTCTTCATCTGCATCGTCTCCTTCATGGTGTGGCTGCACCACTTCTTCACGATGGGCGCCGGCGCCGACGTCAACGCCGCGTTCGGCGTCGCCACCAGCATCATCGCTGTCGGTACCGGCGTGAAGATCTACAACTGGATGTTCACCATGTATGGCGGCCGCATTCGCTTCGCGACGCCAATGCTGTGGTCGCTGGGCTTTATGGTGACATTCGTCATCGGCGGCATGACGGGTGTGTTGCTGGCGGTGCCACCGGCCGATTTCCTGCTCCACAACAGCCTGTTCCTGGTGGCGCATTTCCACAACGTCATCATCGGCGGCGTGCTGTTCGGCGCCTTCGCGGGATATACCTACTGGTTTCCCAAGGCATTCGGCTTCCGGCTGCACGAGGGCTGGGGCAAGCTGGCCTTCTGGCTGACGCTGATTGGGTTCTACGCCACCTTCGTACCGCTCTACGCTGTCGGCCTGCTCGGCATGACCCGCCGCATGCAGCATTTCGACGTGCCGGCATGGCATCCGTGGGTGCTGGTTGCCGGCGTCGGCATGTTGATCACCACCGCCGGCGTGGTCGCGCAGATCGTACAGCTCGTCGTCAGCATCCGGCAGCGCGCGGCGCTTCGCGACGCCACCGGAGATCCCTGGGACGGCCGCTCGCTGGAATGGGCCACGCCCTCGCCGCCGCCGGTCTTCAACTTCGCCGCGCTTCCGCATGTCGAGGGCGAAGAGCCCTACTGGAGCATCAAGCAGCGGGCACGCGAGCAAAACCGGCTGCGCGACGAGCCTGACTACGAGCCGATCGAGATGCCGCGCAACAGTCCCACCGGGTTCATCTGCGCCTTCTTTGCGACCGTGATGGGTTTTGCCCTCATCTGGCACATCTGGTGGATGGTGGCGCTCGGTGCGCTCGGTGCTTTGGCCACCTTCGTCGTATTCGCGTGGCGCGACATCCCCGAATACGTCATTCCTGCCGCCGAAGTCGCCCGGATCGACCGCGCCAACCGAAGTGCGCGCCGCGAGGCGCTGGCCACTTACACGGGGCCAAGGCCATGACCGCGATCGACGTTCGAGAGCGTGACCCCTACCGCCTCCATGGCGGGCACGGCCATGCACCCGGCCACGGCGACGGCGGCCCGGCACCGATCCGGATCGTCGTGGGCTACGGCTTCTGGATCTTCCTTCTGAGCGACATCGTGATGTTCTCGGCCTTCTTCGCGGCCTATGCGGTGCTGGCGGGCAAGACGGCGGGCGGGCCGAGCGGGGCCGAGCTGTTCGACCTGCGCAACGTCGCGATCGAGACGGCCGCTTTGCTGTTGTCGAGCTTTACCTGCGGTCTCGCCAGCCTTGCCGTGACAGCGCGGCGAAGCTCCTGGTTCTATGTCGCGATGACTGTCACCTTCGTGCTCGGCGCCAGCTTCATCCTGCTCGAGTTGCGCGAGTTCGCGCATATGGTTGCCAGCGGTGCCGGACCGACGCGCAGCGCGTTCCTGTCGGCGTTCTTCACGCTGGTGGGATGCCATGGCCTTCACGTGACGGCGGGGCTGCTGTGGCTGCTCACGATGATGGCGCAGATCTTCGCCAAGGGATTCCGCGACGATATTCTTCGGCGTTTCATGTGCTTCAGCCTGTTCTGGCACGCCCTCGACATCATCTGGGTCGCCCTGTTCACGGTGGTCTATCTCCTGGGAGCAAGTCGATGAGCAATGCGGACGATCGCCACGCGCAACGGCGCGACACCGATGGCCTGGAGCGCTACGACATCGATACGGCGCCGGGTGACGAATACCTCGGCGACACCGAGGTTGGATCCGGGCTACGCGGCTATGTGATCGGCCTCGGGCTGGCAACGCTGCTGACCATCGCCTCGTTCTGGTTGCCCGGAACCAACCTGATATGGGCACCCGGCATTCCGGTGGCGCTGGTCGTGCTGGCGATCGCCCAGATGGGCGTGCATCTCGTCTTCTTCCTGCACATCACGACGGGACCGGACAACACCAACAACGCCCTGGCGCTTGCCTTCGGCGTGCTGATCGTAGTTCTGGTGATCGGCGGCTCGATCTGGATCATGGCCAATCTCGACCACAATTTGATGCCGATGAACGCGATCATGAACATGAACCGCTAGCGATGTGAGGCGCAGCGCAGTGCCTCCAGGCCGGCCTTGCCCGCCGCTTCAGACGCATTGCCGGATGACGGACCGGTATCAGCTGCGCTGGCTGGAGTTTTGATTTTTGCGATCCTGCGGCGATATCGCGCCTTTCGAGGCCTTTGAGCCGCCGCCCCACTCCTGGGCTTTCCGTGCCTGATCGCCTGCTTCCTTCGGTGCCTCGGCCTTGTCGCTGCCGCTGGCTTTCTTGCCGGATATGGGTTGGTCGACAGGGTTTGATTTGTTGTCCATCATGCTTCTCCGTTTGTGCCGAACCAGGCGACGGGGTGGCGTGGCGTCCTCAAGCCCGTTCGAACGTGCCGACGAGCTCGGCCTCTCCCACGACGTGCGGCTCGGCCTGTTTCAGCACGTCTTCGACGGCAGCCTTCTCGCCGAGATGAAGCGTCTCGGCGTCGAGTGCAAGAAGCCGGAAATGGTAATGGTGGAGCCCATGCCCAGGCGGCGGCTGGGGGCCGTCATAATGAGGATTGCCGAAATCGTTGACGCCGTGTCCGAGGCTCTCGGTCTTGGCGCCGGCGGTCGTGCCTTCGGGAAGAAAGTTGCGCTGTGCGTCGATGTTGTAGACCGCCCAATGACGGAACGTGCCTGAAGAGGCGTCGGGGTCCTCGACGGCCAGGACGAAGCTTTTGGTTCCTTGCGGGGCGTCCGTCCACTCCAATGGTGGCGAGACGTTGCCGCCGTCGCGGGAATAGCGCGGCGGTATTTTGTCGCCATCGGCAAAGGCAGAGCTTTTGAGCGTGAAAGCCATGGTCTCCATCTCCCTGTCTGACGTTCCCTCATAAACAGCTACGAGCCGCCGATGTTCCGGTCGCCGCCCCGGTCAAACCCAGGGCTATCGCAGATGGAAAGCCGAGGCTTTCGCTCTACGACGTACCCCCACCCCTAGCCCCTCCCCACAAGGGGGAGGGAGACTTTCGTTGGCGCTGACCTCGGCAAATTGCCTGCCTTTCGGCGCCAAAAGGGGAAGTAAGGGCGGGCGGCAGCGTTCCCTCCCCCTTGTGGGGAGGGTTAGGGTGGGGGTCCATCTTCGTAAGAATCCAAATGCGATTGCCCTGCAGTCAAACCGGATTGCCGGCCGTTGGCCGGAACATTCGCCGAGGAAGCGGGTTTTTCGGTTCGGACGCATCGCCGCGGAAACGGCAATGGGCTCGGCAATGGACGAAGGGCGCGACATGACCGGGCTAAGCGGTAAGCAACCAAGCGGGGCGAAAGGTGTTGTGGTCGCATTCTCCGCGCCGGGCGGCGAGACCATCTACGCCCACGAGCGGGAAACCGTCGCTGCCGTTGCGCGCACGATTGCGGCGTTGAAGGGATTTTCCTTCCGCGAGGGCCTGCGTGACGGCGGCGGTGACAGTCGCCGAGTGTATTTCGTGCCGGACGACAGCCTGCTTGCTGCCGATGCGGTCCAACTGGGCATCAACGGGCCCGACGACCTCTTCGGCGGCGTGGTGCCCTGGCGCCTCGCAACCACCAAGGCCATAACCCACGAGCTGGTGGACGGGTCGGCGGCACGGCCAAAAGAATGGCCAGCCGGCTTCGGCAGAGCCGTCGGCGCTGCCGTACTGCCCGGCTATACCGCATTTTCACGCGATGACGCGCTGCGCGCAGCGGAACGTCTGCTGCAGGTGGGGCTGGTCCGGTTCAAGCCACCGCGCGCATCGCGGGGCCGCGACCAGCACACCGCCGCGACCGTTGCCGACATCGAAAGGCTGCTGGAACGATATCCATCCTCCGACCTGAGGGAATACGGCCTTGTTCTCGAAACGGAGCTTCGCGACATCGTCACGCTGAGCATTGGCAGAACGGCGATCGACGGAACATCGGTCGCCTATTACGGCGTGCAGCGAATGACGGCCGACAATGCCGGACAGCCCGTTTACGGCGGATCCGATCTGGTCGTCGTGCGCGGCGGATGGGAGGCGCTGGACGGGCTGCGGCTTTCTCCGGCGCTAAGTTTGGCTGTGGCGCAGGCGAGGATCTACGACGCCGCGATGGATGGCTATCCCGGATTCTTTGCCTCACGGCGCAACTACGACATCGGCCAAGGTGTCGATTCCTCGGGCATCTGGCGATCGGGAGTGCTGGAAGCCAGCTGGCGGATCGGCGGCAGCAGCAGCGCCGAGCTTGCGGCGATGGACGCCATGAAGCGCGACCCCGACGTGCAGATCGTGCATGTCTCCGCCGTCAAGCAGTTTGGCAGCACTGCCCACCTGCCGCTGAACGCAGCGATCCATTTCCACGGGGAGGACCCCGAGGAGGGTCAAATCACGCGTTATACCGTCGTCACCCAGGCGATCCGAGCGCCGGTCGGGGAGGCCGGCCGATCGTCGTTCTAACCATGTCAGGTTGAAGCCAAGCACGCCTCCGGCAGGGAACATCCGCCAATGGCCCGAGTTTGTTTCGGGCAGGCAGCAAGTCAGAGACCGGAGGAAAAAATGATCGAGATGATTTCCGCTCCCCAGAATGTCGCCGCCTTTCGTGTCACCGGCACCGTGACGGCGGACGACTACGACAAAGTCATCCCGGCAATCGAAGCGAAACTGAGCGACCATAAGGACATCGGCGTCCTGACCGATCTTGCCGATTTCGAGGACATGACGGCTGGCGCCTTGCGGCGCGACCTGCAGTATGGGCTGAGCAAACTTGGCGAGGTCCACCGCTTCAAACGTGCCGCCGTGATTTCCAACAAGCAGTGGATCAAGGCAGCCACGGAAATGACGGACGCGCTGTTTCCGCAAATCGAGGCGCGGGTGTTCCCGGAGGACGAAAAAGCCCAGGCCCTGAAATGGGTGGCAGGCGTACAATAGCGGTGTTGGGGAGTGCCATGCCGTTCGACAAACGACAGAATCCGGAAGGCCTCTGGGAGGTCTATGACAGCGAGAGCGACGAAGCCGTCGTGGTCGGCGGGTTGCCGCTTTCCGGTCTCGACGAAAGCGAAGCCGATGAAGCGATTGAAAAGCTCAATCGGGGCGATCTGACGTCGGACAACATCCCCGAGACGGTTCGGTCAGGGTGGCCTCCGACCAAGGACGGTTTGTGATGACAGCCTGACGGACGTCACCGAGGACCGGTCGCGGATCTACGACGAGGCCTTGACCCCAAGCTTGCGGGCTTTGTCCTCAAATTCGTCGCGAATATCCTCGATCGTCGGCAGATGCAGGCGCCGCAGCTGGGCGTGCAACTTTTTGGCGGCATCTGAGCTCAGGTCGCGCTTGAAATTGGTCGCGACCTCCTCGGCCGAGCCGTAATGGCGATAGCGCTCGATCTCGGTCTTCGTGGCTTGCTGGACGTGCTCGAGCGTCTTGCGTTCGGCATCGGATTTTCCGTCTGGTTTGGCCCGCATGACCGGATTGAACGCTTTGCTGATAACGAATTCGACCAGTTCCTGCTGGGCGTGAGCCATGATTGTTCTCCCTCGAAGAAGGGCTGTCCGAGCCTAGAACGGTTCATCGGGGGAAACGTCGAACCGCTCTATCTCGTTGTTTTTGCGCAATTCCGGACGGAAAACCGTTTCACACTTTCCTGGAATTGCTCTAACCGCGGCGGCAATTGAAGGTTCCCTGGCTTGGGATTTCATTGCCGCTGGAGGTCAAGGGCGAAGATCACAGCCGCGCCTTGGTGGTGCGCGGCGTTGCCAGGAGCAGGCTTGTTTCGCTGCCGGTAATTCCGGGAATCAGCCGGATACGTCTCAGCACCGCATCGAACTCGCTCAGCGTCTGGGTTCCGAGTTCTATCACCAGGTCCCACCGGCCATTGGTGGTGTGGATGGTCGAGACCTCGGAGAAGCCGCCCAGCGCCCGGATGACGCGATCGGCGGCATGGCCCTCGATCTCGATCATCATGATGCCACGCACCCGCTGATCGACCGCGTCGGCGCGTAGAATGACGGTGTAGCCGACGATGACGCCGTCTCTTTCAAGTCGCTCGATCCGGGACCTTACCGTTGCCCGGGAGACACCCAGGCTAACGGCAAGGTCGGAAATGCTGCGCCGGGCGTCGTGCCGCAAAGAGGTGATGATCTGCTCATCGAGACGGTCCATGTTTGCTCACAACGGAAGTAGATCGTGCCACAATGGTAAGGCACTTCAACAAATTTGCCAATTTGACATGTTCATTTTGCCAGCGATGCCCGCTTCAATAAAGCCATCGTAATTCGGTGGGTATGACAATGCATTGCACGATCGTTGGGGCGCCGATCCAGGCCGGCTCAGGCCGCATGGGCTGCGAGATGGGGCCGAGCGCGCTTCGCACGGCCGGTCTGGCCGGCGCGCTGACCGAGCTTGGCCATACGCTGACCGACCTCGGAACGATTGTCCCTGCCGATATGCGCCCTGTCGTACACGGCAACGCGGCGGTGAAGGCGCTGCCGGAAATCGCCGCCTGGACGGCAGCGATCAGCGAAACTGCCTATGCCGCAAGCGCCGATGCGATGCCGATCTTTCTCGGCGGCGACCACAGCATTTCGGCCGGCACGCTCGCCGGCATAGCCCGCCGCGCGGCGAATGCCGGTCGGCCGCTCTTCGTGCTGTGGCTCGACGCCCACCCCGATTTTCATACGCTCGACACGACGACCAGCGGCAATCTGCATGGCGTGCCGCTGGCCTATGCCAGCGGGCAGCCCGGCTTCGAGGGCTATTTCCCCCGGCTTGCAGCACAGGTGGAGCCGGCTTGCATATGCGCGCTGGGGATCCGCAGCGTGGACCTGGCGGAACGGGATGCATTGCGCAGAGCCGGCGTGACGGTCCACGACATGCGTTCGATCGACGAGCACGGCATAGCGCAACTGCTTCGCGCCTTTCTCGAACGGGTGAGCGCCGCCAATGGCATGCTCCATGTCAGCCTCGACGTCGATTTTCTCGACCCGTCGATCGCCCCGGCGGTGGGCACCACCGTTCCCGGCGGCGCCACCTTCCGCGAGGCGCATCTGGCGATGGAAATGCTGCATGACAGCGGCCTCGTCACCAGTCTCGACCTGGTCGAGCTCAACCCATTTCTTGACGAGCGCGGCCGCACCGCCACGCTTTTGGTTGACCTGACCGCAAGCCTGATGGGCCGGCGGATCATGGACCGCCCGACGAGGGGGTTCTGAGCCATGACCGCCAATTTGAACATCGTCCCGTTCGTCAGCGTCGACCGCATGATGAAGCTGGTGCTTGCCATCGGCATCGAGCGCTTTCTGGTCGAGCTTGCCGCCTATATCGAAGAGGATTTCAGGCGCTGGGAGCTGTTCGACAAGACGCCGCGCGTCGCCTCGCACAGCATTGACGGCGTCATCGAGCTGATGCCGACCAGCGACGGGCAGCTTTACGGCTTCAAATACGTCAACGGGCATCCGAAGAACACGCGTGACGGCCGCCAGACCGTGACCGCTTTCGGCGTGCTTGCCGATGTCGGCAACGGCTATCCGATGCTGCTTTCGGAAATGACCATCCTGACGGCGCTCAGAACCGCCGCAAGCTCGGCCGTCGCGGCGAAATACCTCGCTCCAGAGGCCGCCAGTTGCATGGCGATCATCGGCAATGGCGCGCAATCGGAATTCCAGGCCATTGCCTTCAAGGCGCTGCTTGGCGTCGACAGGCTGCGTCTCTACGATATCGACCCGGCGGCCTCGACCAAATGCATGAAGAACCTTGCCGGCCTGGGCTTCGACATCAAGCTCTGCGCGTCGGCGCAGGAGGCCGTTGAGGGTGCAGAGATCATCACCACGGTTACCGCCGACAAGCGGTCGGCAACAATCCTGACCGACAACATGGTGGGATCCGGCGTGCACATCAATGCAGTAGGCGGCGATTGCCCGGGCAAGACCGAGCTGCATCGCGACATTCTGCTGCGCTCGGATATTTTCGTCGAATACCCGCCGCAGACGCGCATCGAAGGCGAGAGCCAGCAGCTCGATGCGGATCATCCGGTCACCGAATTGTGGCAGGTGATGACAGGAAAGGCAGCAGGCCGGACGGACGCCCGACAGATCACATTGTTTGATTCCGTCGGCTTTGCGATCGAGGATTTTTCCGCGTTGCGTTACGTTCGCGATCAGCTTCAGCGGACCGGCCTTTACGAGGAACTAGACCTTCTGGCCGATCCCGATGAGCCGCGTGACCTGTTTGGCATGCTGCTGCGCGCCGAAAAAGCGACCGGGCTGGCGGCCGCCGGCAGCTGAGCTGCGATCCTGTCGGTCAGTCCTTCTTTTCCTGATACAGGCGCTCGGTGGCGCGCTCGCTTTCCCTGCGCTCCGCCGGGCCGCGACGGCGCTGCGTGAGCAGGGCGTAGGCGATCAGGATTGCCAGCAGCAGTGGACCGCCTGCAACAACGAGCAATCACAAACTATTCCCAGACATCGACCGTCTCCTTTCCCTCACAACCGGGAAGGACCCGAACCGTTCCTCCGTCTTGTTGGGAGTCGTCAGCGGGGCGCGGTGCAATTCAGGATTTTATGCCTCGGTCAGGACGTTGCACGCCTTGTCTGCACTCAGGATGTCCTTATCTAGACTCTTATCCTTCGATCACATGCACTCTCTGCGAAGTGAAGGGAACCACAAGGGCTTTCTGACATTTGGTTGTTCAAGAGACAAACGTGCAGCCACACCGGCTCCGGGGCTAGGAATACCATGCGTGAGAATCAATCCGACGTCTTCGATCTGTTTTCCGAGGTTTACAAGAATGCGGCTCAGGAGGAGATAAGCCTCCAGCAATATCTGCTTGCCTGCCGCGAGGACAAGTCGATGTACGCCTCGGCACCCGAGCGGATGGTCGAGGCGATCGGCGAGCCGACCTTTGTCGATACCAGCAAGGACGAGCGGCTCGGCCGTATTTTTTCGAACCGGACGATCAAGATCTATCCAACCTTCGCCGACTTTTACGGCATGGAGGATACGATCGAGCGTATCGCCGGTTATTTCCGCTATGCCTCGCAAGGGCTCGAGGAACGCAAGCAGATCCTCTATCTGCTTGGCCCGGTCGGCGGCGGCAAGTCCTCGCTTGCGGAGCAGCTGAAAAGGCTGATGGAGCAGCGTCCGATCTATACGCTGAAGGTCGGCGGCCAGGTCAGCCCGGTCTTCGAATCGCCGCTCGGGCTGTTCGACCCCGACCGCATGGGCGACCTTTTGGAGGACAAATACGGCATCGCCCGACGGCGGCTGAACGGCCTGATCTCGCCCTGGGCGGCCAAGCGCCTCGACGAATTGTCCGGCGACATCTCCAAATTCAGCGTCGTCAAGCTGATGCCGTCCAGGCTGCGCCAGATCGGCATTGCCAAGACCGAGCCGGGCGACGAGAACAACCAGGACGTTTCGGCCCTGGTCGGCAAGGTCGACATCAGGCAGCTGGAAAACTTCAGCCAGTCCGATCCGGACGCCTACTCCTATAGCGGCGGGCTGAACCGGACGACGCAAGGGCTGCTCGAATTCGTCGAGATGTTCAAGGCGCCAATCAAGGTGCTGCATCCGCTGCTGACCGCCACCCAGGAAGGCAGCTACAACGGCACCGAGAATTTCGGCGCTTTCCCCTATCAGGGCATCATCGTTGCCCATTCCAACGAATCGGAATGGCTGCAGTTCAAGAACAACAAGAACAACGAGGCGTTCCTCGACCGCATCCTGGTGGTCAAGGTGCCGTATTGCCTGCGCGTCACCGAAGAGCGGCAGATCTACGAGAAGCTGTTGCGCGAAAGCGAATTGGCTAACAGCCCCTGCGCTCCGGAAGTGCTCGATATCCTCAGCCGGTTCACCGTCTCGACCCGCCTGGCCGAACACGACAATTCGCCGCTCTACACCAAGATGCGCGTCTATGACGGCGAGAACCTCAAGGAAACCGATCCCAAGGCGAAGTCGGTCCAGGAATACCGAAACGCCGCCGGCGTCGACGAAGGCATGACCGGCGTCAGCACCCGCTTCGCCTTCAAGATCCTGTCGCAGACCTTCAATTACGACACCGAAGAGGTGGCGGCCGATCCGGTGCATCTGATGTACATCCTTGAAGAGGCGATCAAGCGCGAGCAGTTCCCGAAGGAGACCGAGGCGGACTATCTCGATTTCATAAAGTCGGAGCTGGCCACCCGTTATGCCGAGTTCATCGGCCACGAGATCCAGAAGGCCTATCTGGAATCCTACAGCGAATACGGCCAGAACCTGTTCGACCGCTATATCGCCTACGCCGATGCCTGGATCGAGGATCAGGACTACAAGGATACCGATACCGGCCAGATCCTCAATCGCGAGGTCTTGGACAACGAATTGTCGCAGGTCGAAAAGCCGGCCGGCATCGCCAATCCCAAGGACTTCCGCAACGAAGTGGTGAAGTTCACGCTGCGCGCGCGGGCCAGAAACCATGGCCGCAACCCGTCATGGACAAGCTATGAGAAGCTGCGCGAAGTCATCGAGAAGCGGATGTTCGGGCAGGTCGAGGACCTGCTGCCAGTGATCAGCTTCGGCTCCAAGCAGGACAGCGTGACGGAGAAGCGGCATACCGAATTCGTGCAGCGGATGATCCAGCGCGGCTACACCGAGCGCCAGGTCCGCCGGCTGGTGGACTGGTACATGCGGGTGAACAAGGCGGGTTGAAGCCAGCCCGGGGTAACATATGCCGATCTTCATTGATCGCCGACTGAACCCGAAGGACAAAAGCCTCGGCAATCGGCAGCGTTTCCTGCGGCGGGCGCGCGAAGAGTTGAAGCGCACCATCCGCGATCAGATCCGCGCCGGCAAGATCGCCGACGTGGACGCGGAGCATGCCGTTTCGATGCCGGTGCGGGGTACCGGCGAGCCGAGCTTCAACGATGCCAGGAACAGCGGCAGCCGCCAGCACGTCCTGCCCGGCAACAAGCATTTCACCCCAGGCGACCGGCTGCCCAAGCCCGGCCAGGGCGGCGGCATGGGATCAGCCCCGGGAAGAACCGAATCGGAGGACGATTTCCGTTTCGTGCTGTCGCGCGAAGAGGTTCTCGACCTCTTTTTCGAAGACCTCGAACTGCCGGACATGGTCAAGCTCAACCTCAAGGAGATCCTCGCTTTCAAGCCGCGCCGGGCCGGCTTCGCCGCGACCGGCTCGCCGACCAACATCAATGTCGGGCGCACGATGCGCAACAGCCATGGCCGCCGCATAGCACTCCGGCGCCCCAAGCAGGAGGAACTCGACGCAATCGCGCAGGAGATCACGTCGCTGGAGGCGAAGCCGCAGAACGCCGAGATGCGCCAGCGCATCGTGGCGCTGCAGGAAGAGCTTGAGCGACTGGAGCGCCGCCGCAAGCGAATCGCCTATGTCGACCCGGTCGACATCCGCTTCAACCGCTTCGACGCCCAGCCGGTGCCGAATGCCAATGCGGTGATGTTCTGCCTGATGGACGTGTCCGGCTCGATGGGCGAACGCGAGAAGGATCTGGCCAAGCGCTTCTTCGTGCTGCTGCACCTGTTCCTGAAACGGCGCTACGACCGGACCGAGGTGGTCTTCATCCGCCACACGCACGAGGCGCAGGAGGTGGACGAGGAGACCTTTTTCTACAACACCCAGAGCGGCGGCACGGTGGTTTCCACGGCGCTCGAGGAGATGCACCGCATCGTCGAGCAGCGCTATCCCAGCCGCGAATGGAACATCTATGTCGCCCAGGCCTCGGACGGCGACAATTTCGTCACCGATTCGGAGCGCTGCATCACCCTGCTCGACGAACAGATCATGCGGCTTTGCCAGTATTTTGCCTATGTCGAGATCCTCGACGAGCGCGAGAGCCACATCTTCGGCGCCACCGACAACGGCACGTCGCTGTGGCGTGCCTACAGTGCGGTCAAGCTGAGGTGGTCGAACTTCCAGATGAGCCGCATCGCCACGGCGGCCGACATCTACCCGGTTTTCCGCCAGCTCTTCGCCAGACAGCCGGGTTATCAAAAGAGCGGTGAAAGAGGGGGCTGATGGCGAGCAGATCCGGGTTGTTGTTTTCCGGTTCCGAATGGGATTTTAGGACGCTGTCGCGCGCTTACGAGACCATCGAGGCGATCGCCACCGAAGAGCTCCACCTCGACGTCTATCCGGTACAGATGGAGATAATCTCGTCCGAACAGATGCTCGACGCCTATTCCTCGGTCGGCATGCCGCTGATGTACCGGCACTGGTCCTTCGGCAAGCACTACCTCTACCAGGAATTGCTCTATCGCAAAGGCGGACGGGGGCTTGCCTATGAACTCGTCATCAATTCCAATCCCTGCATCGTCTATCTGATGGAAGAAAACACCATGGCCTTGCAGGCCCTGGTGACGGCGCACGCGGCACTCGGCCATAACCATTTCTTCAAGAACAATTATCTGTTCCAGCAGTGGACGGACGCCAGCGCCATCCTCAGTTATCTCGACTTCGCCAAGGGTTACATTGCCCGCTGCGAGGAGCGGCATGGCGTCGATGCGGTGGAAGAGATCCTCGATGCCGCACATGCGCTGATGGAGCAGGGCGTGTTCAGATATCACCGGCCGCCGAAGCTGTCGTCGGAAAAGCAGCGCGAGGGCGTTCGCGAGCGCCTGGAATACGAGGAGCGTTCCTACAATGACCTATGGCGCACGCTGCCGCCTTCGAAGGACGGCGCCAAGCCCCGCGAGACGGACATCATGGCGGAACGCAAGAAATCGCTCAAGCTGCCCGAGGAAAACCTGCTTTATTTCCTGGAGAAGAACAGCCTGATCCTGGAACCCTGGCAGCGTGAGGTCATCCGGATTGTCCGCGTCATCGCGCAGTATTTCTATCCGCAGCGCCAAACGCAGGTGATGAACGAGGGCTGCGCCACCTTCGTGCATTACACGCTGATGAACCTTTTGTTCGACCGCGGCCTGATCGGCGAAGGTGCCATGCTGGAGATCCTGCGCAACCATTCGAATGTGATCTTCCAGCCGGGCTTCGACGATCCGCGCTTTTCCGGTATCAACCCTTACGCGCTGGGCCTCGACATGATGCAGGACATCCAGCGCATCTCGACCGCGCCGACCGCCGAGGACCGCGACTGGTTTCCCGATATCGCCGGCAATGGCGACTGGCGCCAGACCCTGCTGGACGCCTGGGCCAACCATCGCGACGAGTCCTTCATCCGCCAGTATCTGAGCCCTACCCTGATCCGGAAATGGCGGTTCTTTGTGCTTGCCGATGCGGCCAACGATCCGCACTACGAAGTCGCCTCGATACACAATGAGCGCGGCTACGAGAGCATCCGCGCCGCACTCGCCCACAGCTACGATATCGGCGCCAGCCGGCCGGACATCCAGGTGGTGGACGTGGACCTGCTCGGCGACCGGCATCTGCGCCTGCAGCATAAGGTCAAGGACGGCATAGTGCTGGAAGGCGGCAGCCGCGACGCCACACTGCGGCATATCCGCAAGCTCTGGGGCTACGAGGTCAGCATGGTCGCGGTCGACGCGCAGACCGGCGCCACAGTCCACGAACGGTCGACCAGCCAGATCGGGGAATGACCGAACCGGACTTGCCGGCGAAGTCGGGTGTCGTTGCCTTTACCGGATCACCAACCACCCTATCTACGCGCGCACCACGAGGGCATGGTCGGGAGCAGGAACATGCGCGCATTGACGATCGCCACGCTTCTGCTGGTCGCCGTCTCGATGGCGCTCTCGCTCGCGCACGCTCTGGAATTGCCCGGCAAGTTGCGCCTCAAGGAGGCCACCTACAGATCAGTGCAGGCGATCTACTATCCCGGCTTCACGATCGGCGGGTTCGCCGAGATCGGCGGCATCATTGCACTCGCCGTCCTGCTTTACCTGACGCCCTATCCAAGCGCCCGATTCTGGTGGACCTTGGCGGCGCTTGTCTTCCTGCGTGCGGAGCACGCGACCTATTGGTTGGTCACGCACCCCGTCAATAATTTCTGGGTGCAAGACACTGCCCTGCCGAAATCCGCCGCGACGTTCTTTTCAATGTTCTCTCGAAAGCAGACCGGCGACTGGAGAGATTTGCGCAACGTCTGGGAGGCTTCGCATGTCGCTAGGGCAGGCCTGGCGATACTGAGCCTCGTCTCAATTGCTGTCGCCGCGACATTTTTTGCCGAATAGCCCCAGGGATCAAGACGGCGCCCTCGTCCGCCAATTTTGCGGCCACGAACGCTGCATCCGTCAGATCAGGGAACGGAGCCGGAGCCGTATTGTCTTAACGTCAAGCGATCCGGCCGTTCAGCGGTCGGCGCGATGCTTGTTGTGGGCGCTTTCCTGGTGCTCGCCGCGGATGATGTTGCGATCGTCGGGATCGGCAATATCCTTCGGGTCCGATCTGAGCTCGGCACCGCGCCGGAACGCCTCGCGCTCTTGCCTGGTCTTTTTCAAATCCGCTTCCGCGTCGAAATCCTTGCCGGCGTTTTTCGTGTTCTCGCGCTCTTCGATGATGCGCAATTGCTGCTCATGAGTCTTTTTTCCGGCCATCGGTGACCTCCTTCTTTTGATTTTCCGCTTTCCCAGGGTCCAAATTCGCTACAGCCCGAAAGGATAGGTCTCGGGAAGGCCTGTCCCCGCATGTTCCGGCCCAAGCGGCGTCACGGCACTGGTTTCATCGAACCAGACGAAAGCATCGAACTGGCGGGCGAGCGAGGCGTCCGCATAATGGCTGTGGAGCTCGGTTTCGGGCCGGTAGATGACGCCGATAAAGCGTTCCAGCCGGCGCTCCAGAAGCCGTTCGCGCAGCGTGTCGTCGCGCTCGAAATCGAGCAGGAAAGGCGAGACGCCGCTGTCGTGGCAAAGCCGCTCATAGCTGTCGTTGTGGGAAGGCCGAACCGGTTTCACTTCCATGTCGCCGTCCCAGTCGGTGGCGGCGGCCACCGTCCCGGAATGCGTACTGAGCCCGATCAAGGCAACCTCGTCGCCAAAACGCTGGCGGCAGAGCTGGCCGATATTCAGTTCGTCCCTGACGATCCCCATTTCGGTATAGCGGGCATCGCCGATATGGGAATTATGTGCCCACACCACCGCCTTGGCATTCGGGCCGCGGGCCTGCAGCAGGTGCTCCAGCGTTTCGAACATGTGGGTGTCGCGCAGGTTCCAGGATTGCGCGCCGCCATAATACATGGTGCGGCAATAACGCTCGGCGGAGGCGACCAGGCGGGCGTTCTGGGTGGCGTCGAGGAAATCGATACCGTCCTGCTGCGCATAGTCGAGCTCTCTGGAAAGCAGTTCCCGGCATTGCTCGAGCACGGCCTTCTCGCATTTCTGGTAACCGGAGGTGAGTGCGACACGGCCATAGGTGGCCGGGTCGTTCTGCCACGGCGTCAGGCAGCCATAGCGTTCGCGCGCGATCCTCGCCGCCTGCGGATCGACCCGGTCGAGATATTGCAGGACCGCCGCAATCGATCCGCCCATATTGTAGATGTCCAGGCCATAGAATCCGGCCCGCCGGGAGGATTTGCTGATCCGCTCATTACGCACTCGCATCCAGTCGACGAACGCCGCGACGTCGGTGTTGCGCCACATCCAGGTGGGAAAGCGCTGGAACGGCGGCGCGGCGCCCGGCCGCCGCGGCCGATGGCGGACATAACGGTCGATCGCCGCGGCATCGGGCCAGTCGGCCTCGACCGCGATGATGGTGAAGCCATGCTTCTCGATCAGCCTGCGAGTGATCGCGGCGCGCGCGCGGTAGAACTCCGACGTGCCGTGGCTGGCTTCGCCGAGCAAGACGACGCGGCGGTCGGCAAACCGGTCGAACAGCGCACCGAAGGCCGGATCGTCGAAATCCGGAAGCGGCTCGGCGGCGGCCGCGATCATCTGCGGCAGGCTGCTCCTGCGCTGATGCCGGTGCGGAAGCTCGGCCGCTATCTGGCTGTCGCTGCCTGGCTCGCCCCAGCCTTGCTCGCCGATCAGCGGAACAAACCGCACGCCGCCGAAATCCTCCTCGGTGTAAGTTGCTGCGCCGGTCCGGGTGACCTTGAGCAGACGCTGCGAGTCGAATTCGTCGCCGACCGGGATGACAAGCCGGCCGGCGACGTCGAGCTGTTCCTGCAGAGCGAGAGGTGCGCCGGGTCCGGCGGCCGCAACCAGGATCGCATCGAAGGGTGCCGCCTCGGGCCAGCCCTTGGTGCCGTCGCCGGTGCGGACTTCGATATTGTCGTAGCCAAGCTTCTTGAACCGCTGCCTTGCCGTTTCAGCCAACGCGGCGTGGCGCTCGATCGTGTAGACGCGTTCGACGATCCGGCTCATTACGGCAGCCGCATAGCCTGATCCGGTGCCGACCTCAAGGACGTGGTCACCGGCTCCGATCTCCGCCATTTCGATCATGAATGCAACGATATAGGGCTGCGATATCGTCTGACCTTCGGCGATCGGCAGCGGCCCGTCCTCATAGGCGAATTCTTCGAAACCAGGCTCGACGAAAGCCTCGCGCGGGACCTCGCGCATCGCTAGAAGGACATTGCGGTCGCGAATGCCACGGCGGCTCAGGTGGATATCGACCATTTGGTTGCGGGCATGGGAGAGATCGAGCATCTTTCTGCTCCTCCTAGGGCTTCCGCTGCAATCGCCCAACCTGCTCAACGGCACTTCGGCCGGCTCATATCTCAGGGCCTCGGCGGTCCCCTTGGATTCAAGCAATGCGGTGCATCTTCCTAACCGTTGGCAAGCCCCGAGGTTCCCCAAAGACCGACCCGCTTTTGTCTGGCGAGGCGCGTTGCAGGATCGACAAGCGGGCGCCGGCCGCGCCGCCCAAACTTATTTCGAGGCAAATCCTTTCTCCGACGCGACGCCACTCCAGATAACGACGGACGAGTGTATTCCGGAGGCATTTCCATGAACGACGAGGCCCGCACCACTACGCACATGACCGGCCTTGACCAGATCGATCTGATGGACCGCTACTGGCGCGCCGCGAACTACATCTCGGTTGGCCAGATCTATCTGCTCGACAATCCGCTCTTGCGCGAGCCCTTGCGGCCCGAGCACATCAAGCCGCGGCTGCTCGGCCATTGGGGCACGACGCCCGGCCTCAATTTCATCTATGTGCATCTGAACCGGATTATCCGCGAACGTGGTCTCGATGTCCTGTTCATCTGCGGTCCGGGTCACGGCGGCCCGGCAATGGTCGCGAACACCTGGCTCGAGGGCACCTACAGCGAGATCTATCCCGAGGTCGGCAGGGGCGAAGGCGGCCTGCGAAAGCTGTTCCGGCAGTTCTCGTTTCCCGGCGGAGTGCCGAGCCACGCGGCTCCGGAGACGCCCGGCTCGATCCACGAAGGCGGAGAACTCGGCTATGCACTGGTCCATGCCTTCGGCGCCGCCTTCGACAATCCGAACCTTGTCGTTGCCTGCGTCGTCGGCGACGGCGAAGCCGAGACCGGCCCGCTCGCCGCGGCCTGGCATTCCAACAAGTTCCTGAATCCGGCATCCGATGGTGCCGTCCTGCCGATCCTGCATCTCAACGGCTACAAGATCGCCAGCCCGACGATCCTCGGCCGCATGGAAGACGAGGCGTTGCGCAGCCTGTTCCTCGGCTATGGCTACGAAACCTTTTTTGTCGAAGGTCATGAACCTGCCGCGATGCATCGCGAGATGGCCCGCACGCTCGATACGGTGCTCGACCGGATCCACTCCATCCAGGAGCCCGCACGAGCCGCGGGCTGGAAGGGAGAGCGGCCGCTGTGGCCGATGATCGTGCTGCGCAGCCCAAAGGGCTGGACCGGGCCGAAAGAGGTCGACGGCAGACGAGTCGAGGATTTCTGGCGTTCGCACCAGGTGCCGGTGTCGAATGCACGCGGCGATGCGGCGCACCGCCAGATCCTGGAAGACTGGATGCGCAGTTACGAGCCGGAAAAACTGTTCGACAAAGGCGGCCATCTCCTGGCGGAGCTCGCGGCGCTTGCGCCAACAGGACCAAGACGAATGGGCGCAATCCCCTACGCCAATGGCGGCCTGCTGAAACAAGACCTGGTGCTTCCCGACTGGAAAGGCCTGGCGCTCGACGTACCGCGTCCGGGCGGTGCTGTCGGAGAGGCGACGCGGACCGTCGGAAGCTATCTTCGCGATGTGATCCGCTTGAATGCCGATGCCAGGAACTTCCGACTGATGGGACCGGACGAGACGTCCTCCAACCGCCTCGACGATGTGTTCGAAGTCACGGATCGTATCTGGATGGAGCGGATCGAGCCTTACGACGTCCATCTTTCCCGCGACGGCCGCGTCATGGAAGTGCTCAGCGAGCACCTTTGCCAAGGCTGGCTGGAGGGCTATCTGCTGACCGGCCGACACGGCCTGTTCTCGTGCTACGAGGCGTTCGTCCACATCGTCGATTCCATGGTCAACCAGCACGCCAAATGGCTGAAGACC
This sequence comes from Mesorhizobium sp. M0207, assembly GCF_040321995.1. Lineage (NCBI taxonomy): Bacteria > Pseudomonadati > Pseudomonadota > Alphaproteobacteria > Hyphomicrobiales > Phyllobacteriaceae > Mesorhizobium > Mesorhizobium sp. M0207. The sequence continues at coordinate 759,493 of NZ_JAMYSQ010000001.1, forward strand.
TCCGGCGAACTTGCCTGGCGCAAGCCGATCGCCTCGCTCAACTACCTGCTGACCTCGCATGTCTGGCGACAGGATCACAACGGCTTCAGCCATCAGGACCCGGGCTTTGCCGATTTCGTCGCCAACAAGAAGGCCGACACGGTAAGGCTCTATTTCCCGCCCGACGCCAACACGCTGCTGTGGATCACCGACCATTGCCTGAAAACCTACAACCGCATCAACGTCATCGTCGCCGGCAAGCAGCCGGCGCCGCAATGGCTGTCCGCCGAGGACGCGGAAGCGCACTGCCAGGCCGGCGCCGGCATCTGGGAATGGGCCGGGACGGTTGCCAAGGGCGAAGAACCGGACGTGGTCCTGGCTTGCGCCGGCGACGTGCCGACACTGGAGACGCTTGCCGCAGCCGACATCCTGCGCTCGGGCATTCCGGACCTGAAGATCCGCGTCGTCAATGTCGTCGACCTGATGATCTTGCAGTCGAATTCCGAGCATCCGCATGGCTTTGCCGACGACAGATTCGACGCACTGTTCACCAGGGCCAAGCCGGTCATCTTCGCCTATCACGGCTACCCCTATCTCATTCACCGTCTGACCTACCGGCGCGCCAATCACGACAACATGCATGTGCACGGCTTTCGCGAGGAAGGCACGACGACGACGCCGTTCGACATGGTCGTGCTCAACCAGCTCGACCGCTATCATCTGGCGCTCGCTGCGATCGCGCGCGTGCCGGGGCTGGCCGAGCGGGCGAAGGAGCTTGCCGCGGCGCTGCATGGGAAATTGGCTGAGCATACGGCCTATGTCCGCGAACATGGCGAGGACATGCCCGAGATCCAGAAATGGTCCTGGCCGCAGGACGGCGCGACGAGGGCCGGCGATTGATGCGACGATCGATCCTTGCGTTGAATGCCGGCTCGTCCAGCATCAAGTTCGGACTTTACGACCTTGCAGCGTCCGCCGAGCCGGATCTTGCCTCGCGCGGTTCGCTGGATCTGGGCGATGCGCCAAGGCTGACCGCGAAAGCCGCCGATGGGGAGCTGCAGTGCGATCGACCACTTACCGCGGACGCATCACGCGACATGGGCCTCGGCCAGATGCTGCAGTGGATCGAGAACGAACTTGGCGGAAGGAAGTTGATCGCCGCCGGCCATCGCATCGTCCATGGCGGACGCGAGTTCGTCGAACCTGTCCGCCTGACGCCGACAGTTATCGAGGCTCTCGACAGGCTGACCCCGCTTGCGCCATTGCACCAGCCACGCAGCCTCGCACCAATCCGGGCGCTTGCCGCGCTGCGGCCCGACCTGCCGCAGGTCGGATGTTTCGACACGGCCTTCCATCGGACCATCGAGCCTCTGGTCAGCCGTTTTGCGCTGCCGCGCCGCTATGAGGCAGACGGCATCCACCGCTACGGCTTTCACGGGCTTTCGTACGAATATGTTGCCGGCCGGCTCAAGCAGATATCGCCCGATCTGGCGGCGAAAAGAACCATCGTCGCCCATCTCGGCAACGGGGCGAGCCTGTGCGCCATGCGCGACGGGCGAAGCGTCGATACGACGATGGGCTTTTCGGCGCTTGATGGCCTGGTCATGGGCACACGCTGCGGCGCCATCGATCCGGGCGTGCTTTTGTACCTGCTACTGGAAAGAGGCCTTTCGGGACAGGCGCTGCAAGACATGCTCTATGAGGAATCCGGCCTGCTCGGCGTGTCCGGCATTTCCGGCGACATGCGCACGCTGGAGGCCAGCGACGACCGCCGGGCCCGCGAAGCGGTGGAGCTTTTCGCCTTCCGCGCCGCCAGGGAAGTTGCCGCCCTCGCCAACACGCTGGGTGGCCTCGAATGCCTGGTGTTCACCGGCGGCATCGGCGAGCACTCTGCCCGGGCCCGCAAAGCGATTTGCGGCAGGCTTGGCTGGCTCGGCGTGGCGATCGACCAGGCCGCCAACAGCTCTCATGCCGCGCTGATGAGCCAGGCGGAGAGCAAAGTGGAAGTCCGCGTCGTGGCGACCGACGAGGAAGGTGTGATCGCCCGCCACACGCGCAAGGTGATGGAGGGGCCCGGCTGAGGCGGATGGCCTCGGCTCAGCTCGAATGGCTCTGCTCGACCAGATGGTATTTGTACCGGTCGCGAATATGCGCGTTGAAGAACCGGCCCTTCGACGAGGCTTTGCGGAATGCCGCGTGGACCTGCGGCGGCACGTCCTCGTAATCATAGCGGTTTCCGCTCGGGACGAACCATACGGAGAGTACCCTCGTCGCCGGCTGGTAATCGATGCTTCTGATCGCAGTTGAAGGCATTCTCAACAGGTCCAATCCACGCCGTCGTGTGAATAACCCTGCACGGAGAGCGAGGTTCCTTCCTGCCGAAGTAGCCTTGCCGCTACGGGCCGGCTTCACCAAATACGGTTGATGCCACCGCTCAAGACATCGGCTGCAGCCCGCCAGGGCGATCTCTTTGCCGCCGCCGACGACCTGCCGGAAGGATTCCGCTACCAGCCCGAACTGATCACGCCGGACGAGGAGGCAGCGTTGGCGAGCCAGCTCGCAACCCTGCCTTTTCAGCCCTTCGACTTCTATGGCCATCTGGCAAACCGGCGGGTCGTCGGTTTTGGGCTGCGTTATGATTACGACCGGGGCGAAGTCGTCGAGGCGCCGCCAATACCCGGCTTTCTGCTGCCGCTCAGGGAAAAGGTTGCAGCCTTTGCCCGCTTGCCCGCCGAAACCTTCGTGCAGGTGCTGATCAACGAGTACCGGCCGGGCGCCGGTATCGGCTGGCACCGCGACAAGCCTCATTTCGAGGCGGTCGCCGGCGTTTCGCTGCTGGCCGCCTGCAGCTTCCGCCTGCGCCGGAAAAACGGCACGCGATGGGACCGCAAGACGGTCACCGTCGATCCAAGATCGGCCTATCTGATGACGGGTGCTGCGCGCAACGAATGGGAGCACAGCATTCCGCCGGTTGCCGAGCACCGCTATTCGATCACGTTGCGCACGCTGCGGCCGCAACGCGCTTAAAGCAGAGCGGGAGCAAGCCCGAGCACTGCCCTTAAGAACTGGGCTGAAACAAATTCATCCGTCGCCATGCCGACCGGCAAACTCCGCCAGCATGGCGCGCTGGCCTTTCAGGATCTTGAGGTTGGCTTCAGGCAGGGAGAACCAGCCCGCTCTGTCGACTTCGGCAAATTCCTTCATCGAGCCGGACCTTGGCGGCCATTCCATGACGAAGGTGTTGCTGTTGATGGCGTCGCTGTCGAAGTCCGCTTCGACGCACCATGCGACGACGAGCTTGCCGCCCGGCTGCCGATAGCTGCCAAGGCGTTCGAAAACGCCATCGATGGCGACGCCGAGCTCCTCTTCGGCCTCGCGTTTTGCCGCCGCCAGCTCGTCCTCGTTCTCGTCGACCAAGCCCTTCGGGATCGACCATGCGCCGTCGTCCTTCTTCGCCCAGAATGGTCCGCCCGGATGCACCAGCAAGACCTGGAGATGTCCTTCGCTTCGGCGAAAGATGAGCAATCCTGCGCTGCGTTGGGCCATTCCGCTATTCCCCTGACGAAACTGAAACAAACGTCCGGGCCGGCATGTGGAACAGCCTGCCATGGCGGAACGATTTCCGCGCGCAGCCGTTCCGTCCGTTCGACAAATGAGTGATCGACATGGCGACGCCGCGAGCTGCCTGGAAGGGCTTTATGAAAGTCGGATCGGTTTCCTGTGGCGTCAAGATCATCGGTGCCGTCAGCGAGGCCGAGAAAGTGCATTTCAGGATTCTGAACCGCAAAGACGGTCTCCCGGTCAAGAGCGCCTATCTAGACGAGGAGACCGGCGACACGGTGGAGGCGGCGGAGCAGGTAAAAGGCTATGAGGTCGAAAAGGGTGAGTTCATCCATATAGAGCCGGACGAAATCAAGAAACTGAAGATGGTATCGCAGCATACGCTCGAGATCGGCGAGTTCGTGCCTGCCGCCGAAATCGACGCACGCTACCTCGAAAAACCCTACTATCTGGTTCCGGCCGATGCGCCCTCCACGGAGGCTTTCGCGGTGATCCGGGACGCCATGGCCAGGAAAAAGGTAGGAGCCCGCTCCTGCGTCGTGCTGTACCAGCGAGGCCGAGAGGTGCTGATCCAGCCGCTGGGCAAGGGCATGCTGATGACGGAATTACGCAACCACAATGAAGTGGTCGCGGCGGACGCGGTGTTCGAAGGGCTGAAGGCTCGCAAGGTCGATCCCGAGATGCTGGAAATCGCGCAATTGCTGATCGACAAGAAGCCGGCCAAATTCGACCCGTCGAAGTTCGAAGACACTTATGAACAGGCGCTGGTTGCAATGATCGAGGCCAAGCGCAAGGGCAAGAAACCGCCCAAGCCGGCACCTGAGCCCAAGACGAACGTCATCAATCTCGCCGATGTTCTGCGCAAAAGCCTGGCGCAGGAAGGCGGCAAGGCTCCCAGCAAAAAGCCGAGAACGGCCCCGAAACGCAAATCAGCCTGAATGTCCGAAAGCGGATCGAACGGAACCGAAAACGCTCGCGCGCATTTAGATGACGTAGCAATCCGTCGGCAAGCCAAGCGGAGCGGGGGACTGGTGGACGTCGTTGAACTAAGGACTGGCGGGATCCCGCAAGTTTCCTCCGCCGATCTGATGCAGGCGTTGCCTGTGGCCGTCTACACCACCGACAGACAAGGCTACATCACCTTCTTCAACGAAGCCGCTGCCGATCTCTGGGGATATCGTCCGGTTATCGGCCAGGATCGCTGGTGCGGGTCATGGAAGCTTCGCCACCTCGACGGGCGACCGATGGCGCATGACGAATGTCCAATGGCCGTTGCCTTGCTCGAGGAGCGGGACGTTCGTGGGGGCCGAGCCATCGCCGAGCGGCCGGACGGCCAACTCATCCCGTTCAGTGCGCATCCGGTCCTGCTTCGCAATGAAGCCGGCGAGGTTGTCGGCGCCATCAACACCCTGCTCGACCTGCGCGTGCAGACGCTGGCCGACGACGCCGGCATAAGGCTCGCCGCCATCGTCGAATCCTCGATGGACGCCATCGTGTCCAAAGACCTGAACGGCATTATCACCAGTTGGAACGACGCGGCACAACGCCTGTTCGGCTATACGCCCGCCGAGGCGATCGGGCGCCCGGTGACGATCCTCATCCCGCCCGACCACCTGGATGAGGAAGCCATGATCATCAGCCGCATTCGCGCCGGCGAACGGATTCCTTCATACGAGACTATCCGGCAGCGCAAGGACGGCACCCTGGTACCGGTTTCGCTCACCATCTCGCCGATACGCGACGGCATTGGGCGTATCATCGGCGCCTCCAAGATCGCGCGCGACATCAGCCCGCACAAGGAGAGCGAACGGCGCATCCGCACACTCATGCGAGAAGTGAACCACCGCGTCAAAAACCAATATTCGGTGATCGTCTCGATGATCCGCGAGACCAGCAAGCTGGCGGGGACGCCAGAGGCTTTCCTTTCACAGGTCCGGGAACGCATCATGGCGCTATCGGAATCGCACGATCTGCTGGTCGATGCCGAATGGCGTGGGGCGACTATCGGCGAATTGATCCATGCCCAGACCAAGGCCTTCGCGACGCAGGCCCGTCTGTCGATGAGCGGGCCGATGATCATGCTGCAGCCGAACGCGGTGCAATATCTCGGCATTGCCTTTCACGAGCTGGCCACCAATTCGGTAAAGCACGGAGCGCTGTCGCACTATGACGGACGGGTCGAGGTCGAATGGACCATGACGCCAGCCGCCGACGGCAGCGACGGCTTCCGCTTTGTCTGGCGGGAACTGGACGGGCCATTGGTGGATGAAAACACGCGACGCGGGTTCGGAACGGTTGTGCTCAAACGCGTCACGCCGCAGGCGCTCAGTGGCACCGGCCGCCTGGAATTCGCCAGGCACGGCATCACCTGGACGCTGGAAGCGCCGCTGCGCTTCGTTCAGATGTCGATGGCTGGCATCGCGGCTGATTGAAGGCCGCTACACCGGCCGCGGCTTGGCGGCCGTGTGGCAGCACAATCCCCATGGAGGCAATCAGGAGGAGCAGCGATGAGTTGGCTGGGCATCTGGCAAAACCAGTACGGGTCGGTGGTCGAACTGACCAGCGAAGAGGGCGGACGGATCAGCGGAACCTTCAGGACGGCGCTGGAGGACAGCGCCTTTTTCGGCATGACCGTGCCGCTGTTCGGAGCTTGCCATGGAGATGTCATCGGCTTCACTTGCGCGGCCGAAGGGCGGGTCGGAGCCGCAGCGGTGAGCTATACCGGCATTCTCAGGGATGGGAAGCTGGAGATGCTGTGGCACACCGTTGCGGATGCCGCTTTGTCGGCGGAAAAGGAAGGTGCCCCGGCCCGAGCCAGGAAACTGCCCGCCTGGCGCGCCTTTGGAACCAGCCTCGACAGTTTTGAACGCGTGTCCTGACGCCTCGCGCCCGCCGCTCGCAAGTGAGGCAGCAGGGTGCCGCGGCGCGTAGGAACTCGCACCGACGATGGCGCGTTGGTGCGCCAGGACATGCTCTGTTCGTTACGGGGTCGACCCAATGAGCGTGCTTTATCGCGCAGCGAAAATCGCCGAACAGGCTCATGCCGGGCAGGCGGACAAGACAGGGCGGCCATATATCGAACATTGCCGCCGGCTCGTCGATGCCGTCGAAACGCTCGACCAGAAAGCTATCGCCTATCTTCACGACGTCATCGAAAAAGGCGACGGCTGGAACCGCGACCGGCTTGAGGCGGCCGGGTTCGGGCCGTCCATCGTGTCTGCCGTCGACGCCATGACGCGGCTGCCGAACGAGGACGATGCCGCGTTCGTTCGCAGGGCTGCGGCCAACCCGCTGGCGTTGCCTGTCAAGCGCGCCGATCTTGCCGACAATCTATGGCAGGCACGGCAGATCGGGGCCTCGACGGCGAAATACGAAGACGGCCTGCGCATCCTCAGAGAAGAGTTCGCGAGCTGACGGACCGCTGGCGGCTGTCGCCGATGTGGGTCTACTCGGTGACGTGCGGTGTGTGCCGCTTGTCTTCCGCGGGATCGGCCTCGATCCGCGCCCTGCCGGGATCGAACGCACCGTGGCGGGCGATCGCCAATGCCGGGGTGTCGGGCGTCTCGTAGGCCCACATGAAGTCTTCTGCCGACGAACCGACCGCATGAACCCGCCAATAGCTTGCCGTGCCCTTCAGCGGGCTGTGGCTCGTCGTGTTCGTCTTCTCCAGAAGGTCGAAATAGATGTCCTCGAAGGGTATGTAGAAAACAGGATCATGGCCGTCTTCATAGAGCACCTTTGCCCGCTCGCTCGACGCAATAATGGCATCGGAGAACCGGACGGTCACGGTTCCATCGAACGGGACAATCCTGAGCGGGCCTGGGCGGGGGGCGGAATCTGCGGCTAAGGACTGCATTCGACTTCTCCGTTGACTGCGCTGCCTTCCCGAAACGTGTTGTTGCCCGTCAGGGTTCCAGACCGCCGGCGCGCCGAGCCCGGGTGGTGGAACGGTTCTGCAAGGTCGTCGTTGTTTCAGACCTCCGCACGCGCCATAATCGCAATGGCCGCCACTCACCGACTCAACAGCAAATGGATAACATGCTGGATCGATCGCCTACCCTTCCAAGGTCGCTTGGCGCTGCGCTGCGAAGGGAAGTGCCGCGGTTTACGGCACCCGGCAATGAAATTTCGTGCACCACGGTCGCATCCTACAATGTGCACAAATGCGTCGGCACCGATGGCAGGTTCGATCCGGAGCGGGTCGCGGCCGTGGTCAAGGAACTCGACGCCGACATCATTGCTTTGCAGGAGGCCGACGAAAGAACCGGAAGCAGGCAGGGATTGCTGGATCTCGCGGCGCTCGAGCGGGACAGCGACCTCGTCCCCACCCATGTCCCGGAAAACCGCCGCAGCCATGGCTGGCACGGAAATCTGATCCTGGCGCGGCGCGGCGTGGTCGAAAGCGTGAACCAGATCCGGCTGCCCGGCCTCGAGCCGCGCGGCGCGGTCATCGCGGACCTGGAGCTGAAGGGCGTCTCGCTCAGGATCATAGCCGCGCATTTCGGCTTGCTGCGGCGCTCGCGCTCGCAGCAAGTCAACGCACTTGTCGAAGCCACGCACCCGGTTCTGCGGCCAACAATCCTGCTCGGCGACCTCAACGAATGGCGCGTCCGCAACAGGTCTTCGCTGCTGGCCCTGCTGCCGCATTTCGGTCCGATCGATGCGGTTCTGCCGAGCTTTCCGTCGCGCTTTCCGCTGTTTGCGCTCGACCGCATCCTGGCCAGGCCGCCGCACCTGATTTCCAGCATCGAGGTGCACAAGACGCCGCTGGCGCAGCGGGCTTCCGATCATCTGCCGATCAAGGCCCGGCTGAACCTGGACGCGATACGACAGCCGCGACTGCAACCAGAATGAACCTGAAGGGTTGTTAGTCAGATTTCAGACGGTTTGCTTCGCTGATGTTTGTCGGTGCACTTTATGGATACAGCCATTTCGCGGTTTGCCCGGGACAAGATCGCTGCCGGCAATAGCGGGCTGCTGCTGATCGCCGACAATTATGACGCGTTTGCCGCGCGAATCCTTGCCGCGCGCGGTGCCACAAGCAGCCTCGACCTGATGTACTATCTCTGGCACGACGACCATAGCGGCCGGCTGCTGATGCAGGAGGTCGTCAAGGCGGCGGAGCGCGGTGTCCGCGTCCGCATGCTGCTGGACGATATCAATCCGCGCAACAGCGACGCTGCTTACCTGGCGCTCAACAGCTACAAGAACATCGAGCTGAGGCTGTTCAACCCCAGCGGCATGAGGAACGGCAGCATCTTTCGCACGCTGGAGATGGTCGCCCGGCTGTTTGCGATGACCCGCCGCATGCACAACAAGGCCTGGATCGCCGATGAGGGCTTGGCCATCGTCGGCGGAAGAAATATCGGCGATGCCTATTTCGACGCTGCGGAGACGAATTTTCGCGATCTCGACCTGTTGCTTCTCGGTCCTGCCGTAGGGCAGACGATGCAGATATTCGAGGCGTTCTGGAATTGCGAGGCGGCAAAGCCGATCCAGCTGCTCAACCCGGCTGCGGTGGGCTCGCGCGCCGATTTCCTCGACAATCTCGATGCGACCGCAGACGGCCAGCTTTTGAACAGCCTCAGTGCCTGGCGCACGATCACGGAGTTCATTGCAGCGCAGAGCGACGTCTGCTGGACGAAAGGCGTTCGCGTCATTTCCGATCCGCCGGAAAAGGTGCGCGGCAAAAGGCGCAGGAACTGGCTGACCAAAGAGCTGCTTCCCGCTATCGCGGCGACCAGGCAGCGCCTCGAAATTGTCTCACCCTATTTCATCCCCAGCCGCACCGGGTTGGCCATCCTGTCGAAGCTGGTGGATCGTGGCGCCGAGGTTGCAATCCTGACCAACTCGCTCGCCGCGACGGACGTCGCCGCCGTGCACGGCGCCTATGCCAAATACCGCCGCAAGCTGCTTAAAAAAGGTATCCAGCTTTTCGAATTGCAGCCCTTCGACCGCCAGGCCAACATCTCCGTTTTCGGTTCAAAGGGAGCCAGCCTCCACACCAAGGCCTTCACGGTCGACGATACGCTCGGGTTTGTCGGCTCCTTCAATTTCGATCCGCGTTCGGTGTCGTTGAATGCGGAAATGGGCGTGCTTTTCCATGATACCAATCTGGTGATGGAGTTGCGCCGGCTGTTCGAGCACGAAAAGTCACCGCAGACGAGCTATCAGCTGGTCCTGGACAAAGGCGCCTTGCGGTGGCTCGGCATGGCGGATGGCGAGATGCGGCAATATTCGCGTGAACCGGAGGCCAGTCTCTATCGGCGCATCGTTGCAGCGCTGGTTGGGTGCCTGCCGATCGAATCGCAGTTGTAGAAGCGACGGATTTGTCGGAACGCAACTCTTTGTCGGAACGGAACTCGGGGATCACGAGTTGTAACCCGTGTCCGGAGCATGCCGATGAAGACCGCGATATACAGTTTTCTTGCTGAGCTCTTGCCGTTCTGGATGGCGCATAAACGCAAAATGCGCGCCGACCGCGCCGCCGAGTGGCCGGCACGACCGGCTGCTGCGGATGACGATGTTCGGCCGTCAGGCGATCCTAATCGAGCAGCACCGGCGCGGCGGCGCAACACGTCCTAAGGGCAGAATGATCCCGCTCCAACTGTCTGGCTAGCCGCATTTCCGCGACGCCGATAATCCCATTTGGCTGCAGAAGCTCTAGCCCTTAGGGCGATCACGCTATCATCAAGTATCGCTATTCGAAATCCGGCGTTGCCAAGCATCCATTTTGCAGCACGTACGTTAATGTGCACTACAGGTTGCCGCTATAGGTGAGCGTCATGAGTGATAGTGCGATAGAATTCTTGCAGGACTGGATCCACGAAAACGTTCATGTGCCGCCGCCTCCGATCAAGCTTGAAAGGGAGGCGGAAATCCTCGCCAGGGAATGCAAGGAAGAGGCTGCCGATGCCGGCGTACCCATCGAAGACATCGAGGAAGAGGTCGGCGACCTCAAGGACCTGCTCGTCGCCAAGCTTGAAGACGCAGCCGAGGACGAGGCCCGGCAACTCAACGGCCACGGTCAAAAGATTTCTGCGCTGGCGGCCGGGCAAAAGCGGGCCGTATGAGGCCGGTCCGAGCGCAGGCAAGGCATCACGAGGTGCGCCGCTTCGGCCTATTGTCCGATCATGTCGTCGACCTCGCCATGGCACGTCTCGCAGGCGACGCCTTTAGCGATATGGATCGAATGATTGAAATAGACGAAGTCGGGGACACCGTTCACCCGCTGCCACTGCAATGGCTGCCCGGAAGCAAGGCTTGCCCGTATCGGCGCCAGCATGTCCGCGTTGGTGAACAGCTGCGAATGGCAGGTCATGCACACCTCGGTCGCCGGCAGACCCGCCGATGACGAAGTCTCGACGCCGCTATGGCAATAACGGCAATCGAGGCCAAGCTCGCCGACATGGTGCCTGTGGCTGAACGGCACTGGTTGCGCCAACGGCCGGCCAACGCCGGTGACGAAGTCCGAACGCAGGATGGCGGTGCCGCCGAGAGCCGCAAAGATCGCCATGAAACACGCGCCCCACAGAGCGAAACGTGAAATGCCGTTGGCGCTCCTTGAAAAGACCTGCGGCATTCCCTCGCCGATTTCGCATCCAGCAAACCGTATTCACCCCCCAAAACCCCTAACTGCGGCTGCGTGGGTAAGTTCCGGCTGGGGCAGCGGAGATCACAGAATGGTTACCCCGCCCTGGCCCATCTGGTCGGGCTGATCGGAAACCATCGAACCCTCCATACGTTCGGATGAGGTCACGTTCTGTTTCACCCGGATAAGCATCATGATCATGACCATCCCCCACCCCCATCCTATTCGCCGGTCCGGCGTTGCCTTCTGGTGGACGATGTTCGTCGGCGCGCTGCTGACGATCCTCGGCCTGCTGATCGGAGGGGGCGGTGCCTGGCTGATCGCGCTGGGCGGATCCTGGTATTACCTGCCCGCCGGGATCGCCCTGCTGGCCGCCGGCAGCCTGCTGCTTGCCGGCAATGCCGCCGGTGTATGGCTTTACGTCCTGACCTGGCTGGCGACCCTTGCACCCGGCGGCCACCATTTCATGGAGAGACCAGGATCGGCGACGCCATCATTGCCTACGCACTGCCAAAAAGCTGACGCCCGACGATGACGGCTTCGCGGGACGCTTCCATCCTGATCGTCGGCGCCGGCCCGACCGGGCTGACGGCGGCAGTCGAACTGGCAAGGCGCGGCATTGCACCTCGCATCATCGACCGCAAGGAAGGCCCGACGCCGCTCGCCAAGGCGGTCGGCATCAGTTCGCACAGCCTCGACATCCTTGAACCGTCCAAAGTCGCTGGCCGGTTGCTCGCCGAAGGATTGAAAATTCGCCGAGCCCGTTTCTACTTCGAAGGACGAGCGCTCGGCGAGATCGATTTCTCGATCCTGCCGCACCGCCATAATTTTCTGCTGTCATTGCCGCAGCGCGACACCGAATCGCTGATGACCGACACGCTCAAGGGATTCGGCGTCGACGTCGAGTGGCGAAGCACATTTATCGGCATGGCCGAGCACAAAGGCCGGGTCGAGGTGCGGATCGAGGCGCCAGACGGCCGTGACGAGGCAAGTTTCGACCTTGTCTTCGGAGCCGACGGTGCGCAAAGCACGGTGCGTGATGCCATCGGCATCGGCTTCGATGGCTACACGCATCGGCGGCAATGGAGCATTGCCGACGCCGACATCGACGATTGGCCCTATGAGCCGATGGCCGCCCACGCGTTTCTCCACAGGGACGGTGACGTCGGTTTCATCATCCCGATCGGCGAGAAGCGCTATCGCGCGGTCTCCAACACCGAGGATGCGCTGGCGCGCATCCCCGGCAATTACCGGATCACGCGGTTGTTGCGGACCGACCGCTTCCATATTCCGGTACGACAGGCGCCGCGCTATCAAACCGCATGCGCCTTCCTGGGAGGCGATGCCGCGCATGTGCATTCGCCGCTGGGCGCGCGCGGCATGAATCTCGGCATCGAGGACGCCGCGTCATTCGCCAGGCGTTTCGTCGACGGCACGCTTGCCGGCTACACAAGCGAACGCCACCCGGTAGGGCAACGGTGGATCACGCTCAGCGAGCGCATCCTGTCGCTGGCCCAATCGGACAACGGCATCATGCAAGGCGTCAGGAACGCGGCCTTCAGCGTCGTCGGCCATCTGCCGCTGCTGCAACGGCCGCTGCTGGAGCGTGTCGCCGGGCTCAAGGAATGACGTGGTCGCATAAACCTTTTCGCCGGACATGCGTTGTTGGGTTTCAAGCCAGGGAGATGACCATGCAGATGAAATCGGAAATCGCCGGCGAGGCCGCCAAGCAACGGCACATCCAGCGCCGGATCGACGAGAAGGACAAGTCCAAATCCAATGGCAGGCAAAAAGGCGCCATGCAGGCCGGTGCCCGCAAATATCCCGAGCCGCCCTTCCCCGAGCAGCACCAGCCGAAGCCGGGGCATGAATGGGCGATCGAGCCGGCGCCGCTTTACGATGCGCCGTACTATATCGGATCGAAAAAGCTCGACGGCAAAGTGGCCGTCATTACCGGCGGCGATTCAGGCATCGGCCGTGCGGTGGCCGTGCTCTATGCGCGTGAGGGCGCCGATGTGGCGATCGTCTATCTCTCGGAGGATAGGGACGCCAAAGATACCAAAAGGGCCGTCGAAGCGGAAGGCCGGCGCTGCATCCTGATCAAGGCCGACGTCAGCGAACGCAACCACTGCCACAACGCGGTGGCTGAGATCGTGCAGGAGTTTGGGCGGATCGACGTGCTGGTCAACAACGCCGCCTTCCAGATCCACTCCAGCGATTTCAGCGAGCTGACCGAGGAGCATTTCGACACGACGCTGAAGACCAACCTCTACGGCTATTTCCACATGGCGCAGGAGGCCGTGCCGCACATGAAACCCGGTTCGGCGATCATCAACACCGGTTCAGTGACCGGCATCGAGGGCTCGAAGCAACTGGTCGATTACTCCATGACCAAGGGCGGCATTCATGCCTTCACCCGCGCGCTCTCAGGCAACCTTGTCGAGAAGGGCATAAGGGTCAACGCCGTGGCGCCAGGCCCGGTTTGGACGCCGCTCAACCCCTCGGACAAGGAAGCCGGCGATGTTTCGAAATTTGGCGCTGACACGCCGATGAAACGGCCGGCCCAGCCGGAGGAGATCGCGCCGGCCTACGTGTTCCTCGCCTCGCCGCACTGCTCGAGCTACATCACCGGCGAGATATTGCCGATCGTGGGCGGCTACTGACGGCATGTATTTCATTGCCCTGGCCACTGACTATGACGGCACGCTGGCGCATGAAGGGGTCGTTGCCAAGAAGACGCTTGCGGCGCTTGAACGCTTCAAGAAGAGCGGCCGCAAACTCATTCTCGTCACCGGGCGCGAGCTGCCCGACCTGAAACGTGTCTTTCCCGAAGTCGCGATCTTCGACAAGGTGGTCGCGGAAAACGGGGCGCTGATCTACACGCCGGCCAGCGAGGAGGAGCGGACGATATCTCCGCCGCCCGCCCCCGAGTTCATCGCCAAACTCAGGAAACGCGGTGTCAAACCGCTTTCGGTCGGACGCTCGATCGTCGCAACCTGGGAACCGCATCAGGCTACCGCGCTCGAGGTCATCAAGAAATTGGGGCTGGAGCTGGAAATCATCTTCAACAAGGGCGCGGTGATGATCCTGCCCAGCGGCATCAACAAGGCGACCGGGCTGACAGCTGCGCTTCAGGACCTCAGACTGTCGCCGCACAACGTCGTCGGTGTCGGCGACGCCGAAAACGACCACGCCTTCCTGCGCGCCTGCGGCTTCAGCGTCGCCGTCGACAACGCACTGCCGGCAGTCAAGGATACGGCGGATCTCGTGACACGCGGCGCGCGCGGAAAAGGCGTCGAGGAACTGATCGCCAAGGTGGTGGAGCGCGATCGCGAGCTTGTGCCGAGCCGCGACGGCATTGTGCTTGGCTCGGAGAATGGCAAGGAGGTGTATCTGTCGCCAACCGATACGGTGCTGATCGCCGGCAGCTCCGGCATCGGCAAATCGACCCTGGCGACCGCACTGACGGAGCGCTTCGTCGAGAGAAAGTTCCAGTTCTGCATCTTCGATCCGGAAGGCGACTACGATGGCCTCGAAGGCGCCGTCCGGCTGGGCGACGGCTCGAACGCGCCGACGAAGACGCAACTGCTCGATCTCCTGGGGAAGCCGGACAACAATCTGGTCGTCAATGGCCTGGCGCTGCGCGTTAACGAGCGGCCGGACTTCTTTGCCGACCTGCTGCCGGGCCTTGGCGGTGTTCGCTTCCGCACGGCACGACCACACTGGCTGATCATCGACGAGGCGCATCACCTCTTGCCGAAGCGGCGCGACGACACGCCAATGGTGCTGGCCATGGAATTGCCGGGCACGATCCTGATCACGGTTCATCCGGACGCGATCTCAACCGAGGCATTGCGGCTGGTCACCGCCGTCATCGCACTCGGCCCCAAGGCGAAAAAGGTCATCAAGACGTTCTGTCACGAGACCGGCACCGAACCGCCAAAGGACAAGGACCTGAACTCTCCAAAAGACGAGCGCGTGCTGTTCTGGCGGCCGCAGGCGCGCAAGAAACCTGCCATGGTCGAGCCGATCGAACCGCGGCAGTCGCTCAAGCGCCACAGCCGCAAATATGCCGAGGGCCAGCTGGACGAGAAGGGCAGCTTCTATTTCCGCGGCCCCGACAATGCGATGAACCTCCGCGCCCATAATCTGATGATTTTCGCCCAGATCGCCGAGGGCATCGACGACAGGACCTGGGAACATCATCTGCGCGCCGGCGACTATTCCGAATGGTTTCGCCACCAGATCAGGGACAAGGAACTGGCGCGCGAAACCGCCGAAGCGGAGAAAGACGGCACACTTTCGGCGCAGGAGAGCCGCAACCACATCCTGGACGCAGTGCGCCGCCGCTATACCGCGCCCGCCACCGCGCCAAAGGAATAGCTGCAACGGCGCCCCGCCGTGGAACCTCATCCGCCGAACGAGATTGTGTTCTATCGGGCGCCAGATCCATTCAATGCCGAATAATGCCCCGGAAGGAGACGATGGATGAGCAGCGACCGGGACAAGAATGGTCCTGTCTTTTCGGCGGAGCAGGCGCGGCAGGGCGAGATCATCCTGCGGACGCGGGCGCGCCGGATCATTTTCATCGGCGGCCTGGTGGGTCTCGTCTTGCTGGCATTGCTGGTTTGGTGGATTTGAATTCCTCACGGCTGGAGCAAGATCATGAAATCACAGCTTGTCGCCGAAAGCGCCGGACAGAGAACGTTCGTCGTTGTGCTTGATCCCGGCGAAGAGGCGTTTGCGCAGCTGACGTCATTTGCGGTCGACCGTGGCGTCGGCGGCGCGTCGCTGACCGCGCTCGGCGCTTTCGAAAGTGCAACCGTCGGCTGGTTCGACCCTGGAGAAAGGACCTACCGGAAAATCCCCGTCCGGGAACAGTGTGAAGTGCTGAGCGCGATCGGCGATGTTGCCATCGGCGACGACGGCAGGCCCAGCTTGCACGTCCACGCAGTCCTTGGATTGAGTGACGGCACCACGAGGGGCGGTCATCTGCTGGACGGCATCGTGCGGCCGACGCTCGAGGTCACATTGGTGGAGACGCCTGGCCATCTGCGCCGCAGGCACCGTCCCGAACTCGGCGTCGCCCTGATCGACTTGGAGGCTTGATCCGAGCCGATCACTTCGTTGATTTGACTGCGGCCGTTTCGGGTACGACCTCCCAACCGAAGACGCTGCGGCCGCCGAGCAGATGCGATTGCTCGAACTCCCCGGCGACTATTTCCTTCAGGCTTGGGCCGGTGACATAGCGCTCGACCTGCCTCGACTGGTCGTCCAGCCGCCGCAACGCGCCGATCTCTTCGTCACGGCCGAGCCTGGCCTTCTGGACAGCCGACTTCAGCACGCCGATCGTCTCGTCATAGACCTTCAGCGGCACGGGGAACGGGTGCCTGTCCTTACCGCCGTGCGCCAGCGAGAAACGGCCTGGATCGGAAAAACGGCACGGCGCGCCATGCACGACTTCGGCGACGAGCGCCAGCGCCCGCACCGTGCGCGCGCCGACATTGGGCACGAGGAGAAGCCCGGCGAAATCTGTCGGGCCGCGCTCGGCCGCCGCGGCGATGTTGCCGTGCAGGCGGCGCATGACGACATCGCTTTCGCGCACATCGTGGTGCGCCGGCATCACCAGATGCGGCAGCAGCTTTTGTGCCGGCTCCGGCGCTGGCGCCGAACCCCGCTCCAAAGCGGCAAGCTCCCTCACGATGCGATCCGGTCCAAGGCCGTGCAGAAGGTCCAGTTGTCCCTGGCGCGACGCTTCGGCGCGGCGGTCGGTCAGGTTGACGATCTCGCCCTGATTGGCGCCCTCGATGGCAGCATGCGGCTGGTCGACAAAGCTCTTCAGGCCTTCGGACAGCCAGTGATAGCGGCGCGCCACCTTGCTGTCGCCGTTCATGCCCTGCTGCACCACCACCCAGTTGCCGTCGTCGGTGACGATAAAGCCGTGCAGATAGAGATCGAAACCGTCCTGGACCGCGGCGCTGTCCACCTTGGCGACAAGCCGGCTGGCAGTCGCGAGGCCTTGCCCGTCGAGGCCGACACGCTCGCCGATCAGGGCAAGCTCGTGCGGGGTCTTGCGCGAATGCGCGCCGCGGCCGCCGCAAACGTGGATGCCGAGTTCGCCGGAGAGCGGCGACAGACCGCGCTTCAACGCTCCGACGACGCTGGTGGTGATGCCGGAGGAATGCCAGTCCATCCCCATCACGGCGCCAAAAGACTGGAACCAGAACGGATGCGCCAGCCGGCGCAGCAATTCATCGCGGCCGTAATGGTGGATGATCGCCTCGCACATGACCGCGCCAAGCCGCGTCATGCGGTCGCCGAGCCATTTCGGTACGCGCCCGCCGTGAAGTGGGAGATCAGCACTTCCCGATCGCTGTGCCACGGTCTTTTGCTTGCTCCTTGAGTCCTGCCTCGACAGATAGGTATCGAAAGGGGTGTGGAGAAGCTATGGCCTGATTCAGGCCGCGATCGTTGCGAGCCGCTAGAGCAATTCCAGGAAAAGTGTGAAACGGTTTTCCGTCCGGGATTGCGCAGAAACAAAGAGATAGAGCGTTTCGGCGTTTCCGTGAAACGATGAACCGCTCTAGCGGGCAGGTTCGCTGAGGAGATCAAACTTCTGGATCTCGCAATGCTCGCCCACCGATTCCAGCAGATCCATTGGCGGTGCCCCAGTGTCCGGCCGCCTCCAACTGATCTCGAACGAGAAAACAGGGTCTTTGAGATCCGGGCGCCTCTCTATCGCGACGAGGCGTGCCCGGTAGCCAAGCGGCCCGATCATCGTATCGAGTTCCTGTCGGGCTGCGGCCTTCCAGGTCAGTGCCAACTGGGCATGGTGTTCGCGCGACATTCGAAGGTCCACCCATTTCAGGACCAGCAACGTGGCCAGCGTCAGCGCCGTGCCGGCCGCGCCCAAGCCGTATTGGCCACCACCGAAAGCCAATCCGATCGCCGTCATCACCCACAACGTGGCCGCCGTGGTGACGCCGCTGACAAGATTGCCGCGGCGAAGAATGGCGCCACCGCCGATAAAGCCGACGCCGGTCAACACGCCCAGCGGAAAGCGCAAGACGTCCATCGATGCAAACGAATCCGGGTGCTTGCCAACGGTCTCGAGCAGAATACTGGCCTGGATCATTGTGATGGCGGCGGCCAATCCGACCAGCACGGTGGTGCGTAGCCCCGCCGCGTGCCCGCGCGCCTCGCGGTTGAGGCCTATCAACAGGCCGGCGAGCGCGGTCAGAAGCAGTCGTGCCGCGATGTCCTGCCAGACCGGAACAACGAGGAGCATCGCGGTCACCCGTCAGGCCAAGCGCTGCTGGCCAGGAATAGCGCCATGGTCAAAGCGAACAAGGGCAAGAGCGTCTTCATCGCAAATTCTTTTCGTCGATAAGCAACAAACGATGCGCTTGGATTTTGGTTGCGCCGCCGACGATTCACCCCGGCGATGGGCAGCGGCGGAACAAAACCTTCGGCCTGCGGGTTGGTGGGTTCACACCAACGAAGGATTTGCAGTCATGGTGCGCTTGCTGCTTGCCGGAGCCGTCGCTTATCTGGCCTATCGCATCACCAAGGAGATCGGCGGGACCGACGAGGTTGATCCGCTGTCGCCTTCGCCCGAGCAAACCGGCCGCAAGGTGTCGAGACGGCAGAGCGGGGCACAGAGGAATGGCCGACGGCGGTAGCGAATGCCGTAGCGGCGGCGCGGACCAGCCATGACCGCATTTCCGTTGCCGCTCGACCTTCGTCCGATGGAAGCCAAAGCCGCCGATGCAATCCCTGGCGGCGACGGGCTTTGGCAATACGAGCCGAAATGGGACGGGTTTCGCTGCCTCGTGTTCAAGGGCGACGATGCCGTCGATCTGCGTGCAAAATCGGGCAAGCCGCTTGGCCGCTATTTTCCCGAACTGGTCGCGGTGCTGCGCGATGTGAGCTCGCGACGGTTTGTTGCCGACGGCGAGATTGTCATCGAGGTCGACGGATCGTCCTCGTTCGAGGCCCTGCAAATGCGCCTTCATCCCGCCGAAAGCAGGATCCGCAAGTTGAGCCTCGAGACGCCCGCCATGCTGATCCTGTTCGATATGCTGGCCGAGCCCGGCGGCAGGATCATCATCGAAGAGCCTCTCACCACCAGGAGGCAGGCGATTGGGGCCTTTGTCGCGTCGGCGGCACGGCCCCAACTGCACCTGTCCAAATATACGCACGACGCCGCCACCGCCGAGCGCTGGCTGCAGGGCGCCGGCCACGGCTCGACCGACGGTGTTGTTGCAAAACTGATCGCCGGGCCATACCGGCCCGGCGAGCGCGCCATGGTCAAGGTCAAGCGGCTGCGCACTGCGGATTGCGTGGTCGGCGGCTTTCGCTATCTCGCCGGCAGCAACGAAGTCGGATCTCTGCTGCTCGGCCTCTACAATAACGAAGGCAGGCTGGATCATGTCGGATTCACCTCGACCATCGGCAAGGACGACAGGGCGGCGCTGACCAGACGGCTGGAAAAACTGCGGGCCAAACCAGGTTTCACCGGCAAGGCGCCGGGCGGACCAAGCCGCTGGAGCACGGAGCGGAGCGGACAATGGGAACCGATAAAGCCTGAACTGGTGGTCGAGGTTCGGTTCGACCATGTGACAGGCGACCGGTTCCGGCACGGAACCAAGCTGTTGCGCTGGCGGCCGGACAAGGAACCGCGGCAATGCACGTTCGAGCAGATCGAGTAAGTCCGATCCGAGGCACCGCTTCAAGGCGCTTGCTGCCCGTTCATGACGGACCAATGCAGAATTTCACCGGTTCGCCGCGGCCAACCGAGCCTTGGCAACCAAGGCTCGGTTGCGGTTTTGAAATCAGGCAGCTTCCTGCATGGCGCGTTCGTTGACGCCGCTTTCGCCGAGCTTGGAAAGCGCTTCGTCGGTCGCGACCTCTTCCTTGAGAGTTGCCCTGAGCAGCTCGACAACGTCGCTCTTGCCAAGTTCTTCCGCCCACGCGATCAAAGTGCCGTAGCGAGCGATCTCGTAATGTTCGACAGACTGCGCTGCGCCGACAAGTCCGGCGTCGAGTGCAGGAGCACCACTATACTCCTCGAGCATTTCCGAGCCCTCTTCGATGATGCCGTCAATGGCCGGACAGGTTTTGCCGCGGGCCGGCTTGCCGAATTTGTCGAACACCTCCTCGAGGCGGTCGACATGTCCTTCGGTTTCCATGCGGTGTTTCTCGAAGGCGGCGGTCACTTCTTCCGACTCCGCGCCCTTGGCCATTTTGGGCAGTGCTTTCAATATCTTCTTCTCGGCGTAGTAGAGGTCTTTGAGCCCGTCGAGGAACAGATCCTCAAGGCCCTTGCTTGCCGCCTTCGCGGCCTTTTTTGTAGTCGCCATGATCCTCTCCCGAATGGTTGGTGCCGCCTCGCAAAGTGGAGGCGTCCGATAACCCTCCGACAGGAAACAAGTTCCCTGACGGTCCGGCAGCTTTGAAAATTTTTCCGACCCGCCGTGTGGTGTCGCAGGGGCCTTCGACCTGCGGCAGCAATCGGCCAGAAAAGCGCCGTCAGCGCTCGCCGATATGCTCGACCAGGCGGGTATATTCGGCCTCGGCCAAGCCGTAGCCGCCATCCGCCAGTGCGACGAGACCATCGCGATCGCGGATGATAATTTCGCCGCGGCGGGACCGGATGAGCCCTCGCCCCTCGAGCAGCTGCAGCGCGACCGTTACACCCGGGCGCCTTACGCCAAGCATGATCGACAGGAATTCGTGCGTGATCGTCAGCCGGCCGCCATCCACCCGATCGTCACACATGAGAAGCCAGCGCGCCAGCCGGTCTTCAAGTTTCGATCGCGCGTTGACCAGCGCGGTATAGCCAGTCTGGACATGCAGATATTGCACGTAGCGCAGCAAGAACAGCCGCAGCGTCGGGCTTTGCGTCAGCGCCGCCTTGAACGGCTCGGCGTCGATCCTGGCAGCTTCTCCCGCCAGCTGCACATAGCAATCATGGACCGTACGGTCGTCGCCCATTATCAGGGCCGAGCCGGTCATACCTTCCAAGCCGACAAGGCCAACTTCCGCATCGCTGCCGTTCGGCATTTTCGCAACCACCGAACCGATGCCGTCCTCAAGGAAATAAATGGCCTCGATCGGCGATCCGGACACTTCGAGCGATTGCCGTAACTCCAGCGAACAGCGCTCGATGTGCGGCTCGAGAGATGCGAAATCGCCGGCGCTCATTCGGCGCAACAGCTTGTTTTTGTACGGATTTTTATTGGAATTTGCTGGATCAGACATAGCTGGGCCCAAACTAGGGCAAGAGCCTTTTTATCTCCCAGCCGTCCGCGCCCGGTATAACCTGCGGACGATAACGCTTATATAAGCACTGAAAGGTATGGAGCCTACTAAATAAAAAAATGAATCGATGCACGGCAGTTTCTCCTGCCGCTTGCCTACGAAAACATCCGACTGAAAGTTAGAGTTGGAAACGTACCAAAGTCGGTTTGGTACGAAAACGACAATTGAGATCGCCGGGCTCGAAAAGAGCCCGTCGCGAGGGATGCAACGGGCTCCATTCGGGCGTCGTGGGCTACGCCCAGTGATCCAAATGAGGGGTGGGTTGGATCGCAGCAACAATGCAGGTGCAAGGCAGTCGTTCCCAAACTGTCTGCTTGGTAATTTCCGTACATTGAGTTTGGACGAGAGCGGCGCTAATTGAATTGGAGTCGTCCACACAGGCACGGCGAGTGGACGCTTGAAAGACGCTTCGCGCTTTCGCCCTTTTCAAGGGAGGATGGCATGCCGATGCAAGGTGCAGCAACTCCAGCCGAACTGAGCGTGCTGAGAAAAGCGCTCGACGACTGCTGCCGCGAGTTGGGTGTTGCGGACGACAGTCCTGTCCGCGAGCGGTTGGCAGCCCGTATCATGTCGCTGTTCAACGAGGGTGTGCTCAACGCCGATCTGAAAGAAGCGCTGGCCGCCGATCGCCAACAATAAGCTGCTGCTATGGTGGCGTCCTCGGCGCCGAAAGGTTCGGCACCGAGTCGCCCTTTCTAGCCAGGGTCCCGGTTTGCCAAGGATCTTGGAAATCTAGTCTTTTCACGACAAAAACGCCCGGCGCTAATTACCAAGCGGCAGGCGTTTTTGTCGCGAGCGTGACACTAACGCGTGTCGCGTTTGGCCGGCCTCATGCGACGCGCTTACTTCCTGTTTTATGCATGTCGTTATCACAAAACCGCTGCACACTTTTGCACGACATGCATCAAATGCGCCCAAGCAGGACCAGGATAATGACGATAAGCAGCACCAAGCCGAGGCCGCCACCACCGTAATAGCCGGTGCCATAGAACGGTCCGCCGCCCAAGCCGCTGAAGCCGCCAAGCAAGGCAAGGACCAAGATGATGATGAGAATGGTTCCAAGGCCCATGATGTCTGCTCTCCTTGTTTGCGCTGCCGCCATTCGCATCAGCGCGTCGCATTGTACAAAGGTATGAACTCACAAGGAGCATTCCTGTTCCGGCGGGACGGTAAGGCGTACGCTCATGCGGCGAGCAGAATGCCGGGCCGGGCCGTCAGAAAAGTCCACAGATGCATGCCCGCGGAGAATGGCATGGCGGCCGCCTTGAACACCCAAGAACATGCTGAAATTCATGGGGAATTTGTCGGAACCTTCGCCCGCCCGAACGGTTGTTTTCGTAGTCGCAACGCGACGACCCTCGTAAAAAGGAGAAGCATCATGCTCACGAAAATTCTCGCAGCTTCGGCGCTTACGATCGGTCTGGCCACGTCAGCGATGGCCCAGAACGTCGGCGATCCCTCCGGAGCCGCTGCCGACGGCAGCGGGCGGACGATAGTAGTCCCGGATAATGGCGGCCCTGACACCGGCACGGATTCGACCATCACCAACAGCATTCGCGATTTCTCAACGACGAATTCGAATGCCGACCGGAATTGCCCACCAGGCCCGCAGGGGGCTCTGCCCGACGCGACCGGCAAGTCTCCGGGCACGATGGCGCCGACGGTGAACGACAACCACTGCGGCAAGTAAGCGCCCGGTTTATCATAGTCTGTGGTGAGGCTGCGGAGCGTACGCTCCGCGGCCTCGTTGGTGATGAAAATCGGCCGTCTAACGGCAGCGGTGGTCGAAGCTGACCGCGATCTCCCGACCGTCCAGCGCCCGAACGATGAAGCCAACCAGTTCCTCGTCGGTTTGCCGGAACCAGGGAAAGCGTTTGCGCAAATCGGCTATGACGACAGTGGTCGAGAGAATGTCGCCCGAATTGTAGTCGGCCATGACGATATGAACGGCTTTGTCGGTATCAATACCGATTCCAAGCGGCGACTTGATCTGCCCCACGGAAGCCTCCACCCATCTGTCCCGGCAGACGATAGCAAGACTGCGGCAAAGCGAAAGAGCTTGTACGATTCCGTACGGTCCTACGGGTTGCGTTGCACTTTGCAGGACCCAGCCGGCGTGTTTTATTTAAATCATTTGTTTGGCTCGCGGCGGCTGTGGCCACTGCGACCAGGCAACCTCGTCGCAGCTTCCGCGTTGAGCCATCGGAGGGATGACATCAGCCTCGGAGAACCCCCATGAAAACGCTTCTATCCATCACTGCGGCAGCGATGATGGCCGGCGCGCCTTTGGCTGTTTTTGCCCAATCGGCGACGCTGACGCCGCTGACGACCGACACCATGAGCAAGGTTGACACCGCGACATTCGTCAAGACCGTGCCCATCGCCAATACATTTGAAATCGAATCGAGCCGACTTGCGCAGACGCAGGCGACGGCTGACGATGTGAAGGCCTTCGCGGCGCAAATGGTCACAGACCATACCAAGGCCGGCGAGGACTTCAAGGCGGCGCTCAGCAAGGGGCAGACGACTTCGGCCACCGCGCCGGCCGGCCCGTCGCTGGACACCAAGCACCAAGCGCTGCTCGACCAACTCAAGGAGGCCAGCGGGGACAGTTTCCAATCAAAATATATCGACATGCAGACCCAGGCGCATAAGGAAGCGGTGGCGCTGTTTTCCGCTTACGCGAATTCCGGCGACGATCCGGCGATGAAGGAGTTTGCCAAGAAGACGCTGCCGGTGCTGCAAATGCACGAACGTCACGTCAAGGACCTCGCTGCCGCACATCAATGAGAGCGAAGAGTGCCTTTTGCAAACGAAAGGCCGCCCCACACACGGCCTGTGTGACGCGGCTGTCGTCCGGCCACACGGCCGGGAACAAAGCACCGAGAGTGCCGTTATTTACCCGGCTTGTTCGGGGAGGATCCAATGGAAGGCGGCGTTCGCGGGGCGTCAAGGATAGTAGCGCCGGCTTTCGGCGCCGTCCTGGTCGCCGCTGTCACAGGCTGAAATCGCTTTCCGAACGGGACAGGCTGCCTTCATGCGCTACGGCGAGATATTTGCAAATGTTACGGCACTCATGTTGCTGGCCTTGATGATTGGCGGCGTCTTCGTCCTGTTTGGAGAGCCGCTGTGGCCGCGGCACTACGCGAGAATGGTGCTGGTTACGGATATCGATGCCATGACCACCGCGTCAGTCCGAACAAGCTGCCTGCCCAGTCCCTGCCTGCCCGACACCATCGATCATACCGTGCTCACTCCTCGCCCCGAGGACGGACCTTGATTTGCGATTTGCAGACGCTGGAGCTGGGTACGGAAAAGCCCGCCGCGCAGCTCGGGCGGCGGGCTTTTTTGGTGAATCAACCCACGGTAGACCGTCTGGCCACGACTAGGTCAGGATAATCACGATCTTGTAGGTATTCGGGTCGACGATGACGATCCGGCCGTCGGCGAGCACGAAATACTCATAGCCTTCGTAAGCCGGAACGATCTTGACGATGCGCGCCGGCAGGCGATGCAGCCGGACCTTCTTTCGCGGGACCTCGACACCGACGGAGATGTCGAAATCGACGTTGGAAACGGGTTGGACGTTCGTCTCCTTGATGACCTGAGTGATCTCTGTCTTCTGCTCAACGGTCACATTGCTGATGGAAGCGGTCGAACTCTGGTCCTGCTGGGTAGAAGTATTGCTCTGAGCCTGGTTTGTGGTCGTGGTCCCAGCCTTACCCTGAGCCTGCTCTTCGGTCTGCATCTTGGAGCTGCCCTGAGCCTGCTCGGTGGTGGTGGTTCCAGCCTTGCCCTGGGCTTGCTCCTCGGTCTTCATCTTCGTGTTGCCCGTGGCCTGCTGGTCAGTCGTGGCGCCAGCCTTGCCTTGGGCCTGCTCTTCAGTCTTCATCTTCGTGTTGCCCGTGGCCTGCTGCTCAGTCGTAGCGCCAGCCTTGCCCTGAGCCTGCTCGCCGGTCTTCAGCTTCGGTTTGCCCTGCGCCTGTTGATCAGTGGTGGCGCCGGCCTTGCCCTGAGCCTGCTCGCCCATCTTGGCGCCGTTCTGGCAATTGGCAGTGCCGGCTGCACAATTGGCGCCGGACTGATCGTCGGTCGACTGCTGCGTCTGGGCAAGTGCGGCCCCGCAGCTGACGCTGATTGCTAACATGCTGGTGATCAGAACGCCTTTCATGAGAGATCTCCTTGGAAAATGCGTCCCTTCACCCCGCAAAACTGCGTTTAAAAAACTTTGTTCCAAACTAATGGAAGGAAACGGCAAGCGATCCGAGTGGCGGAACAAGCTCCACCTGATGACGTTACCGGCCTATAGCGACCCCGCTGCGAACGGCATGACGCGGCGCAGCGCAGAGGTGGCTCACGAGGAAAGGAGACAATCATGAGAATGCATCTTTCCGCAGCCGCGGCTGGGTTTTTGCTGCTTGCGGGTGTCGGCGCCGCTGCCGCCCAGGATGTGGTCATCGAACCGCAGCAGGAGACGATCGTACGCGAGTATGTGAAAAAGCAGCCTCTGGCGTCCGTCCAGCTCCCCGGCGTGGAGCTCAATGTCGGCTCGACCCTGCCCGATACCGTCGAGCTTCATGAAGTCCCCAACGTCAAATACCGCTACGTCGTCGTCGACAACCAGACCGTCCTGGTCGATCCAGGCACACGCAGGATCGTGAAGGTCATCCAGTGAGCAAGCGCGTCGCTTTGAAGGGACATGCGGCGCGTCTAGCATTGTCGACATCCCACACTGCTGCCCGTGTTGGGCATTCGGACGCAGAAAGGCCCGCCGTTTCGAAGCACGGCGGGCCTCATAGCGGAGACGACGTCCGGACAATTTCTGAACCAGCATTGGCTTAGAACACATGATCCCAGCACGCCCTGTGCTCGCCAGGCCCGAAACTTTGAGAGAATATTCCTGGCTTCGCATTTCGCGGGAAATACGGTGCTTTGATCCGACGGTCAGCATTCCCGATGATGCCGGCAAGGCTTGGCACTCCGCCTGGCCGCAACGACTTCAGAACCGACGGGATAGATCATGTCTGGGAACACCAACACTTTGCTCTCATTTCTCTCCGCAAGTATAAGCCGGCGCGCCGGTCTGGCTGTACTTTTCGCGTCGGCGGTTGCGATTGTCGGCCTTGCTGCGCCGTCGCTCGCCGAGGACAAGACGGCGGTCAAGGTCGGTATCATGAGCGGCGAGGACGAGGACGTCTGGCGCGTCGTCACCGCCCAGGCGGCGGAGAGGGGCCTGACAATCGAGACCGTGGTGTTCAACGACTATACCCAGCCGAATGAAGCGCTCGAGCGTGGCGAAATCGACGCCAACGCCTTCCAGCACAAGCCCTATCTCGACAACCAGATCAAGACGCAGGGCTATCACATCGTCCCGGTCGGCTATACCGGGGTCTGGCCGATCGGCCTTTATTCCAAGAAGTACGCGAAGATTGCCGACCTGCCAGAAGGCGCGGTCATTGGCGTGCCGAACGACCCGTCCAATGAGGGCCGCGCACTGCGCGTCCTGCAGAGCGAACATCTGATCAAGCTCAGGGAAGGCACCGGCATTCTGGCGACGACCACCGACATCGCCGAAAACCCGAAGCACTTGGTCATCAAGGAGCTGGACGCAGGCATCGTCGGGCGCTCGGTGGAAGACCTCGACGCGGCCGTAGTCAACACGGATTGGGCGCTTAAAAGCGGCCTCACACCGGAGAATCGCATCGCCCAGGAGGCGGTGGCCGACAATCCCTACCGCAATTTCATCGCGGTCAAGGCCGGCAATGAAAACCAGCCCTGGGTAAAGACATTGGTCGCCTCCTATCAGAACGAAAAGGTGAAGGCCGAATTCGATCGGGTCTACAAGGGAACCGGCATCAGCGCCTATTGATGCCGAGCTCGACTGGGCGCCGAAGCCCGGCATGGTAAAGCGGTCCGCGCTTCAACGCGGACCGCGATCGCGTTTGCGGGACACCAATACAGGAACTTTCATGAACCAGCATTTCGCCTCGGTCATCGAAGTCATGCATCCCGTCGGCGGCCGCTCCGCGGGACCGAACGATGTCGTGCGCCTCATCGAGCTGAAGCGCCGCTTCGGCGCGACAGCGGCGCTGGACGGCGTGTCGCTCAGCGTGCGCCAGGGCGAGATCCTCGGCATCATCGGCCGCAGCGGCGCCGGCAAGTCGACGCTGATACGCTGCCTGAACGGCCTGGAGCGGCCGGATTCAGGACAGGTCTACATCGAAGGCCGCGACATCAGCCGGCTCGGCGAGCGCGAATTGCAGCCGCTGCGCCGGCGCATCGGTATGATCTTCCAGCATTTCAACCTGCTGTCCGCCAAGACCGTCGAAGACAATGTAGCGCTGCCGCTCAAGATCGAAGGCCGGCCCAGGGCCGAACGCCTGGCGCGCGCCGCCGAGCTGCTCGAGCTCGTCGGGCTGTCGGAGAAGGCGAAAGCCTATCCGGCGTCGCTGTCGGGCGGGCAGAAGCAGCGTGTCGGCATTGCCCGGGCGCTTGCGGCGCGCCCGGCGCTACTTTTGTCCGACGAAGCGACCTCGGCGCTCGACCCGGAGACGACGCGCTCCATCCTTGCCTTGCTGAGGGACATCAACCGGCAGCTTGGCCTGACCATCCTGCTGATCACGCATGAGATGGAGGTGATCCGCTCGATCGCCGACCGGGTCGCGGTGATCGACGCTGGGCGGATCGTCGAGCAAGGGCCGGTGTGGTCGGTCTTTGCCGACCCGAAATCGGCGATCACACAAAGCCTGCTCGGCGGCATCCGGCCGCAATTGCCGGCGGAGATCGCAAGCCGGCTAACGCAGAACGCCGGCGTGGAGGCGATCCTCAGGATCGACGTGGCCGGTGAGGCCGCCCGAAGCCCGCTTTTGTCCGATCTTGCCTCGGCAGTTCCCGGCTCGTTCCGCCTCGTGCATGGCGGCATCGATCACGTCCAGCAGCAGCCTGTCGGGACACTGTTCGTGGCGGTCGCCGGCACCAATGAAGCTCACCTGGCAGAGGTGATCGCGTTCTTGAAAGCCCGCCAAGCGCGGGTGGAGGTGCTTGGCCATGTCGCCGGTTCTGTTTGAGCTTCTCGTCCGTTCAATCTGGGAAACGATCCTGATGACGGCCGCCTCCGGCCTCGTCTCGCTGGTTTTCGGGCTGCCGCTCGGCCTGGCGCTGGTCGCCACCGACCGCGGCGGCATCGCCGAAAACCTGTGGGTGAACCGCACGCTTGGCGCTGTCATCAATGGCTTCCGCTCGGTGCCTTTCATCATCCTGCTGGTTGCGCTGATCCCGGTGACGCGGCTGATCGTCGGCACCTCGATCGGCACCTGGGCAGCGATCGTGCCGCTGTCGATCGCGGCGACGCCTTACTATGCCCGGATCGCCGAAGTGTCGCTGCGCGAGGTCGACCACGGGCTGATCGAGGCAGCACGCGCCATGGGCGGCAACCGCTGGACGATTATTCGAGAGGTGCTGGTGCCGGAAGCGTTGCCGGGCATCGTCGCCGGCTTCACGGTGACGCTGGTGACGCTGATCGGCGGCCCCGGCCACGGCCGCGGCCCCCGGGCCCGCCGGCCCCGGGGCCCCCCCCCACCCACACGCCGACCC